>DASWMJ010000010.1:0-67163 GCA_036399775.1 Chloroflexia bacterium | reverse complement strand
CGTGTGGATAGAGAGGCTGACCTCAAGGGGAGTGATGAGCGGTTATCCATGCGGTACGATGCCGAGCGAGCCATGCGGTACGAGCGGCAAGCCATACTTCCGCCCGAACAACAACGCTACGCGTGGGCAGACATCCAAGATCGTGGCTAACACCTTCTTCCCAGGCTGCGTAACACCCAGCCAATCGAGCAAAGCCAACCACTAGCCAACCCCAGCTTTTGGTCGAGCCGCCGAGGTAAGATCGCCTAAGCTGAACAATAAAAAGTATCGGACCAGGGCTGAGCCCTGGTCCGATACTTTTTATCGTTTGTTTCACAACTTATTTTCGGTTTACTATGTATACGCCCAAGAGGACGAGCAGGCCGCCTGCTACCTGGTAGATGGAGATGCCTTCTCCGAGGAGGGGCACGGCCAGCAGGGCGGTGATGACGGGCTGGGAGAGGAGGGTGACGGCGGTGAGGGGCGCGGGGAGGTGGCCCAGGGCGTAGTTGATGGACATCCAGCCCAGGGCGTGTGAGATGAGGCCCAGGGCTAGCAGGGAAAGCCAGGTGTTCGCGGAGAAGTCCGTAAGCTGCTCTTGCATCACGAGGACGTAGATGAAGAGGAGGACGGTGGCGACCAGGGAGGAGAGCCACATGAAGCGAAGGGTGCCCAGGTGCTGCCGGGCGCGTCCGGTGGTGAGGAGGTAGCCTGCATAGAAAAGGCTGCTGAAGATCGAGAGGAGGTCGCCGAAGCCGAGATTGGGGTGCAGGAAAACGTCGCGGCCCACGACTATGGCGGCACCCACCAGGGCGATTACCATGCCGAGCCAGAAGCGGCGCTTGAGGCTCTCGTGGAAGATGAGGAGCGCGCCCAGGCTCACCCAGAGGGTCGAGGTGTTGCCCAGGAGGGTTGAGTTGGCGGCGGACGTATAGAAGAGGGAAGTGTTCCAGAAGCCGAGGTCGAGGGCGAAGAATATCCCCGCGAACGCGGTGATCCAGAGGGCGGACGTGGGCACGCGGACATGCATGCCAGCTTCGCCCTCCTGGGGAGCAGATCGCCGCGCCGATTGGAGGGCGAAGGGGATGGCAAGGACCACCGTAGCGATGAGCACCCTGTAGAAAGCGGAGACGGGGCCGGGAACGTCCGCCCACTTGGTGAAAATTGCGGAGAAGCCGATGCAAAGCACGCCCAGGGCGAGGCCACCATATGCCTTGAGGAGGGGATTCTGTAGTCTGCTTTGCTTGACTGTTGTAGTGCTTGTTTGGGTTTCAGCTAGCATGAATAGGGGTTGCCTTCCAATTAGACTTTCTTTTTGTGTTTGTGCTACTATTTCGCTATTGCCTCTTATTATTGTAGCTTCACAATAAAGGATAGCATTTTGCGTTGCACGGGGCAATATGAGGTGCTCGGTAAATGTTTAGACTTGGGTAGGGGCGACCCGGTGGGTCGCCCTGGTGGGTCATCACGCAAGCATGGTACGCTAACCCTACCAGGGCGACCCACTGGGTCGCCCCTACGGAGACATTATTTTAACCCATAATCTGAACACTTTCGCGCCCCGTCAGGGATAAGGAGTTGAACAGATATGCCTGCTATAAAACGTATCGCCAGCGCGGGCAAAGAGTATACTACCCGGCCTGAGTTATTGACCCCTGACCCTAAAGCCATGCTCGAATGGGTGCAGTTAGGCGAGATAGTGCTGCCAACGGGTGCCCTCGTGGCCTGCGATCCCCTGGTTACACCTCGGCGTGCTCCGTTCCCCGCCCACCTACCTGCGGGTACCTACCCGGTCTGGCTGGCGCGCGATACTGACGACCGGGACGCAGCTTGCGTGCTCTTGCGCTTGTCGGAAAACGCACCCGTGCGCTGGGAACAGGCGCTCTTACCCAACAAGGACCCAGCCAGGCTCGAACCGGATCAGAGGTGGGGCTATCCCGTAGACAGTGGCGTGGGGTCGTTCATGGATGCGCAGACGGCGCAACAGGTGGCAGAGCGGCCCGCTACGGGCAAGGCAATACTATCGGACGTACTCAAGCGGATAGCGCCGAGCTACGCCAACGTACTCGTAGATGAGACGACAGGCGCTAACGTAATTGCTTTCGCTACCCAGGGCGATGGAGTATTCAGTACTTATTTCGGCTTTGATGCAGGCGGCGGTATTGTCAGCGTGCTTACCGACATCAACCTGTTTGAAGAGGCTGAAGAGGATGCCGCATCAACTTCTTCGTGAGATAAGCCCCGCCGCTCAAGCAATCCTAATCGGCCCTCGCTTCTACAACCGCCTCGCTCGGTTCACTGGCCCCTGATCCCCGATCCCTGACCCCTGACCCCTCCTGCTCCTGGTACTGCAATTCGTACAGGCGGTAGTAGTAGCCGTTGCGGGCCATGAGGTCTTCGTGGGTGCCGTCTTCCACCACGCGGCCCTTGTGCAGGACGATTATGCGGTCTACGTGCCGGATGGTGGAGAGGCGGTGGGCGATGATGATGCTGGTGCGGCCACGCATCAGCTTGTAGAGGGCATCCTGGATGAGCGCCTCGGTCTCGGTGTCCACGCTTGAGGTGGCCTCGTCCATCACGAGGAGGACGGAGGGGTTGAAGGCGATGGCGCGGGCGAACGTGAGCAATTGGCGCTGGCCGACTGAGAGGTTCGCGCCCCGCTCTTTCACTTCGTAGTCGTAGCCGCCGGGCAGCCGTTCGATGAAGCCCGCCGCGTTGACGAAGCGGGCGGCGCGGCGCACTTCCTCGTCGCTGATGTCGCTATCGAGAAGGCGGATGTTGCGGGAGATGGTGCCTGAGAATAGCACCGGGTCTTGCAGCACCACCCCTATGTGGCGGCGCAGCTCGGTCTGCCTAACTTCGCGCACGTCTACGCCGTCGAGGAGTATCTGCCCCTGCTGTACGTCGTAGAAGCGGCTGAGGAGGCTGATGATGCTAGTCTTGCCCGCGCCGGTCGCGCCCACAATGGCGACGCTCGTGCCCGCGGGTATCTTGAGGTTGATGCCCCGCAATACAGGCTCGTCGGGGTTGTAGGCGAAATGCACGTCGCGGAACTCGATGTCGCCTACGACCTTGCCGAGTGGGCGAGGGTTGGGCGCGTCCACGATGGTGGGTTTTTCGTCTAGCAGCATGAAGACGCGCTCGGCTGCGGCCATCGCGGCCTGCATGATGTTGTACTTCTCGGCAAGGTCGCGGATGGGCTGAAATGCGCGCTCGGTGTACTGGAAGAAGGCCACCAGCACGCCCAGCTTTATGGTGCCGTCCAGCACGCCGCCGGAGCCGTACCACAGGAGGAGGACGATCGCCATCACCGATAGGAAGCTGACGACGGGGAAGAAGTAGCAGAAGACACGTAGTGCGTCTATGTTCGCCTTCAGGTAGTCTTTGTTCAGGTCGTCGAACTCGTTGAACTTGCGCTTCTCGCGGTTGAAAAGCTGCACTACAAGCATCCCGGAGATGTTCTCTTGCAGGAAGGCGTTGACGCGGGCCAGGCGGACGCGCTGCTGGCGGTAGGTGGTACGCATCAGGCGCTGGAACTGGTGGCTGGCGAGGGCTATCAGGGGCAGCACGGCCAGGCTGACGAGGGCCAGCTTCCAGTCCATTATGAGCATCACTATCACCACGCCCACCAGGATAGCAACGTCGCCTGCCACCGTAACCACGCCTGAGCCGATGAACTCGTTGAGCGCGTCCACGTCGTTGGTGAGGCGGCTGATGATGCGGCCCACGGGGTTGCGGTCGAAGTAGCTGAGGGACTGGTGTTGCAGGTGGGAGAATATCTGCTGGCGGATGTCGTACATGACGTTCTGGCCGATGACCTGCATGATGTAGTTCTGGGCGTAGCGCAGCACGAAGGAAGTCGCCAGCGCGCCCAGGAAAATCGCCACGATGGGGAGCAGGAGATCGGGCTTGCCGGGCACGATGGCCTCGTCAATCGCCAGCTTAGCGAGGTATGGCCCCGTAAGCTCTACGGCGGCGGTGGCGAAAATGATAAAGAAGGCTATCACCACCTTCGCCTGGTAGGGGCGCAGGTAAGTGAGGATGCGGCGCATCAGGTGGGCGTCGTATGCTTTGCCTAAGATTTCGTCTTCGTGGATTATTGTGGTGCCTGCCATGATTCTCCCCTGGCGGTAATTATGAATTACGAGTAAACCGACCTGTACGCCTGCTCACTTTCTTGCTATTCAACAGAGAGTGGCCCCACTAAGCAAGTAAACGAAGGCAAACCCACTACCCTATGTCATTCTGAGCGAAGCGAAGAATCTCGTCCCTCGCGCCTAATCTTGCCTCCATTTTTCTCCCCTTGCGTCCTCAGCATGGTACGCGAGGGGCGAGATTCTTCGCTTCGCTCAGAATGACAAGGGCTATTCTTTTCTTATACCCCTGGCAATTTCATCCTCCCCGCAATACGCATCACGCGCATCACGCATCACGTTACTCCGTATCGAGCGGGTCCACGCCTAGCTCGTGGGCAAGAAGCTCGCGGCGGTACATCTGGGCGTAGGTGCCGCGCCTGGCTACCAATTCCTGGTGGGTGCCGCGCTCTACTATGCGGCCATCTTGCAGGACGAGTATCTGGTCGGCGTCCTTTACGGTGGAGATGCGCTGGGAGATGATAATGCTGGTGCGGCCCTTCAGTACGTCGCGCAGGCCGGAGAGTATCTCGGACTGGGTGTGGGTGTCTATGCTGGATAGGGAGTCGTCCAGGATGAGTATCGCGGGGGCGCGCATGACGGCACGGGCGAGGGCCGTGCGCTGCTTCTGGCCGCCGGAGAGTGTCACGCCGCGCTCGCCTATGACAGTCTCTATGCCGTCCGGGAACTGGTCGAGGTCGTTACTGAGGCGGGCGACCTGCACCGATTGAGCCACCATCGCGGGTTCCGCCTCGTCCACGCCGAAGGATACGTTCTCGCTCAGGGAGGTCGAGAAGAGGAAAGTATCCTGCGGCACGTAGCCGATACTGCGCCTGAGCATGGCTAGTGGGATATGTTGCACGTCCACGCCGTCCACGATCACGCGGCCTTCCTGGGCCTCATGCACGCGGGCGATGAGGTTCACGATGGAGGTCTTGCCTACGCCCGTCGAGCCGACGATGGCGAGGGTGCTGCCTGCGGGCGCGTGGAACGAAATGTCGTCCAGCACCCTGCGCTTGTCGTAGCTGAGGGTGACGTGGTCGAACTCTATCTCGCCCCTGATGGTCTCCAGGGGCACGGTCTGGTCGCTGTCGGCTACTTTGGCGCGGTGGCTCATAAGCTCGCGGATGCGGCCCATAGATGCTGCTCCCTGCTGGTAGAGGCTGACCACCCAACCGAGGGCTATCATGGGCCAGCTCAGCATGAGCAGGTAGAAGTTGAACTGCACGAACTGTCCGAGCGTGATGCTACCGTTTACGACCGCCATGCCGCCCGCGTAGAGGATGGCTGCGCCCGCCAGCCCGAGCACCAGGGCCATCATCGGCCACAAGAGTTGGTTGAGGCGCTGGTACTCCATGCTGCGGTTGATGTAGTCGCGGCTGGCGAGGGCGAAGTGGTGCGTCTCGTATTCCTCCTGGGCGTATGCCTTGACCACGCGAATGCCGGAGAAGTTCTCCTGGGCGTAGGTGGAAAGCTGGCCGAACTGGGCCTGCACGCGCTCGTAACGCCGGTGCATGCGCCCCCCGATCAGGACGAACGCCACGCTGACCATCGGCATGAAGAACATCACTATCAGGGCAAGGCCCAGGTTGATGGTGAGCATCAGCGCGGAGGCGACGAGGAACATCAGCACGGTACGCACGCTGTTGGAGAGGCCGGGACCGAGGAAGGCGCGCACCGCCGTCAGGTCGTTGGTGGCGCGGGCCATGATGTCTCCCGTATGCATGTTCTGGAAGAAGCTCTGCTGCATGCGCTGTAGGTGGGCGAAGAGGTCGTTGCGCAATTCGTACTCGACCAGGCGAGACACTTCGTTGATGCTGTAGCGGGCGTAGAAGTCGCCCACGCCCTGGATGGCGGCAAGCAGCAGGATCAAGCCCGCGATGACGGTCACCTGGTCGTTTGGCTGCCCCGCTTTGATGCTGTCTATGGCGGTGCCCACCAGGTAAGGGAGGGCGAGGGAAAGGATGGTGGTGGCGACGATCATAATGCCACCGAAAATGAGCCGCCCACGGTAGCGCGCCAGGTAGGGGATTAGCGATTTGAGGTCGTGCAAGGGGATAATTCCTTTTGCTAAGGCTTACTTTTCGGGCCTGGATTAATAAGTATACAACAACGGCCTGTCGGGTAAATAGGGCTTGAGATGTATTTTGGCGGAGGAGTTAGGCTTACCCTAGAGTGTGTGATGAACGCAGAGTTGAAGGTGATATACTTTACACACGGAACGCAACGCATAAGCGAGTGATGTGCGTCACGAGGAGTGGGCGTTCCTCAATGTGCCGGCAATCGATGTCTGGTTAGGAATCTAGGAACGGAGCAGGCAAGATGGAAGCTAATCCCTTTTCTCACGGTCCTGCACATTCTCAGGCTCCCAAGCAGTTGAGTGCGGGACGGGCGGTCCTTTTGGGGCATTTGCTCGTTAACCTGCCTGTGCTTCTGATCATCATAGGCTTCTCAGTTCTGGGATATGTGCTTCTTCCAAACGGCTGGTTCATATTCTTCGTAGTTGGTTTTACGCTTGCTTGGGCGTGGTGGTCGGTCACTGTACCTCGCTGGCGCAGGTGGGCACTGAGTCGCGGGGCGCCTCCGGACAGGCTCCAGCGGCTCGCCACCCTCACAGGTTTAGTTTGGCCCAAAGGTTGGCTACCTGAAAGAACCGAGGTCAAGCTGCCTGATAGTCAGGACGCGGTTGATCGTAAGATAATCGTTAAGCGAAGAATGCGGAGCTAAAGTTAGATGAAGCATTACTTCACCTGCCACAAGCGCACTGTGCCATCATCTCGAAAAGAACGTTCAAAAACAAGAAAACAGGCGGCGCGGCCGCCTGTTTTCTTGTTTTTGAACTAAATATTCTACGCTTGCTCAGGGCAAATCTTTAATTTTGGTTGTCTCATGATTGTGCTTAGTGAACACGCTTACTTATGCCACCTGGGCCATTTGCGGATCGGAACCGACTGTGGCGGAGGCGTCACCTACAGGGGCGTCCTTGATGGTGAGGTTCGGCAGGCCCGCGAGGGCAACAATGCCTGCTAAGATGCAAATCACACCGGAGAGGAGGAAGACGAAGGGGATGCCAATCGCCGCACCGAGCAAGCCCGCCATGCCCATCGAGCCGAGGCTCGCTGTTTCGCTGACGGTGCCCATACCGCCCCCTACCCGCCCCAATTGGTGGTTAGGCACGCTGATCTGCATCAGGGTCGTCACGCCTGTCTCGATAGGCGCGACTGCCAGCCCTGCCACGAACATGACGCCCACAACCAGCCAATAGTCTGGGAGGTAGCCGAGCGGGAGCATACCAACGCCAAAGACAATCAGACCCCAGACGATGTATTCCTTAGGCGGGCGGTTGGACAGAAAGTTGCCCACAGCTATACTCGCAAGCACCATCCCGGCGAAGAAGGCAATATCTATAACCGCGAAGCGCCACCCTAGCTCACCCGAATCGGTGTAGCCGAACGTAGTCTTGAGAAATGACACCCAGAGGACGTTGAGCGCGCCCACACCGAGCATCGTTATCGCAAAGACTACGCTTAGGGTCGCCATGACCCTGTTGAACGCCAGCGCCTTTATTCCAACGACAATCTCTTTGCCCACCCTGCCGAGCGCGCTGCCTTCCGCAGTCGTTTCGGGGGCCGGCTTAGTGTCCTCTTTAGGCATCCTTATCATCCAGATGGCGAAAGCAGAAACCACGTAGGATGTTGCGTCAAGCACAAAGGCTATCCATTCGTTCCCCGATCCGGCCAGGAAGAATATCGCTCCCGAAAGGGCGGGGCCGAGCACAAAGGCCGCCATCATAGAGGTCTGCGAGAGGGCGTTGGCCGCGGTCAGATGCTCAGTGGGCATCATCTTTGGTATAAGAGCGCCCTTGGCGGGGTTGAAAAAGGTGCCTACTGCGGACATAGCAAAGGCGAGGATGCACATGAGCCAGAGGTTCTTCGACATGAAAGCCGGGATCATGGCGAGGGTGAGGGCAGGGCGTATCAAGTCTGATGCCAGCATGGTCAGGCGGCGGTCCCACCTGTCTACGAATACGCCCGCAAGCACGCCGAAGAGGAGTCGGGGCAAGGTGGAAGCAATCATCACGATAGACACCTGTTGCGTGGTCTCGCTCACATCCTGGGAAAAGCTTCCAACCACTACCAGGATCGCTAGGAAAGCGAAGTAATCGCCCATCTGAGAGATGATCTGGCCCAACCAGAGGTTGCGGAAGTTGCGGTTGCGAAGTATCGTGAAGAAAGTCACCTTTTCTGTGCTCGCCTGTGCGCTGCCCTGTTCAGCTTCAGTTCTTTCTGACATTTCGCGCTCCCTATCGAATGATTTTTGTGCCTGGGGATATTATAGCCTGCACCGCGCGGTGGGCCATCGGTCTTAGTGTGTAAAGTGGGTCAGATTGCTGGCTCCTCTTTTCACAGATATTCCTCCAGTCTCATGTGGCGGCACATGGGGAAGGGCGCAGGGGAACGATATTTACAGTTATATTATAGTACATATGTTCTAATACGTCAAGGGATGCCAGGACTACTTTTGCACTTCAGCATAAGCCCAGGCAAGCAAGAAAGTCAAAACTAAGGAGCAAAATAGCCCAGCCTCAGACGCTGGTAGGAAGGGAGGTCCGGGCTGTAGGGGGCGGTCCGAGCAGGTCGTTGTACTTTTTGAGGAGATCGTCCAGGGCTTCGCGCAGGAGGGTGGCTTCGCTACGCTTTACGGCTTTGGCGAGGAGGGCCAGGCGGTCTAGCTGAGTGGAGGTGTAGTGGCTGGTCTTGGTGACCATGCGGCTGTCGGCTAGCGGCAGGGAGACCTTGTTGCGGCCCGTGATCTTGGCGGTGTACAGGGCCTGGTCGGCTGCGCGAATAAGCTCTACGTCGTTTGAGCCGTTGGCGGGAAAGGCTGCAAGGCCGGTGGAGCAGGTGGTATGCAGGTCGGGCCACTCTTCCCACGTCAAGGCGGCCAGGCGGCGGCGCACCTCTTCCAGCAGGGTAAACGCATCGTCCAGCCGCGTATCAGGCAGTGCGCCCGCGAATTCGTCGCCGCCGTAGCGCGAAAGAATAGCCGCATCGGGTAACACTTCTCTCAGTACTCGCGCCGTGCCTTTGAGCACGTTATCTCCGCAGACAGATCCGTGCGTGGTGTTCAGTTCGGAAAAATAGTCGTTATCAAGCAGGAAAAAGGTCAGGGGAGTCTCGCCGCCTTCAGCCTGCGGCAAGACCTGCTCGCGCAATAAGTGGCGGAAGTAGGCTGTAGTGAGAAGGCCGGTCAGGCTGTCGGTGGTCGGTAGCTCGAAGGTGGTTGGGTAGGTCATTTTGCTTGCCTCCCATTAATTGAACGATACATATGTATAATAATATACATATGTATATCTTATTAATCAGCAGGCGGCAATAGGAAGAAGGTACTAATTCTTTCACTGTGCTATTCCGCCAAGTAAGGCCGACTCTGTACCGCGCAAGGGCATCTGAATTACATGACTAGGTTGTATCCTTCAGCAAACCCATCATCACTTGTCATTCTGAGTACATCACAAACAAAGAAATGTCTCCGTAGGGGCGACCCACCGGGTCGCCCTGGTGGGGTTGGCGTACCAACTTTACACGTAACCCCTGGCAGGGCGACCCACCGGGTCGCCCCTACCTTACACATTTTATTCCTGGACATAACTTTGTTAGTGCTGCGCTCAGAATGACAAGGATGGGGAGTGTCATTGTCGTACATCTCGACTTTCCAACAACCTTCTATATTAAAAACATAAGGGCGAGTTTGAAACTCGCCCTTACAATCGTTTTCGATATTCTTCTATTTACTGCTGGCTACTGATTATTGCTGAAGCTCTGCTTCGTACTTGGAGGTCTGGCCTGCCGTCACGCTGATCTGCGTCTCTACCTTCTGGTAGCCATCAGCGGTGATGTACATCTTGTATGCGCCCTGCGCTAGGGTGAACTGCACGGTGTCGGTCTCTGCCATAGGGCCACCAACCACTGCTTTTGCCACTACGTTAGCGTTGGCGTCGAGGATCTCTATCTCGGCTCCACCGACCAATTCCTTGCTCTTGGCATCTATCACGCTCACGACGAATGTGCCGGTGTCGCTGGGAGTGGAGTAGCTGTTAGTGCTGGTGGCTGCTGAAGCGGAACCTGCGGCGAACATGGCGGCGAAGGCCATCATGATTGCGAACAGGCCCAGGACGCGGACCGAGTTGCGGGTGCTTGCGATTACGTTAGACATTGTTTTTTGTGCTCCTTATATATTGTTTGGTTTGTTTGATTTTGTTTGTTTGACGATTTTGCTTTGTATTTCGTCGTTCTGACCTTATTGTATGGGACGCATGCTGAAGAAGTCCTGAAAATGGAATGGGTGCGCCATAAGATAGCCTGAAGAATTGGTCATATGTGGCAACCTTCATACAAAGAGGGTAAGGGCTAAGAATAAGAGACTTTCAAACAAATAAAAAGCAGAAAATGGGCGGCTGCGCCGCCCATTTTCTGCTTTTTATTTGTTTGAATTTAGGCTACTACGCTTGATCAGGCGTAAATCTTAAATTCGGGATGTCTCATGTATTCTGAACATTTACACAAGGAGTGGCTCTCTTTCGCGTGGGAAGGGAAATATGGTAAGCTAATGTGGCTGCCTGGCTCGCGTGGGCCGGGCGATTTCGTTGTAGAGGGTGCGTGTTTGGGAACGGGGCTGGTTGACGACGTTATAGAGGGGGCGCAGGTAGCCGCGCCCGCTCCCACGGAGGGGCGTTCGGTTGCCCTCAGCAGGCCGCTCGTGATTATCGGGCTGATGCTGGCGGTGGCGCTTTCGGCGCTCGACGGCACGATAGTGGCTACCGCGCTACCCAATATAGTGGGCGTGCTGGGCGGGCTTCCCCTTTACCCTCTCGTGGTGTCGGCCTTCCTGCTGACGGCTACCACTACGGTGCCCCTGTACGGCAAGCTGGCCGACATATACGGGCGCAAGCCGGTATTTATGCTGGGGTCGGGTATATTCATCGCGGGGTCGGCGCTGTGCGGGCTGGCGTGGGATATGCCCTCGCTGATAGCTTTCCGGGCGGTGCAGGGGCTGGGCGCGGGGGCGATAGTGCCCGTGTCACTCACCCTCATAGGCGATCTGTTCGAGCTGGAAGAGCGAGCGCGCTTACAGGGCGTGTTCAGCGGCGTGTGGGGCGTATCGGGCGTGCTGGGGCCGCTGGTGGGCGGGGCTATCGTGCAGTTTGCCGACTGGCGGTGGGTCTTCTTTATCAATTTGCCGGTAGGCATCTTCTCCTCGTTGCTTCTCTTCCGGTACCTGCGCGAGCCGCACATCCACGTTCGCCAGAAGGTGGATTGGGCGGGCGGGGTGACGCTGACCCTGGGGATCGGGTTGATGCTCATGGCGCTGCAAGCAGGCGGGCATGGAGGGGAATGGCTCGCACCGACTACGCTCCTCCTGGGGGCGGGCGCGGCGCTCTTGCTGGCCTTGTTTGTGCTGGTGGAGAGGAGGGCTGCCGCACCCGTGTTGTCGCTGGGGCTGCTGTCGCGCCCGGTCATGGCGGTGCCCTGCCTGGTAGGGATGGTGTCAGGCGGGGTGCTCATGGGGGTAGCGGCCTACCTCCCTCTACTCGCGCAGGGCGGGTGGGGCAGCACTCCCATCGAGGCGGGTTTGATGGTCGCGCCGCTCTCGATTGGGTGGCCTCTTTCCAGCGGATTGAGTGGGCGCTTCATCATACGGTTCGGCTACCGCGCCGTTATCCTCACCGGTACGACGTTGATCCTGATCGGCTCGCTGCTGCTCCTGACGATACAGGTGCAGGCTATATCGGAGAGCTTGCTGCTGAAGGCGCTTGTGACCCTTGTCGCTGCGTTCATAATTGGCGCGGGGCTGGGGTCCAGCACCTCGTCCATGCTGATTGCCGTG
This sequence comes from Chloroflexia bacterium, assembly GCA_036399775.1. Classification (GTDB taxonomy): domain Bacteria; phylum Chloroflexota; class Chloroflexia; order QHBQ01; family JADMIH01; genus JADMIH01. Next base: position 55,164 of record DASWMJ010000010.1, on the reverse strand, counting down.
CAAAGCTCGGTGGAGTGGAGAGAGCGCGGGATAGCTACCGCCTCGGTGCAATTCTTCCGCAACATGGGGCAGGCTGTCGGCACGGCGGTGCTGGGGCTGGTGCTGGTAGCAACGCTCGCGCCCGTGCTGGCAAGCGAGCGCATACAGAGGCTGGTCGCTCAATTGCCGCCGGAGGCTGAAAAGGGGGGCGCGGACCCCGCGCTTGGCCCCGTCAACAGCCTCTTCGACCTGTCGGTGCGCGAGATCCTCCCGCCTGAGACGCGGGCGGCGCTGGCGGACGCGCTGGTGGGCAGCCTGTGGTGGGTATTCTTCGGGGTAGCGCTCTTCGCGTTGACTAGCGCGCTCATATCTACGCGGTTCCCGCGCGTGGTGCGGCACGTAGAGTAATAGCGAGAATTAAGGCACAGATATTGCACCCCCTCATGTCAACTCACAAGGGGGTGCTGCTTTATGACTACAGGAGTTGTGCAGGAGATAGTAGACAGGCAGAAGTGGCTTGACCAGGTATCCGACGCCATCCAGCCTGTGATAAACGACGCGTTCAGCAACGCGGGAGAGGCTGGGCGCTTGCTGAAAGATTTACTCAACGGCGTGTGGCTGGGGCACCCTCTCCACCCGGTGATAACCGACGTGCCCATCGGCGCGTGGACCATCACCCAACTGCTCGACCTGATAAGCGCGGCGCGAGGGGACGACCCAGGGCTTGACGCGGCAGCCGATATTTCGCTGGGCGCGGGCATAGTAGCCGCGCTCGGAGCCGCCGTTACGGGCATAGCAGACTGGAGCGACGTGGGTGGGGCGCACAGGCGCATGGGCATGGCGCACGCGATAATAAACGTGGGGGGCCTCACGCTGAACGCCTGCTCGATGGCCCTGCGGATGGGAGGCAAGAGGCGTGGGATGGCGCGCTCGCTGTCGGCTGGTGGCTACCTGCTGAACGCGCTGGCTGCTTACGTGGCGGGCGAGCTGGTTTACAACCTGGGACAGGCTGTGAACCGGGACGCATGGGTGTCGGGGCCGGAGAAGTACACAGATGCGGTGGCCCTCGACGACCTCAAAGACGGCGAAATGGTGAAAGCCGAGGTCGAGGGGAGGCCCATAGTCATCCTCAAGGACGAAGACGGCATCCACGCCTTCGACGGTACCTGCCCGCACTACGGCGGCCCGCTATGGGAAGGCGAGCTTGAGGGGCACGTCGTCACCTGCCCCTGGCACGGCTCGCAGTTCGACGTGAGGACCGGCAAGCTGGTGCATGGCCCGGCAACCGCGCCCGTGCCCTGCTATGACGTGCGGAAGTATGGCGGCCAGCTACAGGTGCGGCTCGAACGGACCGAGGGCGCAAATTAGAGGGCCAGGATGCCAGATAACGTAAAGAAGAAAAGACGCAACGTACTCGCCGGGATAATCGCGGGCATGCTCGCGGGTGCAGCCGCTACCGCCGCTATGGACGGCTACTGGGCGATCGTGCGCAACGAACCGGGAGAGCGTCCTGAGCAGAAGCCCAAACGTGGCGACGACAACCAGGAGAAGGAAGAGCCGTCAACGCAAATAATAGCCGATAAAGTGTCAAAGGCCGTAACAGGGCGGGAGGTGCCAAAGAAGCACAAAGCTGAGGCGGGTGTGGCCGTGCATTACGCCACTGGACTACTGTGGGGGGCCGCTTTCGGCGCGCTGGCAGCCCGCATCCCCCGGCTGGGCATCGTAGCGGGCCTCATCTACGGCGTCTTTATCTGGCTCGCGCTTGACGAGATCGGGCTGAGGGCGCTCAACATCGCCCCCGACGCAGATGAAGTGCCCCTGGAAGAGCACGTCCAAGCTCTAGGCGCGCATTTAATCTTCGGCGGCGCGACGGGCCTGGCGACCCGCCTGCTGCTACGCAGGTAAGAAATAAATATTATCTGAGTAATGAAGAAAGTGGCCCGCGGGCCACTTTCTTCATTACTCAGATAATCCAATCAAGCACTCAGCACTCAGCACTCAGCACTCGGTACTCGGTACTAGGACGCCGGGCCTTTTTCTATGGGCGCGCCTACGAGGTTGCCCCATTCGGTCCAGCTTCCGTCGTAGTTGCGGACGTTGGGGTAGCCCAGGAGGTACCTGAGCACGAACCAGGTGTGGGACGAACGCTCGCCGATGCGGCAGTAGGCTATCACGTCCTTGTCGGGGGTCACCCCCTGGCCGCCGTATATCTGCTGTAGGTCCTCTACGCTCTTGAAGGTGCCGTCCTCGCGCACGGCGGTGGCCCAGGGGATGTTGCGCGCGCCGGGGATGTGGCCGCCGCGCTGCGCCCCCTCCTGCGGGTAGTTGACCATGTGGAGCATCTCGCCTGTGAACTCCGGGTTGGAGCGCACGTCCACGAGCGCCTTGCCTTCCTGTAGGGCTTTGCGCTCGGAGTCGAGAAGGGCCATCACCTGGTCGCGGAAGGCGCGGATTTCGCTGTCGTTGCGCTCCGGGGCGTTGTACCGGGTCGGTTCGTACTGGGGCACGTCGCGGGAGAGCGGGCGGCCCTCGGCGATCCACTTCTGCCGTCCACCGTCCATAATCTTGACGTTATCGTGCCCGAATAGCTGGAAGACCCACAGGGCGTAGGTAGCCCACCAATTGTTCTTGTCGCCGTAGAGGATGACGGTGGTATCGTTGGCGATACCGCGCTCCGAGCAAAGCTGTGCAAACTGCTCGCTCTCTATGTAGTCGCGGCGCACGTCATCTTGCAGGTCGGTGTGCCAGTCCAGCTTCACGGCACCGGGTACGTGGCCCTGCTCGTATAGTAGCACGTCCTCGTCCGATTCCACGATGCGCAGGTTATCATCTTTCAGGTGGTCTTCCACCCACTGGGTTGATACCAGCATCTCAGGGTGGGCGTAGCCTGAGAATTCCGAGGGTGCGGCCTGGTCTCTTGTAGCGGTTGATGTATCCAATGTAATTGCCTCCTTCTCTAAATACCAGTTGAAACATTATACACTGTTCAAGCTGTTTTAACCCATGCAATTCTTAAGCAATGTAGTTCTATATGCCTTGTAATTGATAACTAGTAGGCACTAGGGGCTATCTAAGACGTGGATTTTCCGTTATAGTGTAAGCAGTTGCAAGTTATGTTTATCTGCTTCCTCGGAAAGAGCGTGTGCTAGTACTCTAGCATGGCGTAGCCTTACCAAAGTACCCCCCATCAGGGCGGCTTATATCTTGTGTTATGAGATAACAGGTTGGTATAATCAACATACTATCAAATGGGCTTACTACATTTAGAATCACTTTATGAGGTTGATTTGCGTATTTACGGGCGCATAGTGCGGAAACAGAACACGTTTGCCGGTAAAGCGGGTAACCAGGGGCAAAACGATAGAGAGCGTGCGTTTCAAAATTGTCGCCTTTTTAGTTATATTAATATCTTCTATATACCACGATGAAGTATTCGCAACCAATGGGAAGAACAGCAGGCACGCTGGGTAACCGCAGGGGTGGGCCAGAAGGCAACGCCGGTCAGGCGAAGCGTCTTGAAGGCAGCGTAGAATCGACCGTGCAGAGGAGCCATGCGCGGTCTGTAGGAGTAAACGCTTTGGAGCGGCCTACGTCTACTACCCATACCACAAACCTCAACAGGGCCTCGATGCTGGAACGCTTCCGTCTCCTCGTCGTAATCATCGTGAGCGTGCTATATATCGTGGTGCTTGCCTTGATGCTCTATGTGAGCACCGGCAATGCCAATGTAGGCTTGAGCGCGCGGCCCGACGCCAACGGGCAATGGGTAGTCACGTCGGTAGTGCCCGCAGGCTTGAGCTTCGATGCGGGCGTGCGGCCAGGCGATATAATAGTCGGGGGCGATGCGCTGCCCTATATCGCGCCAAACGGCAACGCACCGGGCGAGATTGATTTCAATGGTGCAAAAGTGCTGGAGATCATGAAAGCAGATGCCCTCGCCGGTTCCCAGCCGATACGTGTCAGCACAGCGAATATAAGTGGCGGCAGCCCGCTTGTGCGGTGGGGCTTCGCGCTGTTGGGCCTGATATTTGTGGGGGTGGGCGGCCCCGTGTACGTGAAGGCCAGGCAGCGCACGGCAGCATCAGCCTTCTACGTTTTTTGCATTACCACAGCCACCGCCCTCGCTTTGATCAACGCGACGGTCTTGCTACACGGCTGGGCGCTGGGGTTGATGTTCGCAACTATGCTGGCATGGTCTACTTCATTCGCGTTCTTCTTCTTCAATTTCCCCGTGCGTATCGGCAAGACGGCCAAAAGCCATTCAACCATCATCTGGACGATGCTGGGAACAGGCACTCTGATGCTGGCGGCTTACCTGTGGGTGCTGGCCGGGCATGCAAGCGATTATCAGTGGGTCAGGCCGATGCTTTATCTCTACATCGCGGGGTGTGTCGCTGCGGGTTTGGCAAGCCTCAGCCGCTCACTGGTCGCCGAGCCGTCGCCCGAAGTCAGGCAGCAATTGGTGCTGCTGCTGGGTGGTACAACGTTCGCCGTAGGCCCGCCGTTGTTGCTCGCGCTCATACCGGCTGCCCTGTTTGAGCACGCGCTGGTCTCCTGGGAACTGTCATCGCTGGCCCTGGGTATTATGCCCCTGGCGTTTGCGTATGCCATCACACAGAATCAGTTGCTGGGCGTGCGAAGCTTCGTACGGCGCAGCGTGGTGTACCTGGTGATGGGCTTCAGCATATTGCTGGTTTTCTCTGTAGTAGCGGCGTTTATAGGCGCGGCGGTGCCCACGGGGTGGGTGCAGAGCGAGCTTGGCTTGATCGGCTTCGGTGTGTTCGTTTTCATAATAGCCATCTCATTTGGGTACGCGCAAAGACGCATAGAGCGCCTGGTGGACCGCTATATCTACCACGACGCATATGATTACAAGGAAGCGCTGCTTTCGTTCAGCACGCAACTGGCTGCCGAGCAGAACCTCCAGGTGCTGTCTGACCAGCTTGTCGAGCGCACATGCCGCCTGATGAACCTCACCTGTGGGATACTGCTGCTCGCGGAACAACCGGACGATAGCACGTCACCTTCCCGCCTCGATTTCGGGCACCTCGAAGCCATTGGGTTGGAGACATCGCCGGAGATGCGAACGGCATCCCTCGAAGAAGGGCGCAACCACTACGATAGGGAACGTGCCTATGCTCACGTTCAGAAGGGAACGGTGAAAAACGTATACCTTGTGCCCTACACGAAGTTCGGCGATTACGCCGACTGGATGCTGCTGGGTATCGAGAGCGAGCTGTCGCATATAGGCATCAACCTGCACCAGCCGGGCACAGCTACTCAGCTAATTTATCTGCACGGAAATGCATACGGGCCGGTTGACCCTGAAACCATGCTCAAGACGGGGCCGTTCGCTACGGTAGACCCGGTCCGCAAGAATATTTCTGCTGATGAGGACACTGCCCGGCTGGGGCATCACTCTCCCAACGGTTATAGGAGTAATGGAGCGGACCTCGAGGCGATAAGATCGTTCCTGGGGGTGCCGCTATGGACGCGTTCGCGCTTCGTAGGGGTGCTGTGCCTGGGCGGCAAGAAGACGGGCGAGCGCTTCACAAAGGATGACCTGTCGCTCCTCACCACAATGGGGAGCCAGGCGGCGCTTGCTATATACAACGCCCAGCTTTACGAGGCGCGCGAGCAGGCGCTCCTCGACACGATTACGGCCCTGGCTCACGCCATCGAAGCCAAGGATACTTACACGATCAACCATTGCGAGAAGATAACGGACCGGGCGGTGGCCCTCGCCCAGGCGCTGGCGCTACCCAGGCACGAAGTAGAAAATATCAGGCTAGGCTCTATCCTGCACGACGTGGGCAAGATTGGCATACCTGACGCCATACTCAACAAGCCCGGCAAGCTCACCGACGAGGAATACGAGATCATCAAGCAGCACGCGCAGATCGGCGCGCGCATCGTGCAGTCGGTGGGGGCGTTGCAAGGCGTAGTACCGATAATCAGGCACCACCAGGAGCGATTCGACGGCACGGGCTACCCTGATGGTTTGGCCGGAGAGGAAATCCCCATCGGGGCGCGCATCATCGCTGCGGTAGACGCCTACGGCGCGATGACTGAAGACCGCGTGTATCGCAAGGCCCTGGGCCATAACGAAGCGGTTGCGGAGTTGAAACGGTTCGCGGGCAGGCAATTCGACCCGCAGGTGGTCACCACCTTTATACGCCTCCTCAAGGACCAACCCGAACTGGCAGAGATGGAGCAACAGCCTGCGCTGGTAGGCTAAGGGCTTAGCAGGCACAGCCCCCCCGTGCTTTTTCTTATCGATTGTTGCCGGTTATGTGCGGAAAAGTAGTAGCCTATAGGTACTACGTAATTTGCCGTAATTAGGACTTTTTTCCTACTCATTTTCCCAACTACTATTGACTCTGCTTATGTAAATTGGTATGCTTACCGGCGTGGTAGGCATGCGCCTTATAAAGCCAGTAGTGCTTTGGTTGAGGTCGGTGCCGGGCTACATACTACAAAGGGGGCAGAGTTATACTCTGCGCCAAGTTATACATCCCGAACTGAGCACTTAGCAGCTATTTCTTTACAGATGGCTGGACATTCGTGTCGGGAGCATTCGCACTACCAGAGGAGCACTACGATGAACTTGAACGCACTGGAGAAGATGGCACGGCAGGCGCTGAAGGGCACGAACATCGTTGAGAAGAGCAATATGATGGCGGTCAATGGCTACCTCAGCCCGGCAGAACATCGCTCGCTTGCGTCGCTTTCGTGGCAGATCGCCGCTAACGTACAGGCCGACGGCGGAGCCGCCGCAGGCACCTACGCTATGGTCCGGCCTAACAGAATTTGGTTCTAAGCACAAGATAAGAGGTTTTCACGCCCCAGGCTACAAACATCCCGGAGCAGGGTGGGATGGGTGGCCTGGGGTTTGTTTTGTCTATTTTCCCGCAACTTCCCCTCATAAAACTGCCGCGTATAGCATCAGGCTGCTATGGTACTTATGGTATGACCTTTATCGCTGGAAGTACCACACTGGACTATTGACCCAGCCTGGATCGCCAGCTATAATCCTGGTGCAGTCCTGGTGTATATATACAGGACCTCCATGAGTCTCTTAGAGGCAGAGCGCACCAACCGAAGAAGGCCAAGGGAAAGAGATAATAAGCAGGCTATAACAAGCCCTATATTGTCGTGCGTCCCGAAGCCAATTATCACATATAAGGAGTACCACTACAATGAACCTGAACACACTAGAGAAGATGGCACGGCAGGCGCTAAAAGGCGCAAATGTATCCGAGAAGACCAACGGCCTGGCGAAGATGGGCTTGATAACCCGCGCCGAGCATCGCTCGCTCAACTCTTTCGCGTGGCAGAGCGGCGGCTCGGTTGGCACGTGTGCATTATCGGCCGACCGCATCATGGGTAGCTGGGCCTAAGCGACCTCAACTCAAAATTAAGATTTACGCTTGACCAGGCTTAATACTCTAAGTTCAAATAAATGAAAAAAGCAGAAACCGGGCGGCGCAGTCGCCCGGTTTCTGCTTTTTCATTTATTGAAAGTCCCTCCTCGCACGCAGAAGGGGCTGGGGAGTAGAGTACGAGTTCTTTGCGCATGAAGCAGGCGCGAATATAGAATCCGGGGTGACCCATGTTTCGCTTATAATGAGGTATGGATATGACCGGTATGCCGCGAGACGGGCGCGAGGCTGAGGCGTCGCAGCACGCAAGCGGCGAGCAGGGCTATGCCGGGGAGCCGGTCGGCCAGGCAGCCATCCTGGCGGCTGTAGACCATGCGCTGCGGGAGAGCCTGCTTGGGTATGCCGGGCAGTTGCCGCCCACGCTGATACAGATGGGCAAGATGGCGCTCTCGGCCCCCGGCAAGGTGATGCATGAGACGTTGCTGCTCCCTGCTGAGGAGGGCGAGTCACAACCTGCGCTTACGCCCAGGTGGCCCCTGTACGTAATAGCATGCTACCAGGCGGCGGTGGGACAGGAGGGGTGGGACACCTGGAAGGAAGCGGTGCCTGCGGCTGTGGCCGTTGAGATCGCTATGGCAGCCGCCGACCTGCTCGACGAGATAACCGACGGCGACCCCAGCCCTATCGTCCGGCAATACGGGTCGGGGCAGGCGCTGAACACCGCCAACCTGATGCTGGTCATGGCGCAACAGGTTTTGCTCAAGGCAGCGCGAGGCAACAATAGAGAGAGGGCGTTGGCCGCGCTTGGCGCTCTCCAGGAGATGCTGGTGGACGCTGCTGTGGGCCAGCACCTTGATATGCTGTACGGCAGGATGGGCGCGGGGGAAGTAGACCTTGAGATGAGCGTGCGCGTTACCGAGTTGAAGGCGGGCACGCTGATAAGCGGGGCATGCCGGATGGGTGCGCTCATGTCGGGCGCAGACAGGCAGGTAGTCGATTTGCTGGCAAAGTTCGGTAAGGCGATGGGCGGCATAGCGCAAATCATCAATGATATACAGGACGTGTTGCCTCTGGAAGAAGGCAACGGCGGGGTAGAGATCGAGCGCAAGACGGATGTGGCGCTCCGCAAGCGGACGCTGCCCATAGTATTCACCTTGCGCGATGAAGCGCCTAAACCGAACGCCCTCCAACGCGCATTCGGAGGCGAGGACGGTATTGGCGAAGAAGAGCAGAGGCGGGCGGTAGTAGAGGCGGGCGGGGTGCAGTTCGCCCAGCTTGTGATGGAAGTCCACAGGCAAAACGCGCTTGAGACTATAGAGGAGTTGGAGGAGTTGCGTCCGGGGGCGCGCCGCCTGCTGGGGCACCTGATTGCCTCCGGGTAAGGGAGATATAAGTCATAAATAAAGAGCTTTGCTGAGGGCTAAGCCTCCAGCAAAGCTCTTTATTTATGACTTATCAGGCCGGGTCTTGACCGTTCATATGCGTGCCAATTAGAATGCGTTACGAGTTGAGACAAGGAGAGGCGCATGGAGGGTAGCGGGCGGTCCCTGCGGCGGGTAGTAGTGGTGTTCAAGACGCATTTCGACCTGGGGTTCACGGACCTGCCGGACAGGGTGATGTCGCTATACACCGGGCAGATGTTCGACGCGGTGCGGGAGGTGATGGAGGCGACGGCCGGGGAGCCTGAGGGTCTGAGATACAACTGGACGCTGCCCTCCTGGCCCTTGAAACAGTTATTGCACGACCCTGCGCTGCCCCAGGAAAGGCGGGACGCGGCCCGCAAGCTGGTGGAGGCGGGGAGGCTCCACTGGCACGTTTGGCCTTTCACTACGCACACGGCGTTCTGCGGGCTGGAAGATATGGTGCGTGGGCTGCACATATCGAGGTCGCTATCGGAGGAGTTCGGGCCATATCCGTCGGGCGCGAAGCAGACGGACGTGCCGGGTCACACATGGATATTGCCCTCGATGCTGGCGAGGGCGGGCGTAAAGTTCCTGCACCTGGGCTGCAATCCGGGTAGCCACCCGCCCCATGTGCCCCGCCTCTTCTGGTGGGAGGGTCCGGACGGGGCGCGGCTGCTCACCTGCTACTCTCCCGGCGGGTATGGCACCTCCCTCTTGCCCCCGGCTGACTGGGAGCTTGATACGTGGCTGGCGGTGCAGCAGACGCTTGAGAATCACGGGCCGCACTCGCCGGAGGACCTGCGGAGAATGCGTGACCACGTAGCAGAGCACGCTCCCGGTGTCGAGTTGGTGTTCGGCGAGCTAGGCGATTTCGCTGAGTCGTTGCTGGCGCGCCCGGAGCAGTTGGCGGGGCTGCCGGTGGTGCCCTATGACCTGGCGGATACCTGGATACACGGGGTGGGCACGATGCCGCGTGAGGTGGCGCGGGTGAGGGAATTGCGTGGCAAGTTGCTGGCGTTGGAGATGCTGGCGGCCACGCTGGAGTGGCCCCATGTGCGCCAGGATGGAGGAGACTTCCCGCTTGCCCGAAAGATCGCTCCCCATATCGACCAGGCTTACGAGGAGTTGATGCTCTTCAGCGAGCATACCTGGGGACTGGACGTGAAATCTACAATCAAGAGGGTATATGGCGAAAGCTTCCGTGAAGCGAGACAGAGCGAGCCGTACATGAGGCTTGAGGAGTCGTGGCGGGCAAAGGCCGCTTACGTGGATAAAGCCGAGGCGGCTTTGGATAAGGCGCTAGAAGTGTTATCAGGAGCAGTGAGCGAAAGCTACTCGGAGCTGAAAACATCGAGTCCGGCTGATAGCTCTCCGATTAGCCTTGCCGGGCGACTGAAAAAAATTACCGGAATAGACATCACACGCGGTGGTGAGACCGCCCGGCGAATAAATTCGCGGGCAACGATTACAAAGCATGCCCTTGAGCGTAGCGAAGGGTCACCCTTCGGCGACTACTCTATCCAGAGAGTCCGCGCAGGCGGACTTCGTATGCGTAGCCCGCGACTTCAGTCGCCGGGCGCTGCTTTACATATAGAAGATGGTCAGCGAAACGTAATCGAGAATGATTACCTGCGCGTAGAGGTTGACCCGGCGAGTGGTGGTATCGTCTCGCTGGTGGACAAGCGCAATGGGCGAGAGTGGGTGGATAAGACGACCGATGAGCCGTTCGGCGGATACAGGTACGACATCTATTCGGCGGCGGATATAGCGGAGTTCATGCGGGCATATGGGCGGTTCTTCCAGCCCTGGTTCGTGCAGGACTTCGGCAAGGAGGGCTACCCGGAAGACCTGGCCCACCTCACCGCATATGCGCGCAACTTCCAGGTGAGGAAAAGCCAGGGGACGGGCGGGCAGGCGCTTCACCTGACTGGTGGTAAGATTATGTCGAGTAATGCGGGGTGTACCGAGCTTCCGGGGCAAACGATAAGCATAGAGTTTAGCCTTGCAGGAGATAACCCCTACCTGGATATCGAGTACGTCATCCAGGGGAAGGAAGCCACTCCACTGGCCGAGAGCACAGTCGTGCCCTTCCCGCTCAATCTGCCAAAGCCAAGTTTCAGGTTGGGGCAGGTGGGGTCGGTCATAGACCCGGCGCGAGATATAGCGGAGGGGGCGAACCGCAGCTTGTGGTGCGTTGACGGCTGGATAGATGCGTCGGACGACAGGGTTGGCATGTCGGTGATGCCCGTTGATATGCCCCTGGTGTCTATCGGCAATACGGGCATCTTCCGCTTCGAGCCGGAGCGGGTGCCGAGGGAGCCGGCCATATACGCGCACCTGTCCAATACACAGTGGGGCACTAATTTCCCTCAGTGGCTCGAAGGTGATTTCCGCTTTCGTATCAGGCTGTTGCCGCACGTGGGAGATTGGAGGCATGGTAAGGTGTGGGCTTACGAGTATGGCACTATCGCCAACCTCTTTCCGTTACCGGACAAGACCCTGAATACAACCCAGCTTCCAATTGTGGCTCATAGCAACATGAAGCTGCTGGCGGTACGGCCAAGACATGATGGACGTGGCTTAATTGTGAGGTTGTGGGACATGCTGGGACTACAACGCCTTATCAAGATGGCGATTGGCGGCCCGGTAGCCGCCGTGTGGCGTTGCGACTTGATGGAGAGACCGGTTGAGCGCCTGGAAATTTATGCGGAGGAGGAGCACGCGGCCGGTGAGGGTGTCCGAGCAGTGTTTGAGGTCAGGCCGCACGCTATCGAAACGTTGCTAATCGAGTTCGCCCAGGATGGAGGTGGCGTAGGATGAAGATAATGCTGCTGGCAGCGGTAACACTCGACGGCAAGATCGCCCGCAACGAATTGCACTTCGTAGACTGGACATCGAAGGAGGACAAGAAGCTCTTCTTCGACACCTCGAAGCGCGCGGGGGTCATCATCCTGGGCAATAACACTTACAAGACCCTACCTGTGCCCCTGCCCGGGAGGCTGCATGTAGTGTTGACGAGGACGCCGGAAGGGAAGGAGAGCATGCCTGGGGCGGTTGAGTACACCGACAGGTCGCCGGAGGGGATAGTGGCCGATCTGGAAGCGCGGGGCTACACCGAGGCCGTGCTGACGGGCGGCGCGCAAATAAATGCCCTATTCCTGGAGAGCGGGCTGGTGGACGAGGTGTGGCTGACGGTCGAGCCGCTAATCTTCGGGGCGGGGATAGACCTGTTCAGGGGCATGGAGTTTGACGAAAGGGCTACGCTGATACACGTTGAAAGGTTGAATGAAGGGGGAACGGTCCACTTGAGGTATAGCCTGAGATGAGGCATAAGGCTGCCTTAACTTAGTAGCCCATCCTGCTCCTGTATTCCCCAAGCATCTCCTCCTCTATTTCCGGCATGATCCCGGAAAGTTCTCGTTCAAGCTCCTGGTTATCGCAGTCCGAGATGGCTACTTCGGGCTGAGTAACGGGACGTGCCTTCAGAAGCTCCATCCTATAGACTGTAGGAGGGTGCGTAGCATCGAGCCTGGCGGCAACCAACCTCTCCATCCTTGAGATACGCTCCAACTCACGCGAAGGCATAGCTTCCACGCTGCGCCGCAGGACTTCTGAAATACCGGCCTTACCGCCCATCTCGTAGAAGCGATCTAACGCCCGCATCATTGAGCCGGTCATGTGAAGCTTACGCAGGGTAGATAGCGCGGCGCTTGTACCTCCCGCTCTCGATGCCATGTGATCGGCTAAATACTCAGCCCTCTGCGAATCGCTCATCAGCAGATGCACCAACAGGTAAATTACTAGCTTCGGAAGCTCAAACAGAAACAGGGAAATGGGCAACGTAATCAGCACAAACACCCCTTCGCGTGGGAATATATCGCGCCAGGTCGTGAGTGAGTCTATCGCGCTCCCTACGAAGAAGCTGCGCGACCAATCGCCGTTTGCGCTGTGGGCAAGCTCATGCCCAATCAGCGCCACACGCTCCTGCGGGGCCAATATTTGCAAGAGAGGCATACCGATGCAAAGAACATTCTTCGGTATCCATCCTGCCCTGTAGAATGAGGCGTTAAATTCGGTATTGATCAGGATCAGGTCTACCCGTTTGGTGCCAAGTTTGGCTGCTACTTCATCGGCCAGCTTGTACAGAGTAGGAAAGTGCTCCCTGGATACGACGTTTCGCTGTGGCACTCTATTTACGCGCGGCCGCATACAGAACGCCAGGATGATAAACCCTATACCCACACCCGAAAAGAAGATGTTATTCCCATTCGATGTATTTATCGTATTTATGAGGGAAATACCAAACAAGGCAACCAACAGCGTAAAACAATGCACCGAAGCGGCAATGAGGAGGGCTAGAAGTTTTGAAACAGTAAGCGACGGCTGTAACTCCTTAGCACGGGCCATCCTCTTGAATACGTGCTCGCCCACTCTCCGGCTAGCCTTGAGGTAGAATTCTTCAAAGACGGTTTCAGGCCGTTCTTTCCAGTCGGCCAACACGTTCCAGTTGCAAGCATCGCACCAAACAGTGTAGCCGGGACTTAGGGGTATCTCATTCTGGCACTCCGGGCACCGTCGCAAATTACTTTGCTTCTCTTGTGAAACAGTAACATTAGCTTCGGGCAATAAGATGCCTCCTATGGTTATTAGACTTCCAACTGAAGTAAATCAGCTTGTATATTACAAGGGCAGTTGTTATTCTATTGAAGAATAGCACGCATGGCGGGTCTGAGCTATGGGAGTTTGGTACTGCAAGCTACGTAGGAGAGGATGATATAATTTGAGGTAAAATTGAGACTGGAAACCTTTCTATGGCTATGGCTTGGTGCCCGCACAAAATTGCATCTATCTTAGGACCGAGAAGACCAAAGCAACCGCACGAGGAGGTCTATTATGTCTGTTACGCGACGAAAATGGTGGCTGATTAGCCTCGGTATAGCTGCCGTGATAGTAGGCGTGCTCGTTCTTGGGACGATTGCGCTCCCGTCTATATTGCCCAGGCCCAGGGAGATACAGGCGGTGCAGAGCGAGCAGCCGGACCAGGCCCAAAACGGACAGCAAGAGAAGCAGGCAAGCGACGCCGACGTGCGTGAATTGGCGGGGAGGCTGATAGCGGCCTCTTATTCCGTAATGAGCGAGGAGCCGCAAAGTGTCGAACTGCTGCCCGGCGCTCTACCTGGTGACCTCCCACTCAAGTTGAAGGTGCCGCAGGGTGGGCGGCTGGTGGGTAGCGCGGTACACAACGACGGGGGCCAGGGCACCGGCTGGGACGTAGTGGTGGATGCTCCCGGCACAGTGGAACAGGTCAGCAAGTTCTACGAGGGTGAGATAACCAGGCAGGGGTGGAAAGCCGATACGCATGACTTCTACAGGTTTACAGGTGGTTTCCAGATGGACCTACCTTCCTCCGTAGAGGGGAGCGAGTCCTTTGAGCCTGGATTGGGAAGTGATCCCGGTTTTGGCAACCTCAATTTCTGCCAGGATGCGGGCGATGGCTCGGTGAGCATAACTATTCGGCCCCGGACGAACGCGCCTAACGACGTCCAGATACATTTAGTCCGGCAGGGCTTCGGCCCGTGTGGCGGTAGGGCACGCATCAGTCCCCCAGCTAGCCTGACTTTGCCCAGGCTCTCCGCGCCGGAAGGTGTGGCGATCAGTTTGTCCGGGGGCAGTGGCGGCTCAAGCCACTTTAGCTCGAGGGCTACAGCCGAGACGGAACAGAGCGTTGCCGCGTTAGAGGCGCACTTCGCGGGCCAATTGGAGAAAGCGGGCTGGACGCGCCAGGCAGGAAAGGCCGAGGACCCACTCGCTTGGAGCACGTGGAAGGTGCCGGGAGATGGAGAGTTGCGGGGCTTCCTCTACGTGCTCCAGGGCGCTGGGGAGAATCGCAAAGACCTCTTCGTGCAGGTCGAGTCTGCCTCACCGCAGTTTGGCGACAGTATGGACTACAGCCAGGAAGTGATGGTAGAGACCGAGCCTTACATGCCTGCCATGCCCGCCGTCACCGCACCGGCGGACCAGGACACGCCTTAGTATCACAGCCTCAGCCGTTCGGCCAGGTAGCTCAAAGCAAGGCACAGCCATTTAGAGAGCAAAGCCCCTCTCGCCTGGCATGAGCGCGCCCCTGGCCTTTCCACAAAACGCAGGTGTAGGACCGGCCTATTCTATTCAGCCTGTTCAGGACCCCGTGCTGTCCTCCGGCTCGGCATGATGCTCCTCGTGTGCAGGAGTGGGTGCCGCCAGGCTATCTAAGAAGGCATTGACACCACTCAGAGCGGCTGCGCCCACGCGCTGCCCCACCGCGCTGCCCAGGACCCCGCCGAGCAGTCCGCCAACGAAAGTGCCGACCAACGGAACGGGAATGAGCGCGGTGCCTATCCGCGCGCCCACCATCACCCCTGCGCCCAGGCCCGCCATACCCCCAAATTGCTCGTTCCGCTCTCTATCTTTATCCTCCATGATAATAGCTCCTTTTAGAGTGTATAGAAGTTGTACCACGATCTGCGGTATCTTGTATACGCAGTTCGCCTGGAGATAGTTCCAAGAAGTCAGAAATCAGAAATCAGAAATCAGAAATCAGAAATCAGAAATCAGAAGTTAGAGACCCACACGCGAATGCAACTTTGAAGCTTCTTCTTCGTAGTCTATAATGGTTAGGCAGATTACTTAACAAGCTATTTTCTGACTTCTGACTTCTGACTTCTGACTTCTAACTTCTTGGAGCACTACATGGCAGGGGAATTGAGCATACAATCTACTTTATCGCGGCCCATCGTGCCTGTGATGAACGTTTCGCAGTTGGTCTATTGCCTGCTGGAATTGCGGCCCGCGGAGACTTTGTCAAACGTCACGCTGCCTCTCAACCTCTGCCTGGCGCTCGACCACAGCGGCTCTATGGGCGGCTCTAAGATCGAGAGCCTGCGCGACGCTACCATGCTGGTGATTGATATGCTCCAGCCGCAAGACTATATCTCCGTCATCTTATTCAACAACAAGACCGAGGTAGCTTTTCCTTCGCAACAGGTGGGCGATGAGCACCGCCGCAACGACTTGAAGGCGCGTATATCACGCCTCACATCGGGTGGGGGCACCAACATGGCCCCGGCGATGGAGGCCGGGCTTGTCGAGCTTCGCAAGCAAATGCCCGTCGGCGTTGGGGCGCAGGGTGCCGGCGGAGGTGTCAACCGGCTGGTGCTGCTCACGGACGGTATAACGGAGAAAGAGAAGAAGTGCCTGGAACAGACCGATAACGCGGCACGCCTGGGCATACCGATCACCGCCCTGGGTATAGGCAAAGACTGGAACGACAAGCTGATGCAGGAGATCGGGCAGCGCAGCGGTGGCGAGGCCGACTACATCGCCTCCCCCGACCGGATACGCACCCACTTTGCGCGCACCATACAGCAGATGCAGTCAGTCGCATTGCAGCGTGCCTCGTTGCGGGTGCGCCCCGCGCTGGGTATAGACGTTCGCAGTATTTATCGCGCCCACCCACTCATCAGTCGCTTGCACGCCGAGCGCATGGGCGAGCAGGGCCTGGGAGCAGTCCTGGGCGAGATAGAGCGCGGGCACGGCCAGACTTTAATAGTGGAGTTCGTGGTGCCTTCGCGCCCGGCCGGCTCATACCGCGTAGCGCAGGTAGAGGTAGAATACGACGTGCCCCAGCAAGGCATGGCGCGGCAGCAGGCGGGGCTGGACGTGCTGCTTACCTACGCCCATGACCCTTCGACGGTGCCGCCCCCCAACCCGCACGTAATGAACCTTGTGGAGAAGGTGACTGCGTTCAAGCTGCAAACCCGCGCCCTGGAAGACCTGGAAGCGGGCAACATCCCAGCCGCCACCCAGAAGCTGCGCGGCGCGATGACCCACCTGCTGAACCAGGGCGACACCGAGCTTGCCGCCACCATCCAGGAGGAGCTTGCCAACCTCGAAAAAGGCCGGGTCATGACATCAGAAGGCCGCAAGACGATCCGTTTCGAGAGCGGCAAGACGGTCCGCCTCGACAACGTCGCTAAGTAATTACGCAATACGCAATACGCAATACGCATCACGTCTCGCGTAACCCGGAGGAAAGATGGCTATTTACTGTCCGAACTGTAGCGTTGAATTGCCCGATGGGGTGTCGTTCTGTGATGCCTGTGGGACGCCGTTGAGGGGCCAGGGCCAGCCACAGGCGGTCGCCGGGGCACAGGGGAGCGCGTCCCCTATGGGATCGGTGGCCTGCCCCGTATGCAATGAGGCGGCGCTGCCTGGGGAGGCTTTCTGCGACAACTGCGGGGCGTCGCTGTTGGCCCCTGCCGCTTATGGGCCGCCGGTGACTCCTTCTACCACGCGCCAGGCGTCCCAACCCGTACCCGCCCCACCTTCATATTCCTCCGCACCCATGAATGGCTATTCCAACGCGCCCGTGCCTGCTTCCACCACACCCGCGCCATCTCGCCAGTTGTCGGCCTCTCTGGTCGTAACTTCGCCCCCTCCCCCCGCCACTATACCTTTGCCCGCCCGCCCTGAGCTTATTGTGGGCCGCTCGGACCCGCAGAGCAACAGCTATCCTGACGTTGACCTGGGGCCGTATGGGGGGCTTGACCTGGGCGTGTCGCGCCGCCACTTCCGCCTGACGCGCACGGGCGACCAACTCTACCTGGAAGACCTCGGCTCGGTGAACGGCAGCGTGGTCAACGGCCAGCGCATACCCCCATACACGCTACAGCCCCTGCGTCCGGGCGACCGCATCTCCCTCGGCAAGATGGAGCTTACCTTCCAGATTGAAGCGTAAAACGTAAAACGTAAATCGCAATCCCAAACAAAACCTTAGCGAACTTTGTGCTCTTTGTGTCTTTGTGGTTCAATAATCACGTTTCACGCATCGCCCCCTTCATCCAGCAGAAAATGCTGGTAATGTATCGCCGTTTCTATGCCGCGATAGAAGTAGTCTATGTGGTAGTGCTCGTTGGGGGAGTGGCGGTTGTCGTCGAGGCCGAAGGGCATTAGCACGAAGGGGGCATTTAACTCTTTCTGGAAGGTGGCGACTATGGGGAGGGAGCCGCCGCCTCTGCCCAGCACAGCGGGTAAACTCCATACAGCCTGGTATGCCCTGGCTGCCGCTCGTATCCACCGCGAGTTATAGGGCGTGACGGCGGCTGCTGCCCCTGCTGTGGTAATTACGTCTACCTGCACGGTTTGTGGTGCCAGGCGTTTCACGAAATCGGTGAAAAGCTGGGCTATCTCTTGCGGGTCTTGCGCGGCTACGAGCCTCATGCTGATTTTGGCACCTGCCTCGCGTGGGATAATCGTCTTGAAGCCCTCCCCGGTGAACCCTCCCCACATGCCGTTCACTTCCAGGGTCGGGCGGGCGGTCATGCGCTCGAAGATGCTGTACTCAGGCTCGCCCCAGGGGACCGCGACACCCGTTTCCGCCTGCCACTGCTCTTGAGTGTACGGCACGCGGCTTAGCAATTCCCGCTCTTCTTCCGAGAGAGGCGTTACCCGGTCGTAGAAGCCTGGCACGGTTACTCTGCCGTCCTTATCGTGCAGGGCCGCGACGATCTCGGCCACGACCTGCGCGGGGTTGTGTACGGAACCGCCGTAGCTGCCCGAATGGAGGTCGCGGCGCGGGCCTGTTATGCGCATCTCCACCGTGACTATGCCGCGCAGGGCGTAGTCTATCGAAGGCTGGCCTTCCCCTATCATAGGGCCGTCGGAGATAACCACCGCGTCAGCCGCCAGCAGCTCCGTATGCGTCCTGACGAACGGCTCAAGGTTGGGCGAGCCTACCTCTTCCTCGCCGTCGAAACAGAGCTTGACGTTTACGGGCAGCGAGCCGCATGCGGACAGCATTGACTCGATGGCCTTGATATGGGAGAACATCTGCGCCTTGTTGTCGCTCGCGCCGCGTGCGTATATGAGGCCGTCGCGTATCTGCGCCTCGAAGGGCGGCGAGTCCCACAGGCTGATAGGGTCTACGGGCTGCACGTCGTAATGCCCATAGATAAGGATGGTAGGCGCGCCCTCTCCCGCGTGGAGCCATTGGCCGTACACGACGGGGTTGCCTGCGGTGGGCATCACCTGGACACGCTCAAGCCCCGCCCGCCACATGTCCGCCCCCAGCCACCGCGCGGCCCTCTCGATGTCGGGCTTGTGCTCCGATAGGGTGCTGATGCTGGGGATGCGTAAGAAGTCTATAAGTTGTGCGAGGTAGCGTTCTCGGTTCGCTTGAGCATGGTTGAGGGCGTCCGCGAGCATAGGAGTCTCCTGGGCTGGATACGACGTGAAGTATTCGCTACATTATAAGACAGACGCCCAGCCGAGGAATCATTTTGCACTCACTAACCCCTAACCCCTAACCCCTCGCCTCTCACGGATCTTTCTCATCACCTATCCACACCTTTGAATCCACGATCTGGTCTATCCTGTTCATCAACAGTTCGAGCCGCCGGGGGCGCGTCGCATAACTTACAACTCGTTTGCTTTTCCCGCCCATCTGTACCTCAAGCATGTATGTGGGATTGTCGGTGACCCGCGCCGTGTACGAATCTTCCAGGCTGAAGAAATCCGCCTTTTTGATCTCTGCCGCAAGCTCAACGAGCTTACTCTTATCAATGGTCGCGCTCCCTCTGCTTTCTTTAGTGTAGTGGCGGCCCTCAAATATTACTGTACCATTCGCATCTACTGCGAGGTTGTAGTCCGGGCATGTGCCGAAGCACATATCCCTATCAAGGATAATGCGCAAGTCCTTTAGCTCATCGTCCGTAGGTGGGGGTACTGCCGGTTCGTCTTCAAGTAGACCGTACTGCCAGTTCTGCACCGCTTCCTGCCCATCCACGAGCAGAAGGTTCCCTCTAAACTCTATTCGCTGGCCGTATTTCAGCGTGGCAACCTTGCTATCAGACAGGTAAACCAGGTACATCTCCGGCCTACCAGTCAGCTCTTTACCAAGTCCGTAAAACGGATTGTACAGGTATACGGCAAGCCCATTCTTATCGGGGATGGGTTTGTGGTTCTTATCGTATTCTTTCCACGACCCGGCAACCCAGCCGGTGGTTTGCTTCAGCTTGCACCTTTCGAGCCTGGTTCCGAAATCAGCGTCGCGCTTCCAATACTTTTCCTGTTCTTCGTAAAACTTATCGAAGTCCTTGATGTCCATGTAATCCGCAGGGCCGACGATCTCCTGTCGCAGAGCGATAACTTCTTCATAGGACAACTCGCCGCCCGCCTCAAATGCCTGGCGGGCGCGGTCTACATCAACCGTGGGCGTTGCTACGGGGGGCAGGGGCGTAGGCGTGGAGTCTTCATTATCTTTTGGCGCACCGGCACAGCCTACCAAAGTAAGCGCACATAGCATGAACACCAATGCAACAGGAACATGCAATCTAACCGGAGAGCGCCCTTCCATGATGGCCTCCTATTCTCCTCCTGCCTCTATTCGCCTAGTCTTAACACTGGCTGCATACGGCAAAGGTTCAGAAAAAGATAAACGAATCTCTCTTGTAATCTAGGGTACCAATCTTGCATTCAAGCAGCACGCAAGCATTCAGAGAGGTTGATGCGGATAAGGGAGGAAGTTATGAAGGCTCCTTCGTTTCTCACCGGGCGTGGGGCGATCGTCATAGCGCTGGTGCTCGTCCTGGCGCTCGCGTTGGTCCTTGCTGCGGCGCTGACCTTCAGGCGACCCACCGATCCATTCCCCGGACCGCTCGCCAATTCAACCGCAGGCCCGCGCACCGTCTTCGTCCACCTGTTCGAGTGGAGGTGGCCCGACATCGCCCAGGAATGCGAGAATTTCCTGGGTCCGAAGGGTTACTCGGCGGTGCAGGTCTCGCCGCCCCAGGAGCACATCGTCGCCGACAACAACCCCTGGTGGGAGCGATACCAGCCCGTCAGCTACCGCCTGGAGAGCCGAAGCGGCACCCGCGCCGAGTTCGCCGACATGGTCAGCCGGTGCAAGGCGGTGGGCGTAGACATCTATGTGGACGCGGTGATAAACCATATGTCGGGCATGGACGGCGGCACTGGCATAGCAGGCTCGCCCTTCACCCACTACAACTACCCCGGCCTTTACGAAGAGAAAGACTTCCACCACTGCGGGCTTACCGGCAAGAGCGACGATATATTCAACTATAGGGACCGCGCGGAGGTGCAGAACTGCGAACTGGTAAACCTGGCCGACCTCGATACCGGGTCGAGTAAGGTGCAGGACCGCATCGCTGCTTATTTGAACGACATGGTGGGCCTGGGCGTGGCGGGCTTCCGCATAGACGCGAGCAAGCACATAGACGCCAAAGAGCTGGGGACGATCCTGGGCAAGCTCAAGGACAAAACGAGCGGCGGCAAGCCCTACATCTACCAGGAAGTGATCGAAGCGTCCGGCGAGCCGATCCGGGCCAGCGAGTATTTCACCAACGGCGACGTGAGCGAGTTCAAATACAGCACCCGCATCGGCCCCAACTTCCGCTTCGGCCAGTTGCCCGGCATGGAAGAGTTCGCGCTAACGGGCAGCTTCATACCGAGCGACCTGGCGATCGTCTTCACCGACAACCACGACAACCAGCGCGGGCACGGCGCGGGGGGCGACGTATTGACCTTCAAGGACGGCGCTCTGTACAACCTGGCGAACGTCTACATGCTGGGCTGGCCCTACGGCTACCCGCAGGTGATGTCGAGCTACAACTTCGACAACTCGGACCAGGGGCCGCCCGCCAACCCTGACGGGACTACCATGCCGGTCTACTCGAACGGCGTGCCGGACTGTGGCGACGAGACCTGGGTCTGCGAGCATCGCCGCCCCGAAATCGCGGGCATGGTGGGCTTTCGCAACTACACCGCGCCCCGCTTCGAGGTCACGAACTGGTGGACCAACGGCGACAACGCCATCGCCTTTGGGCGCGGCGATCTGGGCTTCGTCATC
Organism: Chloroflexia bacterium; assembly: GCA_036399775.1. Lineage (GTDB taxonomy): Bacteria > Chloroflexota > Chloroflexia > QHBQ01 > JADMIH01 > JADMIH01. The sequence goes on along the minus strand of DASWMJ010000010.1, from coordinate 33,496 downwards.
ATCAACCGACAGGAGTCTGAGGTGAAGAACACCTTCCAGACGGGCATGCCCGCCGGTAGCTACTGCGACGTAACAAGAGGCGAGTTGTCCCCCGACGGGAAGACCTGCACAGGGCCGAGCCTAACGCTGGACAAAAATGGCCGGGTCACGCTAGCTGTGCCCAAGATGAGCGCGATAGCGATACACGGCGGGGCAAAGATTGGAGGGCGGTAGAAGGCAGGGTAAGCGTTCAGAATAAGGGTAGGGGCGACCCGGTGGGTCGCCCGGGTGGGGATGGCGAACCAACCTGGCACGCGACCCAGACAGGGCGACCCACCGGGTCGCCCCTACGTAAACATCCTTTTACCTAAATCTGAACATTTACCGGGCGGCAGCAACTTGGCGGAGAGATAAGAGAGGAGAAACTTTGAGGAACGAGGCAGCAGACATCACCCAGTTTATCGAGGATAGTGACGCGTGGCAGGATTACCCGACAGGCGATGGACATACGGTTGTGGGGACGATCAAGGTCTCGCAAACCCTGCATGGTCCGGCGAGGGGCGTCCAGCGCAGGCTGCTCATCTACCTGCCTCCATCCTACTTCAAAGGAGATAAGCGTTACCCTGTGCTTTACATGCACGACGGGCAAAACCTGTTCGATATCGTGGGCAGTTACTCAGGCGAGTGGCAGGTGGACGAGACGATGGAGGCCCTGAGCCGGGAGGGGATAGAAGCCATCGTTGTAGGCGTTCCCAACTCAGGCAAGGGGCGCTCCACCGAATACTCCGCGCACAAGCACAGCCGCTTTACCGGGGGTGGGGGCGGTGATGCATATATAAGCTTCCTGGCCGATAAAGTGAAGCCCCTGATAGATAGCTCCTTCCGAACCGTGACGGACAGGTCTCACACGGGGCTGATGGGTTCCTCGATGGGAGGCTCAATCAGCCTGTATGCCTTGATAACGCGGCCCGACGTTTTTGGTTTCGCGGGAGTGATGAGTCCGGCGCTCTGGTGGAGCGAGGGGACCATCTACACTCTCGTAGAAAATTCGCCTTTCGCGGGCGGGCGCATATACATGGATGTGGGCGACAACGAAACCCCGGAGATCCCAGGCCGTTGTGAAGCGTACTTGAACGGCGCTAGACGCATGCACGCGCTTCTGCGCGCCAAAGGCTATGCTCCCGAAGATCTCCTCTTCATTGTCGAACAGGGTGGCGCGCACCACGAATCGGCTTGGGCGCGGCGTCTGCCTGGAGCCTTGCGCTTCTTGCTGGGGCCGATCTGCGACTAACTGAGCTACACGTTAGGAGAACCACTCGATGTTACTAGGACTCCAACTTCGCCCGCTTTTCCCCGGTAAGCACGGCAACCACTTCGATACCACCCTGGCGGTCGCCCGCGCCTGCGAGCAAGCGGGCCTCGACTCGGTCTGGATGGCGGACCACTTTATGTTCCCCGATGAGGAGCACCCGGAGAAAGAATCGCCTGTGCTCGAATGCTTCACCGTACTGAGCGCGCTCGCGGCAGTTACGAGCAGAATACGGATTGGGGAGCTTGTAGCGGGTGTGCCCTACCGCAACCCGGCGCTCCTCGCGAAGATGTGCGCCACGCTCGACGTGATCAGCCATGGCCGCAGCATCGTGGGGCTAGGGACGGGCTGGCACGAGCCGGAGTTCACAGCCTACGGCTGGCCCTTCCCATCAGTGCGCGAGAGGATGGAGATGCTTGAGGAAGCGGTGCAGATAGTAGACCGGATGCTGACCCAACGCCCCGCCAGCTTTAGCGGCAAGCATTACTCCATCCATAACGCCTACAACGACCCGATGCCCGTACAGAAGCCGCGCCCGCCCATCATGATAGGCGGCAGTGGCGAGAAGGTGACGCTCAAGCTGGTTGCCCGGTACGCCGATTACTGCAACGTGGGCGGCGACCCGGCTAAGGTCGCGCACAGGTTTGGCGTGTTGAGGGAGCATTGCGACGCTGTGGGGCGTCCGTTCGGCGAGATTACCCTGTCCAACAACGTGGGCATAGTGCTGGCGCGCGACGAGGCGGAACTGGCGGCCAAGAAGGAGAAGTACCCCGGCTTCGGCGACATCCAGGGCACGCCGGAGATGGTCGTGGAACGGCTGGCGGAGTATGCGAAGGTAGGCTCCCGGTACGTGACCTTCCACATGCCTGACGCCGACGAGATAGAGCCTATCCTGCTGATGGGAGAAAAGGTCTTGCCGGTGGTGGCTGAGATGTAAGGTATATAGACTATCTTACGATAGCTTTAGCGTTGGAAAGCAACTGCAATCACCAATATGTTAGTGCTTGCTCAGTAAAGAAGGGCCATGAAATGGGTCCTCTTCCCATAGAAGGTTGGATGGTGAAGAGCCTGCTGGCATGCTCAGCAAGCTCGTCACGAAAAAGTACAAGATGTTAGGAGAAGTCTAATCTGATGGAGCGTTGTGATGACTTTGGAGATTGTTGACTATCACGTGCGAGCGTCATCATAACAGTTTCGTAATTTGTTTCCTCCAGGTGTTGACGTGCCTCATACTCTTCAACATCAATTTCTCCATTGATGTAAGCCTTAGCATCATCCCAGCGGCGACTCTGCCGCTCTCCGCCTGCTATCTTATTAGGCATCGTACCACCTCCAAGAATGTCTTACATTATAGCATGACTTTGTGGTGGATTAATCAGCCTAATAGTCACATTTTCCTACTCCCTTCGGATGATTTTCATGAGGTTGCAATCAAGTGGTTGTAAATAGTGATTGCTGCCCCCAACCGTGCTGCTAGGTCGTCAGCAAATTTTACTACTTCGTCGCTATCAAAGGTTGTTTCTCTGTCACTATCCAGGCATAAAACTCCTAAGCATTGGTTATCCGGACTAATTATTGGTGCTGAGATAAAAGAACGATAAGTAGGGGGCGTTACATTATTCTTGCTCGGTGTATATTGGTCGTGGTCGGCCTTCCATCTTCCATTCACTCGTCTAAGATGGACAATTTCTACATCTCGGGTTGTGAATGAGTGACCAGCAACGCCACGCTTGATATTTCTCCTATCCCCTATGTAGAAGCGCTCTAGTCTTAGACTAATGTCGGGCATACAATGGTGTTCCCAGCATTCCAGGTACTCTCCGCTCTTGTCCGGGCGCAGGATCGATGCTCTGCATACGTCTGGCGTAAACACATCAGTTGCATCTTTCAGGAACTTCTTTAGCAGGAGTTTCATAGCCTGCTCCCGATTTTCACTCTTGTTTGTAATGACACTAGCTATGCAAATTAGCAAAGACTGATCAAGGTTCGCTAGATGATTCATTCTAAGTAATGCTCCTTGTAGATCTCCACGCTCCTTGGTAAGAACTGCGACCTGCTGTGTCAGAGCTTGTTTCTCTCGCTCCATGTCAGCGTAATTGCGTTTTAGAGAAACATTCTCACTACGTAATGCTCTTGCTTGCAACGTTAAGACCTGATTAGCCTCTGTGAGTTGCTTGTTTTCAGAAGTAGCCTTCTCCGCTTTCGTCTCAAGAGATTTTTGCTGCTCTGCTCTCTTTCTGTAGTTTCCTTCTGCGCTCTGCTTTTGCTTCTCTACGAGTACGTTTTGCTTTGTCAGACGTTCTTGGCGAAATAGAGCCCAGGCGACATATGAGAGGAAGATGATTGTAAAAATGAACGCAAGTGGACGAACATCATCAACTTTCTGTGGCTTAGTCAAGAAGTCCCAAGCCCATACAAATCCTGCGTCGGCACGATTGCCTATGATCCCAGCAATACTTAGAGCAATAATCGCACTGCCAACCCCGATGAGCCATTTCCATGTTGGTCTCCATTGCATACCCTTTTGATTGTTCAGCATGTTGCCCCCGCTTCTACCTGAGTTTGCAGCAGATGGCAGATGACTGTGGAAAACTAGCCGTTCCCTTGACAATAGTTGACAACAGTTCTAGATGTGCTATAAACTCAGATACATTCCAAGGCCGTAACCAGTCCCCACTGGTCGGTAAGGTTATTAGCCGGAGCGAGGTGTTGCTTCTCTCGCGTGCCTCGCTCTGGATCTTTGCAACCGGAGATTATATAGCGAAAATACCAACTTGGGTGCAATATACACTTATAGTCACGAATAACTTTTATTAACCTACTGCTAGTATCCATTTTTGTCTCCGAAGCTAGCTTATGTTTCTAGCCTTTCAGTTACCTTAACTGGCCGATGTATAGCACCGAAAATCATGATGGAAATAAAAATCCCTAAAGCATAGCAATCCATCTGATTGCTGATGTGCCTTAGGGGTAGGCTAACGGAACTGAACTTAAGATCATCCTATCGGGTTAACAGGCATGTGTCAATACCCTTTTGCACATCCTTCAACCGATTTTCCGGGTAATTTCGTGATGGTGCTGTACTTCGCTAATGTCCACTAATGGATGACCTCAGCACTGTAGATAAAACCTTTCCTAAAATAAACCTTCCATAAAAACCCCGATTTTCGGAGCTATACCCAATCCGCAGTATGGGTGTCTGATCGCATGGGTTGAACTGGCACCTTTGTCGGCGGATTATGTCAAACACATACCTTAAGCGTTGGCGCGCTCTAGATTGAGGGCCGGCAGCCTCTCTAACATCTGCTCGCCGGCCAGGTCGTGCGGCCAGGCGTAGGCGTCGAGCACGGGGCCGTCCAGCCTTTTGTAAGCGTCGTCTAGCCAGGTGGGGCGCAGTTAGAAGGGACTGCAGTACCAGTTGCCATTAGCGTCAGGGTCGTCGCTCAAGTAGAACTCCCCTACAGCCTGCATCACCTCATCAAGTGTCACTGAACCATCCCTATCGCGGTCAATATGGTTGTACGAGTCTGTCGCCTCCTCCAGGCTCAGACCATAGGCATGAGTGAGATGTTTATATTCGCCTGCCGTGATTATCCCGTCCTTATTCAGATCAATCATGTTGAACACACGTTGCGCCTGGGGTGCCACCACCGCCTCATATACGTCGGGGCGCGACAATGTCTTTTCTTCGGAGGCAAGGAACTCTTCCAGGGTCACGTTCCCATCCTGGTCCACATCGGCTGCACTCTGCAGGGTTTGCCACATCTCAATATAGCCTGCCTTAATCGTGTTATAGGTCTCGCTCCCATGAGGAATATGAAACGCCTGTGTAATCCGCTCGACCAGCAAATCGTAGTCATCCTGTCCAATCTGCCCGTTCTTGTTCACGTCGAGCAAGTTAAATCGCGCCGTGGACTTGCGCCTCTTGAGGTCGGACAACATGAGATGCCTCCTTTTAGAAGGTGAATAACCTGGGATATATCACGCCGGGTGACGTAGATTATAAACTACATCAGGCGTTGGCTGTCAATCCCTCAGGCGTATATGAGAGGGCAAACGCATCTATATTGGAGAGGCTAACGGAACCGCCAAGACGCCAGGAGCGCCAAGTACCCGCCAGGGGATTATGGTATGTATGGGGTAGGAGCTTGATAGCTTTGTGAATTCAACCCCCATAACATAGTTGGCGTTATCTTGGCGCTCTTGGCGTCTTGGCGGTTCCGTTTCGTATATCTGCTCGTCGGTAAGGTCATGCGGCCAGCCGTAGGCGTCGAGGACGGCGCGGCTGCTAAGCTCGCAGAGGTATACGACCCTCGATCAGGTTATGAGTAACACCGTGCTGCCCTGTTATCAGGCAGCGTGTCCGTTCCAGGAAGTGCCATTGTGGAGGCTGAGCGTCCGTTATCTGGTAGCTGTGCTAGGCCTCGATGCCCACGACCAGAGGGTGTAGCCGAGCAGCGCCCATAAGATGCCTGCGAGCGCTGTAGTGACGATGATCAACCAGTTCGCCACATCAGCGGACAGGAAAAAGAGGGTAGTGTAGGCAGCTACTACCAGGAACATGGCTATGCCAATGGCTATTGGTAGGGCTGGCCACTGGGATAGCACACGGGTTTGCATGGTAGCCATACCCACCATTACGAAACCGACCAACGTAATCAGGCCGCCAATAGGCCACAGCATATCGTCAACTTCAAGGTTAGGAACAAAAGCAAGCACAGCTGCAGCGAGGATAGCGATCAGGCCTACTGCCGCCACCCATAAGCCCGTGCGACCTATGGAGTTGTCACCCAATGCCCCACTGGACTTGAGAGCAAACAGACCTGCCAGGAAGCCTAAGATGCCTACAATAGACAGGATCGATTGTAGCGTATTGACCTCATTGGCATCAGCGGAAACAGGGGTAGCCAGATAGAGCAGAGCGGCCACTATCCACGCCAGGCCTCCGATCAGTGTTGCCAGGCCCGCCATACGTACCTGATCTGTGTTAGCCATCTGTTTGCCCTCCTTACTTAGTTATAAACATGTGGTTGCTTGAGCCGTGCTGACATCCTATCACACCGTGTCAACATCCAAAGGGCATATAGCCTAACGCGCCGGCCCTGTATATGGCACGGCTGCGGTTTAACGGTACCGTAGCCTGCGGCACAGTTCGAAAAGTCATAGCATTACATAGTGTTGCACTCTTGAGGTGTTGCAGTGAGGGTATTATGCCCCTCATCTCCCCCACCCACCATCTTTGTGCTGGTGAAGGCGATTAGTAGACGCTATGCGTCGCGGACATGATCCACAACTACTTACTCTGGAAGTTTGTCGGTGACGTCCTCTACCTGTAGCGACTCATCGACGGTGCCATCGCCCCCGCGGTCTACGTCAAGCTCCATCGGCTGGCCGTTCCCGGCCCACTTCAGGTAGTCAACATAGATTACGTCGTTAGGATCGAGCGCAACGTCGTCAGCGCCGAACAGCTCCGCTCCTTGATCATCGTACCTCTCCATGTACAGGCTATACAGGGCACTGGCGTTGTTGTCGATGCTATCCAGGCTCAGCCAGCCTTCCTTGGTGTTGAGCGAGAGGTTGAGCGCCTCGCCTGACTCCATCTCGTAGCCCTGGACCTCAAAGAGGTAGTCAGCAGCATCGGTCTCTATGCCTACCAGCATGACCGGCGTCTCTCCGCTGGTGGTGCGGTAGGACAGCAGGCTCCCGTCGGGCGCTATATCAAGTATATCGATCTGTCCCGGGTCCAGCTTGATGTCGCTGACTTCCAGTACGTAGCCTGGACCGATAAAGGTCACCGTCGACTCGCTGGGTCCGGTCAGTTCGCTGCCGTCGATGCTGATCGTAAAGTCCACGTTAGCCGGAATGTAGTAGACCGGCTCCGCCTTGACATCCCAGACGTCCACGCCGAACTTGTTGGCGTTGGATTGAGCGCCGGGGATTTCGTTCACGAATTGCCCGTTCTTGAACCCCAGGTTGTGTCCCTCCGTATCGGTGATCAGCAAGTTGCCGTCGCCGTCAAGCCAGACCTCGTTGAATGCTGTTGTGCTGCCTTGCGCAGCCAGGCCTGGTGTTCGACCCCCGGCGGGAGCGTCACAGAAAGGACATGCCTGCTTTGTCAGGCGCGGCTCGATTGAGGCCAACTCAAGTGTGAAAGTCTGGGCATCTCCCTCGTACTCGTCGGCAGGCTCAGAGGGGTTGGTAGAGCCTGAGTAGCGCCACGTGTCGGCTTTGGTGTCTACCTCAATCGCGCGTGCCGCTTTGGGATAGTTGTTGTCGTAGATCATGATCCAGTAGACACCGTTGCCACGATCTTCTACTGCGTAGGGTGTTACCGCATGCCCGCCCGTGCGATCACGCTTGTAGAAACCGACCGCATAGGTATCGCTGCCCCCCGGACCAGCGGCGAAAGCCGTCATCAGCGTATTCACCACTCCGCTAGGCGTTTGTTCGACCACCCCTTGACGGGCCGGCTGCGTGGCCTGTGTGGTAAACCAATATGCGATCTCGCGCTGGAGACGATCATTCCCCTGGATTTGTAGCTCGGGGGCTGTGGCTGCGCCCAGTTCAGCAGCGTTGACCTTCTTCGTGTAGATCAGGTTGCTGAGTACGGCCATGCCTTCACAGTGCCCGCCACTCATGCTTCCATTGACCTGCTCCATCCATTGCGCGCCCGCGGGCGTCAGCGTACAATCATCACCCTGGATGCTGGCGCACACTTCGTCGCCGAACATACGGCGCAGGTCGGCGGGGGTCAGGTTGGTCACGCCAGGCTCACCGCCGTAGTTTTCAAAGCTAAATCCGTCAAAGTCGGGGCGGAAGCCAAGATCGGCGACATAGTTACCGCTCGTATCCACGCTGCCCTCGCCCGAAGCACCAATACCTCTTCCCTCCGGTCTTTCAGCGGGTGTCGTTGCCTCACCATCGGGTGTCGCTTCCCCCTCAGGGGCCGGTCCCCCCTCTTCAGTTGGCTCGCTCACGGCTGTCGGTTGGGTCTCTCCCCTAGATTCGACCTCAGTAGTCGAGGTGGCCGCAGATGGTGCGGAGGGTGCTGGCGTGGCATCTCCACCACAGGCGAACAGAACGAAGGCCAGCAGCAAGGTTAGACTGAGATTTGTAATACGTCTACGTTTGAACACAAAAGTTCCTCCTCTGGAACAGGACAATATAACGAGGCATAATGCCTCGGCACTATCGTTAGGCGGCAATGCAATGTAAGTTGGCTATCGTACAGCCAGGAGTAACGCCCGTCAAGGACGTAATCCGAGAACGTTGAGCGCGCTCTGTGGCTGGCGGCTACCCGTAGGTCTGTATGACTCATTATAGCATGGCCTTAGGCGGTCAGCAAGGGGCAGCCAGGGCAGGTGCGCTGTTTCTTGCAGTCCAGCAGATCGGACCCAATGTTGCCGGCTTGGCGAGCCCAGCTCTTACCGAACTAGGAAGGGCATATGGACTTTGCGCACACTACAATCTATCCTATTGAGCGGAACGCTCCAAATTGAGGGCCAGCAGCCGCTCCAATATCTGCTCGTCCGTCAGGTCATGGGCCAGCCGTAGGCGTCGAGGACGGCGCGGTCCAGCCTGCGGTGGGCGTTCTCTAGCCAGGTGGGGTGCAGGTTGTAGAGGTTGGTGAGGGTGCGCTTCTTCTCGTTGCTGTTGTGGACGCATCCTAACCATCCACAGTGGGGACAGTGGGCGGGCGAGCGCTTCTACTTTTGAGTCTACCGTAACTCCGACCCGTGACAGCGGAAGTCACGAAGCGAAGGGGAGGCTTTGTCCTCCCCCTTCGACTACTTCATTTATCTATCTTGCCAATCGAGGACAAGCTCTGGCGGAGGTCCGGGGGGAGGCTGCGTCAGGTCTAACCCCAGTACATCCATATTCAACTGCCGGAACCACACGTCGTGTGGGTCTTGCGAGATGCCAACGCCGGCAAACACCGCCTGCGGGTCTTCAGCCTCGAAATAGGCTAACAGCAAGTCACCCTGTGGGGTATGCTCAACCCACACTCTCTCCGCATAGATGCCAAGCTTCTTCCTCGATGCCTCATGACCACTTAGACGCTCTTCCATGGCAGAGGAGGTACCCGCTCTCAGCGCATCCGTCTTGCCTGGCTGTATGGGGCCTACGACAACCATAGGATGGAGCCTGCTTGCCGCCTCCGCCCGCCCTTCGGCCTCCCAGTCAAGTAACTGCTCCGTGATCGGTGGTATGGGCTGGCTGAAGTCTACGCCTGATGAAGCGAAGATAGGCTCTATGCCGTCTTTGAACCTGCGATTGTAAGGGGTCTGCGACCCTGCGAACTCCTTATTAGCCTCTACGGGGTTTTCTCCTTCCAGGTAGAGTATGAACATATCGCCCTGGGGCGTAGCTTGTATCCAACATAGCTCCTTCGTCAAGCCCAGGCTTCGGCGAGACTCTGTGTGCTCGTCACGTCCAGGGCCTTCCACCTCCCGACCAAACTCCCTCAGTTGGTCCGCCGCTCCGGGCGCAAGGGGTACTGCAACTGCTAAAGATTTCATCTAGATACCTCCGCTAATTGGTGCCATTGGTACCGTTAGTACCGTTACCACTCTCGGCTAGCCGTGTTACTCGGAAAGGCAAAACGAGCCTGCGGTTTAGGCAGGCTTTTGGTCTAAGAAAGGAGATATGGGGAGATGTCTGTCGTACCGAGTTCCGGTGCCAATTATCGCACTACTCGTGTCGCATGTCAAGGTAGGAGTAAGTTCGCACAATACACATTGGGTCATAGCTCTGAGCTTGACGATTCATAGCACGCCACGAGCGCGATAGCCTGCCGGTGCCGGCGCATCTGCACCAGGAAGCCCACCGCCAGCCCCGCGAGCATGAAGAGGGTGAGTACGAGCAGGGCGAGACCGGCTGCCTGCTGTAAGAGGTTCAGCCTGGGAGGGTGCGTGTAGCTATGACGTCGGCGGTAGCTCATGAAATCTTAGGCGGAACGCTCCAGAATGAGGGCCAGCAGCCGCTCCAACATCTGCTCGTCGGTCAGGTCATGGGGCCAGCCGTAGGCGTCGAACACGGCGTGGTCCAGCCTGCGGTGGGCGTTGTCTAGCCAGGTGGGGCGCAGGTTGTAGAGGTTGGTGAGGGTGCGCTTCTTCAGGTCGGTGTAGTGCTGAACTACGGTTTGATGCTCGTAAGTTGGATATGGTCAGGAAGAATAGCACCTGTCAAATCTGCTGCACTTTCCAACTGCTCGCGTGTCACTCGCGCACCCGTCAAGTTTGCTTTGGTTAGCAATGCCTGGGACAGCACTGCCTCATCCAGATACGCCCCCTTCAAGTCGACCCCACTCAAGTCGACCCCACTCAAGTCAGCCCCACTCAAGTCAGTCCCACTCAAGTCGACCCCGCTCAACTTGCCCCTGCTCAAGTTGGCCCCATTCAAGCTGGTCCATTTCAAGTTGGCTCCACTCAAGTCGGCCCAGTTCAATTTAGCATTCTCCAAGAAGGCCCCACTCAAGTCGGCTCCACTCAAGTCGGCCCTATTCAATTTGGCCCCACTCAAGTCGGCTCCACTCAAGTCGGCCCTATTCAATTTGGCCCCTCTAAAGTCTGCCTCAATCAAGTTGGTCACATTCAAGTTGGCCTCACTTAAGTTGGCCCCAATAAGACCTGCGTGCCTCAGGTCCGCGCCTTGCAGATTAACAATAGGATTAGCCTTGTTGAGGAGTTTGGCCTCATACAAGAACCGTACAATATTGCCCTTACGTGCGCCATCCTGACCTAGGGCGTTCAGTATTGTCACAGTACGGGCACGCGCAACGAGCCGTTCGGGGTCGCCCTCGTTGGATGAGCCAAGCTTATGAGTGATTAGCAAGTCCGACATGCGGTCCAAGTACTCTCGCAGCAAGGCGTCTCGTATTCGGTCGTCCTGGAGTCTATGCTCTTCTGCTATTCGCTCAGCTTCAATACGGCGATCTTCTGAACGCTGCTCCTCTGCAATCTTCCGATCCTCCACAATCCGACGGTCAGCAATGGCGTTGTTGCTATTGCGCTCTGCCCAGCTGAAGGCAATGCCACCTATCACCAGTACAGCAGGCACCACCAGAAGGTCCAGCCAATCCCAGAGCGTCTTACCGGGATGATAGTCGAGCGTATCGGATTTGGGGGTTGTGTAATCGGTAAAGCCGGTCCGAGCAGGCCAGTTCAAGGACAGGCTGAGGACCACAAGCAGTGAAAATACAACTATGGCGAGGAGTGCGCTCCCAGCAATAATTAGTGCCCATCTTAGTCTGCGGTCACTCATCCTCTATCTCACCTCCATCTTGATCCTCTGGCACGGAAGAGAGGTTCCCAGACCGTGACCCGTTCTGCTCCGCAGGCTTATTGTTCGCCGCCCGTTCCAAATTGAGGGCCAGCAGCCGCTCCAATATCTGCTCGTCGGTGAGGTCGTGGGGCCAGGCGTAGGCGTCGAGGACGGCGCGGTCCAGCCTGTGGTGGGCATTGTCCAGCCAGGTGGGGCGCAGATTGTAGAGGTTGGTGAGGGTGCGCTTCTTCAGGTCGGCTTCGGAGGCGTCAGGGGGGTTGAGCCAGTTGTCGCGCAGCCTGACCAGTTCGCGGGCGGCCTCTGCTATGGCCTCAACACGCGGGTCGCCCTGCGGCTCTTTACCGGGAGGCCATGGGAAGGGGTAGGTCTCGAAGGTGGTTGTGGCTGTGTAACGTGGTCTGTCTTCAAGTGCAGTGCCAAGACTGAGTGCCCATAGCTCATGTAGCTTGGAATGGAGCACACCAAAGAAATAATCGTCATCACGGGCAATGATAACGTTGGCGTCGTTTGCCAAAGTATTCTTGTTTAGCCACACGAAAACTCTATGCTTTGATACGCGCGGAGTTACAATGTACCGCGATAAAGGGACTAATGCTTTGCGGAGGTCTATACGAGGTTCCTGGTATATCCACCATCTTTCTTTGTAAGCCTTCCTTCTGTTATTAGCCCGTTCTGGATAGACGTGATGTTTTACATACTCAAAAGGAGCCTCATAAAGTGCAGCCTCTTCTTGAGAGATATATGGGCCAAAATCGATTGTCCAATAGTGGCGACTCCTTTGCATTACATCTGCCGCATTAACTATGGGCTTCACAATATCAGAATTAGGTTTGCCGTGTGGATTACCTGATGCATTTAGCATACTTTGGGCAACTTCAGGTGTTATGTCAAAGCTGCCTCCCGGAGATGGTCCTTTGAACCCAATGTTCGCATTCTCAGAGAGCCGAGATGCCTTTGTTAGATCGATTTTGGAGGTCAGATTAGCGTTAATATCAGAAACAGGAATACCATCAAGTGTTCGTGCTTGTTCTGCACCTGTATCGAATCCCACCATAGACACATGTACGTTAGCCCCGGCAAGTATCCAGTCTCGATCCGACTGTGCCCAGAATATGTCGCCGGTTTCCTTGATTCGTTCTAGCACCTTTCTATTGACACCGCCACGTATACCCTGTGTAGCTAGCAATCCCACTCGTTGCGTATTCCCACATCCAATCTGCTCCCTAGCCCTCTCAAACCAGTAGCACACCAAATCAGCAAACGCAGGTACACGTCCCTCGTACAGCTTCCATAAGCTCTGAGTATACTTGTCCCCTAATTCCCGCCTAATCTTGCTCCCACCCAAAAACGGCGGATTACCGATAATCACATCCGCCTCCGGCCACTCAGGCTCTACTGGCTTGCCTTGCTCATCGTAGGCGAGGATAGCGTCCATGTGCTTGATGTTGTCCAGGCGCTTGAGGATGGGAGGGGTGGGGCTGCCGAAGCCGTTGTCGCGCAGCCATTGTATGTAGCCTATCCACACCACAACCGAGGCCAGTTCGTAGGCGTAGGGGTTGATCTCGATGCCGTATAGCTGCGAGGGGTCCGACTTGACGAACATGCCCGGCAGGCCGTTGGAGGCCGCGAACACGCTCACCTCTTTTTCCAGGTCCAGCAGCCGCTTGAGGGCCACGTAGAGGAAGTTTCCGCTCCCACAGGCAGGGTCGAACACCCGCGTGGAGGCTATCTCGTCCGTGAACGCCCACAGTACGCGGCTGAGGTCCTGGTCGTAGCGGGTGCGGGCGGCGCGATCTGCTGTGGCGTTGCGCTTATCTATGACGCCCTGGGCCTGCGCCTGCACCTCTACCCACCTGCGGCGCAGAGGCTCCATCAGCACAGGCTCCACGATAAGCAGGATGTCCTCCTTGCTGGTGTAGTGAGCGCCAAGCTGGGCACGCTTGGAGGGGTCGAGGCTGCGCTCGAATAGGGTGCCGAAGATGGCAGGCTCCACGCTCGCCCAATCGAGCTTGGAAGCCAGGGACAACACCGACAGGTCGTCGCTCGTAAGCTCCAGGGTGCGGCTGTCGGCGAAGAGACCGCCGTTGAAGTGGGCGATCTTCTCCACGCCGAACCAGCCTCCCGTCGCCATCTTCTCGAAAAGCTGCTGCACCAGGGCGTTGAACTGCTCAGGGTCTTTGCGGGTGCGCGCAACGAGCTGGGTAAAGAGGCCGGGCGGCAGGAGGCGAATGTCCTCCGCGAAGAGGCAGAAGAGGAGGCGCATGAGGAAGTGGGCGGCCTCTTCGGGGTCCGCGCCGCGCTTGTGGAGGCTTTGGGCCAGGAGGCCGAACCTCGCGGCAGCCTCCTCCGTAACCTCGGCGGCTGTGAGGTCGGGCCGCAGGCGGTCAGGCTGGGTGAAGAGTGCGCGCAGCACTTCCAGGGGCGGGAGCGGGCATGTAGGGGTGGGGTCCGTGCTCGCCAGGTCTGCCAGCGAGAAGCTATAGACGCGCTTGATAGTGTTGGTGAAGTTGGTATGCACCTCGAAGCGGTCGAGATCGCACACCACCAGGAGGGGCGGGTTCTCCAGGTCCTCTTTATATTGGAGCAGTTGGCGGTAAGCCGCGTCGAGGTTCTTGTGCTTCCCCTTATACTCCCAGGCGAAATGCCCGCGCATCCACACGTCGGCGAAGCCCTGCCCGCCGCCCGTCTTGGACACGCCCTTCTCGAAAGTGTACCACGCGCCGGTAGGATCGGCCTCGGCGGGCTTGGCATGCCCCAGGAGGTCGCACAGGTCGTTGAAGTGCGACTGCGCGGCGCTACGCTCGGATAGAGTGGCGGCCTGCCAGCGCGCAATGAAGTCGGGGAGTGATAGAGGCATATATCTCTATGGTCACTTTTTGGCGAAATCTGACCATAGTATATTCCTAAGGTCAGAAAGTGACAATAGCTGTTTTAGGAACCGGCGGTCAGCCCATGCCGCAGCCCTGGTCCCATCCCCAAATCGCCAACAAGCACAACCCTTCCACCCCACCCAAAAATGTGCAAAACTCCACCCCAATACCCCACCAAATCATGTCCCAAAATAACCCCAAAAAGGGATTAAAGTTAATAGAAGCATGTTTCCGACTACTGAGCGCAACAGTAGCCACTACCCCCAGGAGCTAAGAGCCACCAGTTAGAGCCGGAGCCACCAACTCAAAACTCATAACTCAAAACTCAAAACTCCCAAAGGGGAACAGGGTCCACTGGTGCCCCTGCCACAAGAAACCAACCCTTAGCCGCTCCCAACGAGGAGCTAGCCTCTGTATCGGTCCCACAAGACCCACCCACAGAGACCCACAACCCATAAACCCGCTCAAGCCGCAAGCGTACGCCCAGGGGGCGAAGCGTCCGCTACTCGCATAGTAAGGCAAGAGGCAGGAGGCCTCCTCGACCAGTTGCGTAAGCGCAGGGGCAAGCATCCTGGCACAATCAGGCTGCGTAGGCTACCTCCCTGCCCGGCGTGACCCCAACACCATCTAATCAACCAGAGGGGCGCACTCAACCGCGCCCCTCTCATCAACCCCAAACCCCAAACCCCAAACCCCAAACCCCCAACCCCTAACCCCTAACCCCTAACCCCTAACCCCTAACCCCTAACCCCTAACCACTGACCACTGACCACTGACCACTGACCACTGACCACTGACCACTGACCACTGACCACGAGCATTGACACGAAGGTTATAATTCAATAGTTAGAGGCCCTTCTTTCACATCCTCCCCTCCGCATTTCACTCTAGTAAGGAGCTTATTCACTCATGTCTAAGGACGCTTCTAAAGAAGATAATAGCAGCAGCAGGACCCCACACCCGGAGCCTAGTACGGAGCAGCCGGGCAGCAAGTCGGACCTAGGCGTTCAGCCGGAGACCGCATATTCTGAGGCTCTACTTGGGAATTCGCGCCTCGATGGGCGGGGCAACCGGCCTGTGAAAATCGCGCTGATGCAGAGCAGCCAGGCTACTTACGGCAACCAGGCCGTGCAACGCTTCCTCCAACGCGCCAGGAGCGCACCCCAGGCCGGCCGCGCGGCGGTACAGCGACAGGAACCTGCCACAGCGCCCCCGGCGGCAGCCCCGGCAGAAGCCCCCGCCGCGCCTGCGGACGACAGGGTCCTCAGCGGGTCAGCCTGGTGCGCCCAATTCCCCACCAGCACCTCGGTCAGCGACCTTGAGGCCGATTTCGGCGGGAAGGTGCAGAAGTTCATTGATGCGTTGACCGCAGCAGGAGTGACTCCGAGCATCAGCGCCACCAAGCGGCCGTCGAACCGTGCATTCCTCATGCATTGGTCGTGGCGCATCGTCAAGGAAAACTACGACGCCCAGACCGTACCCGCCCGCGAGGGGGTCAAGATAAACTGGTGGCACGGGGACGCCGAAAAGTCGAAGAAGGCGGCGCAAGACATGGTTGACACCTACCAGACCGGCGGCGGCAAGCAAGCCCCGTCCCTCACCTCGCGCCATATCGAGGGCAAAGCGATAGACATGGACACCAATTGGGCAGGGGAGCTTAAGATCAAGGACGCGACCGGCAAAGAAACCACGATCACGAGCGAACCGCGTACCGGGGCCAACGCCGATCTGATCAAAGTAGGGGCGACCTACGGCGTGATCCATTTCACAAACGCGGCCAATGACGTGCCCCACTGGTCTACCGACGGTAAGTGATGCCATCAGGTAGCCGGGCATCGCGGGCCGGACTGCTGGGAGGGTTGCGCCTGGTCTGGGGCGCGTTTTGCGCGGCGGTCTCCCTGCTCGCCATCTTCAAAGCGCCCACCTCCCTCCTCTTCAGGGTCGCGGTCGGCGTAACGGAATGGGGGCACTTGCTCGCGCTCGTCTCGCTCTTGCCTTTAGTACCCGGCTGGCGCAAAACGCGGGCGGGGCAGGCAGGGGCCGCGCTCGGCGTCTTCGCCGCGCTCATGTCTATTAGCTCGCTCGTGAGGGCAACCGCACTCGCCCAGGATATCCCCCGGCGGTTGGGCGCTGCTTTTGGTGACGAGCCGCCCCAAACGGCACCCGGCGCACCGTCCAGGCCCGCGCCCCTCGTGCTCACCGACCTTGTAGTGGGAATACCCTCACCCTCTGTCAGCACGACTACGCTCACCTACGCCACCAGGGGGAGCGAGCCGCTGCAACTCGACCTATACATGCGGCAGGGCACGGATGCTCCCGCGCCCCTGGTCTTCGTGGTGCATGGCGGGTCGTGGGAGGGAGGCGACAGGACCGAGTTCCAGCCTCTCAGCCACTACCTGGCCGCGAGGGGCTATATCGTCGCCTCGATAGACTACCGCCTCGCGCCCCGGCACCCCTTCCCGGCGGCTCGTGACGATCTTCTCGATGCGCTGGCCTACCTGCGCCACAACGCTGCCAGCCTGGGGATAGACCCGGAGCGAGTGGTGCTTCTGGGACGCTCGGCGGGCGCGCAGTTGGCCCTGCTCGTCGCATATACGGCCAACGACCCCGCGATACGAGGCGTCATCTCGTTCTACGGTCCTACCGATTTGCCCTACATCTACACCCACCCCACCAACCCGGCTGTGCTCGACAGCGATAGAGTGCTCAAGCAATTCCTGGGCGGCGGGCTTGAACAGGCACCCGCCACCTACCACGCCGCTTCTCCCGTCAACTTCGTCGGCCTCGATACGCCGCCTACCCTCCTCATTCACGGAGGGCGCGACGAGTTGGTCTGGCCCATAAACAGCCGGCTACTCGCCGAGCGTTTAGAGGCTGCCGAACGGCCATACCTGCTGCTGGACCTCCCCTGGGCCACGCACGGCTGCGACTTCAACTTCTCCGGCCCGTGCGGCCAGATCAGCACCTACGCCGTAGAGCGATTCCTGGCGGCGGTCGCCAGGGATTAGGGATCAGGGGTCAGGGGTTCTTAGCCTCGATCCCCCACTTGTCGTGCCGGTCTCATATACTTGGAGAGGACCTTAATCAGTGGGGACAACTGCTCCGGTATGCTGCCATCAACCACCTCGACAGCGAAGGTGTCCATGCCTATCCTGGCGACGATCTCGTAAGAATAGCCGTCGGGGTTCGCACGCTCGGAAGTAAAGCGTTGTCCAGAGAAGCTGTCTGTTTCGACCTCTGATCCCTGATCCCTGGCCCCTGACCCCTGACCCCTCGCCCTATCGAGCGCCCGGTACAGCTCGGCAAACTCCTCGTCATCCAGCCTCCTGGCAGGTGCCTGCCTGCCCGCGCCGTAGCCGGTGCCCTCCGTAGTAACGCGCCCGTCGCGGTAGATGACCACGCTTTTAGAGGTGAAGCGAAACCCTCCACTCCTGCGTATAGCAACCAGCGCGTCTTCAGGTAGGGACAGCTTATCGTCATCATCCGCGCCGCTCCTGGGTGGACGCCGGTGGCTTACGCGTGACGGAGGCTTCCTGCCTTTACGCTGTTGCAATCCACTAGCCTCTATCTCAGGTGGCGAGCCGGAGTGCGCCCCGAAAGTGCCTTCGGGTGGCGGCTCTAGCTCGCTGTCACGCTCACCCCTGGACAGTTTCCCCAGCACGCGCTTGCCGGGCGAGGAGTCCGGTGTCTCTTTGTCGGAGTTGTCTTTCATTGCACTTTCACCGTTTCCAGCATGCGGTCAAACAGTTCCGAGGCCGTAGCGAAATCGCTTTCGGGCGCGGCCAGGGTTATATAGTAGATGCGATCTTTCGCCACCACGATATATTCGCGGCTGTGAGCTACGACGGGCAGCGTAGCGCGCCTGGGGGAATCTATCGGCTGGGCCACGAAAGCGTACTCTATCTCTGAAGCCTTGAGGCCGCTCACCGTGCGGTCGTTGCTTGAGAGAAAGTGATAACCAGCCTGGCCGCTGTGCTGCTCTATACGCCGGTCTATAAGCTCCTGGAGGGTCGGAGGGCTGGCGGGGTCCAGCTCGCGCACGTCCACCGCGACGTTGGTCTTGTAGGCAGAACTGGCCTGCGGGTTCTCCACCCTCAACAGAAGGGTGTCCGTAATCTCAGTAGTGCGCCACGAAGCGGGATAGAGCACGCTGAAGCTATTATCCGCGCTGGCGTAAGCTTTGGTGCTCCCCTCGGTCGACCACCGGAGCAGCAACCCACCCAGCAGCGCGACAAGCACCACCACAGCCACGCCTATATCCTTGGGCAGAGTACGCAGGGGCCATATCGTTACCTGGTCAACTGTTCGGCTCATAAGCTCCTTTGAAATAGTGGTCAGTGGTCAGTGGTCAGTGGTCAGTGGTCAGTGGTCAGTGATTAGATGCTCTATCTCACACATCCCGTAATACGCAATACGAACTACGTAATACGTTTTACGTCGAACTCGTGGGTGCCGTCTTGCGGAGGGCTTGTTGCATTAGCCAGAGGAGCGCACCGAACGACACCAGGGCTACCGCCAGCCCGAACACCAGCGAGCGCCAGGGGGCAACCGTCAGGCCGTCCGCGCTTACCTCGCTCACCAGCCAACGGAAGAGGCCGTTCAATATGGCAGATATAACCACTCCCGCAGGCACCCACCATACCGGCTTGTGCTCGAACTTGGCCTGCGCCATGAAGTAGCCCGTTATGCCGCCGAAAGATGCCTGGGCAAGCAACGTAGTGACGATATGCACGACGCCGGTGTCGAGCGCCACACCGCCGTTATCGAGGACGTAGTGCAGGTTGAGAAGAGTAGCCACGCCAAGCCCCGCCATTGAGCCGTAAACCACGCCGTCCATGCGCTCGTCAAACTCAGGCGTGGCATATACCAGCATACGCACGCTGGTGTAGTTTATCGCCTGCCATATGAAGCCCGGCACCAGGACGGACGCCGCCAGCGAGATAGCGCTCAGGCTGACTGCCCAATCGTCCAACCGGAACCACTTCAGCAGAGGGTAGCCTAAGGCTTCCGCGAGCAGCACCGCCAGCAAGAAGACCTGCATCACACGCATCTTTGGCTCCGGCTCCAGGCGATCTTGCCTGTAGAAGTAGTAGAGCCAGGCTGCCGAGGGCACCAGCACCAGCGCCACCCCCACAGGCAGCCGCCAGGGGTCATCCAGCGGGCCGATGTAGTCGGACAGGAAGTAGACCACCGCGCTGAACAGTCCCATCCCCAGGATTTGCACGATGGCAGAGCGCCAGAAGCCGCGATGCTGCTTGTTGACTATGGCGAAGTGGTGGTCGCAGTAGATTCGCTGCCCGATAATGTTGTACGACGGCGAGACCGGCTGCCCGCACACGCAGCACACCTGTTGCGCCTGCTCAGTTATGTTGCTCGCCCCACCAGTAATATCGGCTTGCATAGCAGTATCCTACCTAACGCGCCGGGCGCATCGTGCCGTTGGCCTCTACCGGGTTGGTAGCGTTGCGTGGCACCTCTACCGCGTCGTCGGCAATAACGGGCCGGTAGCCGTCGGCTATGACTATCACGCTGTACGTCCTGTCGCGTGGCACCGGGTCCTGGGTCTGGTAATACCCCCTGTTGTCGGTAATGCCATAGGTGAGCACTTCGTCGTCCGTGACCTCATCATCGTCCGCGGCGTCCGATGCGCTGAGACCTTCTATGAGGATGAAGACCTGCGCGCCCGCGATTGCCCTGTCCGTGTCGCTGTTGAGCACGCGGCCCGCAATATACACGTCGCCATTCGAGTTAGTCGGCGGGGCCTGGGGTGGCTGCCCAGTAGTGCAGGCGGCGAGGCTTACGTCGTCAACGAAGAGGCTGCTGACGTTGCCGCGTGGATTGGAGGCGGTGAATACCAGGCGGATGGTCCGGCCCGCGTAACGGGAGAGGTCGAACTGCGCCTGCTTCCACGTATCATCGCCCTGTGACGACACCAGGTTCTCTATGTCCGCGACCTTGTTGCCATCCGTACCGGCGAGGATGATAGCGAAATCGGCGTCCCCGGAGAACAGCCCGCCCAGGCCGGAGAACTCCTCGTGGATCAAGCGATAGTAGCTCAGCTTTGCTGAAGCGGCGTTGGCGGGCACGGCTACATCCTGGAAGATATATTGTAGGGCTTCATCGTCGGTCCCGCCGAGCCACGCGCTCCGCGAGCCGGTGCGCGGCAACTCAGGGTCTATGATCTGCGTGCCGTTGGAAGTCTTCTCCTCCCAGCCGCCCCTGCCCTCAAAGTTGCCGTTGACGACCAGGTCGCGGCACCCGGCGGGCAGCGTTTGGGGCGATGGGGGAGGCTGTGGGCCTGGGGTGGGTGTGGTGTTGGGGGGCGGCGCGGGCACGGATGACCCGCCCACAGTTATACCCACCTGGCTGAAGGCGGTCCGCGCGGCGTTGGCCTCAGTGGTGCCGTACAGGTCGGTCGCAGCCTGTATTGTCAGGCGCGCCGCATCCTGGAAGTCGGAGTCGGGATTGAGGTACTGGGTAAGGGTGCGGTAGTAAATCTGCTCCAGCTTCTCCTTACCGATAGCCTGGCCCAGCAGGAAAGCCGCGCGATTGGGGATGCCGCTATTGACGTGTACGCCACCGTAGTCCGATTTGCGCCTGACGGGCAGGTTGGCATACTCGCGCATGTGGGCAGGCTGGCCTATGCTACCGAGGGGGTCGCGAACGTCGTAGTTGCCGTCCAGGGCGGGGTCTTCGAGGCTGCGTAACTGCGGCACCGGGTAGGGAGGAGACTTTATCACCGTCTCGCCTATGTCCCAGTTAGCCCTGTCTATCATAGCGCCGAACACGTCGGAGTAAGACTCGTTGAGCGCGCCCGACTGGCCTTCGTAAATAAGCTGGGCGGTAAAATCGGTCACTCCATGCGTGAATTCATGCCCGACAACGTCAAGCCCGTAGGCCAGCGGCTTGAAGATCTCCCCTCCATCTCCATATATCATCTGCTCGGCTTCGCTTATCCAGGCAGCGTTCTCGGCATCCTCCGGGTCGGTGCCGTAATGCACGGTGGACACCATCATGCTACCCCGACCGTCAACGCCGTCGCGCTTGAAAGTGTTAGAGAAGTAGTCATAGACCTTGCCTGCGTTGTCGTGGGCTGCCTGGGCTATAGCGTCGGATGTGCGCTCGCCTTCGTCGGCCAGCAGCCGCCCCGGTATGTCGGTGCCGTTCCTCGCGCTGTAGGTCCGGCGGCGCTTGGCGTTGTTGAGGCTATCCACCGCATGCACTGCAACCGGGCGGCGGGCGTTGACGAAAATAGACCACTCACCCAGGGGCGAAGTAGTCCCTATCTTCACATTCCACGCAAGGGTTGCTTTACCGTCCCCGTCTACATACACCATCAACGCGGTCTTACCCTTGTGCAAGGTTGCTTTCACGGTCGCCCGTTCGCCCGGTTCGAGTTGATTCTCCATCATGTCATCGAGCGCGACCTGTTCGGCCTGTTCCTGAGAAATGCTCGGCGCGCTGGGGATGTCAAGTCCGGGCGCGTACCGCCCGTTGACCGCCACGATCTGGCCTGCCTGGTCCAGGTGGACGACTAACTGTTTGCCATAGACGGGTATGCCCTTGTACATTTGCGGCAGGCGCACATTGGAGTAGTTGAGTTGCGTGTCAGGCTCGATGCGGGCAGGGCCGAAATCTCCGGCTGCGGAGTCGAGCCGGAAGAGGGCGCGGTTCTCGTCCAGGAAGCCCAGAGCCGTAGCAAGCGCATTGCCGCGCTCGGCTGCGGTAGGGATATAGGGTATGCGAGCAGATGCGTCACTACTGCCCAGGAAGCGCGGGATGCCTGTGGCGGCGTCCCACGATACCGTGAGCGCCCCTCCCCCACGGCTGTTCAGCGCGTCAAATGCCTGAACGGGAGTGGTGAATTGCGAAGCTTGCGCCGGTAGCCGCGTAGCGCCCGTAGCGAGGGACGCGTGAAGGTTCAGCCCACCCGACGGCGTCGAATCGAAAATCCAGGTACGGCCAGGGGAAGCGAGGCCAGCAGTAGAAGTGAGAATGGCTAGAATAGCAAGTAGGGTCAGCAGTAGCTGGATGGCTGTGAAGTAGCGTGGGCTGAAATGTTGGTTACGCATCGGGCGCTCCTATTGAATAGGTCAGCCAACAATTAGCACAAGTCGTTCCATCACACGTACCCAAGCGTTTGGAATGTAGTGTACGTGTTCCATCATTGGGCATGACCTATGGATAAGATGGCAATAGATGCTCTAGATGCGACCACGAGAATGGCGTGACGTTTATACATGGGCTGATGCAAGGCGATTAGTGAGGTGATGTGGTGGAATATCTACGCCGGACGAGTATGATAGAATTGTAACAACACAAACCGATTCAAATGAACGCGCAAAGACAACCCACAAAGAACAGTAGGATATTGAACGACATGGCGCGAGTGAGGTTTATTCAACTATGAGTAGCACTGACATCAAAAATGGGATAGAGGTTGACAATGCACCTCCAATCGTGAAATCTTCCAATCCGCTGCCCATCCTCAACGAGCGGTTTGGTGTGCATTGGACCATAGGCTTAGGCTTACTAGGCATCATAATCGGCCTAGCTGGTGGCTACATGTTCTTTAGGTTAAGCGAACAGAGAAAACAAATAGCATATACTAGTTCGACACCTCTTATAAAGGTATTTGATAGTAAAGCGGCATCTCAAGGTTTGAAGCTATTCGATGCTAGTAACAGACCGTTAACAGGTGATGTTTACGCTGCCGAAGTTACGATCTGGAACTCTGGAAATGTCCCGATTGAGCCCGGCGATGTTAGACGCCCCTTGGAAGTTGGGTGGCCTCTTGATGTTGAACATGCTTTTGTAAGTATCGTGGAGCAAACACAGCCTGACGTTGCAAAATTTGAACTCGTGGCCTTCAATCCTGGCTCACCTAATGGTGGTAGCGGATGGACTACGCGACTTCAATGGCAGCATTTCGATCCAGGTTTCGCAGTGAAAATTCGCTATCTATTTCAACCTGTGGATCAGGAGCATGTTAAGCCAGAGCTTGAGAGTCTAATTGATACCTATATAGTGAATACCGACTATTCGCCTGTTGCTAGATATACTGACAGACAAAGGTTGCCATTCTTTGACATCTTTCTAGGCCTCAGTTCTGGTGTGATGTCAATCATTTTAACACTCCTTGTAGTTCGGCGGGTATCTACCTATAGGACACGCTCGCTCGCTAGGACTATTATAGTAATATTGCAGATCCTGATACTGTTGGCATTCTCAGGATTTCTTCTTCTTTCTACTACTCTCTTTTCCCCTCCACGACCACCCTTCTAAAAGAGAGGGAAGCGAAATCGAAGGGGCTTGTTACGTAGAGGCGCTAGAAGAACACGCTTAGTAAGAACATGAGAGATGAAATGATGCATTGCAAACCATGCGATAATCAGATTGAAACTATGTCGCCTGACCGACTGGCCTGGTGGTTGACCTTTTGTGATAAAAAGGCCAGCCTGCTACTTCTCATACAGATAAGGCGCGGGTAACTGCCAGGGCTTACCCCTGGTCTGCACTTTGTGAACGGGCCTGTTACCCATGCGCGAGGCCAGGTTAGTCTGCATAATGTACCGCAGCCTGCGCAAGTTGCCACGAACGGACGTATCGTGGTTCAAGGAAAAGATATACCTCCCGCGCCCAAAGTACTTTCGCACGGCTGACGTGCGCCCAGGGTCATCGTAGAACGCCCTGATCGCACCAGGGCCGAAATCGTCCGTTTGAAGCCAGGGCTTAATATGAAAATTGAGCAATATCTCGGTTTCCAGGAGCGAAAAAGTCAGGCCGCCGCCACCTGATGGGTCAATGGTATGGGCCGCATCGCCTAACGCGACGACCCTGGGCACGGCGGGCATGCGCAACCGGGATACCTGCAACTTGCGGATCATCACCGGCGATGCTATCCGCCAGGAGCGTGAGGCCGCAGCCAGCAAGCGGTTCTGAGCGGCCATAACATCGAGCGGACGCTCTTTGAGGTCGCGCTGCCACTCCTGGGCGATGGGCCCAGGACAGAAGACGTTAGCGCGGTGGGAGTCGCCCAGGCGGAAGAAAGTCGCATACGCGATGGGACTACCTGGCACGGGGCTGTGATAGGTCTGACTATCAACGGGAGCCGGGGGACCGCCAAGCGCCCCATCCATCATAAAGGCAGCGACGAAAACCTGGTGCGGCATCACCGTCTCGTATGTCGCACCCAGCGACTCGATCAGATGCCGGGCATCGCCCGTCGCCATCACCAGGAGCCTGCATGTTACGCTTGTTCCCGTGCTGGTCACGACCTCAATGCCCTCCGAGCATTGTTTTACGGCTACTACTTTAGCGCCGCGCCGGAAATCAATACGTGGGTCCAGGTGAGCACGCAGATTATTGATGAGCACGTGGTACATCCCTCCCGCCTCCGGCATATCGAGCCGCAACGTGCCAAGAGAACGCTCCCCGAAGAATACCGATACGTTGCGCAAGGGGGTTAGAGCGGCGTCAACAGCAGGTTGGAAGCCAAGTCTGAGGAGGGCAATCACCGCTTCTCCGTCTAACTTTTCGGCCTTCAGGGAATTGGGCATCGGATCGAGACGCTCAAGAAGCACAACGGATGCACCCTGCCGTGCCAGCCCCTGGGCACAGGCGATCCCGGCCACACCCGCGCCGACCACGCACACATCAACCACTTGTACTGCCATAAGGCGGTGTATCCTCCTATTCGACCGTGCAAATCGCACGTTTACTGCTCAGATAATATACAGTGTGGATAGTAAGATGCGCTATCGGCAGCAAATTGGGCAAAAGAAAAACCCCTCGGCCCTAGGGCCGAGGGGTTATTGTCTGTTCGAGCATCACCGGCGAACACGCCTAGGCGCTTACCTCGCCGGTGATGCTCATGCGTTCATATGTACTCATAAGCATCACCTCCTTATACTTGGATGAGTGCTTCGGCGCAGATTTTTGTGATGCCGCAGCCTCGTTGACTAAATATTACCAAACCCAAAAGCAAATGTCAAGGGACAATAGTCGGAGACTCGCCCGGACCTGGGGTGGAGGCGTCCTCCTGCGGCGGGTCGGGCACGTCAGGCCCCTGGGGAGGCGTGGCCCCCGGCGGCGGCAGCGTGGGGGACGCTACAGCCCCAGGCGTTTGAGTGCCCTGCGCACCTGGCGTGCCCGGCGTACCTGGCGTGGCGGAGGTCTGAGGCGTCCCCTCTGCCCCTGGCGTGCTGGGAGCGGGGCGCACGGGTATGGTCAGCGATTGGCCTTCGGCAAGCGAGTTGGGGTCGGCTATGTTGTTCGCCCGCACGATGTCGTCTACGCTCACGCCGAAGAGGGCGGCTATACCCGATAGCGTGTCACCCGATTTCACGACGTAAGTAACGGGCGCTGCCGTGGGCTGGGCGGGCGGTGTCTGCGTGGGGGTGGCGACGGGAGTGATCACCAGCCTGACGCGCTCTCCGCTGCTCGTGAGGCCGCTATCGCAAGCGGCAAGAGTGACGACCAGCACAGCAAAAAGAGCCACGCATGAGATTGCTCGCGTGGCCTTTCTTGCTGCTGAGTTGTTGCGGTTCAACAAGCGCATCTTACGGTCTGGTGTTGATCCCTGTCTGGGGCATCTGGGGCGCGGGATTGCCCTGGTCCTGGGCGGGCGGCGGTTGAGCGGGCGCGCCGGTGGGGGCGGGCTGCTGGGGCTGGCCGGGTTGCGGCAGGTAGAGCAGTTGGCCCGGCTTGATGATATCGTCGGCAAGGTTGTTTATGCCGCGCAGGCCGTCCGTGCCCACGCCATACTCGACGGCGATGGACCATAGCGTGTCGCCCGCCTGCACGATGTAGAAGGGCGGCGATGCGTCTCCCGTGATCTCGCCACCCTGCGGTTGCGCCTGGGGCTGCGCGGGAATGGAAGCAGGGACGGAGGCGGGTGCGGGCACAGATACGGAAATATCAGTCACTATCTGTATAGTAGGAAGCGCCAACACGATAGCGGGGCCACTCGTCGGTGGAACCGCTGTGGGTTGCGCGACCTCACCCGATGCCGCAGGCGCGGACTGAGGTGCCGCGCTAACGGGCTGGCGGGAGTCGGTAAGCGCGGAAGCCTGGGGTTTGCTGCTTCCACCCAATCGCGTGCTCAGCCCGCCCAGGCCCATGCTGGTGAAGACCACCAGCAATACCAGGGCTACCGCGTAGACCATGCACCCTTTGGCGCAGCTATTTTGTAGAGCGTTCTTTATCACGGGTGCTCCTGATGCGTGAAACGTAAAACGTATTGCGTAGTTCGTATTGCGTAAAACGTGAAACGTAAGTGTGCGTCGTTGGGCTTCTGTCTGTAAGTTGGTAAAGCAAAATGGATGCCTGGGAGTCGGGGATGTTGCGCCACTTTTCCACATCCTGGGAAGATTCTAGCACACCCGTTCATCGTTGGCAAAAAGGGTTTATAATCGCTCTACTCGTTTTAGAAGTTGGAAGTCCGAAGTTAGAGCAGATTATGGGTGGATGTCCAGAAGAGGAAATGCCGGAAGTGAGCGAGCTTACTACCCCTTGTCATTCTGAGCGCAGCGAAGAATCTCGTCCCTCGCATACCCTCTTGAGGCGGGAGATTCCTCGCTACGCTCAGAATGACAGGGATACAGGGGCCGCTTTCCCCGGCTATTTCCACTCTGCGACAGCCCTGGGGTAGAGCACGCGCTTATGGAGAATTGGGCTAGATACGCGGTGGTAGCGCTGGACCAGCAACGGCACGCCACTTCGCAAGGTGCCCCTGCGCAAGAGGACGCCGTTGATGCGCCGGAGAGCGACCCTGCTATGGGCCTCCTGCTGCATTACCACGTCCCTGGCCGCCTGATCGGGGAAGTTGAGCCGGGCCACCTGGTAATAGTGCCTTTGCGCGGCCAGCCTACCTATGGGGTGGTGGTCGAGCTTGCGGACGCATCTCCGGTCGAGGCCACGCAGCCTATTCTGCGCCTGGTGGACCGCCGCCCCATGCTTCCCCCTGCCATGCTATCTCTAGCGCGGTGGATAGCCTCTTATTATCGCTGCACGCTCTGGCAGGCAATCGCGCCTATGCTGCCGCCGGGGGTGGCGCGCAGGGCCATCACCACTGTTGGCCTCATCTCTGATTTGCAAGACCCCCTCATGGCCGCGCTGGGTCGCAGGCAGGGTCAGGTAGTCTCTCTGCTCAAGAGCACCCCGAAAGCTACCCTCACCCTCTCTAGCCTGAAGCGCAAATACTCCGGCCCGGCTTCCGGCCTCATCTCGGTATTGCGCGATCTTGAGAACAAAGGCGTTGTCACTCGCCAGACGCAGTTGCCCGCGCCCCGCTCCCGCCAGCAGCACGAACGCATCATAAGGCTGGCCGTTCCCGCCGACAGCGCGTCCGATGCCCTCCGTGACGCCGCCCACAATGCCCCCTTGCAGGCCGCGACCCTCGACTGGTTGTTGAAGCGCATCGCCGCCACCGAGCGCCGCGCCCTGACCGGCAGCGGCCCCCGCAATGGGCACGCTACGCCAGGTGGACAGGGCGCGATAAGTCACGCCCTTACACCATATGAGGCAGAGCAGCCTGGCGATGTACCGGAAGAAGGCTGGCAGTTGTTGCGCGATCTATACCTCCATACAGGCGCAACCTCGTCCACCGTAACCGCGCTGGAACGCAAAGGGCTGGTGGAGCTATCGCAGAGGCCCATTTACCGCAAGCCCGTCCCCCCCACCGCCGCCACCCTCAACGACGAAGCTCCCTCGCTCACCTCCGCCCAGGCCGCCGCCTGGCGCGAAATCTCTATCGCTTTACGGGAGTGGTCAGTGGTCAGTGGTCAGTGGTCAGGAGTTAAAGGCCAGAGGTCGGGGATCAGGGATCAGGAGTCAGATCAAATTCAAAATTCAAAATTCAAAATTCAAAATTTCCTCCTCCACGGCGTGACGGGTAGCGGCAAGACCGAGATTTACTTGCGGGCTATCGGTATGGCGTTGCGCATGGGTAAGCAGGCTCTCGTGCTGGTGCCGGAGATTTCTTTGACCCCACAGGCGGTGCATCGCTTCGCCGCCAGGTTTCCGGGAAGGGTGGCCCTCATACATAGCCAGCTTTCGCCGGGCCAGCAATTCGATGAGTGGCGGCGCATACGCGAGGGGCAGGCCGACATCGTTGTGGGGTCGCGCTCGGCGGTGTTCGCGCCCCTGCCGCGCCTCGGCCTGATCGTGGTAGACGAGGAGCATGAGTGGGCGTACAAGCAGCAGGACCACCAGCCTCGCTACCACGCCCGCGACGTGGCCCTCAAGCGGGCCGAGTTGTCGGATTGCGTGGTCATCCTGGGGAGCGCCACACCCGACTTATCAACATACCACCGTGCCCAATCCGGTGAGTACAAGCTGCTATCCCTACCCAGGCGCGTGGGCAGGCGGCGGTCCCGCAACGGCTCCGACCTCACCACCGACCTGCCCATGCCACAGATGCAGGTGGTGGACATGCGGGCGGAACTGCGCTCCGGCAACCATTCTATCTTCAGCCGCGCCTTGCGAACAGAGATAGAGGCGACCATTGCACGGCGGGAGCAGGCTATCCTCTATCTCAACAGGCGTGGCAGCAACAGCTTTGTCCTTTGCCGGGAGTGCGGCCACGTACCGATGTGCCACAGGTGCGACGTGCCCCTGGTGTACCATGCCGACGTTTACGGTATGATCTGCCACCGATGCAACGCTTTTTCCCTTACGCCGAAGGAGTGCCCTAAGTGCGGGAGCGGCCACATCAAGGGCTTCGGGGTGGGCACGCAGAAGGTAGTGGACGAGATGGCCGCGCTCTTCCCACGCGCCCGCGTGCTGCGCTGGGACCGCGACACCGCCTCGCGCCAGGGTGGGCACGCGGACATTATGGACATGTTCATGCGCGGAGAGGCCGACGTGCTGGTGGGCACGCAGATGATAGCCAAGGGCCTCGACATACCCCGCGTGACGCTGGTGGGGGTCATCAGCGCCGACACTGGCATTTTCCTCCCCGATTTTCGCGCTCCTGAGCGTAGCGTGCAGTTGCTGATGCAGGTGGCCGGGCGGGCGGGCAGGCGCGCCGAAACGACCCATAGCAAGGTGGTCGTGCAGACCTTCAACCCCGACCACTACGCCATCGAGGTGGCGACTCGCTACGATTACAAGGGTTTCTACACGAACGAGATACGCTTCCGCGCCGAGCACGGCTACCCACCCTACGGGCAACTGGCGAGGCTGGTCTATTCTTCCACGAGCAACGAACGGTGTGAACAAGAATCTACGATAGTAGCCCGCTACCTGCGCCGCAAGGTAGAGCAGATGGGCCTTGACGATCCTGCCTCCCCCGCAGGCGAGATAGACGTGCTCGGCCCTGCCCCGTGCTTCGTCCACAAAGTAAGAGGCCGCTATCGCTGGCAAGTGCTACTGAGAGGCACGGACGTAGCCCCCCTCCTGGACGGCTTCCACCCCGGACACGGATGGTCCCTCGACGTAGACCCGATGAGCGTGCTGTGAGCCGAGTGCGGAATGCGGAATGCGGAATCTGTGATTGATACGAGCAAATTTGTTATCATATGGAATCATGTCTGGAACTGTATAAACTGTACTATATTCCGCATTCCGCATTCCGCATTCCGCATTTGGAGGAAGCATGGCACTGCTTGAAGTCAGGTTTGAACCGGACCCTATCTTGAGGGACAAGGCCAAGAAGATAAAGGCGTTTGACGCTAACCTGCGTAAATTGGCAGCCGATATGTTTGAGACGATGCACGCCAACCATGGGGTGGGGCTGGCAGCGCCGCAGATCGGGCAGTCTATACGTTTGCTGGTGGCCGAGTTTGTGCCGGAGAAGGAAGATAAAGAGCGCGGGTTCAAGGTTGCACTGTGCAACCCTGAGATAGTGAAGGCCAATAATGAAATGGCGGACGGCCTGGAGGGGTGCCTCAGCATCCCCGGTTGGGTGGGCGAAGTGCCGCGCCATACCGCCGTCACCGTCAAGGGGCAGACCCCCGAAGGCAAAGAAGTGCGTATCAAGGCGCACGACTACTTCGCCCGCGTCCTCCAACACGAGATAGACCACCTCAACGGTATCCTCTTCACCGACCGCATCGTAGACATCAAGACCCTGCAACGCATAGACCCCCAGGCCAGCGAGGAAGAGAAGCAGATGCTGGAAGTGTAGGAGAGGCGACATGGCTAGGAGACTGATATACGCTACTTGTCTCGTAATTCTCCTGCTCGCTGTGTCTTCGTGGAAGCCACCGGCAGCGTATGCCTGTTCCTGCGCTCCATCTCCCCCTCTGAAAGAGAGAGTCAGAGGCTCAGTGCGGGCCGCCGATATGGTATTCGCAGGCAAAGTGATAGCCATAACAGACCTGGCCGCCGTATCCAACGCTCAAGATGATAACTATATCGCCGTGCAATTCGAAGTGCGGAGGGTATGGAAAGGGCCTGAGCAAGGCCAGATAACCACTTACATGGAAAATCGCAATCCTAGCACGTGTGATATTCCCTTTGTATTGGACGAAAGTTACCTGGTATACGCCTACACATCCCCAGCAGACGGCAGACTGCATGCCAGCATGACTATATGCGGGCTGACGCGAAACCTGACAATCGCTTCAAACCAAATCAGCATCTTGGACCAGAACAGCAGAGATTACCCAGGCATGCCCTTGACGGGCCAGCCAGCCGAGCAGATATTACCCGTGTTGCTGGCTTCTCTGCTCGCTGTAGCGTTGGGTCTATTGCTGCTCTCGGTGCAATCTCGTACGCGCGGTAAGTACCGGTAGAAGGAGCTAGAAGTGGGAGCCTCAGCATTAGACCTCCGCGAACCTCTAGCCCTCGCTGCCGTGCTCATGGCGTACAGCAACGGCCTCGGTGTGTGGGCGCACAAAAAGGGGGAGTTCCACGACAGCTTCTTCCAGAGGTTGAATCCGTCTTTCGTCGCCCTAATGCTGGCGTATGCAGCCTTGAGGCCGGGCGGTTGGAAGGCGGTTGGATTGCATAGGGACGGATTGGCAAAGTCTGCATTGGGTGGCGTGGGGTTGGGGTTGGCGTTGTCTGCGCCACCCCTCTTCTTTTTTTGGCGGCCTATCTTGCTTGATACCCCGATGGAGTACGGCCCTATCCAGGGTCTGACGCGGCGAGAGCTGCTCAAGAACCTCTTCGTGGACACCCCCATCGGCATCGCACTGCTTGAGGAATTGGCCTTCCGGGGGCTGCTGCATGCGGCGCTACGCAAGCAGGTTGGGCCAAAGTGGGCCATCATAGGTAGTTCGCTCGGCTTCGCCGGGTGGCACCTGACCGTGACGGCTACCTCTGCCGCGCAGACCAATATCGCCAGCGCCGCCCGCCTGCCGCGCTTCCTCCGCCCTCACACCCAGCCTATCGCAGTGGTGGGCGGTATGCTCACCACAGGTGTGGCAGGTCTGCTGTTCGGCGCGCTGAGAGAGCGCACAGGCAACCTCGCAGGCTCTATAGTTGCCCACTGGATAGTAGACTCTCTAATGATAGCTGCCCTCTGGCTGCGGCGGCCCAGGCTGGACTAGGAGACCTCCACCAGCCGCGTGAGGGTAGCCTGCGCTCCTACTCCCAATATGGAGAGCACCTTGTGGCGGGATGTCTCGCCTGCTATGAGTTTTACGGCGCTCTTAGGCACGCCGAGGGTCTTGGCAAAGAACTCTACAAGCGCCTTGTTGGCGGCACCCTCCACCGGCGGGGCCGTGAGCGCCACTTTCAAAGCGCCGTTATATACTCCCACTACCTTGTTAGCAGACGAGCGCGGAGCAACGTATACCCTGATCGTGACGCCTGTCGGGGTGGCCTCAATCCCATATGAGCTGGTATCGAGCATCACGCACCTTTCTGATACGCGTCTATCTTCGCTTCTTCTTGCTCTTAGCCACACCTGCTGAGTAACTTTTGGTCCCTGACCCCTGGTCCCTGGCCCCTGAACTCTGGTCCCTGACCCCAGCATCTCGCACGGCGATGGCGAAGGCTTGCGGGTCGGCTGGCGTTACGATTACCGTGCGCCCGCTCTTCATTTCGAGGACCACCGACTTGCCGGGGTTCGTGCCGTAAACATCCGCGTCCAGGGATTTGATGTCGCTGGGGTTGCGGACGCGCGCCCTGCCTGCCCAGCCGAAAAGGCCGCCTATGCTCAGGAAGCCGGAGTTGAAGAAGGAGCCGATGTCGGATTTCACCCGCACGCTCGCCATGTCTTCGAGAGAGAAGTTTATGCGGCCAGGGCCTGCCCGCTGAACGACAATGTTGCCCTCTCCCACCCGGTAGCCTTTCACCGAGCGCAGCCACCCATAGACGATAAGCACGGCCAGAATAATAGCTCCCCCCACGTCGTATGTGTCCGGGAAAAGGCCACCGGAAATAGCCAGCCCAGCACGCACAGCGAAGAAGATGAGCGCGGCAACGAAACCCACCGTCCAGACCCACGCCACCGTCCCGAAAGGCGCAACCTTGAAAGAACCCGCCATGTAATACCCTCCCTGTATGGATAATATACCAGATGGCCTCAGCCAACTGCCCTGGCTGCCCAAAAATCGGTCTAAAGTCTGAGCTAATTCTCCTTGACAGGAAATATACTGTTTTGTATAATAACCATTGCCGAGAGGCAAAGGATTAAAAATCGACCAGTTGGAGCGCCAATTGCAGAGATAACAATACAATATAACCCCCAGGGTTTGAGTATCTATTTCTGCGCCGGTGAAGATACACCGGCTTTTTGTTCGCCCCGGCCAGGCAAGGCGAGTTGAACGACTCGCTACGAAAAGTCCTGAATCGCCTTGACATCGCCCGGCACGTTTGTTATAATAATCCCTGCGCCCCGAAAGGGTGCCGCAAAAAGAACCTTAACAACTGAAGAGTGGAGAGAACAGTAAAAGAAGGAAACAGTCAGTTCCTCTAAATAGTACCGGATTGGAAATCGAGAAGATTTCCGTGAAAGTTCTTGTTTGGAGAGTTTGATCCTGGCTCAGGACAAACGCTGGCGGCGTGCTTAATACATGCAAGTCGAACGGTACCCCTTCGGGGGTATAGTGGCGGACGGGTGAGTAACACGTAGTTGACCTGCCCTTTTGTGGGGAATAAC
>DASWMJ010000009.1:0-216103 GCA_036399775.1 Chloroflexia bacterium | reverse complement strand
GCGCCAAGATAACGCCAAGAAGTTTTACGTTAACGTGAATCCTGGTTTATCTTTAGCCTGTTTCTCATCTCTACCCCTGATTCCTTCACCCTTTATATTCTTGGCGGGTAGTTGGCGCTCTTGGCGTCTTGGCGGTTAGATTGGACCTCTACACTACGCAATGCCTTCCGTGCATCCTCTCGGCCCTCGTCAATGAGGCGGCGGGAGCGGGCGGGGCTGTAGTCGGTGAAGCGCATATCGGTCCGGCGCTCAGGGAGGATAGGGATTACCTCAACTGGTGGGCGCGTGTAGGGGAAGTTGGCCTCTGCGTAGACGCGGTCTAGTTCCGCCAGGAGAGTGGACTTGAGTTCGGCATCGTCTGTCGCTTCACATATGGCTTGTTCGGCAGCCTCGCGCCTTGCTTGCCACTCGCGTATGCGGCTGTTCACCGCTTCTACCTGTTCGAGGCCGTCCAGCGTCTCTCTATATTGCCACCATTCTATCGCCCTCAACTGGATGCTGAAGACGCTGCCGCACAGCCTGGAGTCGGGGGTGCGCGGCGCTTGTCCCACGACAAACACTCTATCCACGCCCGTATTCAGGACCAATTGCTCAAGCGCGAAGCTGTCCACCGCCCCCGCGTCGCACCACTGCATGCCCAGCGCCTCAAATAGCTTTATGCCCCCGGCCACCGCCACAGAGCCGTTCACCCCGCCAACCAGGGGGAAAGGGCCATGCGGCCACTCGAAGAACTCCTGCTCCCCGGTCGTCATACAGCCCAGGTTCAGCCGATAGCGCACGCCTGGGAGGAGCTGATCTTCGGAGATGTGGCGGGCCAGCACGCCTTTGCGCTGCGTCCAGTAACGCAAGAGGCCCCGCCCACGCACCAATGAAGGCCAATCAATCCCCCACATATCGCGGTCCCGCCAGCGCGACCAGAGTTCTACCAGCCTATCAACCTGCCCGGTGGCGACGAATGCCCCGTTTATCGCCCCGACAGAGGTGCAGCCTACCACGTCGAAGTGGAGGCCCCCTTCGTGCAATAGCACCTCCACCGCGCCCGCCTGGTACGCGGTGCGCGCCCCGCCCGACGTGAGAAACAGGCCCAGCTTCATCGCGATACCCCGGACATTGCAGCGCGGGCGTCTCCGTACCCCAACTCATGTGCGGAGGCAAGATCGGCGGCCCTGAAGCGCCAAATAGGGAAATCCAGGTCGCGGGAAGGGGTGATAGACCTTACCACAGGCGGCCTGTCGCCCTGCCCCTGGGTGGTAGCTCGTGCGTAGATATGCTCTAGTCTAGACTGGAGTCGCTCCCGAACGTCTGCATCCATGACACGATCCGCTACGCCGGGCACGTTCCGGGCGACGTGTCTAAAGGCAGCGTCAGCCTGGGCCGATTGTTGAGCATCAGCCAGCCCCTGCCGGATATCGTGCGCCTGATTCATAAGCACATTGCGGTGGAGCGCGGAGAGGGCGGTATCGTACGTGCGCCACACGCCCTTGCGTGGGATGATGGCGGCTACTACGAATACCTCCGCGAAAGGATGGCGGAGCACTTTGGGTAGGAGAAAATTGTTAGCGAGCGTGGCCGACACCAATTGGCGACCCCGGTGCCTGAGCGGTGGGTGCAAGCCTGGCGTGGATATGGCTGCCGTGAGCGCGTCAAGGATGGGGATGTCGCATCCGGGGTAAATGTGTACCCGCTCCTCGCCGCTCTGCAAATCGAGCATGCTGACCATGAGCCTGGTGCCGCGCTCTCGCAGTTTCTTTTCGCTGACATGGGCGGCCAGGAAGCGGCGCTGCGGGGTTGGCAGGACGGGGCCACGTCGCCAGGGGGCGCGCCAGTTGGGGGAGATGAGCCGCCGCAGGCTAACTCGCCGCCACCACTCTTCCAGCGCGTCAAATTCGCCGCAAGCAACCAGGGCCGCGTTCATCGCTCCGATGCCCGTGCCCGCACAAAGATCGAAGTGAAGGCTCATATCGCCCACAAGATGGCGCAGCGCGCCCACCTGATACGCGCCCCAGGATGATGCGGCGTTGAGCACAAGCGCCCGCTCGGTCCCTGTCAACGCCTTCTCCTCACAAGCGTCCTCGCACCCGCGATGGAGGCGCGGCATACGTAGCGGAAGTGGGCCAACCAGAAGCGGCGCATGAGGCGGTAAGATGCCCCCTCGGCTACTTCCCACGACCCGAAGCGGCACCTATCAGGCCCAAGCGGCTCGAAGACGTAGCTGTGAAGCGCGTGGAAGCCGGGTAGCGCCGTCACCTCCCAGGTCACTTTGCGCTGCGGCTCGCACTCCACGATGCGAGCGATGGAGGGCAGCTTGTAGAGGTAGCGCGGGCGTATGGGGTTGAACACCCAGATAAGGGTCGCTCCCACCTTGAGCCTGCCGCCCAGCACGCGCGCCCACCGGAAGCACCCGTTCCACCGGGGCCAACCCGCTACGTCGGTGAAGATGCGCCATGCCTCTTCTACCGGCATCTCAAGCTCGACGTACCCCTCGATGGGCAGTTCGGGGTCGGTAGGCGTGATGCTGCCCGGCCCTCTCTTGCGAGACGCTCTCCTGGTGGTAGGCACGTTACTGCGTCTCCTCAAGGTGCCGCAAGATGAGCGGGTAAACGTCCTCCGCCGCGTCCTCTCCGAAGATGCAGTCTATGTGCCCGTAGCCGGGTATTACGTGCCGGGTGTAAAGCTCCGGCCCGTTCGCCGCGCGCAGGGCATCGTAGCTGCGCTGGGTGCTCTCCGGCAGCCAGCAGCCGTTCTCAGCGCCGTGAATAAAGGCTAAGGGTATAGCCATGCGCTGCAAGTTGGGCATATAGTTGTCCCGCCCGTCGGCGTTCACCACGTGCCCCGCCCGGACCATGCAGGCTACGTGCTCAAACGAGTCTATGGAGGCCACGCCGAACATCTCGTGCAGGGCGTTGTGGGTCGCCGGGTTGAGCCTGCTATGCCGGTATAGGTGGCCGTACATGAAGGTGATGCGCGGGCAGACCGGGTTATCGCACTCCTCTTCTCGCTTCCCAGGCAGGATTTCGAGCGCGCGGCTGAATAGGCGGTCTCGCCAGTCGGGGTTGCGCCCCGCGTAAGCCGTGAGCGACTCGATGCCCAGGTTCTCAAGCATGGAGGGGAGGTGCAATCCGGCCTTCGCGCGGCCCAGGATAGGCGTTACTGTGTGCATTCCAGCCTGCGAGAGAACGGCGGAGCGCACCCCCCGCAGCCCGCCGAGCATCGCCATGCTGAAGGTGATCGCGCCGAAGCAGTGGGCCACCACCTGCACGCTCTCCACGCCCGCTGTTTCCCTAATGTAACGGACCGCCGCCGGGTAGTCCATGAGCGCCACGTCGTCGGCGTTCTGTGGTGCTGTGGAGGTAGGCAGGGCGATACTGGCGCGGTAGTCGAGCAGCCACACGTCGTAGCCGTTGGCGAAGAGGTATTCCAGCAGGTTGGTGCCTATCGTGTCTATGGAGAAGATGAGGCTGGACACGCCCAGGCCGTGCGCCAGCATCACCGGCCCCTTCGCGCCACCCATGTAGCGAGTGAGCCGGAGTTGCACCCCATCTGCGGTAGTGAAAGCGTGTGTCTCAGGCGCGTCCACCCGCAACTCCCGCTTTTTGCGCGGCGTGTCCTCCCCCGGCAACCTGTTTGGGGCGAATGGCCTGGCGAAGACGCCCCCGTAGACCTCGAACAGCGTGCCCGCGAAGTAGGTGCCGAACCGGGCCGTCGCCTCAAGTCGCTCCTGAATGCCCCTGGCGTGCGTAACCTTCATGGTGGTCATCTGCCGCATGAAGTCCGCCGGGTGTATTCGCAATATCCCCTTGCCCAGCGCCGGGCAATGCTCGCTATCTCCGCTGTACAGGGTGATGTAGAGGGTAGTAGTGTCGGGCCACACGTCGAGGCCGGGGTCGTTATGGACCCTCTTGAACCCGTCGAAGTAGTAGGTGCGGCCCTCCTCGGACCGCAATCTCATGCGGTAGCGCATCAGCCGCGTGCCCGCGGCGTCTGGGTCGCTCACAAAGAGGTTGAAGTCGCCGCCCTCTACCGTCAACGGCTCCGGCGAAAGGGCGGGCGCTTCTACCGTGCCCACTATGCCTGCCCTGTGGTCCTCGCCCTTGAGCATGCCGTCCAGGTCGTCGCCAGTGATGGTGAGCGTGAATTGAAGTGGCGAACCGTTGAGCTTGCCCTGCTCTGCCCCCGCCTCATAGCTATCGAGCGCGCCCATGCCGAAGTACCCTCGCATCTTCTCGGTGAATTGTATCCCCAGGCGGTGAGGTGCGGGCATGCGCGAGGGCTTCGATGGAAGGGTGTAATCTATGTGCCACGCACGGTCCTGGGCGAGTAGGGCGCAGCAACGCTCCGCCACAGCCGAGATGGTCAGTAGAGGGTTGACCCCCAGCGAGCGCGGGATGACCGAGCCGTCGGCCACGTACAAATCTTCATATACTTCTGTGCCCGTAGCACCCGAAAAGACCTGCCCTTTGTGATTGACCACTCCACCCTCTGCGTCTTCGGACATGGAGCAGCCGCCCA
Source organism: Chloroflexia bacterium (assembly GCA_036399775.1). Classification (GTDB taxonomy): domain Bacteria; phylum Chloroflexota; class Chloroflexia; order QHBQ01; family JADMIH01; genus JADMIH01. The sequence continues at coordinate 211,594 of DASWMJ010000009.1, read as the reverse complement.
ACGGGTGTACCGTCACAAGGTCCTTCCCCATCAGGTCGGACCATACCGGGTTGCGGACGTATGTGCCGCCCAGGACGCGGGTGGCATCCTCAAGGCTCTTATCTACACGCTCGAAGATAGGCTGCTTGCCCACGCCCGGGTAGGAGATGCGCAGCCTGTCGTCGTCCAGGTACATGCGCCCGGCGCTGTCGTCGTGCGTCATGACGAGATAGGTCTGCGTGTTCCTGACCGCGCCCCGGTACGGCCCAAGCAGGAGGCTCTGCCCCTCGCGCACCTTCTCTCTAATCCGGTCTCGCGCCCCGGCGTCGGTGTCAATGCCGGATATGGTGGCGGCTGTAGCAAAAGCGCCCGGCAGGATGGTGGCAAGCGGGCTGGGGATAGAGCCTTCCTCGATGACGTACCCGTCGTTGAGGACTTCCTGCTCGCGCACGTCTATGATGCCGGTGATGCACGGCCCGACCGGACCCTTTGCCGCCTCCGGGTGCTGGCCGAACCCGGTGCTGTTGATTTCCACGTCGTTGTTGTAGCCGAACGCGACCACGTCGCCGTTGCCGGAGAAATGGTGTCCCACCCGATCTGAGAGGGCAAGTCCGGCGGCTTTCGAGCGCAACAATATCTCCGTAGAGCCGAGCGTGCCCGCAGCCAGGATTACCACGTCGGCCTCGACGCACATGGTAGGCGCGTCGAACCTTTCGCGGCCCGCGCCGAGCAGGCTGTAATGCACCAGCCAACGCTTCCCTTCGCGCTCAATACGGCGCACGGATACCTGCGTGAATATCTCCGCGCCGTGATTCCAGGCGTCGGGCAGATAGTTCATCAGCACGGTATTCTTGGCGGCGTAGTTGCAGCCGGAGCAGCAATCGCCGCACAGCTTACACGCCTGCTGCTCTACTCCAACGTGGTTGACGCCGTCTTTGAATGTGACGTTGATGGGCGGGCGGTAGAACTTCTCGCCCATGCCCTGCGCCGATTTTTCGAGTGCCTGTAACTTGGGTAGAGGAGGGAAATTAGGGGGGTATGGAGTAGGCTTGAGCATCTCTTCCGCTCGCCGGTAGCCTTCCTCCAGGCGCGTATGGAGGTCGTCGCGTAGTGCCTGCGGCCAGCGCGGGTCGTCGAAGATGCGCGGCTCGGCACGCAGCGCGACATTGGCGTTGAGCAGCGAAGTGCCCCCCAGGCCGCAGCCCAGGAAGACGTTTATATCCTCGTTAACGCGCAGGTCGTACAACCCGGTATCGGGGCCGAGGTGGGCTTGCGGGAGATCGGTCTGCATCTCCGGCGCGGCTTCCAGGAGGGTGTCGGGGTACTCGCCGGGCTGCCACTCCTTGCCCCTCTCCAGCACGCATACCTGCTGCCCGGCGCGCGCCATGCGAGACGCAGCAATGCCACCGCCATAGCCGGAGCCGATAACGACTACGGTGTAGTGGCTCTTGATGTCCTGGATGGGCGACGACAAACGAGCCACGGGCATATCCTCTCCAAAGCTAAGATAGAGCGCATCTTTTCTCGCCTGCAAGCAACCCCCATATTATAGGGGGTGGAGTCAACAAGTACAATAGCAATAATGGCGAAGGTAGGGCTGTGTCAAAGTCGCTAAATGCGCCTTGCATGAGAAAAAGAGATTGTTTCTGTGCGAAAAATGGGCGGCTTCGCCGCCCATTTTTCGCACGGATACAAAAGAAAACTTGTCTTCGTTTGCGCTGTACAAGCAGGAGGAGCAACTTTGACACAGCCCTATGGACGAAGGTGGTATTGCAGGAATCAAACTAGACCGCTATTATGCACGTAGCGCATACGCATATTGTGGAGACTTTCTATATGTCTGCCCAGCCAGCAGCCACAAACTAAAGGAGAATGCCAGTGTTTATGTCACGCCATTGTGCCCGTAAACGCACTCTCAAATCGGTTTTCACTTGCATGGCGCTATGCGTCATAGTCGCTGGCTTTGTCTCGCTGGGGCATGCAAAGGCCAACGCCAGCCCACCGGCATACGCGGCCCCCCGCAGCCCGAATGGCCTGCTCATCAACGAAATCTACGATAGCCAGGACCCCGCCAACGAATACTTCGAGCTTTATAACACGGGGACTACCGCGATTGACCTCTCGACCTACGCCATCTACAACCGCGATGGCTCAACGCCGCTCTCAAATCTCATGAACACAACCATCAATCCAGGCCAGTACAGGGCAATCGGCCCCACGCAGCTAAGCACCCCAACCATAGCCGGATCGGGGCTGGCGCGTAACGATTTCCTCGGCCTGATCAACAGGTCGCCCAACGACGTGGTGATTGACGTTGTGAACTTCGGCGGCTCGCCGAACCCAAGCTGGCCCAATTACGAGCAGTTCAGCGCGTTTTTCTTCACGTTTAATATACCGGCGCTCGCTCCCGAGGACAGCACGAAATCGCTCCAACGCTGGCCCGACGGCAAGGACACCGATGTGGGCACCGATTTCTCGAACAACATCAATAGCTCGCCCGGCTCCGCGTCTTGCGGCGACCCATTGGAGTACGATGACACCTCGGCTACGGCTAAGGAGCAGACGCCCGGCACCGAGGTCCTGCACCGCCTGTGCCCGGCCAACGACCAGGACTTTATCTCCGTCAGTATGAGCACCAATTATACGTACACCCTGCAAACGCTCAACGTGGGTTCCGCGGTAGACACGGTGCTGAGACTTTACAATTCCTCCGGCGTGCTGATTGCGACGGACGACAACGCCACGACACGCACGAGCACTATCGCTTTCCGGCCTACCAGCGCGGGGCTGTATAAAGCCCAGGTAACGAACAAAACAGGCGGGGGCAGTACTGGCCCTGATTACCTGTATACTTTTTCGATAACGGCGGCACAGGTATGCACCATGCAGTTCTCAGATGTGCCGGAGGGCAGCACCTTCTATCCTTACGTGCGCTGCCTGGCCTGCCGAGACATCCTGGCGGGTTACCCTGACGGCACCTTCCGGCCCGGCTACAACGTCACACGCGGCCAGCTATCAAAGATCGTCGCCAACGCGGCAGGCTTCAACGAGCCGGTAAGCGAACAGCACTTCCAGGATGTGCCGCCAGGAAACACCTTCTATCAATTCGTGGAGAGGATGGCTTCGAGAGGCATAATCGGCGGGTATGACTGTGGCGGGGCAGGCGAGCCGTGCGGGACCACCAACATGCCGTATTTTAGACCCAACGCCAATGCCACCAGGGGGCAAATCTCCAAGATAGTGTCCGAGGCCGCAGGCTTTGCCGAGCCACCCGCAGGGCAGATGTTTGAAGACGTGCCTCCCGGCTCTACCTTTTACGCATGGGTGCAGATACTGGCATCCAGGGGCATTATGGGAGGCTATCCCTGTGGAGGGATAGGAGAACCATGCGGAGCAGACAACCTGCCATACTTCAGGCCCCTTGCCAACGCCACCAGGGGGCAGGTATCCAAGATAGTAGCGGGCGCGTTCTTCCCTGAGTGCAGCGCACGGTCCAGGCCCTAGCAACATTTTTCCCTTATAATATGAGCTTATGGGCCTGGTAGAGACGCCTGAGACCGACGATCCGACACGAGCAACCGCCCCGCGCCACGACCCGTTCGCAGCGTTGCGCTTCCGCGACTTCCGCCTGCTGGTATTGGGTAGCTTCCTGGCGGTGGTCGCCGAGCAGATGCTGGGGGTGGCGGTAGGCTGGGAGCTATACGAGCGCACCCGCGACCCCCTGGCGCTGGGCCTGGTCGGGCTGGTGGAGATCGTACCCGTGCTGCTGCTGGCTCTGCCCGCCGGGCACGTAGCCGACCGCCGGGACCGCAAGTGGGTGGTCGTGGCGGCGATGAGCGGGATCGCCGTATGCGCGTTTGGGCTGGTTGGCCTCTCAATCACCCAGGGGCCGCTCCCCGCGATTTATGCGCTGCTCTTCGGAATAGGTATAGCCCGCGCCTTCCAAAGCCCCGCCTTCAGCGCGTTGAGCGCACAGGTGGTGCCCTCCACACATTACGAAAGCTCCGCTACATGGTCGAGTGGTGCGTGGCAGACCTCGGCCATCATGGGGCCTGCTCTCGGCGGTCTGCTGCTCGCGATATGGGGAGGGGCGGCAGGGGTGTACGCTTTCGCCGGGGGGCTGCTGCTCGTGGTGGCGATGCTCTTTTTCTTGTTACGCCCGCGAGCCATCGCCCGCAGCACGGAGCCGATCAGCCTCGGTTCGCTGCTGGCCGGGGTGCGCTTCATCTGGCGCACGCCCGTAGTACTGACGGCGATAACGCTCGATATGTTCGCGGTGCTGCTAGGAGGGGCAACCGCCTTGCTGCCGGTCTTCGCGCTCGACATCCTGCATGTCGGAGCGCAGGGATTGGGGTGGTTGCGGGCGGCCCCTGCGGTGGGCGCGGTGCTGGCTGCCGCAGTGATGGCTTCTCGGCCTCCGTTCCGGTACGCGGGGCGCACTCTGCTGGTAGTGGTTGCCGGGTTCGGCCTGGCGACGATCATCTTTGGGCTGTCTCGCGACTTCACCCTGTCGCTGGCGATGCTGGGGCTGCTCGGTGCCCTGGACAACGTGAGCGTGGTTATCCGAAGCACGCTATTGCTGACACGCACACCCGATGACTTACGCGGAAGGGTGAACGCTGTGCATTCGGTGTTCATCGGCATCTCGAACGAGTTAGGCGCGTTCGAGTCGGGTGTGGCCGCCGCGCTGCTCACTACGGTCGGCGCGGTAGTTGCTGGTGGGTTGGGGACTATCCTGGTGGTCGGGCTGGTGGCGGTCCTGGCACCTGACCTGCGGCGGCTAGGGCGGATGGATCGTGTGGAGGGGAAGGAGACGGGCTGATTGTAAAGATTGGTGTAGATGCATTCGCAGTTCGGCTATGTGCAGATGCTATGCTCTAATGAGGCTAATATTGCCCGTATAGCTTACAATGGTATTGCAGCTCTTTGACTGCTACCATGTGAACACTATTCAATCATTTGCCTCATAAAGCTATGCGTATAGTCAGTATCTCAATCCAAAATTACAAATCGCTACGTTCGGTGAGCATTGCCCCAAAACCACTTAGCATCGTGGTGGGCGCAAATGGAGCGGGGAAGACTAATCTTGCTGACTGCCTTGACTTCATCGGCGATGTCTATAGACATGGGCTTGAGGTCGCGGTCAGCCGAAAAGGTGGATACGAGAGCATTGCATTTCGCAGGCAGCAGCGTACGAAATCGCCTATTAGAATTGAACTGGTTATAGAGTTTACTGCTAAGGATTCCGACAACCTCATATCCTTTGGTTCGACTATAGATCGAGAAGAGTTAGACACCTCACCCAAATTTACAATAAAGCATTCTTATGAGTTCGTTGCAAGTACTACATCCATCCGTTCTGAATACAGGGTAATTCATGAACAACTAATAATCAGGGAAGAGACACCTAAGAGATGGCGCACACTTGCAACTATACACAGAAACAATGGCACATATTCAGTTACGCCTACACGGGTGAATGCTCGGCTCCCTTTAGATGGACACAGATCATCTTTATTAGCCCGACTTCTACGCTATTTCTACGACTTGGAGCGATATTCAGGTACATTGGTGAAGGCCGCGCCTACTGAACTCCTTATTGAGACAATTGGGTTTCTTGCGAAAGATCTTCAACCATTTCTTAAGGCCGCCCAAGCGATAAGAGTGTTCCAGATCAACCCCGCGAAATCCCGTGAATCAGGAGCGCCGACACCTAATGCGGAACTTGGGCGTTGGGGCGAGAATCTTCCATCGGTTATTGATGAATTGCAGAAGAACCAACATGAAACATGGTTTTCTATTATAGAGGTGATGCGGGCAATTCTACCCGATTTGAAGGCCATCGAAGTTGATTACACTTCATCGAAGCAGTTGGGATTATTCTTCCGGGAGGAAGGCTACCGGAGGCCGTGGGGCGTGGAAGAAGTTTCCGATGGCACCCTTCAAACTTTGGCTCTCCTTGTCACTATTTTTGACCCTGCATCATCTGTTTTGGTCCTGGAAGAGCCAGAGAATTCGGTCCATCCATGGATCATAAGGCAGGTCTTACAAGCATGCAGGCTTGCATCGAAGACTAAGCAAATTATTTTGACTACCCACTCTCCTTTAATCATGAATGCTGTCGAGCCAAGTGAGATATGGATTATCTGGAGAGAGGAGGGACAATCACACCTTAAGCAGTTGCCGGAATTGAATCAAGAATTCCTGAACATGTGGGAACAGGGCGTGATTTCAACCTTCGAGTATATTGACAGCGGGGCGCTTCCCGCCGCCCTTCCTCCCCCTCCCTCGGACAGCTTTGATCTGAGTACTGCCCGATAGGCAAAGTTATGAAAATAGGACTAATCGTAGATGGCCAGTCTGAAGTTCATTCCCTGGACCTCGTACTCAGGCGTGCAGAATTACCGAATGAGATCATTGAAGTTCTTTATTCGGACATACAGCCGTATGCGCCCACGCCTCAAATAGTGAGAGCAATGGACGGCAATATCCGTATTCTTGCCGACAAACAAGCAGACATGATAATAGCATTGATAGACCGCGAAGACCGGGCAGTGTGTCCTGGCCAATGGGCCGCAGAAATAGCGCAGGATTTAAATAAGAGGTGTTCAACCTATGGCATACAGAGATCCAGAGTGGTTATTAAGGACTCGTGTTATGAGAATTGGCTTATTAGCGATCCCAGCGTCTTTCGTGGCATGCCCAAACGGTTTACCATGAGTGATGCAGACATAGAGAAGATTATATCGAACAACGCTGATAGGGTGGATGCTCAACATATACTCAAGCGTGCAGCCATAAAGCGTAACTATAGCAAAGTAGGAGACGCCAAGAAGATCATGGACTCAGCCGACCCTCTACGTATGGCTGCAAATTCCAGGTCGTTTCGCAAGCTGCTGCGTGAGCTTGGGCACCCGAAGTACAGGCACCAGAGCCGCTCACCTGCGCGATAAAGTAGGAAATTCCCGACGATTACGCTACAGCAAGGCGCCCACCTCAAGCACTGGTAAGCTGGGAAGTGCAATTCGGGCAGCGGGTTGCGCCGAGGGGGATAGTGGAGAGGCAGTAGGGGCACTCTTTGGTAGCGACTTCGGCGGGTGTTGGCGGGCGCATACGGCGGTAGGCCCGTATGATGAGGAAGAGTGCGAAGGCAACTATCAGGAAAGTGATTATCGTGTTGATGAAGTTGCCGTAGTTGATTGTGGCCCCGCCGAGGTCTATGGTCAGCGCCTTGAAGTCTACACCGCCTATCAGCTTGCCCACGGGTGGCATGATGATATCGTCCACCAGCGACTTGATGATAGCGCCGAAAGCCGTGCCCAGGATAAGGGCGACAGCTAGATCGAGTACGTTGCCTTTGTTGATGAAAGCCTTGAATTCGTTGATCATCTTGTTGTACCTGCTCCCTTCCTCTATTAGATTTGAAAACGGCAAAGCGGAGTATACACCGCTACAAATAGCCGCGTCAAAGTTTAGCGCGGAGAACGGAGCCGCCAGGACGCCAAGAGCGCCAAGTACCCGCCAAGAATGGTTATGGGGTTTGATCACGAGTTGATATTCTCGTAGCCCATACAAACCACAATAACTTGGCGGGTTCTTGGCGCTCTTGGCGTCTTGGCGGTTTCTTGTAACTTACGGCCCCAGCAGCCTCCTCATCATGTTCAAAGTGCGCCATTCGAGGTAGTGCTGGCCGACGTTGCCTTGCTGTATCCGCCAGGTTGCGGGGAAGTCGGGCACGTAGGTGAGCGCCCTGCGCTGGTATATCTGCACAAGCACAGGCATCTCCTCGCCGCTCACTCGCATCTTCGTCCAATACGCCTCCGTAATGGGATAGCCCAGCACGAACGTCCAGTCGAAGCCGTATGTCGCCTTCATGCCCGTGAGGTACTTCCAGAAGAGGTCGGGCACGTTATGGCTTGTCTCCGGCACGAAGGCGGCATACTTCGACAGGTTAGCGCGCGCCGTGTCTTTGCCGGTCGCGCCATTCACGTCTATCGAGTCGTCCACCTTCTCGCCTACCCGCGAGGTCTCCTGGTTCTCACCATGCAGGGTCGCCACGCCCATGAAGTCGCTGTAGCTCGGCGTGAGCGGGTTGTCCTTGCGGGGGTCGCCCGCCACCGGGATCGTGCAGGGGATGGTCGCTTTGACGGTAGCCAGGTCGCCTATCTGTATCTCGCCGCTCACCATCTCCACCGCCAGCAGGCCGTTGGTGACGTAGGCCGGGTTGTCGGGGTCCGCCGCGGGATTGTTGACCTCCATGCGGCTCTTGTCGTAATACTGCACCAGCCTCGTGCCCCCGACGCCTTCGACGTACTGCTCCCTGGCGGTGACTATGGGCGCAGGTCCCCAAAGCCAGGAGCGTGCCGCCTTACCCGCCGCCACAGGCTGGTCGGCCCGCGCCCACACCTGCTGGAAGGCGGGGTCGGGCTGCAACAGCCATTGCAGTTGGAGCAGTTGCGGGACGCTGTGCCCGATCTTGGTCTGCACAAACACTATCTTGTCACGCCCGACTACAGGGTTCTGTACCTGCCAGCCGTCCTTCATCATCTCGCGTATCACAACCTTGTTCGTACTCTGCTGCGTCACGGTTATCGTAGATGAATTATCAGGCGGCGGCCCGGCACCCACCTGCACGCTCCAATCGCCCTTCGGGTCAACGGGCGGCAGCGATCCACCCGTCCACGCCCCGCCCTGCCCGGTGTTCGCATCGTAGTAGCAAAGGGTGCAGTCGTGGTCGCCGGGGGTATACTGCGCCCCGCTGCCCTGTGCGGGCTTGCCGGGCTGGGTCCAGGTGAGTATGCCGCCGTTCAGTTGCATGTTCTCGGCGCTCTTCCTGTACTCTGTAGTGGTCTGGCCGCGCTCCACCGCCGGGCGTATCATTATCTTCTGCCCTGTTATCGCGTTGTAGAGGTTGAGCGTATTGACGCCATAGCCGCAATGCCCGCATATGACCGTCTGGGTGGCATACCCAATCCAGTCCCCGCTGATGCCCGTCCACCCCGGAAAGAAGGCGTTGGTTTGCACGGGGCCAAAGTCAACAATCGAGATGGGCGCGAAGGGTATGCTGCTCCTGGCCTGGCTCTGTTGCGCGACGGCAGGCTGCGTGGCCCCCGCCAACCCCAACAGGCTTACTGTCGCCAGCAACCCTGATATAAATACCATCCATTTCCGTTTCATTGTTACTGCTCCTCTGGGATAATTTCCTTGAAGTAAGACGAACTTAATTCTTTTCGGTTTCACTACCCGATGCTAAGTAAATATTCAGAATACGGGCGTAGGGGCGAGATTTATCGCGCCCTGGTGGGGTAGCAAACCAACATGGTGCGTGGGCCGCGGCCAGGGCGCGATAAATCTCGCCCCTACAACTCAACCTTACTTTAGCGGCGCAAGGAGTTGTAGAGGGCATCCAGACCGGCAGCGTCGAGAAGGCCCTGGCTAGACCCGCTCTCGCCGATCTTGTATGACGCGAAGACTACGGCCCGGCGAAGCGCATCCTCGGCATCGCGTGTGAGCGTGTAGTAGTGCATAAAGCAAGCGAACAGGGCATCACCGGCACCACTGGCATTGACGACGGGCCGGGTCGTTATCGCAGGCATACGCACCGGCGGGCCAGCCCCGCGAACTAAAAGCAGCGCCCCCGCCGCGCCCATGCCGATGCCTACCACATGCGCCGGGTAGCGCTCCAACAGATGCATAGCCCAGGTCTCAGGTGGTTCGGGCAACTGTTCGTCGCTCATGAAGACGATGTTAGCCGCTTCCAGGTATGGGCGCTTGTAAGGGTCGTCCAAATCGGAGATCAATTGCAGATCAACGGCCACCAGCTTGCCTGCGGCGCGGGCCGGGGCCAGCAGTGGTCGGCAGTAGCCTACCTGGGTGAAGAGCACCGCCTCAACGCCCGCAAGCGCCTCGTCAAACAGACTGGGAGGGTATATCTGCTCCATCAGGTCTTTGACATCCACGAAGACCGCGCGCCTGCCGCTTTCATCATAGGCCACCACCGACAGGGCCGTCTTTTCAACCTGGCCGAGGACGTAGCGGTCATCAATGCCGTCGTCGCGCAACTGCTCGCGGGTCATAGCAGCCGTCCTGTCCTGCCCTATGATGGCCGCCAGCACGACATCATCACCGAGCACCGACAGAGTCTTAGCAAGGTTATACCCAACCCCCGATACTGCGCTGTCAATGCCAAAAGGAACAAACGAAGCCGATTCGTAAGGGACCGGAAAGGCCGCCACCCGTAGCGCGGTTTCCAGGTTGACGTTGCCGATGACAAGCAGTCGTGACATACCACCCTTTCAAGTGAAAAGAGAATGGGACCAACCCAGCGGTAAATCTATCCTCTCATGGATAGCCCCCAATGGAGGCAATAGAACTTAATGATCAGCCCAACCCCTAACTCCTCGCCCCTAACCCCTCGCTCCTCGCCCCTCGCCCCTGACCCCTCACCCCTAACGCATGGCGCGTAACATGCTATCTGAGTAGGCATCGTGCGAAAAGAGTCTCTATTGATAAGAGCTAGTTGGCAGGCAGGTTAGGCGACCCTACGTCAGTCAAACCTCGTTCCAGGTCCTGCTTTGCATTGCGGGCCAGGGCTTCGTACGTGTTCCTTATCTTTACCAGGTCGCTTTCCGTCAGTTCTTCGAGGTCCAACAGCGCGTTGTGGGCCCCCGTCATCGCCCGGATCAACTCATCGAGCTTCAATTGCATCGCTATGCTGTCCCTGTTTTGAGTATTCTGAATCAAGAACACCATAAGGAAGGTCACGATAGTAGTCCCCGTGTTAATCACAAGCTGCCAGGTATCGCTGAATCCGAAGATTGGGCCTGTAATCACCCAGGCGAAAATTGTTAGTAGCGCAACCGCGAATGCCGCCGGGTGCCCCATTGCGCGCGCCGTCAATTTGGCAAACTTTCCAAACAAAGATGTATGGTACATGATTTTCCTCCTAACGGTAGTGCCGCGAGAATCGTTTATAAAGCGTGACAATCCGCGCCAACCATCGTCTTATATAGATAGAGAATAGGGGAGTCCACCGAATTGCTGCTACGTCCAACACCGGGAGCGGGCCGCCGATGAGCGACAATAACAACTCAACGCCGATGATAGAGGGTGGCCGCCTGCTGGCCGACCGCTACCGTCTGCTCGAAAAGATTGGCGAGGGCGGCGCGGCAGAGGTGTTCCGCGCTAAGGACCAACGGCTCGACCGCATCATAGCCATCAAGGTATTACGCCCCCAGTTCACGCACGACCCCGCATCGCGCAAGCGTTTCGTGACCGAGGCCAGGGTCGCGGCACGCCTCTCGCACCCCAACATCGTTGACATCTACGACTTCGGGGAAGCCCCCGGCGACACGATGTTTATCTCGATGAAGTACGTCGAGGGGCAGAACCTCAAGGACGTGCTGCAAAAGCGCGGACGCCTCACGCCCGCCGAGACCATTTCTATAGCAAGGCAGGCGTGCCACGCGCTCTCCGCAGCCCACGCCGCCGAACTGATCCACCGCGACGTGAAGCCCCAGAACATACTAATAGACCGCGCAGGTAACGTCAACCTGACCGACTTCGGCATCGTAAAGGCCCTCTCCGGCCCCTCTCTCACGCAATCGGGCATGACGTTCGGCACAGCCGCGTACATGTCGCCTGAGCAGGCCACCGGCAGCCCTATCGGCCCCGCATCCGACATCTACGCGCTGGGCTGCGTGATGTACGACATGCTCACGGGCAGGCCGCCTTTCGAGGGGGATAACCCGGCAATCGTAGCCTACAAGCAAGTGTGGGAGCAGCCGCGCCCCCTCCACGACCTCGTGCCCGAAGTGCCCCCTTCGCTGGAAGCTGTGGTGATGCGCTGCCTCAACAAGGACCCCGGCAGGCGCTACCCCGACACGCGTACTCTTGCGGCGGAGCTGGACGCCATCAGCGCCATGTTCAACCAGCCGACGCAGGCAATGTCGCTGGGTTCTATCATGGGCACAAACCCCAACCTGAGCGCGTGGCTGCCCGCGGGCCAGCGTCCTGCCGCCGAGTTGAGCCAGGCCGTGCCCATGCCCGCCGCACCTGGTAGCCCTGCCGCCGTGCCCCCAGTGAAGGCGCAATCCACTACTTTCAGCAGCGTGCCCGTCCAGCAGGTGACGCCCCCACCCAGGAGCGCCGCGCCTTATGCCGCGCAGCCCCCCGCCAGAGGCGTACAGGTAAACGTAGCCAGGCAGCGAAGGATTGGCTGGCTGCCGGTCACGCTGCTAGTGGCGGCCGGTCTGGTCCTGTGCGGCCTCCTGGGCGCGTGGCAGGGTAGAGATATATGGGACAATATGTTTGGGGCTACGTCGCCGACACCATCTCCCACCCTACCCGTAGCAGTTGTGATACCTGAGCTTTCGCCCACTATCACGATACCACCTGTATTGCCTGGTGACACGCCCGCCCCACCACCTACGGAGACGGCCATCCCGCCTACCGAAGCGCCGCCAACCCCGGTGCGGCCGACAGAAGTCCCCCCGACCCAAGCGCCACCCACAGAGGTGCCGCCTACCGAGACGCTCCCGCCGCCGGTACCTACAAACACGCCTGAGCCACCCTCCCCCGCTACCCCACCCGAACCAACGATAACACCTGAACCGCCCGCCGATACGCCTGTGCCCAGCGACGAGGGGGGCAGGATAAGGCTTGACGACAATGCGTTCGTCGGCGGCTTCACTAACGCCAACCGGCTCTATCATGGCGTAACGGCGATGTGGGTCTACGGACAGCGCACCGCGTACAGCAGCATGTCTGCCACCTTCTCCGTTGTCGGTGCGCCAGCCGGACCCGCAGCCCTCACGATAAGGGGGGTGGACGCCGAGGGTGCCGCCGGGGGCTTCGCCAAAATCCCTATACGCATCACCCTCAACGACACAGTGTTGCACGATGGGCCAAACCCCTTCCCCGACGACTTTGCGAACGCCGGTAAGGGAGAGGGTAACTGGGGCCTCTATACCTGGGACCTCGCGCCCGGCCTGCTCCACGAAGGCTCCAACACCCTCACCATAACCAACCTCACCCCAGACAACAGGATCAACTACCCTATGTTCTTCATGCTTGACTACGCAATCATCACATGGGGGCCATAGGGGTTAGGGGTTAGGGGTTAGAGATCAGAAGGGTAGGGGCGATCCGGTGGGTCGCCCTGGTGGGGATGGCGTACCAACTTGGCGCGCAACCCCAAACAGGGCGACCCACCGGATCGCCCCTACCTGATTATTCCTTTACCTTTATCCAATTTGGGGGAGATAGAGCTAGCTCCCGGCGAGCATTTGCCGCAGCGTCTCTTCGCTCTGACGGTTGGCTGTGGCTATTACTTCGTCGCCTGACTGCAACACCGTACCACCGTTGGGGATGATAACGCCACCATCGCGTAGCACCGCCGCGATGACTATATTCGGTGGGAAGTGTATATCCGCGAGCGATTTGCCGACTACGGGCGAGCCGTCTTCCACGCTCGTCTCGACTATAGCCACCTGGGCGTGCTTGAGCGTCAGCAGGTGGACCAGCCCCCGGTCGGGTATTTCCTGCTCGATGATGTTCAAGATGAGGTTGGTGGACGACACGGTGACATCTATGCCCAGCTTCTTGAATATCTCTTCGTTCTTGGGGTTGTTCACGCGGGCTATGGTGCGGGGCACGTGGAACAGCTTTTTGGCCGTCTGGCATATCACCAGGTTGTCTTCGTCGTCGCCCGTCACCGCTATAACCACGTCGGCGCGCGCCGCCCCAGCGGTCTCCAGCGTGACCATCTCAGCGCCGTCGCCTTCCAGTACCACCGACCCGAACCGCTCGTGGTAGGTGGACACCTTTTTGAGGTTCTTCTCGATGAGAAGCACCTCGTACCCCTCGTGTACGAGCGTCTTGGTCAGGTAATACCCGACCTTCCCCCCTCCAACTACAATCACGTACATGTGCGCTGCAACCCCACTTTCGGAATTTTGAATGCTGAATTTTGAGTTTTGAATTATGAAATACCCCTGCGTAGATACAATTCAAAATTCAGCATTCAAAATTCATAATTGGTTTAGTGCTTGAACAGGTTGCGGAGGCCGCGCCCGTTTTGTTGGGCTTTCTCCGGCTCTTCCGGCGGGGCTGGTGCCTGCGCTACGGGAGCGGATGGCTGGGGCTGAGGGGCCTGGATGTTTTGGTAAGTCGAGTCTGGTGTGGCTGAGGCGTGCGCTACCGCGCCGCTTAGCGCGGAGGGCGTAGCTGCCGGTATCGGCGCTTTGTCGTGGTTGTGGGTTGAGACGTTGTGGGGTGGGAAGGGCAGTAACTCGGCACCTTCCGGGGCCTCAAGTATGTCGCGGGCGGTGGTGGAGATCAGAGTCGTGGGGCAGATCGTCTCAAGGCCAAGCTCGTGGTAGAGGCTCTCGCGGCCAGGGTCGTAGATGCGCGCTAGCACCTTCTTCACGCCGAATATCTCTTTGGCAACCTCGCACGCCATGATATTGGTGTTGTCGAAGTTGGTCACGGCGGCAAAGGCGTCAGCGCTCTCTATCCCAGCCGACTTGAGCACGTCCACGTCAATGCCCGTGCCCACGATAGACTGCCCGCCGAAGTCTTCAGGCAGGCGGCTGAGCGACACCGGGTCAGCATCAATCACGCTTACCTGGTGCCCTTCCGCGTCCATAAGTTGGGCCAACCGGGCACCAACGCGCCCTGAACCCAGGATAACTATCTTCATAATCTAAAGTCCTTTCGACTCGCAATACGTATTGCGTAGTCCGTATTACGTAAAGTGGTTTCCCTGCATTCTTTTACGCAATACGCAGTACGCAATACGAACTACGTTTCAGTTTCTACCATAGGGGCGCGGCAAATCCATACTCTGCATGGGGCGTTCTTTAGGACGTAGGGTATGTTGCGGCCCAGGTCTAGTTCGCCCAGCTTCTTCTGGTAGCCGGTCGCCATTACTATCAACTCCGCGCCGCTCTCTCTCGCCATGTCCACGACCGCTGCGCCCGCGCTACGGGCCTGTAGCAGCGACGACTCTACCTGCACGCCCATGTCGCGGGCCACAGTTTCGGCGTGGTCCAGAGCCTTCTCGCCCTTCTCTACCTTCTCCGGTAGCTCGGCATTGAGCGCGAGGGCGTGAGGCACTTCCACTACGAACACAACGTCTATCGCTACGTGGCGGCCTTTGCCTATCTTCGCCTGCGCGTAAGTGTAAGCCAGGCGCATGGCCTCTTCGTCTGCGTTGGAGTCGCCCTTTACAGGCACCAGTATTCTTTTAGTCTTGACCTCTTCGTTACCACGTGTGAATATATTGCGTGCCAATTGTATCTCTCTTTTCTCAGGCGGCAGGGCGTGTCAGTACATCCCGACAGAGGCCATGCCACGTCTCTATCAATAATATATACGGGGAAAGGTTGCTATACGTGACGCGGCGGGCAGGTCTACAGGAGGCGCGCGCCGGGACCGGGCGGGGAGTTATCGTGAAGGGTAAGGATCTGCTGCCGAGAGTGGGGCGTACGTGCAAGCATAGCAGAGATGGGCGGCATGGGTACACGCTCAAGGACGCGATTGTGGAGGGGTCCGCGCCTCGCGTAGCTACCCGGACGGGCAGCAGGGCGAGTGCCGCGCCCACATTCGAGGACACCCCTTCCACAACTTAGCTCGTGCCCAGCTGGGCAGAACTGGTGGGATAGTACAGCCGCGATGGGAGTCGCGGCCTGGATACGATCGTCAAATTCCATAAACAGGGGCTTCATGCCCTCTATATCGCGACCGCTGATGTATGGCTGGTGCCATGATCGCAGCGAGCAGCGCCCCTCGCTTACCGGCGTGGCCTCTACGGAACATGAGCGCTCCTGCCTGCCACGCCACAAGTATACATTATAGCACTCAAGTGTGGAAATCGCAACCGTGCGTGACCACCAAGATTTCTAACCGCAAAGACACAAAGAAACGCAAAGTTCGCTAAGTTTCTATGGGGTCTTGAATGGAGTGCCACGACAGGATTGTACAAAAAGAGCAACCATAAAACAATAAAAATCTTAGCGAACTTTGCGTTTCTTTGCGCCTTTGCGGTTAGGGTGATTATTGTTGAGGGTCAGACTTTCATGGTTTGCCATTTGCCATCTCGGAAGCGGAAGTACATCAGGATTGCGCGCAGGGAGGACTCTACTACCAGGGCGGCATAGATGCCGACGAGGCCCATGCCGAGGCCGGGTATGCAGAAAGTGGTGAAGGGGATGCATACGACGTGGAGGCCCAGGAACGCGCCCGTAGGGAGGCGGACCAGCCAGACGGCGGTGGTCGTGACCCACATGGGGAAGCGCACGTCGCCCGCGCCTCGCAGGGAGCCTGCAAGCACGAAGGCCAGGGCGAGAGGTGGCTGGCTGAAGGCGATCACCTTCATGGCGGTCCCGCCCAGCGATAGGAGTTGAGGGTCATCGGTGAAGATACGCAGTATGGTCTCGCCGAAGAAGAAAAAGGCGATGCCCATGATGCTCATCCAGATGAGGGCGGAGCGAGTGGCTAGCTGGGAGCCGAGCCGGGCGCGCTTCGGCTGGCGAGCGCCGAGGCTCTGGCCTACAAGGGTGGTGGCGGCCATCGAGAAGCCGAAACCGGGCATCTGGGAGAGGAATACGGCGTTGAGGGCCAGGCGGGAGGTGGCGAAGATGACCTCGCCCATACCTATGACAATGAAGCTGTAGACGAGGATGCCCAGCGACATCACCATCTGCTCGATAGCGGAAGGGATGCCGACGCGCAGGATGCGGCGGATGATCTCGAAGCTGGGCCGCCAGCCCCCGCCGCGCCATAGCACGAGGGCTGAGCGCGGCAGGAGGAAGAGGCTCAGCAGGATAGCGGTGCCGATGCCCCGCGCTATGACGGTGGCCCACGCCGAGCCTGCCACGCCCATCTCCGGTATCCACGATAGGCCGGGAATGGCTATCTGTGCGCCTGGGACTACTAAGGAGGCCAACCCACTCAACCAGCCGCTCAGGATGCCGCTCGCTTTATCGCCGCCGAAGACAAGCTCAACGGCCAGGACCGCGTTGATGGCGTTTATGAAGCCGGTGACGTACATGGGCGTCTTGGTGTCGCCCGCCCCGCGCAGGGCCGCGCCCGCCACGAACATCAAGACGATCAGCAGAGCGAATATAAGGGTGATACTCAGGTAGGTTGCCCCGTCTTCGGTGGCCGCAGGGGTGAGGCCGAGCATCGCCAGGATGGGGTGCGAGAGGAAGGCGATGGGCGCGAGGGCCAGGCCAAGCACGATGGAGAGCAGGATGGACTGCTTGAGGACGGCGTTGGCGCGCTGTTTCTGGCCTGCGCCTGTGAAGCGAGCTATAAGGACAGTGGTGCCCATGCTGATGGCGATAAGGGCGGTGGTGAGCACCCAGATTAGCTGCTGTGACGCGCCCACGCCGGAGAGCGCCGCCGTGCCGAGGCGGGCGACGATGGCGGTGTCCACGATGCCCAGGAGAGTTTGAAGGGCGTTTTCGGCGATGGCGGGCCAGGCCAGCCGGAAGACGTTGCGGCCCACGGCACGGCGATCTTCAGGCGTGAGGTCGGCCTCTTCTTCTGCCCGCGCGGCGACAGCCTCTGCCTGGGCGGCAGGCTCGACGGAGAGTCCGGCGGGGGTAGCCGGGTCGGTGGCCTCAGCGACTTCCTGGGCAGCCGCGTCGCTGGCATCTCGCAGAGTGTCGAGGTCGGATCGGGTGTGGCCGTTTGTTGATGTGGTATCGGGGCGTGGTGCTGTGTCGCGCATATAGATTTTTATCTAATTTCCAGGAAATAAGCAAGGTGATGAATGATGCATGAAACGTGAAACGTGATGCGTGATTTCTGTTTGGTTGCTAATACTTTTTGGCGCAGGCATCGGTGCCGATCTTAGCTGTCGGAGCTACTACCCTGCGGTGGCTTCTGCGCGAACCACTGCCATACGTTATCACTCTCGTCTGACGACCAGCTGTAGCTACCTGTGAGGGCGTCCCACGCTTCGCGGTCCTGCTCCTCGAACTGCCGCTCAAGCTCCAAAACCTGTGTATCCGATACGTTGTCCAGGACGGCAGGCCGCCCCTCGTTATTACCCTGGCCCATCTTATTACCTCCATGATTTCTGGCGATTAATGTGCCACGAAAGCAAAGGCAATCCGCGTGCCGCCATCTCACATTTAAGGATAAACCTTACCTGTCAATAATGCAGTGGGCGCAACTTGACACATTGTACGTACTTATGTACAATCTTTCGTACAAAGAGAATTTTAGGAAATGCCCCACTCTGAGCCTACCAGAAGAAGGAGCACGAAGATGCCCACTACAATGTCAATCGCTGAGGCCCGCGAAAAGCTGACCACACTCCCTGCCCACTTCGAACAGGATACCGCTAGCGAGGTCGTGATGGTTACCAGGCACAATAAGCCCGTGCTGGCGATAATGCCCTGGGATTTGTACGATACGCTTATTGAAACCCTTGAAGTGATTTCAGATCCCGGATTGATGGCACAGCTACGCCAGAGCATCAGTGAAGCTGCAGCGGGAGAGACCATATCATGGGCGGAAGCGAAGAGCCTATTGGGCAAGCAGGTCGAGAGGGAGATGTAACCTGGGGCATCGAGATTACGCCTACTGCCCTACAAATGCTCCACTCAATAAGGGATAGGCGCAGCCATAGTAAGCTAGTTGAGGCAATAGACGGCCTGGCTCACGAACCTGAGAGACAAGGAAAACCCCTCACTGCTGAGCTTCAAGGTTATAGGAGCCTGCGTGCCGTCGCTCAACGATTCAGGATCATATACAAGGTCGAGCATGCCAGGGTGATTGTCATGGTAGTGGCTGTAGGGCTTCGCCGACAAGGAGACAAGCGTGACGTTTACAGACTGGCACAACGCCTCGTCCGTCTCGCTATACTGCACGACTCCGAAGAAAATACGGAAAAGTGACTCTGCAAATACAACGGCCAGTCGCAGTTGGGTCAGCAAGCTCTTCTGAAATAAAAGAGAGGGCCAGTCGGCACTGGCCCTCTTAGACATCTAACTCTGTTGCTTATCTTGAAGCTACCTGGCACCCGGGGAAGAAGGTATTAGACACAATCTTCGACGCCTGCCCTCTCGTAACTCTATTGTTGGGCCGGAAGTATGGACGGTTCTCCGCATCGCACGGCTCGCTTGGCACCGTGTCGCACGGGTAACCTCCCATCGCGCCGATCTGCGATAGTTGCTCTATCCACTCGTAGAACGTGCTATTCGTGGGCACGTCAGCGTACGTCTGCCCGGCAGGCGTGCCGGTCAGGTGCGCCGCAGAAGCCACTATCTTGGATAGCTGGCCCCTGGTAGCCGAGGCATTGGGCCGGAAGTATGGACGGTCCCCCGCATTGCATGGCTCGCTTGGCACTGACCCGCATGGGTATCCGCCCACCAACCCCCGGTTGGACAACCTTTGTATCCAGGTGAAGAACGTACCGGACTCAGGTACGTCTTCGTAGATGCGCGTGCCCGCGGGGTCAGAGAACCCTGCCGACTGCGACACTATCTTAGCGATCTGCCCCCTGGTGATGTCGTTGTTGGGGCGGAAGGTGCCATCGGAGTAACCACCGATGATGCCCTTGCAAGCCAGGCAGCGTATGTTGGCGTAGAAGGTGTTGGTGGAAGGCACGTCCGTGAACTCGACAGAGCATGCTGTAGCCGTTGGGGGCACAGTCGTTGCCGTGCGTGTCGTTACTACGGTGCCTGAGGTGGCGGTGGCTGTCGTGGCAGCTGATGCCGTGGCAGTAGCCGTCGGGCCAGGGGTAACCGTAGGAACGGTACCTGTACAGCCGGGGAACTTGAACGCGCCGATACGCCCGCGCCAGCCCGCGCTGCTCGTGACGGGTATGTACTCGTTGGTGTACCAGAAAGTGCAGTCATCCGTGGGGTCTACGTGTATGGCCGTATAGTCGCCCCAGCGATTACCCCCACCCGTCTGCGCGCCGGTGCCTTCCTTGATGGAGCCTTCACCCTGTGGCATCTGGCCGAGTGGGTCGTCGCGCAACCTTCCCGTGTAACGGACGCTTGGGAACATAGTCCCGCTGGACGCGCTGTAGCCCAGGGCCATATTGCCGCTGCCGTCCATCGCGATGCTCCCCATCCAGCGATGGATGCCGTCTGTAGACCCAGGCGCGTAGGTGCCCTGCTGGTAGATGACCGTGTTGGTGAGAGGGCTTCGTACCTCGTACCAACGAATACCCGCTATACCGGTAATGGCCTCCACCGACTGGTTAGTCACCAGCGACTCGTGGTCTCCGAAGTTGCGGTATGCCAGACGCCAGGTTGGACGCTGGCGGTAAGATAGTATATCCAGCTTATTGGTCGTGCCCTGCTGAGGAATACAGGCGCGGGATGTAGGCGCGCAGGGGAAGATCGAGTCGAAAGGCTCCGTAGGCAGCGTAGCGGTCTGGGTGAAAGTGGCGGTCGAGGGGTCGTCCCAATCCACGTGGTACTGCCACCAGGTGATAGCATCTTCGGTAGCGCTATACGGGCCGCCGTCGTCCATCGTGCCCGCCCAGTAGTTCGGGCTGCCATCGGGAGGGAGGGTGTCACCGTCCAGATCGGCGGGGAGCAGGCCGTCTCCCACCCGGTACGCCGGGGTGGGCGGCACTATGAAGGTAACCACTCGCGCTGCCGGGTCGCCTGCCAGCATCCTCTCCCTCTCAAGCGCGTAAGCGCCCACACCCTGGAACGGGCCTGCGGTACCCAGGAACTCCCTGGTGCTCAGGAAATAGGCGTTCGGCCACACGCCGTACTTGGGATAGTCCGGGAAGTTGGGGCCTGTGCTGAATGCGTAGCGGTAATAGGTGCCTGTGGGGTCGCTGGTGGTAGATATAGCAACGCAGTTATAGAAAACCGGGCCGTTGGATGTGAACTGGGTGAGCATCCAGCGATCCGCGAGCTGGTCGTGGAGCACGATAGGATCGCCCGCGTTCTCAACCTCGCATGGGTGGGTCATCCCGGTGAAAAGGGTGTTGTTAGCCGCCGGCCCAAACAGCGACGTGCCGGTCTTGTCGAATATCTGGAAGTGCAGGTTGACCATCTCGACGTAGTGGTTGGGACCTACGTCGCCATCCGGGTCGGGCGGGGCCACGCTGGCGATATTGGGGATGCCGTCAAAGCTGACGATAGGCGTAGGCATGCCACCCCCCAGTGGGCCGAAGATTTTTTGGACCACCGGGTCTTGGCTATAGCCGTTGTCCTGCACCGTCTTGCCCGCAGAGCGTTCGGGCATCTCACGCAGAGGCCCTGCGCTGGGCGGGATTATCTTCATCGAGCGAAGCGGCGGCGAAACGTCGAAATAGTCTGCCGTCTTCACGGTCATTTGGAGGCCCGATGAGGACTGGAAGATGGAATTCTCTACCCTCGCGCTATTCACGCCTCGCGCCTGGCTGACCGTCTGCCCGCCCAGGAAAAAGCCGGAGACCGCCAGGACTAACACCATCATTGCCGCCACGATGACTAATCTATATCTAACCATTACTCACTCCTTTCTTGCTCAATGAGGCCAGGGGATTGGAGCTTGCTGCTATTCTCAGGCTCTCCGGTGTCCCACAGGTTCACGCTGCCCGGAAGATGGGGGTTATGCCTGAGTGCTACAAATAGCTGAAAAGCTCAACTGAGTTTAGCACGAACATGCAGCCGCCTGCAACACACTTGTTATACCGTTAATTAAGAAAGCCCTCCCAGCCAGAATTACGCCTGGAAGGGCTTTCTTGTTAGAGCTTACCTATGTCGTCGCTTCCAACCTACGGGCGGCTAGAGGTCTGGCACCCAGGGAAGAAGGTGTTAGCTACTATCTTCGATGCCTGCCCTCTGGTCACGTTGTTGTTAGGGCGGAAGTATGGCTTGTTGCTCGTCCCGCATGGCTCACTGGGCATGGTACCGCATGGGTAGCCTCCCATTACTCCGAGGTTGGATAGCTGCTCTATCCATATGTAGAACGTGTGGGTAGTGCCTACGTCCTGGTAGGTCTGCCCTGTAGGCGTAGTGGTGATGCCCCTGGCTGAGGCTACTATCTTCGATAGCTGCCCTCTGGTCGCTGAAGCGTTGGGACGGAAGTACGGCCTGTTACCAGGCGTTATGCACGGCTCTTCAGGTACCAGCCCGCATGCGTATCCGCCCACCAATCCCCGGTTGGACAATCTCTGTATCCAGGTGAAGAAGGGGCTTGCGGGGGGCACATCCTCGTATATCTGTCTGCCCGCAGGGTCAGAGAACCCTGCCGACTGGGACACGATCTTGGAGATTTGCCCGCGTGTGATGTCGTTATTCGGACGGAAGGTGCCGTCGGAGTACCCGCCGATGATGCCCCGGCAAGCCAGGCAGCGCACGTACTGGTAGAAGGTGTTGCTCTGCGGCACGTCCACGAACTGCACGGGGCAGGCCGTAGGCGGCACCGGCGTAAGCGTCCGGGTGGGCTGCGCTACTGTGCCGGTAGGTTGTGCCACTGTGCCTGTGGGTTGAGTAACTGTGGTGGTTGGCTGCGCCACGGTGTTGGTCGGGCTGGGAACTGCTGCGGTGCCGGTGCGCGTAGCCGTACTAACCGCCGTTGACGTGCGTGTTGAGGTGCCGGTGCCTGCAACCGTAGTCGAGGTGCGCGTAGCGGTGGATAGGCTGGTGGTTGTGGAGGAGGGCAAGACTACTGTTGAAGTGCCCGTAGGCTGTATGGGCGTAATCGTGCGGGTAGCAGTGGAGACAACCACCGTGTTCGTAGAGCTAACAGGTGTCAGAGTAGCCACGACGGTGCGTGTAGAGGTAGGGGCAGCCGGGGTGATCGTGGTGGTCGGCGCGATTGGCGTCTGGGTAGCCACGATGGCTGTGATGGAGGCGGTGGGGGTACCGGTCTGCGCTACGACTGTTTGGGTGGGCGCGCCTACCGTCGCCGTAAGCGTGGGAACGCCAGGAGTGGCGGTGCCTGTACCCGGTATTGCAGTAGCTAGACTCGTCCCGGTGCTCGTAGCCACAGCCACCGTTCCGGTCGGCAGCAAGGGAGTGCCGGTAGTGGTCGCTGCCGGCACGGTGCCTGTGGCCGTGGATGCCACGAGTGTAGCCGTGCCCGTGACCACAGTAGCTACAGGTGTGCCCGTAGCCAGAGCTGTCGTGGTGGCTGTGCCGCCGCCTATGAGGTAACCGTTCAACAGGAAGACCTGGTCCGGCTCAGCCTGCGATCCGGCTATGCAAACGATCCTGGGTTCCCAGTCACGACAAGCGTTGTTGATGGCTGTGCTGTTGGGCCTCCGTAGCGCCGCAGGGTTGTGCGCCTGGGGAGGGCGACGGTTATACCAGGCCCAGGTGCGCGTGTCTATCAGGTTCGGCTGGACCGATACCCAGTAGGCCCCGGCGGTAAGGTTGACTGCCGGGCTGAGCGGGATGCGGAATGGGCCTCCGGCGTCCTGGTGTACTACCGTCATGCTAGCCACGAGCGGGCCTGGCAGCGTGCCCGTGACCGAGTTTGTGTAGAACGCCACGTTGACGGAGCCTGCGTTCGGTCCCGTGCCGCTGTAGAAGCCGTCAACGGCGACGCTCGTGACTATCCACTGCTGGCCGCTCGGCACCACGAAGTCGTCCGCCAGCTCAACGTTGCGCGAATCGTTCGGGTTACCATTATACCTCTGCGAGCCGGTGCCGAGTGCCGCGCTCTGGCGGTTGTACTGGTCGTAGAGCACGATCTCAGCGCCTGTAGTGGGCGTGGGTGTCAGCGATGGTCCGCCCGGCGTGATAGTGGGCGGAGCCGGGGTAGCGGTGCGCGTAGGCGAAGCGGTGATCGAAGGGTTGATGGTGTAAGTAGCCGCCACGACGGGGGTGTTCGGCGGTCCCAGCGTGCTGGTGGGTGTGACGGTCGTTATTGTACCTGTGGGCGTGGGTCCCACGAAGGGCGCCGAGGGCAGAGGCCACACGAAGACTCCCCTGCTGCGGGTGAACGCCGCCAGGGTCGTGAAGCCCCGGTCAATAGCGAAGTCCCAAACCATGACGTTGGGCATACCCGCGTTGAAGCGGAACCACTCAGGGGTTGCCGCGTCAATGTTGTTGGTATAATAGACGCCCCAGTCTGTGCCCACGAAGACCTGCTGCCGGAACTTGGGGTTGCCCACTATGCTGTCCGCCGGTACGTTGGGGAGGTTGCCCGACTTGTTCTCGACAGTGAACGACGTGCAGTTCGCCGCCGTGCATGTGATCTTGAAGACGTGGCCCGGCGTGCCTGGCGTGTTCTCGTCGAAGCCGCCGGCCGCCGCGTAGCCAACCGGCATGGTGGTAGTCATCATAACCGCGCCGTCGAGCGCCACGTCCAGTATCGGGCGGTTCGGCAGAACGGCGTTGCCCCCGGTGACGTTCGACCAGTTAGCGGGACTCTGCGCGCCGTTCCCTAACCCGAAGCCGATCCAGACATTGCCGTCGTTGGTGCCCACGATAGCTATATCGTCGGTGCGCGGCGCATATGCAAGTTGATTGATAAACGAACGGTCCGCCAGGGTGTTCTTGGTCAGGTCCGGGCTGTTGACGTACCAGAAGTTCTCCGGCAGTGCGCCTCCTGTGTTTTCCCACACGCGGAACGTGCCGCCGATCATGTGGGTGCAACCCGTGGGCGGGCAATCTTCCCCTCCGCCCGCGCCCACAGGCACGCCTTTATATATCTCGTAGGGGAAGACGAAGCTGAGGCGCGGCTCATCGAGCGTGTAATTCGTCTCCGCCGACAGTAACGGGTATGGCCCCTGGTGGCCTGAAGTTGACAGCCGCATCGCGCCGACCTGCGCTTCCATGTAGACGCGCTGGCCCAGCACCGGCTCGATACGGGCGAACATACCGTCGCCGCCGATGCGCTGCTGCCACAGGTAGGGTCCCACGCTTGGATCTGCGGCCTGCCATGAGGACGAACCGTTGTCTTGCGCTCCCGCAACGGCGAACGGCGCGGGGGAGGTCGCGAAGTTGGCGCTGATGTCGCCACCGTAGAACTCTATCGTGCTCAAGCTGCTGTTTAGCTGGATGAAAGTAGGCTGCGTAAGATTGACGCTCTCGCCCAGGTAGATGCCGCCGTCGTTGCCGAAGAGCGCCCTGGTAGATGAGCCGGGCAGGAATGTGATGGCGTGCTGGTCTACGTGTACGGGGCGGGGTACCTGTATGGTGCTGTACCCGCAGGTGACATCCCTTACGGTATCGCCCCCGTCGGTGGACTTCCAGACGTCAACGTTATCAAAGAAGATGACGTTGGGGTCGTTCGGGTCCACCGCTATGTGCTGGTCGTACCAGTTCTGCGCGATGTCGCCGCACACACCCAACGGGTCGCCACCCACGCAGTTGCCTCCACAGTCGTCCTGCGCGTCTTCGAGGTCCTGCGCGGTGACACGTTGCTGCCACGTCGCGCCCCTGTCAGTGGAGCGCCATACCCCCAGCAGGCCGCCTTGCTGGATGGCACCGAAGCCGGGCTTGATCGCGCTCACTTCGGCGTAAATGTAGTTGGGGTTGCTCGGCGCGACGGCCATGTCTATGCGGCCAAGCACGTTGCCGCCCGGCTGGTATTGGGGCACGCCACTGCCGCTGCCTGCGGGCCAGCCGTTATTCGGGCGGCTAACCAGGCTCCATGTGGCGGGGCAGCCGCTCAGAGGCACTGTCGTCGAATATATGCCGTTCGCGCCGTTCTCAGCCAGGTTATACTGCACCGTTGTGCTGTAACCCCTTGATCCAACGGCTACAAACAGTTCCGTTACGTTGGTGCCGGATATAGCCTGGACTGCTGTTATATCTTGCCTCTGGTTGGGGAAGGGGTCGGGCAGGCAAGGCCCGGCCCAGTTATCGCCGCCGTTGTAGGAGAAGAAAACGCCGCGCTTCGACCCGACGATCAAGTTATTGCTGTTGCGCGGATCTACCGCCACCTTGCCTATGGAGTCGTACTGGGGGAATATGCCGGGCGGCTGGGGGAGAGGCATCCTGAAAACGTCCGCGCCCTTCACCTGCCAGGTCGCGCCCAGGTCGGTGCTCTTGAGCAGGCCCGCGCTGCCAAAGGAGAAGGAGCCGAACCGCAGGTCTCCCGTGCCCGCATATACATAGTGGTTGGTGGGGTCGAGGGCGAGGTCTCCGATGGCAACCGTCGAAATCAACGGGCTATCTGTGCCCGGTGCCCAGGTGGTGGCGGCGCTACAGCAGTTGGTCGTCTTCCAGACCCCTCCACCGTCCGACGCCAGGTAAGCGATAGTTTGGGTGACCGGGTCCACGACCACGTCGTTGACGCGCCCCGCCACGATGCCGAAGGGGAAGCAGACTTCGCAGGTGTTGCTGTCCTGCGGCTGTGGGCCGATGGAGATCCATCGGTTGGGATCGAGAGCCAGTGGCGCGTCGTTATTCTCCCGGCTGTAAGTTACTCGCCCGGCGGGTATGCCCGATCTCACCTTCGCCTGGTCATGCCTGGCTGCGTCGGCCAGCCACTTACGGTCGGCCTTGCCTGTTGGGTACGTGTACCTGTGGTTCCAGAACGCGTCCCTCCGCGCTAATTCTCTAGCTTCAGCCCCGCCCCTTTCCCCTGGTTCGGCGGCGTACAGGCTGCCCTCTATATATTTTTCCGCGAACTGTGGGCCTGCGTTCCTGGCCGGTAGCTGCTGGTTCGCCTCGAAAATGCGTATCGTTCCACCGAGCAGCATTGTCAGGACCAAGGCTGCGATGGCGACCGCTATATCGCGTCGTTTGAGTAAAAATCTAATTCTAGCCATGACAATGCCCTCCTCGGTGAGCGCGCTACTGCGAGCACGCGATCATCATAATGGAGTTGCGCTGCGGGAGTAGAAGTATTGGGGAGAACAAGTGGTGTGTTGGCCGTAGGAGCTACAGCGTCTGAGACGCGATGGCGGGATTCGTGGGAGGAAGGGCAGGAAGATCGCTGCCATGCCGCCACCGCATCTCAGGTGTAGTCGCGCAGAATACGAATCAGATAGGTCGAACGGTTGCAAAGTTCATGCCATCGTTGCTCGTCACCATTCGTACTCCATGCAGTAAACGAGGCGCCATCATGCTCCTATCATCTGGTCGAGACCTGGCACCCAGGAAAGAAAGTGTTAGCCACGATCTTCGATGCCTGCCCCCTCGTCACGTTATTGCTGGGCCGGAAGTACGGCCTATCCTGGTCGTCACATGGCTCTGTGGGCAACGACCCGCACGCATACCCACCCATCACACCGAGGGAGGATAGCTGCTCTATCCACACGTAGAAGGTGCTGTCCTCCGCCACGTCCGCGTATCTCTGCCCTGTAGGTGTGCCGGTTAGCCGAGCCGCAGAAGCTACTATCTTGGATAGCTGGCCCCTGGTGGCGTTGGCGTTGGGCCGGAAGTACGGCCTGTTCTCAGGGCCGACGCAAGGCTCGCCAGGCACAAGACCGCATCTGTAGCCACCCACCAACCCCCGGTTGGACAATCTCTGTATCCAGGTGAAGAACGGGCTGGCTTCAGGCACGTCCTCGTAGATGCGCGCGCCCGCAGGCTCAGAGAAGCCTGCCGACTGCGACACTATCTTCGAGATTTGCCCGCGCGTGATGTCGTTGTTCGGCCTGAAGTATGGGTTGTCCTCCGCGTCGCACGGCTCGAGCGCCCCGCCGCACGCATACCCGCCTATGATACCCTGGCACGCGAGGCACCGCACGAACGGGTAGAAGGTATGCCCCAACTGCACATCAGTGAAGCGTAGCGTGCAGGCCGTGACGGTTGGGCTTGCCATGCTTGTGGCGGTAGACGTGCCTGCCAAAACAGTTGCCGTCCCAGTAGCCACGCCGGGCGTGCCGGTCATAGTGGCGGGCGCTACGCTCGCGGTAGTCGAGGGCACTACAACGGTTGAGGTGGAGGACACTACAGTTCCGGTAGCGGTAGGCATTATACTGGTCGCCGTGCCCGTAGCCAGCAGGGTGGAAGTGCCCGTCGGTATGACAGCCGTAACAGAAGCCGTAGACGTAGGCACGCCTGCCGTCACCGTGCGGGTCGCGCTGGGCACGGCGGTGCCGGTAGCTGTCGGCGGCGTGCCCGTCACCGTAGGCGTGGGCGGGCCGAAGATGTTGCCCAGGTATATCTTGGAGCCGGGCGACTCGCTCACCGCCCAGCCGGATCCGTCCGGGAAGATATGCACGTCGCGCAGGTTCCTGCCGGTCGGGCTGAGTATCGTATTCCACACGCCCCCCTGGTAGCGCAGTATGGTGGCTGATGCGCCCGTGGGTGCTTCGCCCACCGCCCACGCTTCGGTAGAGCTTACCGTATAGACGTTATTCAGCCTGGCCGTCGTAGGGCTGGACACCTGCGTCCAGGAGCCATTCTGGTAGCGCAGTATCAGCCCGTTGAAGCCCACAGCCCAACCTTCGTTAGCGTTGAGCATATGGATGCCCTCGATGGTCGAGCCGCCGGGATTGGGGCTTATCTGCGTCCAGGTGCCGTTCTGGTAATGCAGCATCAAGCCCAACGTGCCGCCCGCCCACCCCTCGTTTGCGTCTACCATATCAATAGACCAGAGGTTGGTGGTCGTCGGGCTGGTGTAGTTGGTCCAGGCCGTGCCGTCGAAATGCACAATGTCGCCGCTGCTACCCACTGCCCACCCGTCGGTGGCCGACACCATCGAGATCGCGCTGAGGAAATTGCCCGCGCTGGGGAAGTTAGTCCATGTTGAGCCATCCCAGTGGAAGAACGCCTGCGAGCCTGCCGCCCACACGTCGTTGGAGGCTACCATAGCCACGTCAAACATGGTCGGGGAGAATGACGGCGGCACGTAGACCTGCCAATCGGTGCCGTTCCAGTGTTGCAAGCCGTGAGCGGCAGGGTTGTTGTTGAGCACGCCCACAGTCCAGCCGTCGTTGGGAGTGAGGAAGTCCAGACCGTAGAAGCCGTTGCTGGTCCAGTGGCTGTTCACGGCGGTCCAGGCGGTGCCGTTGTACCTGTAGATGGTGCCCCGCTCGCCCACCGCCCAACCGTCAGACGATGACAGCATGAAGACCGCATTGAGGGGAGGCTCGTTGTAGTTGGGATTGCCCTGCATCTCGGTCCAGACGGTGCCGTCCCAGCGCCAGAGGTTCGCGTCCGATATATTCGTAGACCCAACCGCGTAAGCCTCGTTCTGGCTAACCGTGTAGACGCCCACCATGAAGGCTGCCGTGCATGACAGGGAGCAGTTATCGGGAGGCGAGATCGTCTGCCAGGTGGTGCCGTCCCAGCGCAGCAAAGCGCCACCCTCACCGACTGCCCACCCATAGTTGGAGTTGAGCATATCCACGTCGTACAGGATGCGGTTGGTGGTGAACGCTTCCTGCCAGGTCGTGCCGTTGAAGCGCGCCAGCTTGCCGGTGCGCCCACTCATATCAGCCGTGCCCGTCACCGCCCAGCCGTCGGTCGTGCTAACCATGTCGAGGCCGTTTATGGTGCTGGTGAGCGTGCCGCCCGGTACTACGTGCGTCCAACTCGTGCCGTCATAGCGCGCGAAGTTGGCCGAGGTGCCCGCCGCCCACCCATACGTAGGCGAGACCATGCTGATATTGGACATATTGAGGTTGGTCGGCACGTTGGAGCTTTCCTGCACCCAGTTCGCGCCGTCGTAGCGCAGGAACCTGGCCTGGGTAGAGGTCGCCCACACCTGGTTCGACGCGAGCATATCTACCGCATTTACAACCGAGGTACCTATCAGCTTGGTGTTGTCCACAGCCGTCCATCGCGTGCCGTCCCAGTGCGCGAACAGCCCGTCGCTCCCCACCGCCCACGCGTCGGAAGAGGATACCGCGTCAACGTCGGCCACGCTGCTGCCCGTAAGCTGCCATCTCTTCCACGCGCTCCCCACGTCATGGGTCGCCTGCCCCGCCTGCGCCGAGCCACCTACGCCCGCCAGAACAGCCAACAGGCCGAGCGCCAGGGCCGCTACAACAGCCATCTGCCCCGCCCCAACCCACATCAACTTGCCGCTACCCATCATCGCCCCTCCTGCTTATCCTGCCTGTGTAGGTACATCGTCAGCTTCAACACCCAATCGCCCAAGATGCAAGCCTTTTATCTTACCCGACTGTTGCGGCTCGCGTCAAAATCCCACCGTGAGGTAAATGTTCAGATTCAGGGTAAAGAAAAGTCTCCCGAAGGGGCGACCCGCATGCTCGCCCTGGTGGGGTAGGCGTACCATGCTTACCTGCTCCCCTGGCCAGGGCGAGCATGCGGGTCGCCCCTACGGTAAATCTGAACTCTTGCGATACTTTGTGGCCTTGACACTGGGTGCTATGCAGGTATACTATGAGAATAGTGACCCGCTTGCCGAGGCATGCTTAACTTCAAGCTTACCAGCCATGCAGTGTAGCTCACTTGAAGCATCGTAATCGGCGGGTCCGCAACGAACGCTAACTGCTACAGAACCTTTTGTAGCAAGGGAGATTCTCTATGGACGATACATCCTCTGTCTCGAACCTGATTGATGACCGCAATCGAGCTAGCGCGCTTCTCTCAGGCAACAGCGACGATCCGAAAAAGAATACCCTCATGGTACTCCTGGCAGAATACGATTCCCTGCGCAAAGAGGTATTATCGCGGGTCGAGGCGCTTCGGCAGGCGTTTAATTATTTAGTAGTATTGTTTGGCGCAACCATTTCAGGGGTGATCTACCTCCTGAAGGCTGAGACATTAAGCGTCAACGATCTAACCTTTTATCTCCCGCTCTTGCTCCCCTTGGGATTAGCTCCGCTGGGTATCATTTTCCTGGATAATGAGTTCATGATTTACAGGGCCGGGTTCTACATTTATCACCATCTGGGCAAACGCATTTCTGATCTAGTGGGAGAAGAGGTGCTTCTTGTAGAGGCCCTGGGATTCGGATATCTTTCACCGCCAAGCCGCAAGGCCCGCCACATTCTGGAGGTTACCCGGCGGTCCTTGTTTGTCGCCCCTTCGCTGGCCTCAATCTTATTCGCGTTATATCATTATGATTTGTGGTGGGGCCACGCGGTTTTTTCTATCATCTTTGTAGTGGACTGCGTATTAACAATTGTGCTATTGGGCACCTTTGTGGTGGCGTCCCTGGAGATGAAGAATTGGAGGCAGCAGACCATTACAATTCCTATGCCCAAGCGAGACGTTGACCTTAAAAGAATCCCCCTGGCTATTGAGCAACTAGACGGCCAGGCGCAACAGGCCAGCCTGGTTTCTTGACGCAAGTTACGTATCGGATATAGGTATATGCTAGCCGAGCGCACGATAACGGCATTATCTTGGATAAAGTGAAGGTCTATGGACCGCGCGTCTCCGGCGGTGGCTTGCTCAGCTATCTCGCCGGGTGGCACGGCTGGTACTGGGCGCTCGTGCCGTTGCTGGCCGTCGCAGGCTATGTCACGGCGTTGCGCATCGGCTTCCTGGGGGACGACTGGCTGCTGCTTGCGGGCGCGCGCGTAAGCAAGCTCAACCTGGAAGCAGCGTTCAATCCCAATCCTGACTGGCCGTTCTATCGTCCGATCGGGTCGATTCTCACCTGGCAGTTGGGCGGGCAGCTATGGGACCTCGAGCCGCTACCTTACCACCTGCTGAGTCTCCTTCTTCACGCCGGGGTTGCCCTGGTGTTCGGCGTCCTGGTGGCCGAAATGACGTCTGAACGCGCTCTCGGCTGGCTGGCAGGCGCGCTCTTTGCCGTATTCCCCTTACACATCGAAGCGGTGGGCTGGGTAGCCTCCCAGTGGGACCTCTGGGCCGCGCTCTTCGGCTTCCTGAGCCTCTGGTTTTTCACGCGCTGGTGGCGTCGCCGCGAGCAATGGCGCTTCTATATCCTTGCCGTACTCTTCTATGGCCTCAGTCTATTCAGTAAAGAGAGCCTCATCACGTTCCTACCCGTCTTCGTGGCTACCGCCTGGTTCGTAACCCCCAGGCTGGATGTTAGGGCGTGGCGCACCCTGGCGCTTTCTATGCTGCCGTTTTGCGCCTTGCTACTGCTCAACGTGGCCCTGCGCCTGACAACGTGGGGCGCATTAGGCGGCTACTCTAACGCCAGGACCGACTTCCCGAATTTCTTCTGGGAAGGATTTACGGCAAGCCTACGCCTCATTATCGCGCCCGTGAACGTCACGATACTGGGCAACGTCAGCGCCCAGGTGGTAGGGGCGGTCTCAAGCGTGGCGCTGCTTGCCGGGCTGGCCTGGTACGGGAGGCGGCAAGCGCGGCTGCTCCTTCTGGCGGGCGCATGGCTCGTGCTGGCGTTGCTACCCGTGCTCAACCTGGCGCTCACCATGCGGGCCGTAGACTTGCAGAACAACCGCTTCCTCTATCTCCCTGCCGCCGGTTACGTCTTATGCGTGGCGGTACTGCTCCACGCGGCTATCGCCGATGCGCGTGGTCGGTGGAAGCAGATAGCGCTTGCTCTGGTGGGTGCGCTCCTGTTGGCTTGCGTGGCCGCCTGCTGGGTACACCTGCGGCCCTGGCACACGGCGACTGTGCAGGCGGAAGAGCTTGGCGAGGAATTGCTGCGTGTCGTACCCTCTGAGCCACGCCCTCAGCAGATGGTGTGGTACGTGGAGGATTTGCCCGATAATTACCGGGGCGCGTACCTCTTCAGGCTTGGCCTCGGCACCTGGCGCGGCCTCTACAGCCCCAACTTAGGAGATGAGCCTGCGCTTGACGTGGTGCGCGACGCCGAAGAGGTTGATCTCACCACCGACGCTCGTGACGCCTTCGCCCTGCGCTTCCGCTTCGACCAGGCGGCTGTTCGCTACCACGTTGACTATGCGGCAGGCATCACGCGCAACAGTCCGGCCCCCACCGCCGCTGACTCAGGCGCGGGACTGGTGGTGTGGGACTTCACCGGCTGCTCGCCGGGGGTGATAGGGAGCTGGCAGGTTTCGCAGGCCAACCTCACGTGCGAGCCGGGCGACGGGCTGACCATAAAACCCGACAGCGCGGACCCCCAGATGGTAGCCCAGGGCGTTGAAGCGCAAACCGCAACCGGCGGCGCGCGCTTCTTGCGGCTGCGTGTGTCAGCGCGCTACCCGGCAGCCACCGACCCCGAACCCTACGTGCAGGAGTGGTTCTGGCACGGACCCGGCAACACCTTCGGTGGAGAGCGCACCCGCGCCGTGCCGGTAAAGCAGGACGGAGAGCCTCACGTCTACTGGCTGTTCATCCCGGCAAGCGAGGCGGGGCAGGCAATCGCGGGCCTCCGCTTCGACCCCATCAACGCCCAAATCCCCGCAGGCGTGCAATGGATCGCTCTCGACCTCGTGCGGTAGACAGCCAGACACTCTAACCGCAAAGACGCAAAGGAACGCGAAGTTCGCAAAGTGCCTTATTGTTTCTTATGTCGCCATGTAGATGGAAACCTGCTATAAGCACCCGTGCAATACCACAGAGCTTTCGTGAACTCGGCGTTCCTTTGCGTCTTTGCGGTCAGAGAATCATAGCCTCCAACCAGAGAGTTTGCCCCTACACCCCCAAATTGATATAATGCATAGCGATTTTGCCTGAATTATTAACATTACCTACACCAGGAGGCATTTACCCACATGCACTTAGCATTAGTGCCCGCGCTCATCCTGGCGCTGGCCGGGAGCGTGCTGGGCAGCACGGCCACTCAGCCCGCTCATAACGCTTCCCATACAGACGCCATAGGTGGCGCTCCCGCGTTATTCTCGATAGCAGCGCAAGTTGACGTTACACCCACCCTGACTACCGTCGCCACGCCAACCTCCGGCGTCACGGCCACCGTTACGGCTACGACCGCTGCTACCGGCACCAGCGCGATAACCTCTACGGCTACTATAGCAGCCACAGCCGCCACTACTTCGACAGCCGAGATAACCGCTACCGCCACGACCACCGCCACGCTCTCTACCCCTGTGCCTCTGCCTACGGTGGGAGCGCAGGGTAGCCTGCAAATCAACCCCTTCGATTGGAACTTCCTGACCAGCGCGCCCCCGGCCGATGCGCGCATGGGACCTTTCGCCTGGGGGTTCCTGGCACTCATGGTGGCCCTCCTGGCCGCTACTCTCTATTTTGTCATCCTCAAGCGTCCTCAGTGGAAGCGCACCAACTCCGTGCGCTACCGGGCCGTCAACAGGTGGGGACAGGTGGGACTCTGGCTTTCGGGCCTGGGGCTGCTCTTCCTGCTCATGAGGATAGTCGGCCTGGACTTCTTCAACCTGCGTATCTGGCTCTACATGGTGTTCCTCGCCACGCTAGCCATCGCCGCCTGGTTCTTCTACTGGTACCGCACAGCCTACCCCAAAGAGGTGGCGAAGTACCAGAAGGCCCAGCGTGCCCGCCAGTACATGCCCGGCTCCTCCGGCAAAGGCTCCGCTCGTCCAGCCTCCGGGCCGAGCACCAGGCTGCCCGGCGCGAACAAGCCCGCACCCAGACCGACCACTCCACCCGCAGGCGAGACCCCAACGCAGAGGCCCACCACACCCAAGCCCCAGCAAAAAGGGCAGAAGCCTCGCAGGAAGCGATAGCTTATTAATCGTAAGCAAGTGGCTGGCTATAACTAACGTAGCCGGCCACTTGCATATATGAGGCACTCCAAAAGCGCAACTCTCGCACGCTCCGCTTCGTTATACTGCTATCATGATACTGCTATCATGCATACAAGGAGAATATGCAATATGTTTTACAAGCTTATCAGGCGTAAAATCGGCGGGCCGTCATTGATCTGTGTGGCCGCCCTAATGGTTGCCGCCTTGGCGGGCTGTGGCCCTACGGGCGGCGCTCCGACCGGCACCGCCATCTCGCCCACCGAGACGCCAACCGTAGAAATTACCGGGACCGTCAAGCCAACGCTTGAACCTGGTAGCACCGCTGAGCCTACCAACACGGCTGCCGAGCCGACAGAGACGGTGGAAGGCACCGTTTTGCTACCCACCCTCCCCGTTCCAACCGAGTCCCCTACCCCGTTGGGCAGCATAGGCGACTACCAGTGGAAGCAGGTCGGCCTCGCGGGACTGTCTCTCACCGATCTCGCTTTGCTGCCGCAGGGGACGAACCTGATATTGGCGGGCGGCGTAAAGGGCGCGTGGCTCAGCAGCTACGACTACACCGATTGGCAGCCGCAAGACGTGAAAGCGGAGGCTGAGTCGAGGAATGGAGAGGTGGCTATCGGCAGCCAGGATGTGATGTACTACATCAGCCATACGGGCTGCGCCAGCGGCTTACCTATCAAAGACTCCCACACCACCGACGGCGGCAACACCTGGGCGGAGATGACTATAGAGGCAGTGTATATAGCCGCCGCCAACGGCACCACCGCGTATGCCGCCACCTGTTCCAGCATCAGCAAGACCACCGACGCGGGCGCGACCTGGACGGAGCTACCCAATAGCAAAGTAACCAACGTTGACCCTCACGCTATCGCCACCAGCCCGGACGGTAACACGGTTTTCGCGGTCTACGTGAGCGAAGGCGGCTCAGGCGCGGTGATGATGAGCACGGACGGCGGCAGCGCCTGGAAAGACGTTACGCCCAAAGCGGGTGAGGGAGAGGGGCTTCAAGGTCCGATGAGCCTCACCTACGTCACCGGCTCCGAGGGGCGACCGCAGGACGGCGGCGTCTATATGCCGAGCGCACAGGGCATTTGGTTCCTGCCCCTGGAGAGCACCGAATGGCAGCTAATGAGCAACGAGGGCAGCCGGGACCCCTCGGCAGCGCCCCCATATTACACCTCAGCTTTCTTCGTGGATACCGTCTACAGCGAAGAGTACGACAAGCCCGGCCCGGTACTCTACGAAGCCAGGGAGACCTTCGGGGAAGGAGTCGCGGTCAACCTCGGCGTCTTCCGCTCCCTTGACGGCGGTAAGAGTTGGGAGGAGATCGGCAAAGGGCTGGATGGGCATACAGTAAGAAGCCTGGTCGTCGCTCCCCACGACCCCTCAGCCCACCCCAACATGGTAGAGACCCTGCTAGCCGCCACCGACGACGGCATCTGGGCCATCCCCATGCCGCCACCGTTTCGGTAGAAGTTAGAAGCTAGAAGTTAGAAGCTAGAAGTTAGAACCAGCATAGCTCATAAAGCTGATTTCTGATTTCTGATTTCTGATTTCTAATTTCTAACTTCTAATTTCTATATCGCCCTTACGACGATGGACAGGACGCCTGCGGTGAACACTATCTGTGCGGCTACACCGCCTGCCAGTAGGAACAGGGTGGCGGCGCGCTCTCGCTTGAGCACCCACCAGCCTACCAGGGCGTTAGCGAGCCACACGCCGAGGGCAAACACCGGCAGGCTCAATAACTCGATGGGGTCGCCTATGCGGTCCACCTGGGCCTGGGCGTTCCAATGGAGCGCCAACCGCACCGGCAGGTCTGCGTATACGAAGCTCAAATAGACAAAGAGGAGGGCATTCAACACCAACCCCGCGAGGAACAGCCCGCGTGCCAGGCGGTCCGACCAGAGCGCCATCCCCCACGCTCCGATGCCCGACATATGCGTGTGTGCTTTGGCTTCTACGTCATCGGTGATATCCAGGTCACGTCTCTCGTTCAGTTGTTTCATAAAGGCCAGGGAGTTCTGGGGCGAGAGACCGAAGGTCGCACCGGGCGTGACCACGAACACCTGGCCGGAAGCGGGCTGGGTGGCAACCGCCACCACGCGCCCCCACTGCGGGCTGACACCTTCCCCCACGACGTAGCCGGGCACGACACCCGCCACACCTTTCCACC
Source organism: Chloroflexia bacterium (assembly GCA_036399775.1). GTDB lineage: Bacteria > Chloroflexota > Chloroflexia > QHBQ01 > JADMIH01 > JADMIH01. The sequence continues at coordinate 175,004 of DASWMJ010000009.1, read as the reverse complement.
TGACTTCTGCGATCTTGTTCTGGAAGAGGTCACCAGGCCCGCGCACGTCTACTATGGAGGCGAGAGGCACGACATGGGTCACGAAACCACACCGCAGGCGTAGATGCTGCCTGTCCAGCGTATAGCGCATACTGAACGCGCACCACGCCATGTAGGCTAGTAAGCCCACCAGCACCAACGCCAGCATAAACGCCAACCCAAGCAGGTACAGCCCCGTGTCAAAACTGCCCAGGGCGACCCGTGCCGACATATGCCCCCAAAGCCAGATAGCCACCCCTATAAACAGGAGTGGCAAAACGGCTAGCACAAAGCGTACCGGAGAGGGTTTGGGGAGCCAGAGGTTCATCAGAAATGCGGAATGCGGAATGCGGAATGCGAAAGTGCCTTACTAAGACTTATTCCGCACTCCGCACTCCACATTCCGCATTTGATTTAGGAAACCGCCGCCATCTGCTTTGGTTCAACGCGCAGGCTTGTTTCGTTATGGACGGGCGAGCACCAGTGTCTGTACTTGGGGACGTTGCCCTTGACCACGTCAAAGTAGAGGTCTTGCAGGGCGCGTCCCACCTCGCCCACGCCGCCATTTCCTATCGGGCGATGGTCGATAGAGCCGACGGGGGCAATCTGCGCGCCTGTCCCGCAGAGGATTAGCTCGTCGCACACGTATAGCTCGGTGCGGTCAATCGTCCTCTCCACGACGGGGATGCCTAGCTCGTCACGCAGCAGCGTCGTGATTGTGTTGCGGGTGATGCCCTCAAGGATGTTCGCGGTTACGGGTGGAGTGCTCGCCACGCCGCCCCTGATCATAAAGAGGTTCTCCGCCGACCCCTCCGATACGTGCCCGCTATTGTCGAGCATTATCGCCTCATCGAAGCCGTTCATCTGGGCCTCCGACTTGGCGAAGGCCGAGTTCACATACGCGCCCGTTATCTTGGCACGGGGCGGTATCATGTTGTCGTCAATGCGCTTCCAGGAAGAGACCCCTACCTTGAGAGCGCGGTCAATATCTATGTAGTTTCCGAAGGGTTGCACCGTTATGTAAAGTTCATCTCTCAGGTTGTGCAGTCTTACCCCTATTACTTCGTCCGCCTTGTAAGCCATTGGGCGGATGTACGCGTCCTGGTAGAGGCCGCTCTGGCGCAGCAGTTCGTTGGTAAGCTCTTCAAGCTCCGAGGGGGAGTGGCGCATCGCCATCATCAGCACGCGAGTGGACTCATGCATCCGCTCATAGTGTTCCAGCACGCGGAAGCCGTAGAGCTGGCCGTGCTCCTCGTTCCAGTACGCCCTTATACCTTCAAAGCAGCCCGTACCGTAGCTGAAAGCATGCGTCAGGATGCCTATCTTCGCTTCGCTGAGAGGGACGATCTTGCCCTCGAAATAACAAAGGAGCGGCAACTGTGTGTTCATCGAATCTTTCTCCTTCTACGCTGAAGCGGCGCCGGACCACGCTGTCCGGGCCGTCGGCGGCACCAAGCCACCTGGACGCAATTATACCACCGGGCTATGTGGATGCACAAGGCAACTCCTGATAGCTGCTTTGCGCAATTCTTCTATATCCACTAATAGAAGATAATTTTGGTCCGAAACCCCAACACCCCACCCCTGTGGAGAGGGGAGTTTGAAAAATCATCAAAAATGAGTGGCGGCTGCGCCGCCACTCATTTTTGATGATTTTTCAAGATTATTTGTAAGTATTGAAGGACCCTTGACGCCCAGGTATAACCTGCAATATACTACAGTTGGAGAAACTACAACCGAATAATATGCTATATGCAGACTTTCAGGGCAGGGTGAAATTCCCGATCGGCGGTAAGGCGCGAGCCAAGCCCGCGAGCCGCAAGGCAGACCCGGTGCGATGCCGGGGCCGACGGTTACAGTCCGGATGGAAGAAAGTCATACAGCCCATGATGGCCGCGCACGCGCAGGTCCATGTGTGGCGTGCTGGTGATGCAATTTCGACCCCTGGTAGCTGCCGAGCGACCAGGGTTTTTGTTATGCAAATAAGTTAGCGGGCACACATATGGACATCGAGACGGGCGCGCAAGACGCCACAATCCAGGGGCGCAACCGCATAGGCTACAGGGCTGCTACCCACCCGGCCAGAAGCGCGGGCCACAACCAGCCAGGCGGGGCCGCAGAACGCCGGTTTGAGCAGATGCCGGACATGAACGCAGAAAAGCATGTCCACTGGGGCAGGCTGCTCCTCAAAGCGAGCGCAGGAGTGCTGGCAATAGCTTTGCTCGTGCTTGCATGGTGGGCCGTAGCCGCGATTGGCAACTACCCGGACTTCATTCTGCCCACTCCCGCAACCGTGGGCGAGCGCATGTGGTCCATGTTGCTCGACGGCTCGCTCCTGGCGCACTTCTGGACCACTATCATGGAAGCCGGGCTGGGCTTCCTCCTGGCGTTCGTGGTGGGTGTCGGACTGGGTTACCCAGTCGCGCGCTCGCGCCTCCTTGAGCGGGTGGTCAGCCCCTACATAGCCATCAGCCAGGGCCTGCCGGTGGTCGCGCTCGCTCCCCTGCTCGTCATATGGGTGAGGGACGACCTGGCGCGCAAGGTGATAATCGTCGCGCTGATCGTGTTCTTCCCTATACTGGTCAACACCATCGTGGGCGTGCGGAGCATAGACCGTTCGATGCTTGAGGTAGCGCGTATTTCGGGCGCGAACTGGCTGCAAAGTATACGTTATGTCGAGCTGCCACTCAGCCTGCGTTCTCTGCTTGGCGGGGTAAAGCTGGGCCTCACTCTCTCCATCACGGGCGCGGTGGTAGGCGAGCTAGTCACCCCGCAGTACGGCCTCGGCTCCCTCCTGATGATAGGTCGCGGCCTGTTCGACACCAGCCTGGTCTTCGTGGGCCTCATTTCGCTCGCGCTCCTCACTGTATTGGCTTACACATTCATAACTTTGCTTGAGAAGGCACTTATTACCTGGGAATAGCAAACACATTCTACGGGAGACATCAAATGAAGAAGGCATGCTCTATTCTTGCTATCGCGCTGCTGGCGCTCACGGCGCTTTCCGCATGCGACAGCGCGACATCCAGTGTGGCAACGCCCACAACGGTGACGGCGCAACCGACCAAAGTCACTATCGCCCTCGGCTACATACCCGACGTGCAGTTCGCGCCTTTCTATGTAGCCTACAATAAGGGGTACTACACAGCCGAAGGGTTGGATGTCACGCTCCGCAACGGCATAGTGCCCGATCTCGTGAAGGAGCTTGGGGCGGGGGATAACAACGTCAGCTTCGCGGCGGTCTCCGGCGACGAACTTATCCAGGCGCGCTCGCAGGGCATCCCGGTCGTGCAGGCCATGACTTGGTACAGGCAATACCCCGTCGCCGCCGCTTCGATACAGGGCAAAGGTCCCAGCCTCGAAAGCCCGCCCAACCTGAAGGGACTCAAGGTCGGCGTGCCCGGCCCATACGGCGCGACCTACGTAGGCTTGCAGGCGCTGCTCAAATCGGCGGGGCTGACGCTCAACGATGTCAAGATGGAGTCTATCAGCTTCACGCAGGTGGAAAGCCTGGTGGCGGGGCAGGTAGACGTGGCGATGGTCTACGCGGCGAACGAACCGACACAGCTACGCAGTAAGGGCTTCAACGTCAGCACCCTGCTCGTATCGGACTACATGCAACTCGCCTCCAACGGCCTCGCCACCAACGAGCAGACGCTGAAGGATAACCCTGAGCTTGTGCGTAAAGTGGTGCGCGCCACCCTCAAGGGCATCCAGGACACCATAGACAACCCATCTGAAGCCTTCGACCAGTCCATCAAGCAGGTGCCGGGGGCGGGCGGCGACAACCGGGAGCTACAGATGCGGGTGCTTGAGGAGACCATCAAGCTGATGCAGCCCAAAGAGGGCGACCCGGCAGCCGGGCAACCCCTGGGCTGGACCGACCCCGCCGTGTGGGCCGCCACCCAGGACTTTCTCTTCGACGCCAAGCTCATCACGAAGAAAGGCGACGTAAACGAGATGTTCACCAACCAGTTCATCGAAGGGGTGAAGGAGACGGGAGCAGGTACGGGAGAGGGGAAAATGAAAGCACGCCCGGCAGACTTCGACGTAACGTATGATTGGGAGGCAGGCTCGATGCCGCCACCTTATCATTACCAGTACACTATTACCATCGATTCTGTGGGCGGGAGTAAAATAGTTTACTGGCCCGACTACCCTTCTGACCAAATCACACCCTGGATCGAGTCTATAACCGTTACCGAAAGCGACCTGGATAGTCTCTACGCGCTGGCAGCCGGCAAGAGGCTGCTGAGGAACGAATGGGACAAGCTGGCGTCTCCGAGGATAGGCGGAGAGCTACAGTCGGCGTACATTCACGCGTTTGAGAGCGTCTACGTCATCCCAAGCGATATAGCCGAATCGGAAGAAGCAGTCGCCAACGAATTCTACGACGCCATCAAAGCCTTAGTGCCCCAGGCCACCTGGGACAAGCTATCGGCCCAGCGAGAGCAGTACGAGAAGGAATATCTAGAGAAGAACAAGTAAACAATGGGGGTAGCAGGGAGATCGAAAGAGGCCGCCAGATTACGGCGACCACTAACCGGCGGGAAGGCTACAACGTCTTCTCAGGGTAGCCTTTTCCGTAGTTCCTCCACTTCGGCTGCGTGCTTTTCAGCATCAGTGTGGTCTATCTCACGCTGGTAATCAACCATGGCTTGCTGAAGTTCTACTGCTCTTGCCAAATCACCTTCTTTAGCTAGCAACACGCCCATATTCCAGCTGACGATTGCTTCCATCTGGCGGTCCCCTATCTGGTGGGCTATTTCCAGAACCTGCTCGTAATACTGGTCGGCTTTGCGTGGCTCACCTAGTAGCCTATAAGCTATACCCAGATTGCCCAGAGCATTGCCTTCCGCCCGGCGGTCCCCTATCTGGCGGGCTATTTCCAAACGCTGCTCATAATATTGTATGGCTTTGCTGGGCTCTCCTAATTGCTTATAAGCTAGTCCCAGACTGCCCAGAGCGTGGCCCTCGCTCCGGCGATCCCCTATCTGGCGGGCTATTTCCAGAACTTGCTCGAAATACTCAATGGCCTTGCGTGGCTCTCCTAAACCCGAGTAAGCCAAACCCATATTGACCAGAGCGTGGCCCTCGCTCCGGCGGTCCCCTATCTGGCGGGCTATTTCTAGTTGCTGCTCATAATATTGTATGGCTTTGCGTGGCTCTCCTAGTTGCCTATAAGCTACACCCAGATTGCCCAAAGCTGTGCTCTCCGCACCTCTATGCTTCAGTCTCCGTGCCGCTTCTACCGATGCCTCAAGCTGGGGTATGCGCTCACGACGTTTGTCATAGCGCAAATCACCCACGTAAGCTGTTGCATCGGCGTAGGCCAGCAGTAGCTCATCTCTCTCCTGGGATGCATCCCCTGTCTGCTCTCGCGCCCACTTCCACCCTGCGTCAATGTTTGCCCGCTCCCCGTCAAACAGCTTCAACCCCAGCAGCACATTCTCTCCACCTTTCCTATAGAACTCCTCCGCATCATCAGCAACCCTGACATAATATTGTGCGTGGCATAGCCGCACAGCCTCCTCACCCTCCAACCGCCTTATCCCAAACATACGCACCAAGTCGTGCAATCTGTATCGCCCGGTTTGCTCGTCCCACTCTAACAGGCTTCGGCTGTATAGCAAATCAAGCATCTCTTCCACCGTCCCCTGGCTGGTGTCTGTTCCCTGCCTTTCTGCTCCTGCCCCTAGCGCCCCCACAACCGCTTTTGCAGCGAGCATGTCGAAGCTAGAGGGGAAGACGCTGAGTTGGCACAATACCTGTTGCGCTTGTGCATCCAGGTCATCGTAACTCAGTTTGAGGGAGGCTTCCACGCTTATGTTGGGGTCGTTGGGGTCCCGCATGTATGCCAGTCGCGTCTCAGCCTCCAACGCCTTGAGGTGGCGCTCTATACTCATGGTGGAGTTGGCGCATATACCAGCACATAAGCGTAGGGCCAATGGCAACCTCCCGCATAGTGCTGCCATACGAGTAGCGGCAGAACCGATGCGTGGGGCGATTGTTAGAAGCAACCCCTCGGCTTCCGCCTGGGACAATACTTCCAGGTCCAGCGTTTGCATGCCCGGCAGAGGGAAGCGTTGGCGGCTGGTGAGCAGGAGGGCACACCCAGGAGGGGGCAGCAACGGCTCGACCTGCTTTGCATCCCGCGCATCATCGGCCAGGATGAGGACGCACTTGCCATCGAGGAGGCTGAGATAAGTTGCCCGCAACGCGTCGAGGGTATCTGGTAGATGTGCAAGAGGCGCGAAAGCGCGGATAATGGATTGGAGGGCTTGCTCAGGGGTCAGGGGGTTGTCGCTAGCTCCTCGCAATTCGACAAGGAGTTGGGCATCGGGAAAGGCATCTTTGAGGCGTTGGGCCACAGCAAGGGCGAGTTGGGTCTTGCCCATACCTCCCAGCCCTCGCGCACCACTGATCGCTACGGCGCTGCTGTTGGCCGCCCCGCGAAGAGATTGCGTGAGACGGCCAATCTCGGCTTCACGCCCAACGAAGTCGGCAACAAGCGCACGAAGCTGGTGCAGGCTCTGGATGGTGGGAGTGGGCGGTGGGTTTATATTCTGTGTGACATTACTTCCAACGTATGTATCGCGCCCGCTATCTATGTCGCCAGCACTCATACCGCCCATAACAATATCCTCTGGTTATAGAAGCCTCAAATTGTGGAGATGAAGTCAGGTGCAATAGGGACGCAATGAGATGTACAGGAATGCACATAATAGCACGATAAGTATAGAAGTATAGTAGGGCATGGATAGGGCTGTGTCAATAGTCGCGGGAAGCTGGTAGGGTCTCTCTATTGCTGATGCAGGGACTTGCCTCTCCGCTATCCCAACATAATACGTGAGGGACGAGATTCTTCACTTCGTTCAGAATGACATGGATGCTGGGGTGGCCTTCCCTTACATCCCGATTTTGCAACCAGCCCTCCTGGTAATAAGCAGGCCGCGCTACTACAGTTAGTTTTCCACATCTACAAGCCGGAAGAATGAATAAACCCGGCCAAAAGCCTGCTGTGAGCTTCTATTTTCTGATTTCTGACTTCTGATTTCCAACTTCTCACGTCTAGTATCTCGACAGCCAAAATTGGTTGTTGACATAAGCCTGAACCTCTGATAGAATGGAGGGACTCAAAGGCTGTACGCGCGCCGGAACGCTAACCATTGTGGCGAGACATGGCGCGAAACGTTTGCCCTGCGGGACCTGCCGGTTACACGGTGGGCGTTTATTCATGCCGTATTGGAGTACCCTGATGCCCAACTCCGAACAGATAGAGCAATTTCTCAGCCTGCTCTCCGCCCAGAAGAGCTTTTCAGGCAATACCCTTTCGGCATACCGCAACGACCTCACCCAATTCGCAGAATACCTCTCCACCGGCCAGGGCCACCTGCTCAAGCCCATACAAGATTGGGCGCAGGTGGACCGCGACGCCATAGTATCGTTCCTCCTTTACCTCAAAGAGCGCAGCTACGCCCCCACGACGGTGGCCCGCAAGCAGGCTGCCATCAAGTCGTTCTTCAAGCACCTACATGCCAGGGGCATAGTCGCCACCAACCCCATCGAAGACCTCGCTTCCCCGCACGTTGACCGCGCCCTTCCCCAGACCATCTCCACCTCCGAAGCGGACCGGCTGCTCAAGGAATTGAACTCCGCGAGCAACAGCCCGGAAGTGCTGCGCGACCGCGCCATGATGCAGCTTCTATTCGCCACCGGCCTGCGCGTCGGCGAGATGGTGGCCCTCAACATATCGGACGTTGACGCGGAGAAGGGCACCATCTCCATAGCGGGACGGGGCAAGAGTCGCATCGTGCCTATAGGCTCGGCCATGAGCGCCGAGGCTTTGCGTGACTACCTGGAGAAGGGGAGGCCCGCAATCGTCGGCTCCCCTGAGAAGGGCGCGAGTCTTGCTGATATAGAAGGCGAGGCCCTGTTCCTCAACCATCGTGGACAAAGGTTGACCCGGCAGGGATTCTGGCTCATACTGAAGCGGTACGCCAAGTCGGCTGGGCTGGGAGAGGTTTCGCCACACACGTTGCGGCACTCCTTCGCGGCCCAGAAGCTCGATAGCGGGGCCGACATGCGCGACCTGCAACAGATGCTCGGCCACGCCAGCATCTCGACCACGCAGGTATACGCCCGGATAGGCCAGGGCAAGGGCACCAAAGCGAACCTGGGCGGTGCGCGCCGGGGGCAGAAAAAGGCTGTATAATAAGGCCGTCGCCCATCTGCTCCACAGCAGGCTGCCGCCACATGACACATAAGCAGGGTAAAACATAAGGAGGACTCGGAGAATGGATAGCCAAAAGCCAGACGCAGGGATGGAAGAGCCGGTAGATGAGGTCGAAGATATAGAAGATATAGACGATGAGGAAGAAATAGAGGTTACGCGGGACGAGCTAATCGCTTCGTTGCAGCAGGTAGTGACCGACCTCTCGGACGGCCTCAAGGGCGCGGATCGCGACACCTACATGGGCGCGGACGACCTGGCGCAAAATGACTGGTTCTTCGCGGGCGTTTCGGACGAGGAAGGCCAGTACGCCATTACCATGTGGCCCGCCGAGGGCGAAGAGGAGATGCTGCGCATAGACATCGGCAGCGAAGACGACGTACACAAGCTAGCCTCCAACCCTGAGATGGTTGCCGCCATGACCGACGACTTCATCGAAGCGATGGGCGAGATGGACGAAGATTTCGATGAATACGACGATTACGACGAAGAGGACGAGGAAGAAGACGATCTGGAAGATGAAGACCTCGAAGACGACCTGGACGACGAGGAAGAGATGACCGAGGACGAAGAGGCAATCAGTCGCGACGGCAACGTACCTCCGCGATAAAGAAGTCATTGTTCAAGGCAAGTGGCCGCCGGACGGGCGGTCATTTGCTTTTAATGAACGAGCGGCAAGTATGAGGCGGTGATCGTTGTTCGGCACGCTTGACACTATAGCGACCTTATGGTAATATTACGTGTCGCTAAATGGAGGCGTGGTGTAGCGGCCTAACATGCGGCCCTGTCAAGGCCGAGATCGCGGGTTCGAATCCCGTCGCTTCCGCCGAAGAGCTCTACCTTTTGGTAGGGCTTTTTCTTTATATCCAGAATGCATGCAAGCACGAAAATGACGCATTCTCACATCGACTATTTTGGCCGGTTAGGTTCTATCATGCGGGTGCGTAAATTCGTCGCTTCCGCGGTCACATACTTCAAGACGCATCACTCCGTAATATCGTGGGCATAGTGAGGTTCACTAGTCAGCCGAGCATACGTCTTGTCAACGAGTGCCAAAAACGTTCCTTTCTGAGACTGTTTCACTGGGTGCGGAATAGGAACTGTTCAGATTCTTGGCCTGTGAGTAGCAACGGAACAAGGAACCAAAATAAGTTCACCTAGTTACCAAGCTGATAGGTAGCCAAGTCGAACTGCGTAAGCCGTTCTATTGGGTCCGCATGTGCAAACTCAATTAGGTGGGGTAGCGCCGCCGTTCCAGCGCCAGGTGATAAACTGATGCCGTGCTGGCAGGGCACTCGCTCGTGCTGACAAGACGCCGGTGTTGCGAATATTCAGATACATTGTAGTTGGCGAAAAGGAAGAGCCAAAGTAAAACTGTACAGCGCTGATGGTACAATAGCCGGAAGACTTCCGCCTGTAGGCGATTGCGGGACGCTTCTCCCTCTCTTTATGCCCTTATAATCGCACGAATACCGGGATGCTGTTGGGTCCCGGTATTCGTGCCTTCTTAACGGTAAGTATTTAGTTCCCCTTTGCGCTCGCGCCACGTCTCAGACCGATGCCGATTGCCCCCATCACTGTTGCTAGGATCAACATCCGCAAGAACGGCACAACGCCCTGCTCCTCACCAGTCCGCGGCATACCGCCGACTACCGGTGAGGCGATATCAAAAGGGGCATCCGTCCGGCACCGGCATGTCAATGCGTGGGGTGGCACCAGCCGGCAGCATGCGCACGACATAGACCTCGACCGTAGAGTTGGTCTCGTTCCTGACGTTGTGTGTGTGCTCGGCTAGATCGATGAAGGCACTCCCCGCCGGGATTGGCCGCCCAACGGTACAGGTGTCCCCTTCTTCGTATAAGGTAAGGGTACCCTGGGTAACCATTACCAACGACGGCCCTGGGTGCCGGTGCCACCCGAAGGTGCCGCCCGGCGCGAAAGTGTTCTTTATTATGGAGAGGTCAGAGGCATCCGTCCCGTTACCGAACCCTCCTCCGTGCCCGGCAATCTTCACGCGGACAGGTTCAGGCAGCACGCCTGAAGCGATCGGTGTTGTGACAACACCGGATGGAGGGGTTGCGTTAGCCGTTCCAGCTACGAGGCTAGTGCTAAGTAACAGGGCAAGCGCCGAACCGATCAAAAGTACCCGACGCTTGATGTTCTGTCCGGTAGTAGCTTGTACTGGTCTCTCCTCACTCGTCTTGATAATCATTTCTTGACCTCCTTCACGTACTGATTGGCCTGCTTTAGCTCGCTTGCAGGTCGGCTGCTCGAGGTGGCCGAGTGGGTGCAGATTGGCTGCTGCCGTCGCCACTGTAGTTTTTCGGGTGGCCCGCCGGGTGCCGGCTGCGGAAGCTACCAACGTCCGGCGAACCTCCCATGCGGTGTTTATAGACGAAAATAGGGTAGCTGCCATGCGTACAGCTACCCATTCTTGCAAAGGAAGTGCATATTCTGTTTGGCGTTGAATACGTAGTCTACGTAGTCTACGTAGTAATAGTAAGGCCGTGGCGGTGAGCATAGCCGGTGGCCGTGGCCCTAGCTACCTTGCCGCTGGCCCCGATCTTCTGGTAGATGTTGGAGACGTGCCGCTCTGCCGTCCGCTGACTCAACACGAGCTCCTGGGCGATTTCCTGGTTGCTCTTCCCGGCAGCTAAGAGGCGCAGCACCTCCACCTCCCGTTCGGTCAGGTCATCTGGGTAGGCGTGTTGACTTTCTGTTTGGGTTAAGGTACCGATTCTGGCGGGAGATCCTCCAGGAACATGCGCAGGCTTAAATATCCCTTCAGAGATAGGCTCCCGGGCATAACGTATGACCTCTTCGGGAGACATGGCTCGGCCCTCCGCCCAGAGCCCTGCGAAGGTCTTCTCATCAAGATCGGCCCGGGCACTCGCTATGATCCGATCGATCTCAGCGTGCGTAGCAGGCTCATAATGAGCGCCCGCCGCACTCAAAACGCCTTCAGAGGCACCAATCAGCTTCGCAGCACGCCCGACCTTTCCTCCCAGACGTGCCACCTCCGCCAGCCCGACTAGATACCATCGAGTCCACCGCCTGATCTCAGACTTAAGAGCGCGACCCAGGCCTTCCAAGAGGAACGTTTCGGCATGCTGCGAATCGCCCTGGCGTAGAGCTATCATGCCGAGTCGGGCCAGGGAAAAAGCAATTATCCGCTCGTCTCCTAATTCCCGCGCAATGCCAATGCCCTCCTCAATCAATGCCTTCGCCTGCTCATACTCCCCAAGGTGGATAGCTACCGTACCTTGCTTGATTAGGATGTCAGCTATATCAACACCAGTGCCCAATTCGCGGGCGATTGCCAATGCCTCCTCTAACGGTGACTCTGCGGCTCGGTACTCTTCCTTGCGCATGAGAATAACTCCTATCATAGAGAGCGCAGCTGAAATGATAGGTCTAGCTCCTAACTTCCTGCCTATGGCTAAGCATTCTTCAAAAATGGAATAGCTGAAGTCATATTCGCCGAGCCACATAACTACAACGCCAAGGCCGTTCAATGCCCTGACCACACCCCAATCGTCGCCCAGCGCCCTGGACATCGCCAGGCTCTTCTCAAAGATCCCACGAGCCTCCGCAAAATGGCCCTGCTGAAAGATCATGACTGCCAGCGTCCGGAGTGCCTTAGCACGTTCGATACTTAGCTCGGCTGGCTCGGTCCTGCTCAGCAGCTGCGTGCACCACTGCCGTCCTTCGCTGAAGTAGCTCCTAAATTGCCAGTAACGCGCCAGCGCTCCCGCCAGCCTCAAGCCTTTTTCTGCTCTAGCCCGACCCTCTGCAGAGAGGCTCCACTCCAATGCCGCCCTCAGGTTAGCCTGTTCGGCATCTAACCGCCGCAACCATACGCCGGTCTCACTCCCAAGCATCCCGTGCTCCGCGTTCTCAGCAAGCTGCAGGAAGTAATCGCAATGAAGGTTACTGATAAATTCAAGTTCCCCACTCTCTTCCGCCTTCTCTCTGGCATATTCCTGCATCGTCTCCAGCATCACGAAGCGTGGCTCACCACCGACACCATCTTCTTTGCGCAGCAGGCTCTTGTCTACAAGCGAGGAGACCCCCTCCAGCACATCTATCTCGAGATCACCCAGGGCGTTGCACACCGCCTCTATAGCTTCAAGCGTGCGGCCACCCACAAAAACTCCGAGACGCCTGAACAGCTTCTGCTCCGCATCGTCCAGCAAGCCATAGCTCCACTCTATGGTGCTGCGCAGCGTCTGGTGGCGGACGGGTAGGTCACGTGCACCGCCTGTGAGCAGTGGCAGGCGATGTTCAAGGCGAGACAGGATAGCCTCAGGTGGCAAGAGCCGCACGCGAGCCGCGGCCAATTCTATGGCGAGAGGTAGCCCGTCCACCCGCACGCATATCTCGGCTACCGCGGGGGCGTTATCGTTGGTCACCTGGAAGTCCGGCTTCACAGCCAGTGCCCGCTGAATGAAGAGGCGCACCGCTTCGTACTGGGTTAGCTGCTCCAGTGGAGATGAATTGGACTTTAGGCCAAGAAGCTGCTTGGGCTCAGGGAAGGCCAGAGGCGGCACCGGAAAGGAGTGCTCATTATACAGGTGCAGCACCTCGCGGCTAGTGGTCAAAACCTTCAGGCGAGGGGAAGATGCCAGCAGTTCTGCGACTGTGGAAGCAGCTTCCACAACCTGCTCGAAGTTGTCCAGCACCAGAAGTATCTGCTTACTTCGCAAGTAGTCTTTGAGGATCTCTGTCAGAGGTCGGCCACCGCTCTCCTTGATACCCAAGGTCTGAGCGATGGTGGAGACCACAAGAGCAGGATCACTTACGGGTGCGAGATTTACAAAGAAGACACCTTGAGGAAAACGCTCCAGGAGATGGGAGGCTAGTTGCAGTGCCAGTCGCGTCTTACCAACGCCACCGGGGCCGGTGAGGGTGAGCAGACCTACATCATCACGCAGGAGTAGGTCGCAGGCTGTGGCAAGCTCCACTTCCCGTCCTATAAGTGGAGATCGCTGGACCGGCAGGTTGGAGAGGCTTTGATGGGAGGACATAAGTACCTCCTAGGTCACTCCAATTATACACGCTCACCAATCCTCAGGGATAGAACATAGCTATATGTTGGGCATGTATACCAGGTTGCTACGTCCGAACCTAATAGGCAAATCTCTTGATGATCTGACGAATCGCCTCATGAGAAACGCCAAAGGTTCTGCCTAACACTCGAAGGCTTTCGCCATCGGCATGACGGCGAGCGACTTCAACCCATTGCTCTTGAGGTATTTGGTTGAGGGGCTTAGAGTAGCGTCCAAGCGGAGCGTGCTGCTTACGATGCAAACGCACAACTAGAGGATCAACAATCTCCTGCTGCTGATGCAGTTCAAGATCCTCTGTATCCTCTGTAGAATCGTATCTATCATGAGGGAGCGAACCCCGTCGCTTCCGCACTTACGACCTCCACCTTGACATTCAGGGTGGAGGTTCTTGTTTAGGTGGTTTAGAATCAATAGGGGCGTGAACTCTATCTGAGGGGTCACGCCCTTTACTGTGCAGTCCTCATATTGGGTTTCACCCATGGCTGGCCAGTCTTTCACTTATGGCTGGCCATTTTTCGGGAATCTTTGGCCACTGAGAAACCAAGCGTTGAAAGCAGGCACGGCGTCGCTGGAACTCATTAAGTACGCTACGAAAACTTCCGAGGTTCCACTTGAGGTGCGACAAGCACTGCCATTACGGGAAGAATCGCTTCAGTTGTCTGCTGTTGAGAGCTAACATTTACTGTCCAAGAAGTAAATCCAGCGCTTTTGGGCTGTGCCAGAACTGTACGTGGTGTATCTGATATTCTTCTGTACAGGACCTAGTAAGCATAGAATGCATACGAACAACGAACGCAAGGCAACCATTGAGTCTTTGCCTTGTATTCGTTGCTTAAGTCCCCATGTAGTCCGTCATACTAGCAGCTGAATGGTTGCAGTTGGCGCCGCAACTGTCGTGGTCACTAGGCGCGACACGTCGAATGACAATAGGGCAGCTTACTTTGCTATAACTTTTACTCTAATGGGCTTCTATGCTATGTTTTTGACATCGGCCCCCATACTTCAGTGCAAGTCGGAGGCATTCTGGTTCGGAGCAGTGATACTTAGGTATTTTTATTCCTAATTCTCGGCAGTGCCTTGTACAATACCCTATGCTGGTAAGTGCAGCTCTTCGCTGGCAGTCAATAGCGCGGCACATCAGTCTTCGTAATAACAGTCCGTTTTCCTGGCCGTGTTGTGTGCAGAACTGACCATACCCAATATTCCTCTTGAGATCGCACTCAGGTATAGCGCATGATTGTCCGGCCGCTTCAAGTTTGCTCTCCTTAAAGTGAACTACACACAACCAGTGACGCTTAAAAGTGCCCAACTCAGGACAGTTTGGCATTACGCAGAGCCTTATCTGACTTGGAACGCCACCATTAGCGCAGACCTCACATAAGCCGTTTACCTTCGCGACACGGCGGCAAGAAGTGTTGACGCATTGCACCGGAATAGGAATTCCATGCTGTCGTGCATGCCTAGTACAGTAAGCAGAGTGCGCGGTATGGCTCTGTCTTAGGCAGCCCGGATCGCGACAGTACTTGCGCATAGGCTCAAGGCCCTTCTCACGCCCATGTTTCGCACAATACTTACGATATCGCCAATTCTGCCACTTGTCACAGTCAATCTCAATGCACCGATGTCTTCTCCCGCTACGCGAACTGGAACGTAATACAGGTGGCATTCTCAACTGCGCTGACACCGTATAAGAGGCCATAATAAGGTCACGAGCCTGCATCGAGCCGATTACCCCTGAATGCTCTGCACAGAAGTTGCCTTGTTGAGCAAAACGATCACAGGTGAGTACTGAACATCGATTTTCGTGACCAGCACAATACAGGAAATCGTCGTGCCCGCGTACAGCCAGGCATCCACATCCTGGAGCCGCACAGTAATATTCCAGGGTTGCCAGCCTGGGAACGTCCTCTGGTGTGGCGCAAAGAGTTTGAGTACCCTCGGCACTCAAATCCAAGGAGACTACGTGAATACCAGCATTGCGCGCCTGTGCCGCGAGGCGTTCACCAGGAACCTCCGGTTGTCCTCTTTGAGCAAGGATTGAGTCTAGAGGGACACATGTATGATATAGGCTCGACAAGGACTTCCTTGCATCACGGAGAAGCTGTGGCTGTCGCTCTAGTTCCCGTAGTAAGATTTCTGGAAGGTCCAGCTGTCCTGTCTTGCTGTGCTGATGAAGTGCAATCTTGGAGATAACTTCATCAAAAGGTAATTGCCCACATAACGACATTACTGCTGTTGTAAGCAGGCAGTGCTTAGCATAGGCAGATCCAGCCATAGGGAAGCCACCTAGTCTTACAGGTGTGCGGATTGGCGGTCTATGACCTAAAGGCTCATACACGTGGGTGGGAGCTGCTGCTACGAGGAAAGATGCCATGGTTACGTGGAATTTTAGCAGTTTCCAAAACTCCTCCGGCGCAAGCGGACAGCTGTCGCACTCTAGCAAGCGTGATGCTATAGGTGAAACAACTCCATCCCGTGCAGCCAGCTTTGTTTGGAGAATCTCTTGTGCCACCACCCCTAGATCGTTGCGGTCAAGCAGCACAGGCACAACCTCGGCCAGATCACAACCTGCGCATTGGCGCGTCCGCGAGTGGTACCTTGCTGTCTGAGGTAGGTGGCCCTTTAATACTGATGCAGCAACGGAACCACCACGCAAGCACGTATCCGTGAGCAGCACAGGCTGCTCATGTTGCAGACACACAGCTGTGAAGCTAGGCTGCCAACCAATTTGCCGATAAGGAGGTTGAAATACAGGATTGGCCAAGCAAACGGCGCAAACCGTTTCCGGCCCTAAGAGAAATGGATTGAGCAAACAGTCCTCTAATGACAATCCGAGCCGCTCCGCAACTGGCCAAAGTGTCCTTTGCCGGTAAGCAGCCTCGAAATCTTGTACTTTGCCTTTCTCAAGAAAGGTATGAACTGCCATAGCGAAGCGCTCAATCATCTCTTGGGGCGGCAGGCGCAGATCGGTAGCCAGAATATTGTCCGCTTCCTTGCTTTTGTATCCCAGAGTCTGTCTTATGAAGCGCCCCTGTTGGTGGCTGGTGTAAATCCTTAGAGTACGAAATACGAAGGATCCAAAGCTCTCATCATCGTACTCTACAGGGAGAGATGATAATTTCTCCAGGATACCTCCTAAGCGATTAGATCTGCATAGACCCTAATATGTGCGTATTCGCTCTCAATAGGATACCCGAACTTGGGACTACGAAATGGATTGGAGCGAGAAATCCCCTTGGTAGCTTCTGGTAGAATCTGCGACATATTCCTGTTGTCGAAGGCATAGGCGAGATGGTCTTCATCAAGCTGCTGGTGACCTAGTGCCAGAGCATAGAGGGCCGCATCCTTTATGAGATTGACCAGGTGGCCAATGTTGCCATCTGTTGCCCAATGCAACTTTGCGATATCAGGGAAGTCGTCCTCGATTGGGGGCGCCTGTTGCGCTAGGGGAACGTCCTCAAGTAGGCTTTGCACCTGTGCCATGAACAGTAATGCCTCGTCAGGATGTTTTCTGTCCCAGCCATAAGGCTTCAGCTAAACAATGTCGTTGAAACGATTTGCGAACTGTGTATTGGCCCTTCGCAACTCCAACGCGACAGGCACTCCCAACAGAACAATTGAAACATTCACTCTTTGGAGGACAAGTTCAGCTTCAAATTCTCGTAAGGCTTTAGCCAGGTTGAATATAGACTCCTTAGATCGAAGCGCCGACCCATCCTCACCTACTTGTATTGCATTGTTTATGTCATCGAAAGCTAGAGTGTGGGTACCTACCCTTTCTAAGAATTCGCATGCACGTGGTATAAGCACTTCGCGCTTGATGAGATCCGCAAAGGGATCACCTAAGCTACGCAGAACATTACGTAGTATTTTCCACCAGACTCCCTCGTTAGGACACTCTACCACCTTAACTTTCTGCCGACGCACCCGAATCTGACCGTGAGTCGGATCAAACATAACCTCGTACGGTTCGTCGCCACAACAATACTTGTCTTGGTGCAGGATCAGTGTGTCTGTCTTACCTGCGTAGGGCGGGGCAAGCAGCATCAGATTATGTGGCTTTCCGGGTATAGAGGCTAAGTAAGCGTATTCTAGCTTGGCAAGTGCGTGCCGCTGTGCAGGATAGTCGAGCCAGATTCTTTTGGTATATTTCACCGCCAGCGCAGGATTGCCTGATTCTCTTACCTCGGCAGCCGTCAAATTGGATGGTGTATCTCCGTCCTGGTGGCGAGCAGCAAATGGAGCAGCCAGTTCAACCTGTCTGGCTGTCAAGGCGGAAATAGCGTTGCGTGGATCTATAACATTCGCTTCGCGTAGCTTATGAAAGACTTTGCCTACGTCACCGAGCAGGGCTTGCAAGCTCAATATCCGACCATCTAGTTCAGCCCTGGAGAATTCACTCAGAGCGGTCGTATCAAGATCAAGAGGCGCCTCGTTGATTAGCCTGGCAAGGGCGTCTTGTAGTTGTTTCAGCTGCTGTATTTTGATGCCTGCTTTTCCATACCTATTGGTTCCATCTTTGTCTGACACAGTATCTACCCTCCAACTATCTAACCTGATTGACTGTATAGATGTGATATTAATCCATGCCGATACAGAGGATACCTGTCCAGCCCCTACGGCCTACCACCAGTCATAAAGGTTCTCATCTGGAAGCTGCCGTGCGTCTGCCACATCCTCCATTAGCTGCTCCATGAGATCGTGGGCGGATAGCGTTGGACCCAGATCATCGTGACCAACTAGCATTCTGGCACTCTGCATCTTGCCCTTCTTAAGATCGAGAAGAGCTTTTATGAGAAGTTCACGGCGAATACGTATTATGTCGTCGGGAGTAAGTCTGGCCATAGGGTGTCCTCATATTGTCAGGTCGCTTTACTACTAGGTTTTCCGCTGACGAACCCTTTTACCAATGAACCAGGGCCCTTTAGGGTCGTGCTGCGCATTCGTGTCTTCACTGGTTGGTTCACAGGTGCTTGCGTCTGTTGCATATACGGCGTCCGTATTGCTGGGCATGGATACATCTTGGCCCTCCAGGTTGGAGATTGTTATGGCTTCTTTGAAAAGCTGAGGCTCGTCTGCCGAGAATTGACGTGGGTCCTGCGACATGGTCTGCTCTTCAGCAAGCGAAGAATTACGCCGGGTATCCCTGCGGATTTGACGTTGGGTTAACAGAGCCTCTAATGCCACTTCCGCGCTTGATGCAGGAGACGGCGTGTTAGCACTTTGGATGGCTCTAAGTTGCCAAAGATCAAGACCAACAACTGCCTCGTAGTAGTCGGGTCTCACGCGCAACGGATGGTAGTCTAGATTGATACCATCAACCAAATATGCTACCTCAAGATTGTAAGCACTTCGGGTGAAGACTAGATCTCGTTCACCCAGGAACCTCTTGTAATTCTCGTTCTCGCTTTCGAATTGATAGGGAACGCCTTCGATCTAGACGCCGCCTGGAAAGCATGTTAGACCTGTGTAGTACTGAGAAAGGAAGACTTCCAAAAGTACATCAGAAGGTGCAGTATCGTAATCGTCGCCCAGGGAAGCTCTACCGGCTGCGTAGTACTGGTGTCTCGTGCGTTGCTACAGCGGACTTTACAGGTTTATGGTTAAAGACGTGGAACATATTTCTAAAGAAGTGCAGCCTTAGGTCGCTCAAACGCACAAAGGCATCTTCAACAGGATCGTAGTTGAAGGACTTCAACCACTCTGGACTCCAGAAGGTTGTACCTTCAAGCCTGTGATGTGCTATGCCGCTATCCTTCATTGATCTCCCAAGGTACGGCTAGCGGTATGCAAAGGAACAGTCAGGTGTGTGCTGCTGCATAATCAGTTTGATAGCGATGTTGGAGAACGAGCAACCAGCAGAGGGCTTAAACTACTAGAGATCATGGACGAGGATGGTGATCCTCTTGTATGGCAATGTGCACAGAGTGCGTCCCGCACTTTGAAGATGAACCGGGCTGTGAACGCTCCTCCTGCTAACGTAGAACCCCTCCAGAAGCGTCAAACACCGGAGATGTTTACAAGAGTATGCCGGGCAGTATGGGGACGGAAAATGCCGTAGAAACGCTTGCCAATGAGCCTATAGCCACCTTTGGGGAGTTAACTACGCTCCTCGAAGTTCTTGAGGCATTGATAGGGCATCCAACTCCTGAAGTTCGGATCAATGTATGCCGGGCACTAGTCAGGTGCGTGAAGCTATCCTCCCGACTTGGTGATAAGATAAGAGACCAAACAAGGAATTATGTCTTGTTGCTCTTGGAAGGGATGGAAAATGACACGGACTGGGAAGTGCTCCACTACGTCGAGGCAGAAAAACTCACCATGGATACTCTGCAAGAAGAGCGTCCTTAATACCGGAGAAGTATTACATATGCAATAATTGCTATCGGGCACTGCTCTGTGGCGGACACTTGTAAAACACTCTCAATGTCCTTGCTTCCCGCAAGCGTTCTGCTACACTTAGCAGTAATGGAATCTAAAGAACGTCCTGAACAAGGAGGACAACCGCCAATACCAGAAGAGCAGATGTGGCATCTAAGAGAAGGTGAGATGACAATAGATGAGATCAGGAGTCTGGCGAAGTACGTTTACTGCACTATTCTTAACGGCTATGTAGCCTACCGGACAAACTCCCTTCGGCTTGCAATAGAGCAAAATCATGGACAGGAACCTGTACATAACGTTCAGCCTGCTGAAGCTTATATAAACAGCTTCGCCTCCCAACGTGGGTTGAGCACCCAGGTAATACAAAAATGGGCGAATTGTGCGTCGATTGAACGGGCACAACGCCACCTATCATTATTGCTCTCAGACAAAAAGAAAGAGGAGAAAAATAGAAGAGGAGGCACCAAAGACACAGATAGACAGTATGAAGCACTTCTTGAGCCTCTAACACGAGTATTCTTATATGGCACAAAAGCTACCTTCGTGATCATGCGGCACTTATAGAACAGATAAACTTTCGTATTGCAGATGCATACTTTCAACGCCAGGTGAGCAGTGAGAGCGTTAGAACGCATAATGACAACGCAGATATCAACCCCGCAGACAGGAACAGATAAGTGGATTTACAATGCTACTCTATCTAGTGTCGTATGTTCCTTCTCTTCTGGCACCCAATCGTTTCAGAATACGCTCTATATCCGCTTTACGATCAGCAACCACATTATCTAGATTGAGGAAATAACCCGTTCTTTCCTCAATAGCTTCTTCAATCTTTTTCACTAGGTCCTCATAAGTTCTTGAGCCCCTACGAACCCTAATATCAGAGCGGATAGCTCTTATAGCGCCCCAAAGATACCTGTTGCGTAGGTGATTCTCAAATGGGTACAGGCATAGCGAAGTCACATAATCAGCTAATGCTTCCTCTACGTTGCCTTCAGCAGCTTTGGCTTCTGCAATCAGATGTATAGAATCGGACATGCCCTTTGGATACTTGTGCTCAGACCATGCGTGCAAGGCCCCTTCTGCCCCTATTATGATTGGGTGCGTATCTTCGCCCTCTTGAATGTCCATCCGTAACTCTTCTAAGATGAGGTGCCAAACCGCAGGGTCCTTTCCGAATAGTTCACGTACGTTTTTATGAAGTGCCTTAGCTTCGATGCCTCTTCCTTGAGCTCTGAGCGATTGCGCCCACCGGAGAAGGTCGTAGCCTCTTGAAACTTCATCCCCAAGCCTCAAATTAACCGTTGCTGATCTATCTAGCTGTACCTTAGCTTTGCTGATGTACTCCTGAGCTACTGTCGGATCAGTAAACCTCAGGCTTTGTGCCCACTCGCTGTACACGCGCCCGAGAAAATGCCGTATAGAGTCCCCCATGATCTCAACGCCTGTCTCTTCAGCAAGCTTAATACGCTGCAAGAACGAGTATTCAGCTACCGGAAAATCCCCCAGGTAGTAGTTCAGCCACCCCTTCACCATGTACAAATCCGCTTTCGTTCCATAATCCATAACCGGGTCGAAATCACGCTCTATTCTTGCTACTTCTTGCAGCGCGCTGTCATAGTCGCACAGGCAGACTAAGAGAAGAGCAAGCATACATGCGGCTCTCGCAGCTTCGTTTGTCCTGGGACCAAATGTAGCTTCCGCCCCTCGGACAAAGGGAACGGCTTCTTCCCAGGAACTTTGGGCGACCTCGATGCCCTTGTTCATTAGATATATGCCAAGCTTGTAAGGATCGGATAAGCTGCGGTTGAGAGCAATGTCGACCTCTAACACAGGTACTCTTTGGAGAGGGATCAGCACGTCAAGGAGCCCCGTCACCCGCAAGAAGGTATACCTATCTAATGGCTTGATATCCTCACGTATCACACTGAACAGTTTAGCCGCAGTATTAATTTCCAGAGTTGCTGTAATACCATTCAGAAAGCGAGAGATACTGCTCGGGGTAATACGTGCCTCGATTGCAAGGCTTCGGTCTGTACGTGCATGCACAGTTAGCCACTCCCTGATGATGCGCCTTACTTGTTGCCAATCTTCCTGATGTGCCTTCAGTGACTCCTCCATAGGTCGATCACACCCTTTCTACGCAGCACCGACTCCACTCAATTGCCCTTTCATTATATCTCTGGGTTGGGGGGAAGAAAAGACTAGGTCATGGAACTAAGAAAAGTATTGCTTAAAGCAACATCACTAGCCCGCATATTTCTAGAGCCTTGTGGTTAGATAGAACTAAAGATAACTAGGCGGTTACACGTACAGGAAGGCAGTAAAGCTAAAAGAACGGAGGAGAAAATGAATGGGTGTCTTGAGGCGAAATGCCCCTTAGGGCACGAGTTTAGGTGGCTGACTGGCACTCCCATGTTATGTCCGGTGTGTCAGCACCCTATGCATGGAGACCAATACCCACCGGTCGAGGCGCTGACGCCAAGGGAGAAAGAAGTGTTAGCTCTCCTGGCGCGAGGCATGACTAATCGGGAGATTGCAGAGAACCTTTATATAGAGGAATGTACGGTAGAGCATCACGTACACAGCATCTTCAGAAAGCTAAGAGTTCGTAATCGTACACAGGCGGCAACCTACGCAATCCGGAACGTCTTAACTTAGCATACTGGCAGCCCACCGCGGCTACCACCGTAGACAAGTTATCTCTGCACATCAGAGATTGTAAAGAACAATGATGGGAATCCTCCATGCCCAGGGGGTCCCCATCTTTTATGCTTATTGTAATGGTGAAACACGATGCATTTGCTCCGAATGGTATCGAAGGCTAGTTCACAGTCCTCAGTGACGGAAAGGGCGAAGGCAACAATCCAAGTAAAGCAAGGAGGCAAACTAATAATGACACGAGAGAATGACATCATTATCTATCAAGAGAGCTTACCTGCTCGAGTGTCCCGAAGGACAGAGTTAGAGTTCAACCGCCAGATGGAGCGCATCGTGGCTACAGCTGAACTCGGTATGACAGGCATGAGTGCTATGAGCGAAGTGGAACGACACGCTGCCTACAAAGTAGCAACCACCGCTGCAGCTGCCGAACTTCTTGCCAAGGGGGCGGTGGCCATTAGACCCGAAGCGACGGCAACATCAGCCGAACAGGAAACACAGCAGAGGCTAGTCGAGGACTACACCCGCCGCATGGGGCAGTTGGCCGAGATGACCAACGTCAAGATACTTCAGGCTATGGACCGCGCCACCGAGCAGCTAGGTAAGCACACTTTGGCCGATACTCTTGAAGACTTTAATGCAAGACTGGCGGACGCTATCGCAGGCCAACAGGGTGGGGCAAGCTCCATACACAATGGCAGGCGGTAACAACCAATGGAGATCATCCAGGTTATAGCAATCCTTCTGCTGTTTGTTCCCCTCATCGGTGGGTTTGGGAGCATAGTGGCAGTCATAGCAAGTCGTAAGAGCTCCCTACGGCAAATCGTCAAAAGTACCAGCACTGAGATAGAACGGATCGCTGCGGAGGGTGAGCGAGCTATGGACGACCTGAGCGAGCAGTACTTGAACAAATTATATGAGCAAATTACATACTGAC
The DNA here is from genome assembly GCA_036399775.1 of Chloroflexia bacterium. Classification (GTDB taxonomy): domain Bacteria; phylum Chloroflexota; class Chloroflexia; order QHBQ01; family JADMIH01; genus JADMIH01. Next base: position 151,702 of record DASWMJ010000009.1, on the reverse strand, counting down.
AAAGGAGGTAAACTAAACCAATAAGTAACAGCAGTACCATAAATGGCAAGAAAAATGAAAGCATACTTGGGCTTGCTCCCGTGCAGCTTGCATCTAACTTGGACCATGCACCTCTTGGGGCAGTAAGCCCGCCTCAGTATCCGGACAGCCGAGCTATAACCAGACGCGAGAGGCAAATCCTCGATACCTTCCACGAAGAAGTATTGGTGATTGATGCTACCGAGGCCAAGGCTGAGTTCGGCATGTACAAGTTAGACCAGATGCAAGAGCGAGCCTCTGATCTATTCGGCGATACTGTCAGCTTCATTCTCCAAAACAAAGAAGAAGCCAGAGGCACAGAAGCCGAGGCATATGTGGCCGAGTTCACCACGCGCCAGATACAGATGTATGCCCGTCACATGCTTGGCACATTAGAGGTAGCAGGCACCAGGATAGGTGAGGAAGTGCATCGCTCCCTCAGCCTACCGTCAGAAGAGCGGAAGGGTTTCTGGGCGCGGGTCCTGGACAGATAAAGTCCCATGAGTTTCGAGGGTCAGTGGCATCGGCATGAGTTTGAGCTACCGCAAGGTGCAACAAGTGGGGTAGAGGAAGGTCCCAATTATTGTGTGTACGCTCGGAAGTTCACCATCTGGGCGGAGGGGCTTTGCGTCCATGTCACAGAAGACCCTTCTATCATATCCATAAACCAGGCGAAGGTGCTGCTTTTGGATAAGTACATGGAGTGGCGTAGCTTCGTGCCGAAGCGCCATCGTACTTACACCAGGAACGCTCACACCTGCATCTTCCATGTGTTTGAGATTGCATACGATCGACTAAAGGTAGTTGAGTTGTCACTTACCCCGCCGATGCTGTTTCTTCCGGTACCGGCTCCACCTCCACCACCTCCTCTGCCTCCGCCGCCCCCGCCACAGATAGCGGGTGTCTTTATCGCAGAGCTAGAAGAAGGCGACTGACAGCATTGCGATTGTCGAGTACTTTGATACTGCGATACGGCGATAACACGATACTTCGATATCGCAGCTCTACGATAAGGATATATGTCCAACTTACTCCCTTATAGAGGCTCACAGCTAATCAAGCAAGAGCAAAATCCCCTTGATCCATCAGTACCCCGCCACCTCAGGAGCAAATTCCTCTGGCTGCCTGACAATGCTCGCTCAATGGGTATACACATCATGGCAGGGAAAGGTTCTGGCAAGAGCAGGCTGCTGGGTCGGCTGCTGTGTTGGCTGGACTTCATCAGGGGCGTGCCTCTTGTTATTCTGGACCCAAATGGTCCTTCTATTGACAATTTCCTGGACAAGTTAACCAGATTACCACCCGCTTATCAGAAGCAACTTTGGAAGCGTATCATCTACGTGGACATGAGTGGTAGGGGAGGGCACGTTGTTTCCTTCCCCCTATATTACCGCCTCGGTGAGGAGAGCCTGTACGAAATCTCTCAGCGATACCTCGATGTGGTACGCAAGACTGACCCCTGGTTGGCAACTGCCTCTGTGGAAGGTTGGAACGCGTTATGGCGCATCGGCACGTATGTCGGGATAATCCTGGCTGCTCTGGGGTATCAGATAACCGAGGTAGAACATCTCTTACACAGCCCTGAAGCGTGGTCGAACCTGTTAGCTCAGGTAGCACGAACCCACCCAGATGCTGCACCTGCCGCACAATTCTTTACCTACCAGTACATGGGATGGGATGAGAGGACAAGGGCAAGGCGCATTGATAGCTTTATCAATAAGACGGCTATATTCAATCTTGATCCGGCGATGAAGGCCATGTTTGGCGTCAGTATTCCAGGTATAGACTGGCACAAAGTAATAGAAGGTGGCTACGCTGTCCTCCTGGACTTCCGGCATGAGTACGATCTTGAGCGACGGCGCTTCAAGATGCTGTGGGCCTTCAACTACTTCATGGATTTCATCAAGCAACATGAAGCGGGCCATCGCCATAAGCCGATGAGCTTAATGATAGACGAGCTTGTCAATCATTTTTTCATCCGGAGAGCACCATTATAGTGGAACAACTCTAGCAACTGACCTACCAGGAAACTACCTAGCTGTTGAGCCGCTCCTACTCCGGCAGATACGCCTGAACCAATATAGATGGATCTTAGAGCATTAGCTCTTATGTTCCAAGGCAGGACTCCCCCCCAAGTTCGTGGAAATCCAACCTGACGAAAGTTGGTCATGCCTGGCGTAGCCCAGAACTTGGCCGCAATAGCTCCCCCTACGGTGCCAAACACCCCTGAAGTCACAAGACCTCCGGGAGTAAATCCTACATTTGGGTCTATCAATGATTGAGCAGAATACCCAAGAGCACCAGCTGCGAAGTTGACTGCTCCTACGCCTAAGGCACCACTGCCCAAGCCCAAAGCCCCCGCAATAGGTGCGGCAACTACACCTACTCCTCCTGCTATCGCCCCAGCGGCTGCAGCGCCAAGATAACCTTGAATGGACGTTGGTTGCCCAGTGAGCCTAGAGACTAAGCCGTACGCGAGTACGCTCGTTCCTGCGCCAACTAACGCCCCGGCTACAATCAATGGCAGTATCTTGCCGCTACGATCTACATGATTTACCGGATTGTTTAGGGCATATGAATAGGCGTTCAGACTTTGTGGGACCTCTAGTATACCCCGCAACGGATCCCGCTGTATGAACCGTCCAATTTTGGGATCGTAGTATCTGGCCCGTAGGTAGACAAACCCGGTCTCCTTGTCCCGCTCTTCACCCGCGTACTGCATCGGCTGGTTGCTGGAGCCTTGTCGGTTGGCGACTACCCCAAAGGCATCGTAGCGGTAGTTCTGTACGACATTACCGTTTCGATAGGTAACGGCTCGTGTCGAACCTAATCCGTCTGCATGATAAATCTCCATCGTACCGTTGCCTTCCAGGGCATATGCCAGGCCCACTCCGTAGACGTACTTGCGCCTCCCATCTTCCAACAGTAAGGGGAGGGGAGCGTTCACATCATACACATGCACATCTAGAGGCCCTTGTCCTGCGTTTGTCTTCCATCGCTTGCCATCGCCGTCATAGATGTACTGGGTAGGCTGGGGCATTTGGGAGTTGATCAGGCGATTGGCCTGGTCATACGTGTACGTCTCCTTGCCACGCTCCCGCAGGTTGCCATTAGCGTCCACTATATATTGGATGCTTCCTTCTCTGGTGATGCGATCGGAGCGGTCGTATGCGTATGTTGTAGTGGTGCCATTGCGTACCATCGTCAGGCGGTTGCCCACCGGGTCGTAGGCGTACGAGACCGCAAGCCCCTGAGTGTTCTCGCTGGTCAGTCTGTACAGGCGATCATACGAGTATTGCGTGGTTGCTTGCCTGCTTGGGTCTATCGGCTTGACTACGCCGTTCTGCGGCAGCACCTCATCGAGACGAGTGCGGTTGCCCACCGAGTCCATAATGTAGTTGTGCTTGCTGATGGTGTTTGCACCGAGCTTATGCCAGATTTCGACCAGGCGTTGTGCGTTGTCGTAGGCGTACTGCCCCACCGTACCGTTAGGGTTCTGGGCCGCCTTCAGGCTGCTGTCTGGGTAGTACTGATAGCTTGTGACGTTGTTCAACCAGTCGCGTAGCGAGACCAGACGGTCCGCCCTGTCGAATGTGTAGAGGAGTGCGTTGCCATCTGTGTAAAGCAACCTGATACGATTGCCGTTGAGGTCATAGCGGTAACCAACCGTGTTTGGTCCCCTATCCCCTGGGCTGGTGGTGGTGAGTAGCCTATCCTGCTCGTCGTAAGAGTACGTGGTCGTTCCTGTACCGTCCACCATGCTGAACCGATTACCGTTGAGGTCATAGGTGTACGCCACGTTGGGCGTGTTAGGGCTGCCGGGATAGCCAATGTTGGTAAGTTGATTGCGAGCGTTGTACGTGTAGTTCGTCACCTGGTTGAGAGGGTCTTTCTGGGTTAGGAGATTGCCGTTTTGGTCGTAGGTGTACTCCGTGATAAGTGTGGAGGAGATGTTGGGCCAGTTAGGGTACTGCGTTTCTTTGCGTACGCGGTCGAGGCCATCCGACAGATAATCCACCACTCGCTCGTTGGTTGAATCGCCCTTTGCCCTAGTGACCCGCAATAGATTGCCCAAATGGTCGTAAGCGTACTCTGTGACAATTCTGACGGTGGGTGGCACGTTGGGATCGGCCCAGGGGTTGGGGCTCTCATGCACCTCTTTGAGGCTGTCACGCTCATCGTAGAAGTAGCGGGTTACCTGTCCATTGGCGTCAATACTTACCGTCATGTTGCCCACCGCGTCATAGCGGCTCTCGGTGACAAGTGGTGTTCCCCCTGACGTGGGTGCGGGGGCTTTTGCATAGCGCAAACGGTCCTCGTTGTCGTAGACGAACTCCCAAGCGTGATCCGAGGGCACACCACCAGGCGCGTTGCCGTTGGGGTCTACCATCCTGGTTTGCCTGCCAACTGGGTCATAGTCGTAGGTGGTAGCGTTCCCCTCCGGATCCGTAGTGCGCTCCAACATGCCCGCTCTACTCCCTGTCGAGAAGTAGGAGAAGGTGGTTGCGAAGTCGTAGTTGGGTATGGGACCTGTGTTGCCTTTGGGTGGGATCACCCTGGTCACGCGGCCCGGGTTGGCGGCATCGCCGTACTCGAACTTAGTCGTAGCGGTCATCACACCCGTGCCGGGGTCGATGTAGCGCGATATCGTAGCGTGCAGTTCAACCTTGTTGGGGTCATACACTATGTCGGTGGCGAAGAGGGCATTGATGTTACTGAGGTCCGTAGCACAATTTACGTTAGCAGTGCTGTTTACCCCCTTGGGAGCAACGGTCTGTACCAGGTTATCTTTGTCATCATACTTGAGCAGCGTAACGGGGCGTGGGTCTCCTGGTACGGCGGCAGGCTCGATGCGCCGAGTTAGATTGCCTCTATTGCCCGCAATGGTTGCGCCCGCATAGTCCACGTCATAGCACAGGTGGGTGATGTTGCCCCGCCCGTCTTTGCTGGTGCTGAGGTTGGAGTTGGCATCGTACGTGTACTCCTCGATGACCCATTCTGTAGAGTTGGATGTGGGCTTTGAGACGTGCTTGGTGAGACGCCCTTGAGCATCGTAGGTGTCTTCTTCCCTGTAGGTCCAGCCAGGCTCGAACGAAGTAGCAGGATAGGCGATGGTTGTGGTGCTGGTGCCGTTGCCATTGTCCGTATAGGTGAAGGTGGTTTGCTGACCCGTACTGATCCCTCGCGCATCTTTCTGAGTGGCAACTCGCCCCTGACTATCATAGGTGTTTGTCACCGCCACGTGACCATTGGCATCGGTGATGGCAGTCAGGCGCTGGGTGCTCCCGTCATAAGAATAAGTAGTCGTATTGCCTTCTCGATTGGTCATGTGAGATAGACGACCACTGCCATCATAGTCGAAGGTAATAGTCCTTGCAGGTGTGAGCCAATCAGACACACTCTGGAGACGCCCACTAGCGTCGTAGGTGAAGGTAAGAGCACCGCGCCCCGCTGGATCACTGACGGAGAGGAGTTTTCCGCTGGGGCCGTAATCGTCATAGGTAAGAAGTGAGATGCTGCCGTAGCGGTCCTCGATGCGGAGGAGATGACCCGTAGCGTGGAAGGTCCACGTAGTCTGGTCCTTGTGGGTGGCCGTGTAGGTGCCGTTGGCATTCTTAACGAGGGTGGTGTACACGGCAGGAGGCGGGGTATAGCTGCCATCGGGGTTGGCGGTGTAGCGATCACTACGACCTTGCGGGCCTGTCAGCACGACGTCGTTGGTGCCGTCACCTGGGCTCCTCAGACGGATATTGTAACTGTGGGTCCATCCCGGACCAAGGGGTCCGATGCGTGTGTCGTTGCTGTTGTAGGAGCGCATGAATAGGGGAGATGGCCCGCGCCCCTGAATGGCGATGTCAGCGAATGAGTAGGTGTAGTTGCCCGTATACGTCTGCACAGGGTCTTTGCTGGTGCGGTAGTAGAGGGCGGGCATGTTGAACTGGGTGCCTGCTGGGGCAGGTTCGACGACGAGAATAAGCCCGGGCGCGGGTGTGGTACTCGTAACCAGGACAAAGGGACGTGGAGAGCCAAGGCGCGGGCCTAAGAGGTCTATTAGCTGAACATGAACCGTTCTAGTCCCTGAAGTGGGGCCGAATAAGGCGGTCACATCTGCCGGAGGGTAATCCTGGGTGTAGAAGTCAAGCTCTATTTCTTGTTGAGTTTCGGCAACACTGAGCTTGATAGCGTCATCCGCTACTATAGTGGCAGCTAAACTGGTACACGAGGCATCTGTGCAGGTGTAGAGGGTGACGTACTCACCTGCCTGGTAATTGAAGGAGGCAGTGCCGTCATAGAAGACGATACGGGTTCTTGTATTAGGTGGCACGCCGTCATCTTGCGAGGGAACGATGGGAGCAATCTGTACTGATTGAGCAGGTGCAGCCGCAGAGGGGCTCGTAAAGCTAGGGATAAGTGCCAGCAGGCCTACCAGCACTAGCAGGCAAAGCAACATACCTGCTACTACTCTAACCCGCATGCGAGTGAGTATAAATCTGGTAGCTTCTGCCGTCTTGTTTTTCTGGCTTATCTTGCTCATCTCAGTGTCCTCTCACTTTGGCCTATGTTGGTCGCGCTTTTGATCTTATTGATCCACGGTTATTCTAAGAACAATGAAGCGAATATTGCGGAAAGGCAGGTAGACATTCGAGAAACTGTGGTGGCGCTCGGAAGGTGGATGCAATTACCCAAGCCGCCGAAGTTTAGTCGGTAAGTCGCATTATAGCATCCTTGTAATCGGTCTGTCAATACTATTATTATACAGCACCGACTGTCGTAATTGCTCCCTATACGGGTGATCTATCATATAACAGGATGAAGCTCTGAAAGGGCAATTGGCGACTCGATTGCTCAAAAACCAAGTACTATGGTAGTATTGCTCAGACATACACCCTTATAGCTCTGTAGGAGGGTTGGATATATTGAAAGATGTACCCAACAAAAACGTGATTAGCTTACTAGGTGAGCGAATTCGCAAAGCACGTCAAGAACGTAAGCTTACACAAGAAGCTCTAGCAGAGCCTGAATTCACCAAGGGTTACGTGAGTGCTCTAGAACGGGGAGCTGTGCGTCCTTCGCTGAAGGCGTTAGAAGTATTCGCTCGACGCTTAGACGTGCCCATTACCGAATTCCTCTCGGCAGAACAACCACCCGACGTAGAACCTGATGTTGCAGCTATACGAGAAGACCTGCGCTACCAAACCAACTATATAAAGATGCTCATCCGTACTAACAAGGTAGATGAGGCTTTGCAACTCCTCGCTCAAACTGAGCACAGTATGCGCCAATATGCGGATAAGCTCCCGGCCAGTTTACGCTACCTTATTCCTTTTCTTCGCGGGCGAGCTTTTCTACAGCGATTAGATCCTGACCAGGCACGACCTGAACTCGAAGCGGCATTGGACATAGCAAAGAATGATGAGGAAGCGAGCGCACGGGTACATAACCTGTTAGGGGTAATACTCTATGAGAAGGGACAGCCTCAGTTTGCCCTCCAACACCACCTGGAATGCTTCCAGGCCGTTCAAAAGGGTGCAGTGAAAGACCCAAACTTTCGGGTGAGCGTGTATCGTAATCTAGCCAATGATTATTGGGCACTGCGAGACTTCTCCCAGGCTATAGGTGTCTATAAAGAAGCGCTGGGTGTGCTGCAAGATCTCAATGACTTGGAACGGCAGGCCCAAATCTTCTGGGGTATGGCTATGGCTTACAGGGAAGTCAGGGATTGGCCGCAGGCTAAACTCGCTGCTACGCGCGCTCTGCATATATTCGAGGCCGCCGATAACCGTTCAGAGGCAGCATCTATCTGCCTACATCTAGCCGAAATTCTTCTTGATGAGAACCGGTTCGCCGAAGCAGAGGAGTTGCTCGCTCGCGCTAAGGGGTTCTTAGCCGGCACTGGTAATCAGGGGCTGTTGAGCTTCCTATACAGGGGTCAAGCCGACCTTGCTCTCCGACAAGGACAACTGGAACAAGCGGCTGAACTTGCTTCGGAGAGTATAAAGTTGGCAGAGATGCTTCTCCACAAGGCACAGAGCGATAGTGAGAAACCTGACACACAGCTAACTGGTCAGGTGTGGCTTAATCCATCCCGCGCTTACGCAGAAGCACTTCATATTATGGCGCTTGTGGAGGAAGCACATGGTCACAGAGAGGAGGCTGACAAATTGTTCCAAGAGGCACTGGAACAGATCAAACAAACTAAGATCGAGGAAACGATTAAACGTATTAACTTTAGCTACGCGGAAACATTGAATGCACGCGGGGAGTATAAGCAAGCGATGGAATACTACCGCGCTGCTGCTCAGTCTGACCCTCGCCCTGCTCCCCTCGATGGCTGATACAGGATTTTGCGGGTCATATACGTATACAAGATAGTTTGGCACGATAAGACCAGCTTCAACAAGTGGGTAATGTAGTTGCAGATAGTATTGGCATGGAAAACGGCTTACCGGGTCGTCATATCCCAACCCAGTAAGCCGTTTCGTTGAGGTTTACCTACCTGACGTCAGGTGTAGCGGTAGCAGTAGCGGTAGGTGTTGCTGGGCAATTACCATCCAGGTCCGGTTGAGGATCGGGACCTTCGCATTCCGCAGCCAAGGCGACCGAGATTGCACTGCTTCCATAGTTTGTGGAGATACTGGCACCTGTGGCTGATGTCAAAGCCAATGCCAGCATCAACATGCAGGTAGCGGTGATCCTTTTAAAGGTCGAGGTTGTCATTATGTGCTCCTTTCGATGGGTGAATTGAATCGGACTTCGGAAGGAGCACCTACTCACCACGAGAATGTTAGGCCGGACTTGGTGTCTCCATACAAACCTCGGTGTCACTTCGAGTGACATGAGCCTGAAACCATCTACATATAAGCCCCGTGAGATGAGCTTGATAGGTAGTCCGCAGCCCGCGATATGATGAGGTATGTCAGTAAGAGAACTAGAGAGACCGGCTTTTCTTGCCCCAACACCCTTGCTTGTGGTCGTCTATTTTTGTTATAAGCAATGGTGGTGAGTACGTGCCCCAATCTCTCTGAGTCTAGATGTCTAGTATTAAAGCGTCTTGGTAATTTTCCTCTATTTTTCTCCTTGTTTTTCGCTTATTTTCGCTTAGCTCTACTGGGAACCTCTTCTATTCGTTTTTCTGCAAGCTCTAAAATGGGTTGATGGTCCATTCTTAAAGGGAGTCTAATGTTCCTCGATAAAATAGACGCAGCCCAAGCGCACCGTGAGACCTACATTGCGGTCATAAACAGTGCGCTAAGCAACCATGGTGACAAGCAGACTGCTGCACGCGTACTAGGCCTCTTGCCCCATCATCTAAGCGAAACGCTCAACCCAGGTGTTGATACTGACGCCTATACGAGAAAGCTGAGTCCGGCACGGGTTGAACGATTGGTCCGTCTGTTATCACTTGATCCAGAGATACGCCAGAGCCTGTTGGAACATATCTACCTGGCGTGGGCTGAGGAGCGTGTTGCTCTCTCGCCTCACTCTTCGCAGCGATGGCTTACGCACTATGCAATAGCGGATCTGCTCAATGACATTGGACAAGCCCATGTGGCTGCAACTTCCACATCCAATCTGGAAGAAGCCAGGCACAAATACCGAGTGATAAGACGTGCTTGCCAAATCATCGTGAGGCGGATTGACTTTGATCCTCACCGTGTGGACAATGATGAGCCAGACCTGAACTCCCACCCCCTAGAGTTCGTGCAGGTCTGTTTGTTTCTCCATGACGTTCAGTGCGTACTCAACCGTGCCGACGATGCATTGGCCCACGCTAAATATGCCTACCAAATCATAGCTGCTTGCGTGCCGGAGGAGTTCGCCAGGCGAAGGGAGTACTTCGACCACCTGTTGGTCAATACCGCAGTGGCTGAGTGCCTAGCCTACCGCAACCTGAACCTGCCGAAGGAGGCAATTGAAGCCAGCTACAAGGCCGAGCAACTTGTTGAGGAGAAGCGCAGCCATGGTGGGCAGTTCTGGGTGCCTCACATATACATGAATCGCTTGAAAGCGATTATAGAGAGACCGAGCTTTACGGTAGGAGACGTTGATGGATTGGTGAGGCAAATAGAGGAGGCTTATAAGAGGAGGCTTGGCGATTTCGAGGAGCGTTGGTATATTCAGCTGATGGAAGCCAGGGCGCGAGGCTATCTACAATACGGCATACGCACCAAATCCCGATTGAGGCTTAGGAAGGCGGGTGAAGCACTATTGAAGATGGTAGAGCAGATAGATCATCTACCCATAGGTCCGGTCCAAAAGACGCGCTTACTCAGGACATATGGGAAAGTGCAGTGGCACCTAGGGGCATTGGATGCATGGAGATATTACGTTCGCTGGGCGTTACAGACCGCGTCGAGTGCAGGACTTGATCATCAGCTAGTCCAAGCTAAAGAAGAGTATGGTTCTGCTGTCATGCCAATTATTAAGGAGCTTCAAAGTTAGGGGTCTCTCCAATCTGGGATAAGGTTGGAGAGCAGGGATTTTATACACTCATATGCTAGCTCATTCCAAAATGATCGCCTAAGCTACCACCAACACTAGCTTGTGTGTTGCTTCGGTCAAGGGCCAGGTTCCGCTAGCGAGAAACAAGGCTAATCCCGCGAGCAATATCGTTAGCAAGGGGATACCGAAGACGTGGCAGCCAAGCGACCTTCTATAATTGTAGTAAACGAACGTTTACCATAGCAAGAGGTCGTTTGACATCAAAGTATGACACGGAGCTACTGATCTGGTCTCCTTATATTTGGTGAAGGTTTCGTCGCCGAGAGATGTGATCTCGGCGCTTTTCTATTTGCCAGCACATCCCTGCTTGCAAGAACCGAGAACTCCATTTATAATGCACGCCGAGTAGTAGAAATCATTTATCCAGCACTGGCTTCTCTACAACCTGTGACCCAAGCGAGGCGGATATGGCACGTTACAAGGGCGCGTTTGTCACAACAGTCGTTCTAGCCTTATTAGTCGTAGCATGTGACCCGACAGGAGGTGGTGAGGCCACTAGCAATACCGCCACCCCGGCAAACGTCACAACTCCAGTTAGCACTTCCGGCGTCGTCGATATCACCTACTCCGCTCGCCTGACTGGAGTAGGTGACGACGCCGATGCTGCTGTCGTGGACGCCTTCAACAAGGAGTTCGAAGGGAAGTACCACGTCAATCGGACGGCTGTCGACGACGAGACGTATAAGACGAAGCAGATCACTCAGCTGACGGGTGACAACGCGCCGGACGTCTTCTACATGTGGGCGGGCGGCCGCGCGAAGGACATTATCGACGCCGGCTTTGCTGCTCCGCTGGACGGCTACTACTCGCAATACGGGTGGAACAAGGAGTTGAACGCGCTCGGCCAGAGCAACGCTACCTTTGACGGCACGAAGTACTTCGTGCCGACGATGCTGTCCAGCAGCGCCGTCTGGTACCAGCCTGATATCTTCGCAAAGGAAGGCATCGCGGTTCCGACAACCTTCGAGGAGTTGGAGGCGGCGGCGGCCAAACTCAAGGCCGCCGGCATTGCTCCTTTCATTCTCTCGAACAAGGATAAGTGGGAGGCCCAGTTCTACTGGACGCACATCGTCGTTGCGGAGAACGGTCCCCAGATCTACAACAACTTGGTCGCGGGCAAGGCCAAGTGGACTGATGCACCATTTGTCGCGGCCTGGCAGAAGCTTGCAAACTGGTCCAAGGCGGGCTACTACTATGGGTCACCGAACTCGTTCGGTTATGCGGAGTCAACCATCCCGTGGACGAAGGGCGAGGCGGCGATGAATGTGCAGGGCAACTGGTGGCCGAGCACGCTCGCCCAGTCGGACTCGGCCTCGCCAGCAAAGAGCGACTACTTCCCGTTCCCCGCCGTGAGCGGGAAGCGAAGCACGATGGAGATCTGGGCCGAGAACACCCTTATGATCAACGCGAAGTCGGACAAGCAGCACCAGGATGCTGCGTCTGCTTTCATTGACTACTACGTCTCTGTGGAGGCGCAGGGGGTGCTGGCGAAGGCTGGCCGACTGTTCCCGTCCAACATCAACGTCGACCTGACGACGCTCGGGCTCCCAGACGTCATGCTCAAGCTCGCGAACTTCATGAACTCGCAGTCAGGAGACACGTTCATTCACGTCGATGTCGCGTTCACGGCCAGTATCGCGAACGAGTGGCTCGACGCCACCCAGGGCGTCCTCAACGGAACAGTGACGCCAGCGGAAGCGGCGAAGCGCGTGCAGGACGTCGCCGACCAGCGGTAATTGGGCTCGACAGTCATGTGGCAACAGGATGAGGAGGCGACCCTTGGTGTGCATGCCCTTGGCCAAGCGTGCGTGGACGGCCCAGCGTTCGTGGCAAGGCATGCTGTATCTAATCGTCCCGGTGACTGCCTACATAGCTCTCACAATCGTCCCAATCGTCATGACTGCACGCTTGAGCCTATACACGACCAACGGCTTCAATACGCCGGAATGGGTGGGCTTGGACAACTACACCCGGATGGTGGGAGATTGGGCGTTCCGGAAGGCATTTGTCAACACGCTTATCTGGACCGCGATCACGATGACCGTGCCGGTGGTGATCGGCCTGGTTTATGCCGCTGTGCTGAGCTCGCCGATGCTCCGTGGGAGAGCGCTCCTGCGGGCACTCATATTCCTACCGAGCACGATGAGTCTAGTGACGCTGGGCATCATGTTCTCCCTGGTTTACAACAGTTCGTTCGGTGCTCTGAACGAAGCGCTCAGCAAGATCGGCCTGGGATTCCTTACCCAGGACTGGCTCGGCGATCCGAACGTGGTCCTGTACTCCCTCGTTGCGGTCTTTGCGTGGCAGTTCTCGGGCCTTAGCATGGCGATCTTCTACGCTAGCATCCAGCAGATCCCAGGGGAACTGTACGAAGCTGCACAGGTCGATGGCGCGAATGGACTCCAACGATTCTTCCATATTACGCTGCCCGGGGTGCGTCCGGTCTTCGTTGTCGTCATCGCCCTAACTGTAATTCAGTCGCTTCGGTCGTTTGATCTTGTCTACGTAATGACAAAGGGCGGTCCGGACAATGCGAGTGCCGTTCTGGGTTTTCTCATGTATGTCCAGACCTTCCAGAACCGTAACCAGGGCTACGGCGCTGCGATCGCCGTAGTCATCCTCCTCCTCAGCCTCGCCTTTATGATTGTCTATGTGCGCCAAGTGGCAACGCGGGAAGCGTTCAATTCCTGAGACAACCGGCGCCGTGCTTCGCGGCAAGCAGGCTTCGCGACCACGCGCTCGGCGGCGCTACTCGATCACCGCCTCGGTGGCAGCTGGCATCGTGGTCTTGGTGTGGCTCTATCCCTTTTGGCTCTCGCTGCAGACGTCGTTTAAGTCGGACGCGGATATCCGCGAGAGTCCATTTTCTCCCGCCCTGCCGCCCACGCTCAGCGCCTACGTTCGCGCGTGGACGACGCTCGACATGCCGACCTTGCTGGGCAACAGCCTCATGCTTGCGGCAGGAGGCGCGCTCATCAGTGTGGCGGTCACCTTCCCGATCGCGTTTTTCATCGCACGCCGCCGCATTCCATTCGCTGACGCGATATTTGTCTTCTTCCTGGTCGGACTGATGGTTCCACAGCAGATGGTCATCTTGCCGCTGTATCGAATCGCCGAGTCGATCGGGCTGGCCGGTCCGCTGGTGGGCCTCGTCGTGATCCACGGAGTTTATGGAATTCCGTTTTGCCTGCTCATCCTCCGCGGCTTCTTCGCTGGCATCCCGCAGTCGCTTGACGAGAGCGCTCGCCTGGATGGCTGCAGCGATACGGGCGTGCTTCTGCGCATAATCATACCGCTCAGTGGCCCAGCGCTGGCCACCGTTCTGGTACTCCAGTTCATCAACATCTGGAACGAGTTCCTTTTCGCGGTTATTCTCCTCAACAACTCCTCGAACTGGCCCGTTACGGTCGGCGTGCTGCCAGTGCAGCTCAGTCAGTACTTTGTGTCCTGGAACCTTCCCGCGGCGGCACTGCTCATCGCGCAACTTCCTACACTTGTTCTTTACATTGTTGCGCAGCGCTGGGTTGTGCGCGGCTTGACTGCTGGAGCGGTGGGCGGATGACTATCTATAACCCTGTGTCGTACAACATGGTTCTGTACTTGCCGCGAACTCTCGCTGACGGGCTCGAGAGTGGGCGGCTCAAGCTAAGGTGGTGGAATTCTATATAGTAGATATATTAAAGGGTCACTGCTAATAAATTCACTTCATTTTGAATAGAGGTTGAGCCGTGCTTTCAGTAGTTCTTGGCGCTGTGATAGCCTTTGCGATCATTCGGAGGTATTGGCATATGTCTGCACAAAATACCGTTAGTAAGACCAAGGCTCAGCTCGATATATCCATCTCTAATACGCCTAAGGAGGATAACATACTCCAGGCGTTGTTAAATGAGTTCAACATGCTTCACAACGAAGTAGCGTACAGGAGTGACTATCAGAGTCGTTTTCTGCAATTTCATATCACGACACTGACATTGATTCTAGGTGCTGCTATTTCGACCTTGGCATCAGCAGAATCAGATTTCAACGCTGTTCAAATATTCAGCCCTTGGGTACTGTTGATTATTCCCATAGAGTCATGCATATTCGGCCTGTGGTATCTAGATCACGCTTTAGTCATAGCGGAAATAGGTTATTACATTCAGACCCGTATCGAGACGCGAATCAGAGTACTTGTGGATGATCCCAGCATTTTCTGGTGGGAGGAGTACATCAGAACAGGTGGAACCATAGCCGGCCAAAGAAGATCAGTCAGAGTTAGACGTCCGCTTAGTTTGACCTTCGCAGGACCTGCACTTGTGTCAATGCTAACGACGTTAGTGTTCTTATTACTCAGCCTGCCGGTAGTACGTGAATATCTGGGATTAACATCTATTCCAGCTATTTACAATGATCTCTCTTTGTGGTTAGCTGTGCCCTTATGGATAACAGATCTATTTGTGTTTCGCGCTTATCTCTCATCAGACCTCCATACAAGAAAAATCTCCAGGGAAAGAAATGCGCAGATTGATAAGACACCCATACCTACGTATTGATACTATCCAAGAGCAGCATGGAAGCAAACCTGTTGACGCTGCCAGTGCGTAAGGTATACTTGTAAGCTATGAGAGTGGTGCGTACGAGAATAAGGCTAGCACAGAATTTCCTAAGAGACCCGAAGCTCGTTGAGGCGCTTGTCACTGACAGCAATATAGGGTCTGATGATGTAGTGTACGAAATAGGGCCAGGTGAGGGCATTATCACGAAGGCTCTAGCCCAAAGAGCAAAGCAGGTAGTGGCAGTCGAAATAGACCCAACGCTGGCGTCTCAACTGACGGCGCAATTTCGGGACCGCTCGAACGTACGTATTGTTCGGGCGGACTTCCTCTCTTACCAGATAAGGATGCGGCCTTATAAAGTATTTTCAAATATCCCCTTCAACATCACATCGGAAATTGTGAGGAAGCTTCTCAGCGACAGAGAGGGACTAGCTGAAGGATACTTGATAGTCCAAAAAGAGGCGGCGGAGAAATTTGCCGGTACGCCGAGGGAAACGCAATTTTCAGTGCTCGCTAAACCCTGGTTCGAGATGCGTATCATCTGGGAATTTCAAAGAACTGATTTTGAGCCTGTACCGTCCGTTGATGTGGTACTCCTGCATATAGAGAAGCGCACCAAAGCACTTGTGCCGAAAGATAGGGAGGAGCTATACCAGAGGTTCATAACCTACGGGTTCGGTGCTTGGAAGAAAGACCTAAAGATAGCCTACAAGAAGGTGTTTACCTACGAACAATGGAAACGCTTGGCAAGAGACCTTGGCTTTCAAGTGCGGCCAATACCTACCGAATTGGGTTTTGAGCAGTGGCTTGGCTTGTTTAGAGGTTTTGAGCAGTTGGTGCCCGAAGACAAGAAGAGAGTAGTCCTCGCCAAATAGGTGCAATACACCAAGACGACGTATAACACATGATTTACGACGTCTGCCCGTATTGGCTTTTAGCCTACTCCAATAGCCCCAACCTAGTAAAGGTGCTTCTGACGTGCTTACTGACCGTCAATCGAATTATCCTAGAGAATGCAGAAAGGCTGTGCTAGAGGCTTTATTTGTCGCGCACCTTCGAGGGCATAAAAAACCGCACCCCGAAGGGTGCGTTCTGTTTGATCTCTTATTCTACCAAAGGGCAATAGCCCTTGTCAAGTGCGTTACGGACGTAGCGCGCTCATGTCCCCCATCCTTACGATATACGTGACTTTTGATGTCTTCCAGATAAGTATATCGTTTGGTTGCCAGCTTCAGTTCCCAACCAAGCGTACTGCGCGAGCAGAGAACAGTAGTCTCTTTACCTTCATTCTTCAGGATTTGCAAGAGGTAGGCGAAATCACTATCTCCCGACAGAAGGACCAAATGGTCGAAGCGATGCCTTGCCAGCAAGATGTCGCAAGACATTTCGACGTCGAAATTGGCTTTATGGACTATCCCCTGCTGGGGCGGGGCCAGTCTGATTTCTTTGAGTGGTTTCGTGACCGGGATATAGCCTAGCTTGGTCAGACTATCCAAGAAGTTCTGTGCGCCCGCATCGCCAGGTTTCACACCAACATAGTAGCGAAGTTCAAGAAGTTGAAATCTGCCTTCGAGGTAAGACTTCAATTTCTCCCAATCTACCAGCCAACCAAGCTTCTTTTGAGTGTAAAACATGTTTGCGCCATCAATATGGGCGATGGCTTTTAGTTTGTTGGTACTTCCTCTCACCGAGGTGCCTGATTGCGACATATCAAGAATTATAACACACGCTATTTCACTTTGATATAAATGAAATCCTTCAACTATGCATGAGGAGAGGAGAACTTCGTGTGGTCAATTACCGTTGAAGTCAAACCGCCCTCCTGCTAACATTAGAAGCTACAGTTGCGGTGGCAGCTAGAGCCGCATCTTTCTGTTAAGCAGTTTCAATCAAACACCAATTAAAGAACACAATTTACATGGCAGACAGGATGAAGCCGAGCAACCATTTTGGCAGATAGACGAAGTTATAGGCGAAGGGCGCTTCTTTGACGAGCAGGCTGCTATCCGATTGAAAGCTCACTTTTCAGAGGAGCGTTATCATCGTGTTGGTGAGGTAGATGAGATCGTGCCCCTACAAGCAAAGAGCGGCACTCGCATCTACGTAATGGCTCGACCCTATATCCTGGAACCGGACTACAGGATCAATGTTGGCTTATACGAGCAGCCTGCCCGAGAGGGAGCCATCGGTGAGGTAACCAGCGCCGAGTGGGTAGGTATGCGCCAGCGAGAAGTCGGCCAGGCTCAAGCATGGCTGTACCCGGAAGATCGCACCCTGGTTCTGTGGGAATGTTTCCTTGAAGATTGGTATCGAAAGGAAGACTCACGTACTGACGAGAACCTAAAGACTGTATGGCTTGGCTTCGAAGGGTTCCTGCTTAGGCATCGTCCAGAGATTAACCGGATCGTAACTCCTTCCTGGGAGCCGATCTACGAAGGTGATAGAGAGGCTTGGCCTGAATTCTTGCAAACGGTCGGTTGCAATCGTTTTGGAAAGATAGCCTTTACCAAACAATACCGTGCCCATGAAATATGCCGCTCGTAGGTTGAACCCTCGACTTGAAGTAATTACAGCAACTAGGCTTGTAATCTCTGGCTTGTCTCCGAGATATGCCCTACGCTCAACAAACTGATAATCCTTATACTGTAGCTACAGTATAAGGAAAATAGCTAACGAACTTGTATAAAATAGTTGACAGTAAATACCCAAATCTGCTATACTGTAACTATTCGTTTCTACAGTAAAATTATCGCATGTTCATCTTCGAACATTATCCACGAGAGTAATCATGAACCAACTACGCAGCGTCTGGGAGAAGTCTGATGATAATCTGCTTTAGATGTCCGCCTGAAACCAAACAGGCCCTGGATAGGCTGATAAAGAGTGGTCAGTACAAAGACTACTCCGAAGTTATCACCCTTGCTATAGATAACTTCGCGGTTCTTCAAGAGGAGATATTGGATGGAGGCGTGCTTATAATAGAGGAGTCGAAGCTAGCAAGATTAGCGGTAAATGGTAGCCGAAAAAATGACGGCAGAGCGACAAGCATCCGGCGCAATACCAGTACAAATAGTAAGCCAGCCCGAGCAGTGAAACAAGCGCCCAGCAAGCGTGACCAAAAGAAGGCCGTAGAGCCGACGACCCGCAATTCATCGGACATACCTACCGCCGTCGTTCCTTTACTGTTCCACTTGCGTGACATAACCCGCATACCAACTCACATCCCGAACCTCCCGGCCGATATATGGGTTCCGGGCCAAGAGGTGCCGCTTGACCGTTGGCTCTTTGGTCAATACAACAAGCTGCTCCCAGCAAAGGCTAACTGTCGGGCGTTGTCCAATTTACTTAAGGAAGAGCCGGGTGGTGTACCACTTAGCCGTGCATCTACCATAATCGCCGAGCACGCGGTGGTCCTGGGTGACTACCTTCTTTGGCATGATCAGGAGCATACTGCTGCGCGAGATGATGCCCTTTCAACTGCGTTCCCTACAAGCAAAGACAAAGAAAACTCAGAGGGCGTTGAAAAGGCGCGAGTTCGGTATGCTAATCAGTTTGTCGCCAGCGTAAACTCGAATGGTCGCTTGTCTGGTCTCTTACTTGACCTGAAGTTCATAAACTACGTGAAGCGAAAAGACCCGCTTTTGCAACTAACTGAAGTTGGATGGCGTTTCGCAGCTATGACTAACCCTGTCCTTGAAGATACGCAGAAGGAGCCTACGCAACGCTTCAGCGATGAAGAAGTAGCTCTCTTGGTTGAACATATCAAGCGGTCAGTGCCTGCTGAAGACTTCGCATATCGCGCCATCATAAAGGCGATCATGGACGGAGCTAATACGCCAGAGACCATTGACAAGGCCCTAGAGGTATACTCTCCCTCGAACCACAACCTCAGTACATCCTTTCTGTCTTCCCAAAGATCAGGTGCTATTTCGCGTATGGCTGACCTAGGTCTAATTGAAAGGGTGCGAAACGGGGTACGCGTTTCTTACTCTGTGACACCGTCTGGTGTAGGTTACCTTGTCAGTAATCAGACGCTTGTATCAACCAGCTTGTAATCAAGGAGAGAGTTGAGATGAAGAAGAACAAGCCAACCGCCAATCAGCCCAAGAATTCACGGTACTCGAAAGCAACAACGCGATTGCAGATACAGGGCCTCGCCCACCAAACAACTCTATGGCACGATGTTACTGATAACGGTGCTGAAGGTCTAGCAGCGCGGGTCTCGGCTCTTGTGCCTTCTGCAAGTGAAACCGCAGCAGTTACGATACAGTCTGGCAGCGTTAAGGAGCAGCCGGTGAGTTCACATACTTATACTAATGAAGAATTAAAGAATCTCTGCCTGAATTTGATGAGGGCTAACACGGAAGAGCAGGTTATTCTACTCCTTCTGAAAGCAGGCCTGTGGAGTGATTCGTCAGTTTGGCGGTACTATGGCGACTATGAAAACAACTACAATACCATTGGCAATCAGCAGAGTAGCCCCGACGCTGCAGCTATAGAGAAGCTGATCAACTCTGTTGACGCACGGCTCATGAACGAGTGCTTTGTGCGAGGTATTGATCCAGAAGGACCAGCAGCACCGCAGAGCATCTACGAGGCTGTAGCAGAGTTTTTCTCCCACGGCGCTAAACCTGGAAGTGTTCGGGCAGGGCACATCAGAGAGTGGTCGGCTGACGCTCGAACAGAGGTCGCAAAAGGGATCACGGTCACAGCTACAGGGGCGATGGCGAAGGAGGGCAATCCATCTCTCACCGTTTCTGACTGCGGAGAAGGGCAGACGCCAAGAAGAATGCCGGTTACGCTGCTTTCCCTGACCAAATCGAACAAATCACGCATTCCTTTCGTCCAGGGCAAATTCAACATGGGTGGAACCGGCGTTCTCAAATTCTGTGGCAAGCACGGTATCCAACTCATAGTAACCCGCCGAAACCCAAAGATCGTGGGGGACCATCCAGAAGATCCATCTGACTGCAATTGGAGCTTCACTATTGTCAGACGGGAAGATCCGGAGGGTGGATTGCGCAGTTCCGTCTTCACGTATTTAGCTCCTGTTGGGGCAGAAGCTTCGCCAAAAGAAGGCGGTGTGCTCCACTTTTCAGCTAACTCGATGCCCATTTTCCCCGAAGGTAAGGACCCCTATGCACGGCACTCTGAGTGGGGCACACTCATCAAGTTGTATGAGTATTCTGCTACAGGTTTCAAATCGAATATGCTTATGCCCGACGGCTTCTTGGGGAGGGCGAACATACTCTTGCCAGAGGTCGCGCTACCCATACGCCTCCACGAGTGCCGGGAGTACAAGGGCCATAGTGGAAGCTTCGAGAACACTTTGACAGGCCTCAGCGTCCGGCTTGATGATGACAAAGCCGAGAACTTAGAATTCTCTTCTTCTTCAGCAATGAATGTTGCGGGAGAACCCATGACGGCGACCATTTATGCCTTCAAAAAAGGAAAAGCGGCGACCTACAGGCGGAACGAAGGAGTTATCTTCACGATCAACGGACAAACGCACGGCCACCTGACAAAGGATTTTTTCACTCGTAAAGCCGCAGGTGGCTTGAGCTACATCGCTAATGATATCCTCCTAATGGTCGATTGCACGAACCTCAGTGGTCGTGCGCGTGAAGATCTCTTCATGAATAGTAGGGATAGGCTCAGTAAAGGCGATTTGCGGAATCAGATTGAACGCGCACTCGAAGATCTTCTAAGAAATCATGACGGTCTACGCGCAATGAAGGAACGTAGGCGTAGCGAAGAGATTGCGTCAAGATTAGAGGACTCCAAACCATTGAAGGATACCATCGAAGCACTGATGCGCCGCTCTTCTACCCTTGCTGAGCTTCTATTGAAGGGCGATCACATCTCCGTGCCTTTCAAGACTACGCGGGCCAGGTCCGAGGAGAAAGAGTTCGAAGGTAAGCCCTATCCGACCTTCTTCCGCTTTGTAGACAAAGATTATGGAATCACACTTGCCCGCGAGGTCGCAATCAACCATGACGCAAACATCATCTTCGAGACAGATGCGAACGATGATTACTTCAGCAGAGACGTTGATAAGGGCCTATCGAGCCTATACCTGATCGCTGGTGATACTCGGTTACCAGGAGGAGATTACGTGATGCCATTACAAAATGGTATTGCTAAGCTCCGCTTGCGGTTACCAGACAACTGCCGGGAAGGCGATAAGCTTCACTACGTCTTGTTTGTCACCGACTCTACTCAGGTAGCGCCTTTTGAGAACAACATAGTAATTACAGTGAAACCAGCTTCTGAGATTGGTGGACCGAGAGGGACACGCCGGAAGCCGCAAATTAAAGGTGAGGGCGAGGAGGATGACGTCCAGGCTGGTATCGCTCTGCCTCCTATCGAGCGAGTAACAGAAGATGAGTGGGCAACGAAGACGCCACCATTCGACCAGTTCACAGCTTTGAGGATAGTCAATAGTGGTATCACGGGAGAGAATGGCAATAGCCATGAATCCTATGACTTCTACATCAATTCAGACAACCTCTATCTGAAGCGCGAGCTAAAAGCGAACGCGCAGAATCCAGAGATTGCAAAGGCGCAGTTCGAGATCGGTTTAGTTCTCACTGGATTGGCTCTCATACATGATGATGCCATATTGCGCAAGACCAGAAAAGAGTTGCAGGAAGAGGAGGATTCCTCAGATAGCGCGGAGATCGAAGGAAGCAGTATTGAGCGGAAGGTAGACCATTTCACCAGAGCACTCGCGCCCTTCCTGCTACCCATAATCCAGTCACTCGGCGCACTAAGTAGCGATGATCTACCTGCTGTTGATGGCTCCGGCGAGGCTACATAAACAACTGGCACAGATTATGTTCTGGGGCGGTGAAACAATACAACTTCCTTGCTCGCCGCAATCTCACCTCTCTGGTCCGCATACCATTTGCGGTTTGGCACAAACCGCCTGAGTCTGCCGTCGGGGTAATCCGAGAAACCAGGATAGACTATTTCAGTCAAACCAGCCTCATTCATGGTATCGAGGTATCTCGGTAGTTGCCAAGCAGGGTCAGAGAAGGCAACCATCTGCACCACGATGGTCCTGGGACCGGACACAGCAGCAATAGAAGTGAAGGCTGCACGGATCTGCTCGTAATAACCATTCAGATTTTGTGCGTGGCGGTCGCCAAACGTGTAATAGGAAGCACCATTACCATCTCGTCGATCAGCGATCCAGAATGGAACTGGTGTCTCTCTACGCCCTTGAATCTGCCATCTATGATATAGAACATGAACTCCCGGATAAGGAGGCGATGTGAGCACAAGGGAAGGCGCACTCTGGTCAGACCAAGCATCATCTGCCTCCACGCCAATAACCGACCGGTTGATACATAACGGTACTAACTGATCGCCTCGGTTGTACTGCCGCTCGGCTTCTCGCACCGTCTCAGCAAAGCTGCTGGCGCCTTCAAGCATCTCCTCCAAATAAATGAAGAACTGCCGACGAAATTGTGTAACAGTAGGGATGTGTGTACGGCAGTCGAGCGCCCACTGTGCAGTCTTCAGGAGCACACACCGACTGAAGCGTCGTTGCTCCAAGGTGGGTAGTTCATCAATCTGAGCCAGCGCCAGTTCCAACAACTTGCGTGTAGGCCAAGTTGATCGACCATTGATGTTACGTTGGTATCCTGCTTCCAACCAGGAAGTTGCGCGAACAGGGGGTCTATGCAGGTTTAGATGGTTAGGAAGTTGGGCAGCCCATGATCGAATGGTAGAGATGTCATCTGGTGAGAGAAGAGCAGTCTTGGCTTCTGAAACGAAAGTAGCCAGACTGCTAATGTCCGTACCTATTCCCTTCCGTCCGAGTGCCCGTGCCTCAACAAGGGTCGTGCCACCTCCCATGAACGGGTCGTAAATGATGTTACCGGGTTGGGAAAACGCCTTGATTGCGGCTCGTGCGAAGAGTGGCGAGAATCGTGCTGGATAGCGGTAGAAATTGTGCGTGTAACCAGCAACAGGCTTACTCGTATGAACAGCCTCCAAGAACTCCGCGCTGAGATTCGGAGTCATAGTTCACCTCTGCCTTTTTAGCTTAGCTAAAGTGCCATAACCTTACTTATACAAGAGGCAGGATGGTTATGTCAAGAGGTTAGCAGGCTCAATTCTGTGATGCTCTTATCACCGACTTGGATTCGTTCTCTCACTTTTCTTATGACTTGACGAATAGCTTCATGGGATACGCCATAATCCTTGGCCAATAGCCGCAAGCTTTCACCAGCGACATTGCGGCGAGCGATGTCTTCCCATTGCTCCTCAGGTATCTGGGTTAGAGGAACAAAGTACCGACTTTGACTCTTTCTAGAAGGCGACTGTAGGATGGGGTCGATAATTTCTTGCTGCTCGTGCAGCTTGAGGTTAGAAAAGTCGTAAGTGACGGTGCAATCCCGTCGCTTCCGCAAGTTATGTCAAGTAAGCCAGTAGCATGCTACTGGCTTACTTGTGTTCTGAAGTTGAGCTTTCCAGAGCGGCCGGCCAGGCCGTTTCACAGCTTCATCTTACCAGCTGCCGAGGTTAAGCTGACGGTCCCATCCGGACCATCGGCAGCCTCGCCTACCGGGGGATCGTGTAATCGAAATAGAGCAGGTTGCTGCGTACGCGGGCCTTAAATTGATTCCAGTCGGCGGCTGACATGCCATCCGGCATGGCCATAAGCTCAAAGTCCGTGTCGGTCTGAAAGACGCGCCCGGCTGCCTTGGCGATGAGGGCGTTCTTTATCTCCTTCAGCGGATGGTCCCAGCCATTCTGAGTCTCGGCCCAGGCGCGGACCGCCGTGATCATTGCGGTGAACTCGCGTCCATAGTCCTCGTGCCCCATCCATTCGAGGTTGGGGTAGTTGTCATCGGCGCGGCCATTCAGCGTCGCGTTGTGGCTTCCATGGTGGCCGACCTTGTACAGTACTGTACGGGAGAGGAGATCTTTGGCCGTCACCTTCGTGTCGCCGTCCGTCCAGTCTCGCTTCGCCCAGGATATCCAGTTGCCGCGCTGGGCATCGGCGGCGAAGAGCAGCACCTTGCCGCCCTTCCCGAGTTCAAAGGCCAGCACCAGGCTCGCGTTGTTCGTATAGTCGTTCATATCAAGCGCGAGCTGCTCGGCTGAATAGAGCCACTCCTTATCGATCCGGCGCCAGCCGGGGTTATCGGGAGCTTCGGCCTCGCCACGTGCCGCCCCCCCTGGCGCGAAGTCAGGTGTTACATCATCACGCCCATATCGCGTTTTGAAGAATGCGTCAGGGTAGTGGTCGGCCCGCGCATCCTCTATGGTGATGCAGTATCGATTGGCAAAGGGCGACTCGCCGCCATCGCCTGCCGCCACCGCCGCCGCAAAATAGGTTCCGGGAGATTCGACGTGAAATACCTCTCCCCCGCGTGGGTCGAGATCGGTAAGATCCTCGCCACGCGGCGGGCCCAGGGCGAAGACGCGCAGGTCCTTCGCGCCGGGGATGCTGAAGATGTTCGTGTGCGGGCGGATGTAACGCACGCCATTCTGGGCGCGGTCCTTGAAGACCTTCATAGACTGCTTGTTCATCGACTGGCTGGGATCGCCGGCCGCCGCGAGCAGCGGCGCCACCGCTTCGTCCTCCTCACTTTCCCCACCTAGTTCGAAGCGTAGAAACATGCCGATGCGTCGCGCCTGTTCATCGTCGCCAGCCGCTGTCAGGCGGTCACGCGCGGCGAGCAGGCCCAGCAGCTTGTCCTTGTACTCTGTGCGCAGTCGGTTGGCGACCGGGTCGTGCGGGTCCTCCGTCCACGCCAGCCAGGTCTCACCGATCGTGATCCCCTCGAAGCGCTTGGCGCTGATGCCGTTGACGTGGTCCTGGTGCTCGTGGGTGATCACGGCGACATCGAGATGGCCCCCGGTCGCCGCGCGAATACTCTTAGTTATGTCGTCAATTTTGGTGTTGATAAACTTGGGCGACCCGGGCTTGTAACCACAATCGATCAGGAGATAGATCGGCTTTCCCGGCACCTCGCCCGCGAAGGCCAGGAGGAAACAGTCGCCGTGGCCGGTGCGGTACATGCGCACCGTCACCCCGTCCTCAGGTGGCATAAGGCGTTGGTCGGAAGCGGTGGGCGCACCAGCGGGCTTGCTTTGCGTGCGGCGCCTGGGTGCCGCAGGATTCCTCGCCATTACGTTATACCTCCGGGTCGCGATGCAGCAGGGCGAAAGGCTCACGCGCGTTCATCGCCTCCCGCGCGAAGTCGAATGCATTCGGCGGCTCAAGCCCGCCTTCGGTCAGGAACCGCCGCACGCGCTCCAGTTGCGCGTCGTCCGCGATGTCACCGGGCGTCCGAATGACCCGCCGCACCTCCATCGTCGTCGGGTTGATGAGCAGCGTACAGCCCGCGCGGTAGCGGAAGTCGCCATCGCCGGCCGGCTCGGTCTGTCCCGGCGCATCGTATTCCTTCTGCTTGGCCGCGTCGAAATAACCGCGGCGTCGCTGCGTAATTTCGACCACGAGGTCGGTCGTGGGAGCACCGCGCGGGCTGCGTCGGAGGGCCGTACGCACCGAATGCACTTCGACGGCCACTTGGCCGCTGGTTCTTGATCGGAACATTGTCGGCGGGGGATTATCCTCGTCAAGCACGATGCCGATGGCGCGTGCCAGCTTGCTCCCCTTGCCCCTCACGAGCCAACTCCAGAGTACTGCTGCATTGACGTCCACACCCTCCCAGGTTTGATACCGGTCGCTGTCTAGACTCCAGGGCCGGAGCTGCTCGGCTTTCGGTAGAGTCGACCGGCGGGTTGACATTTGCTCCAGGTCATTGACCTGTTGCACTTCGGTAAACAACGCCTTGAGTTCCATGGGGCCTAGCCGTACCGCAAATTCATCCTGGGCCTCCTCACCGGTCGGCCATAGGAGACCCTCGACCGACATGCTGCGCATGCCTACGGGGTGAATCCCCCAATGCCGGAAACTCTCAACAAAGGCCAGCCGATAGCCAAAGATGTCGTCCGGATTGACATCGGTGTCGGCGGTCACGATGGCACGCAGGTAATCGCCAAACGTAATGCCAACCGGCGGGCAGTAGTCGATCGCTCGGATACACATTTGTAGGGTCTGCTGCGCAGTGCGTGCGGCCTCCGTCGCCAGGCGGTTCGCGAGGTCCGGGTGGATGTCCCCCTCGCGGAGCTTCCCGGTGCCTTCACTGGCAATCCGGTAGAGATCCAGCGTCCGCGCCCGGTACACCTTAAGGAAAGCCCCGAATACGGCGGCCACAAGAATCGCCCCTCGGGAGTGCGGTTCGGAGACCCGGTCCAGCGCATGTACGTCCGGCCGGTGGGGCTGCCATTCACCTGTGATGGGGTCGGGTCCACCCAGCGCATCTCGTAGCGCCCGCCCGCGGCCGGACGCCTTGCCGAACTGCTGGGCAAGCTGTCCGAGGAGGTTCTCGTTCGCCAGATTCCCGCGCGTGCGGGCGATCTGGTCGCGCAGCACGCCCGGGTAGGAGAAGTGCTGAAACAGTGCGACGATATCGGCGAATGCCTCGTGGAACGCCAGCACATCCGGGTTCATGGGCTCGTTGAAACGCGGGTGAACGCCGTCCAGCAGCGCGTGGGTCGTTTCGTGGGCGATAATGTCGTGGGAGAGACACGAATAGACGCGCGTCCCCGGCGTGTTGCTCGCGTCCTTGATGCCGACCGGGAAATATCCGAACAAGAGCGCCTTCTTATCCGGACTGTAGTACGCGTTGCGGTCGCGTAGCGCATGCGGATAGATGCGCAGCCGCCGTACAAACTGCTCTTCGTACCCTTGCCCCCGATGCGAGGACCAGAGCGCGACGCGGCCAAGCGCCTGCTCGAAATGCCCGATGGTCGTCATCGCAACGGCGTAGACCATCTGCTGGTGGAACTGGGGATTCGTTTCCGAGGGTGCCAGGCCGTCTTGCGCGAGCACCCGCGGGTCGTTCAGGTCGACGGGCTTGTAGCACACGCCACTTGCCGGGTCGACGTCGACCACCTCGATGTACTCGCCGACGGGGCCGGGCTGCAAGTTCTGCTCCCAGGGGATCGCGATGGTGATTTCGCCGATACCGGCCGTATCAAATTGCGCTGAAAGGCTAGGATCGAACGCGAAGATCCGTAGACTGCGCGAGACAGGTGTGGGAATGAGGTCACTCTGGGTCACTGACATCCACCTTTCACTCAGTTTGATGTAGGCGTTCCCGCTGTGGAGATCCGTCCACATCCCTCGGCGGTCGAGATCATCGCTTGTGTCTCAGCCAGACGCGTTTGTCGCTGCCTGCCATCCCTGTTCCCGCATGCGATAGGGCCATCCGCTCCAGGTTGGAAATAGCGAGCGAAGCACCCGGCCGTGCCATGATATTGGGCACCCATCGCTTTACCGCCGCACCGGCCAGGAGGTAGCGATGGTTTTCCAGCACCGCTATCCCCACCTCCGAGAAGGCGTCCATGCCGGTGCAAAGGCCAGGCGATAGCCAAAGGTGTCCTTCGGATTAACATCGGTGCCGGCGCAATCTTAGGCCCACGCAAACAGAAAGAATAACATGGTCATGGGACGCTCATGTTCTCGCTGCTGCGACAAAGTATAGCAGGTTATGTCAGTATCTGTCAATCTAATTTGGCCTTAGCGTTTGGCCATAACCCAATCTCTTGAGAACCTGACGCACAGCTTCGTGTGAAACGCCGTAGCACTTCGCCAACTGCCGCAGACTGTCCCCGCCGGCATGACGCCAATCGCCCATCAGCAGTCAAATACCGACCAGCAGATGTCGTTTCGCAACCGCTGATCGTCCAGGACAAGATCGCGGATCGCATCCGGCAGATGGTCGCGCTGCCAGCGGCACTCGAACCGGCCTGTACTCTCGCCCTCGCCTTCAGGCGCAGCCGCGCACGCCGCCTTGATCGCGTAGGCTGCGGCGCCGAGCTCGTGCGCGGCGACGTGCGCGACCGCCGCCGCCTGGCCAGCAGCATACGCGGCATGGCGCGCCGCCCCTCTCAGATCCCTGGCCGCCGCCATCGCATGGCCGGCCGCCGCGCGGGCCTGGGGCATCGTGATCTCGCCGCGCACCCAGGCCCGAGCCTGCTCAATTGCGTGACGCGGCCGCGAGTCCGAAGGCTTCGCCTGCTCGAAGAGGTGCAGGACGTGCTCCGCACACGCGGCCGCCCACGAGGCGAGAAGATGATGGTCTGAATCCGTGAGCGTCCCGCCGCGGCGGATGGTGATGAAGCGAGGGTCGCGATCTTTGGGGAGGATCATGCTGCTCCTTTCATCAACACAACTTTTGCCATTCCTTACCTTCATCTATATTGTAATTGTAACCCATATTTGATATTCATTCAGAGCGTGAAGGCCTATTGATGCTGAATCTCGTGGTTATCTGCCGCACAGCCTCGTGGGAACACCGTAGAGCTTTGCCGGCTCCCGAAGGCTTTGGCCATTAGCATACCGTTGTGCTACTTATGCCCACCGGTCCGCTGGGATTTGTGTGCGTGGTACAGGGCACCAGGCTTGACGCGTCCTGCAGGGCGGAAGTATGATGGGACCAATACATCGTCGCATACGTAGTTCCCAGCGATCTGGGCTAGGATTTGTACCTCGTAGATACTAAATAGGCATTCCAAAGATGACACGGTTCAATAGAGAATACTTCACAGCAATGATCACAGGGAACGGCGCTAAATCCGGTCTCTTTTTAATAATTTCTCTATTACTGCCGAGCATACCTATCTTTGGTTGGATTACCGGCGAGTCTCCGACGAGATTTCTTTTGCATGATGCCCCGCCTGCACTAGTCCGCAGCCAGGCGTCTATGTCATTATCTTCAAACTCCCACAGGTTAAGCGAGGTATCTTCGATATGTCCCTTAGGTTGGGAAGCAGTCCCAAGTCCAACCAACGGTGAGCCTGATGGTGGTCTCAAGTCAGTAACGGCGAACTCTTCCAATGACGTTTGGGCCGTGGGCGCTCACAGCGGTAATGGAGCCACTCAACCGCTGGTGGAACACTGGCAGGGTAGTGCGTGGAGCATCGTCGAGACTCCAGTCTTCTATCAAGCTCAACTCTGGGGAGTAACCGGCATCGCAGCCGATGACGTATGGGCCGTAGGTGATTATGATAACGAAACGACTTATCAACCCTTAATACTTCATTGGGACGGTTCTGTGTGGAGCCAGATCGCAAGCCCGGCCCCCGGAACATTCGGAACCCTCCGAGGAATAGCAGCTAACTCGGCTAGCGACGTATGGGCAGTCGGTACTTATTTCGATAGTGACCGGGGCGACCAGGCGCTCATAACACATTGGGATGGACAAGATTGGAGCTTGATCCCCAGTCCTAATGCCTCAACAGGACAGGGCATCCTCACCTCAGTGGCGGCAATTTCAACGAGCGACGTTTGGGCCGTGGGCTACAGTGGCAATAGCACCAGGCGGGTATTCATACTACACTGGGATGGCACGGGATGGAATGTCGTGCCTGGCCCAAACACTTCAGACGACTATGTTCTGACCAGCATATCAGCTCTTTCAGCGGCTGATATCTGGGCCGTGGGGGACGGCCCGGACGGTGGGTTTGCCCTGCATTGGAACGGCACGCAATGGAACGACGTGGCAATCCCCGACACCCTCAGAGGTTCCTTTTCCCATGTTGCAGCAGTATCACCCACCGAGTTGTGGGTAGTGGGATCATCTGGGATATTTCCGGGCATTAAGACGCTGATACTTCTATGGGATGGCACAGGTTGGTCCCAGGCGGTAAGCCCTAAGCCTAGCGATGAGATTAACAGGCTAGAGGGAGTTGCAGCCGTTGCAGGCTCACCTGGGCATATCTGGGCAGTCGGTACGCAAGGCTCCACATACCAAACGCTTATCGCACGATATATCGGCGAAACTCTGCCGTTCACCGACGTGCAACGATCGGACTACTTTTATGAGGCGGTGAAATACCTCTATTGTGGAGGCTTGATCTCAGGTTACCAGGACGAAACGTTCCGCCCCAATATGCCTATCACCCGAGGACAGCTGTCAAAGGTAGTAGCTAATGCCTTTCGTTTCACCGGCACGTCAACCAGCCAAACATTCGAGGATGTATCGCCGGGCAGTACATTCTACACATACGTCGAGCGTGTGGCCAACAGGCAAGTGATAGGTGGTTACGCTTGTGGCGGAGCAAGTGAGCCTTGCGTTGGGCCTGATAACAGGCCGTACTTCCGACCTGATATGAATGCTACAAGGGGGCAGATAGCTAAGATTGTAGCTATTTCGAGCGGCCTCAGTGATATGCCGGGCGGGCAGACTTTTGAGGATGTAGAACCTGGAACATCTTTCTATCAATGGGTAGAGACGTTAGCAGCCCGTAACATCATGAATGGTTACGCTTGTGGCGGAGCAAGTGAGCCTTGCGTTGGGCCTGATAACAGGCCGTACTTCCGGCCTGATACGAATGCTACAAGGGGGCAACTGTCGAAGATTGTGTTCCTCTCTGTCAAAAACCCCTGATCTGAACACTTACCTCTTTCTGAGTGAGTTGACACAGCACGCGTAATCAGGTAGAATTAAGTGTCGTGCTAGACGGGGAACTAGCGGTGCCCTGCACCCGCAATCCGCTACAGCGGGGTTGAATTCCCTTTCTAGGTCCGGCACTGTGGGACTGCGTTTGTTAAGTGGCGTTGAGGATCGGGTCCCGCGCGGCAGGAGCCTATGAACCCCGTCAGGTCCGGAAGGAAGCAGCGGTAAATAGATACTTCTGGGTGCCGCGGGAGCGCCTGGTCGGAGCCGGCTGGCAGGCGAAAGCCGGAGTACCGTGATCGAAAAAGGGTGCACGACGAATGTATAATACTCTCCATATGGAGAACAAAGAGCCATCCGCGAGGGTGGCTTTTTTGCTGCCTTGACACCCCACATCCCCTGTGGTATCTTGCGCTGCGTGCGAGTACGAGGGGCCAGGGATCAGGGGTCAGGGATCAGGTGCTAGAGGGTGAAGTGCTGCATAGAGATGTGGTGATGGACGTTCTTGGCGCGGCGTTAGCGGCTGTGGACCCGTATCGTGCCGTGCTGAGGGCGCTAGAGGCCACTCAAATCGCGGACGCGCAACGAGTATACGTGCTGGGGGCGGGCAAGGCAGGGGCCGCCATGTCCCGTGCCGCCGAGGAAGCGTTCGGAGAGCGCATCGCAGGCGGGCTTGTGCTCGTCAAGGATGGGCATGGCATACCAGGCGGCGAGCGGTTAGGGCGCATCGAGTTGGTGGAGGCCAGCCACCCGGTGCCCGACGTGCGGGGCGTGGCGGCCACCACGCGACTGCTTGACATCGCGGATAGAGCGGGTGAGGGCGACCTCGTGGTATGCCTCATCTCGGGGGGAGGCTCCGCGCTGCTGACTGCTCCCGCCGAAGGTATCTCCCTGGAAGACGTGCAGGCAACCACCCAATTGCTCCTGCGGGCGGGCGCGACCATCAACGAACTGAACGCCGTTCGCAAGCATCTCTCCCAGGTAGCGGGCGGGCTGTTAGCTCGCAGAGCGGCACCCGCCGACGTGCTTTCTCTCATCCTCAGCGACGTTACAGGCTCGCCGCTCGACGTAATAGCCTCCGGCCCAACCGCCCCCGACCCAACCACATACGCGGCCGCGCTAGCCGTGTTGGGGCGATACGCCCTGTCAGATAGGCTGCCTCCCGCCGTGCTCGAAAGGCTGCGACAGGGAGAAAAAGGCGTGCTGCCGGAGACACCCAAGCCCGGCGACACGCTGTTTGACCGCGTATCAAACCATATCGTAGCCAGCAACGTCATGGCGGTAGAGGCTGCCGCTTCCCGCGCCTCTGAGATGGGTCTTGACGCGCTGATTATGTCAACTTATATAGAAGGTGAGGCGCGTGAAGTGGGGAAGGTGCTGGCAGGGGTGGCAAAGGAGATCGCCGCGTATGGTCGTCCGGTACGCAGGCCGGGTTGCGTGCTCTTCGGCGGCGAGACCACCGTGACGGTGCGCGGCAGTGGCATAGGCGGGCGCAACACCGAGTTGGCGTTGAGCGCGGCTATCGAGCTTGAAGGCATGGGGCCGGACCTGGTAGTGGCCTCCCTGGCCACAGACGGCGGCGACGGCACCTCTCCAGGCGCGGGAGCTATCGCTGACGGCACAGCAATTGCAAGGGCTACTGCGCTGGGCCACGATGCGCATGCAGCCTTAGATGATAATGATAGCTACACCTTCTGGGCAGCATTAGGCAATGCCATAACCACAGGCCCAACTGGTACGAACGTAAATGATGTGATGGGGGTGTTCGTATTCTAATTATGGGTTTGATTTGAACGGGGTAACTCAAAACTCATAACTTAAAGCTCATAACGTACAAAAAGCGGGGAGGAGAGATGAAGTCTGGCGGATTTACTTTTGTTTTGCATTCACATATGCCGTTTTACAGGGGAGCGGGGAAGTGGCCGCATGGGGAGGAAAACCTGCATGAGGTGATGGCCGAGACATACGTGCCTCTACTTGAAGCCCTCACCGACCTGCACGAAGAGGGCGTAGCTGCCCGCGTCACTCTGGGCATCACGCCCGTGCTTGCCGAGCAGTTGGCCGACCCGCTAATCATAGAGGGCTTCGAGGACTACCTGACCCAGGAGATAGAGGCCGCGAGGTCCGATGTCAAGCGGTTCGAGGAGATGGGCAAGCCGCACTTTCACTACCTGGCCCATTTCTACCTCGATTGGTACAGCCACATCCTCCAGGCATTCCAGCAACGCTTCGGGCGAAGCATCATCGGCGGCTTCCGCCGCCTGCAAGATGCGGGCGTGGTAGAGATACTCACGTCGGGCGCGACGCACCCTTACCTACCCCTCATGTCCCGCGACTCGACCATCTATGCCCACCTCGCGCTCGGCAAGCAGGCAACGGAGCGCCACTTCGGTAAGGCCCCCCGCGCTATCTGGCTGCCTGAATGCGCCTACCGCCCCGGCTACTACGCCACCGCGTCGGACGGCACCCAATACGAGCGTCCGGGCATCGAGCGCTTGCTGGATGATACGGGACTGGGCCTCTTCTTCAGCGAGAGCAGCGCCATCGAGGGGAGCGCCCTGATTGGCCGGGCCGAGCGCGAGACGCATGAGGTGACCCGGCCCGTAACCAGGATGGTCGAGGTAGTGCCCGCCATCTACGAGCAGGTCGCGCAGATGATGGAAGTGATGGAATACGAGAGCGCGGGCTTCGTTACTGAGAAGCGGGTCGTGCCCTTCGAGGGCGAGAGCGCGGCGGGGGCCGATAGCGGCACCTTCCAGGCGTATTACGTGCGCGACTCCGAGGTGGCGGTCATGGGCCGCAACCGCGTGGTGGGCGAGCAGGTGTGGTCGGCCCAGTTCGGCTATCCAGGCGACCCCGACTACCGCGAGTTCCACCGCAAGGACGCGGCGCACGGCTTCCAATACTGGCGTGTGACCGACAACAAGGCCGATCTGCAATACAAGCAGCCATACGAGCCGTTCCGCGCCGGGCAGAGGGTGAAGGACCACGCCCAACATTTCGTCTCCCTGGTGGAAGGCCAGTTGCGCGACTACGCGGCGGCGCACGACGGGCAGCCCGGCTTTGTCGCCTCGGCTTACGACACGGAGCTTTTCGGGCATTGGTGGTTCGAGGGCGTAGCCTGGCTTAAGGAGGTGCTAACCCGGCTGGCGGCGAGCAACAAGGTAGAGCTAAGCACCGCCTCGGAGTGGATTGAGAAACAGCCGCCTGAGCAGGTGATTGACCTGCCCGAAAGCTCCTGGGGGCATGCGGGCACCCATATAACCTGGATAAACCCTGAGACTGCCTGGATGTGGGAAGCGGTACACTCTGCGGAAAGCCGCATGGAGACTTTGGTGGAGGCGCACGGCGAGGGTGCGAACGGCATGGAGCAGGCGCTAAACCAGGCAGCCCGCGAATTGGTGCTGCTGGAAGCCAGCGACTGGGAGTTCCTCTATACGACGGGGCAGGCCCGCCAGTACGCTACCGAGCGTTTCACTGAGCACGCCAACCGCTTCAACGCCCTGGCGGATGCCATCGAGGGCGGCAACCAGGAGGAAGCAGCTACCCTCGCCACCCAATACGGCGAGCGCGACAACCTCTTTCCCGACATAGACTATCGCCTCTTCGCCAATCGGCAGCCCGATTAGCATGCGCGAAATTGCGATTCAGTCAGTCCAGATACTTGGCTCGCTACTTGTCCTGACCGCATTCGTGGCAGGCCAGCTTCGCAGGATGGAGCCGTCTGACTTCGCTTACGTGCTGTTGAACCTTGCAGGTTCGGCCATATTAGCGGCAGTCGCGCTGATTGAGCAGCAATGGGGCTTCCTTCTGCTTGAAGGCGTGTGGGCGGTGGTGAGCCTGTGGTCAACAGTCCAGTTGATGAGAGGTAAGCGCCTGGGCGCTCCGCACTAAGTCATGCAGGCCAATGCGCCCTAACGGGACTCGATATCTAAATTGGAATTACCCGTTTGAATCTTGAGGTCCAGTTTGTTGGCGGCGCTCTCGAAGCCCGGTGACACGTAAACGTCCCCTTCCCTGGCGAATCGCGAGTCTACCGAGATGTCGCCGTTGCCTGCGCTGATGGCAATGCGGGCCTCTACAGCTCCGGGGATTGTCAATTCGAGGTCGCTGTTTCCTGTCGTAATGGATGCAAACGTCTGCCCTGCTGCGGGAAAGGTGATATTCGCATTGTTGTTGCCCACCGTCAGGTCGAGACTACGGACGATTACTTCCCTGAGATCGAGATTGGTATCGCTATTCCCGGCGGTGAGTATCAGAAAGAAAGGAATCTCGCGGCGCAGGTTTATGTTCCATGCCACGTTGCTCTCCCCAGGCCCCCCGGCGGGACGCTTCTGATTTAAGTTGACCCTGGTGGCCTGGCCTTCCGACATGATAAGCACATCAGGCTCGTTGCGAGCATCGCGGTACTCCAAAGTGCCCGCGACCATATTTGTTGCATCCGGGCCAAGAGCGCCTATATTGAGGGTGCTGTCGCTGCCAAGCTGTACGCTCAAGTTGACTTGAGATACGGTTGGTCGCATGGGCACGGCGACAGTCTTACGTATGGGTGCGCCCGTCGCGCTGAATTCGCCCGATAGCGCAAGGAAGCCGATGCCCGCCGCGAGCAAGGCCACCACTATAATCACGGACACAAGCTGGCTCTTGCGCCCGAAAAGGAGGTCAACGCCGATGGCTACCAGGATGAGGGGCCAGAGCCGCCACAGGTGCCCCCAGATGCCCCAATCGAGATAGCCCAGGTTGTTGAGGAGGAAGACCACGCCCGCCACGACGAGCAGCAGCGGCCCCAGCACAGGCATGTTGTGGGCGCGCCTGTCGCCGTCGTGGCGAGCATAGGGATACGCATGTGAGGAGTCGGGTGCCGGTGGAACATCCGTCTGGCGGGTAGGCTCGCCCTGGTCGGAGATGCCGCCGGTCGCGTAGGGTGACTGGGGAGGTATCCAGCCCTGCGGAGGCGCGTCCTCAATGGAGAGAGGCCCGGTTATTGCACCCTCACTACTTCTCGCGCTTTCGCCTGGTGGCTTGTCCCAATTCTGCCCCATGTCTCCCCTATCGCATGGCTCTTTGCCTGGCCGCGCCGGACAAAGCATGCTTCGCCCTTATATAGTTGCGCGTAGGGGCGGACCTATGTGTCCGCCCCCTGCATGTCATGTACGCCTGTTACTGCCTGTTGCGGCGCGACAGCATTATAGCACCAAGGCCTATCAGCAGCAACGGCCACCAGAAGCCGCCGTGCCCGTGCCTGAAGAAGCCGAAGTTCGCCAGCAGGAAGAACCCGCCGACCGCCAGCAAGATCATGGGGGCAATGCCATACCTGTGGTGGCTGGTCGCGCCTGCCTGTGGAAGCTGCGTCTGGTTTGCCTGGGTAGTGTTCCCGTTCCCGCCGTTACCATTACCGTTGCCGCCGTTTGCATGGCCGGGCTGGCCGTTCGCAGAGGTGCCACCACCCGCGAAGTTGCGTACCTTCTCGCCCATCTCGTTGATATTCTCATTAATAATCTGGCCCACGTCGCTCGCGGTGCTGCCTGCTGTGGGTATGAGAAGCCACATCGCCAGGTAAACGAAGAGAAATGTCCCACCCGTCAGGAACGTCACCACCAGGAAACCGAGGCGAATGAAGGTGGGATCAACCTTGAAATAGTTACCCAGCCCGGCAGCCACGCCGCCAAGCGTAGCCTCACTGGTGCTCCTGTAAAGACGGCTTGTGCCGTTCATCCTTTTCCTCCTACAAAAAATAACCTGTCTACTCATTTCAAGCCCAGCCAGCGGACGCCAGGCACACTCACACACAACTCAAAACTCAAAACTCAAAACTCACGCTAGGCCGAGGGGCCTTTGGGCACGATCACCCAGAGTAT
Source organism: Chloroflexia bacterium (assembly GCA_036399775.1). Classification (GTDB taxonomy): domain Bacteria; phylum Chloroflexota; class Chloroflexia; order QHBQ01; family JADMIH01; genus JADMIH01. The sequence goes on along the minus strand of DASWMJ010000009.1, from coordinate 115,300 downwards.
CAAGTAGACCAGCAGCGCGGGGAAGCCACCCGTCACAACGGCCAGCAGCACGAGCAGCAGGCGGATAAGCGTAGGGTCGAGGTTGAAGTATTCAGCCATCCCACCCGCTACGCCGCCAAGCATCACGTCCCGCGAGCTACGGTAGAGTCTCTTGTAGTCCATGTGTGCCCTCCTTTCCTCTTTTGTGTGTATCGCCATTAGATACGCAACGCAAAGAGAAAAGGTAACAGGGTTTCCGGCTATTCAGCCGGGTTCGACTAGAAGAAAAAGTAGCCACAGGGGTGAACGACAGTCAAAAGATAAATGAAGGGATATAATTATGACAGTCTGTTAAGTTATACCGGCTCGCACGCCGCGTCTATCGCGCTGCTCGGCAGCTTCAGACGCGGCGCTGGGGGTCTTTTATGTCCAGGGCGTTCCCTACCTTAGAATAAAAGTTCAGGACATACTGCATATTCTCGTCGGGCCACAAGGTATCGCAGATTACGTGGACTATTTCCACCGTCAGCCTGGGTGGCGCGGTGGCGGCTCCTACTGCCGCTACAGCGGACTGGGTGGCGGATTGGACTTTGCTCGCCATCTCATAGAGCTGCCGTAGTCTCTCCTGGCCGGCCTTCAAGTCCCCAGCCGCCATAGCTCCGGCCTCCAACCGCTCTGTAGCCGTCTGCGCGTCTGCCGCCTGGCTTCTCACGGGTTGTATGGCAGCAGCCACTTCATCCAGGGCTGAAGAGACCGACCTGCCCTGATCGCCGATCAGCGAGATGGCTCCTATGGCTTCCCTCAAGGCTGCTAGCTCATCTGAAAGTTTGTTCACCGGCGTCTGTAGTTGTGCCGTATTAGCCTTTAGCTGGGCCGTCGCGTCCAGTGTCTCCGGATGTGCAGGGTCCAGATTTTCCGACTGACTCTGCGCTTTTCGTGCTGCGTCCAGTGCTTCCTCAAGCTTCGGCAGCGCGTTCTTCACATCCGATAAAACGGCTTGTAATTCTGCCCGCCTGGTATTGGCGGCTGTTATTTCTTCCTCAGTTGCTCCCGGTGCGGGCGCTTGCTCGGTGAAGTCGGACAGATTGCGAGCCTGGGAAATAGCCTTATCTAACTCCCTCACCCACTCAGACACCGCTTCCCTGAGGTCCTTCAGGCGGGTAAGGGTGCTCGGTTTCAACGTCATATCCTTGCCCAGTTGAATAGCCTTCACTTTGGCATTCGCGGCGTCAGCCAGGCTACTCTTGATCGCGCCGGCGGTTTGGACCGCCTGAGCTTGTTGGTCGCCGGTGCCCAGCACATTCAGACTCGCATCTACCCGCGAGGTCACGAGCGTTGTAGCTTCATCGGTGGCTGTGCTTGCCGCCGTGATTTGTGCTCTCAGGGCGGCAACGTAATCATAACTCTCCTCTTCATCGAGGCTTATGGTCTGTGCTAGCATATGTGTCTTATCCGCGATACTGGTGGCCGTATCAACCGTATGCAATAGTTGCGCTGCCCTCTTCCTGGCGGTCTCATGGAGATCGTCCCTGGAGGGCACACCCGCGTCTACAGCCGAGTTGGCCGCCGCTACGACGCGCAGAATAGAAGCATCTTCGGGTTCAAAATCACGCTGGCGCAGATGGCTCATATCGCGAATGTCCAGGCCCGTAGCGTCGAGCAAGTCGGATGCTGTGCGGATACCCACGGCGCGAAACTGGGAGAACCACTCACCCCTGTGGCCGGCATGGGCATAAAGCAGCGACTGGTCAATCCAATCTACAATCTGCGCGGTAGAGAAGTGCGTTCCGAGCACCAATTGCTCGATAGGCGCTGTCGCCATGCTCTGGATATTTTCTACATTCTCTTCAAAGAGCCTGGCCTCAGTCCACATGTTCACGCCATCGAGGTAGGTAAGTGGCGTAGCTTCGCTCATGTCGGGTATGTCGGACTTCAAACGGCCATTCACAATACGCCGTATATGGTTCAAAGCCCACGCAGGAACTATACCCGCGAAAAATGCCAGCAAGGCTGTGAGCGTGAATAACCCATTCGCCCCCGCGGACAGTGCTGTGTCCCCCCAATTGGGTGCCGTCCGCAAGACCTGCTCTACACCGGAGGGGAGGCCTACTTGATTGGCGAGTGGTAAGAGTTCAAGGAGAGATGGCCCACCTCGGCCCCCAATCCCAGCCACTAATATAGGCGCGCTGCCCACTACTGGAGAAATCGTAGAAGTGGGGGTTACCGTAGAAATTGTAGACGTGGGAGGCGCGGTTGGCGTAGACGTGGCGATACCCGTATCTTGCGTAGTGGTTGTGGCTGTGGCTGCGCGTGTAGAAGTAGATGTAGAGAGCGAAGCGGTAGTCGTTGGGGTGGGGGTAGGCGCAACTAACCTCGCCGTAACCGTCGCTGCCGGCCCGGAAGTCGCGGTGCCGCTTGCGGAGGAGGACGGACTCGCCTGGGCGTCGGACGCCTCCACGAAGGAAGAAGCTACCTGTAGGGCCAGGCTGAGGATGAAAACAAGGATCAGTCTCTGAGCCGCCTGGAGAAAAGCCGAGGGGTAAAGGTCATCGGCAAGATAGCGCCGGACGAGCAACTGTATCAGGTAGAAATAAGCGCCTACGAAACCTAAAGTTATAGGGGTTATATTTCGGACGATATGTTCGGCCAGGCCCAGGATGCCTTTACCCTCTTCGATCAGCCCCGCGAGTCCCGCCCCATGCTCAGGGTAGAATATATAATACCAGCCCACCGCGTTCAGTACCGTCAGGATGACGAGGGTAGAGACGTACTCGAAGTTGCTGAATGCCTGTCGCGCCAACTCCTCGGCCAGTTGTTTAGCTTGGGCGGATTTGGAAATGGAGGTGGCCTGCCCGCTAGCTTCTGCTGCCTCGATGCTGTCCAACAGTTGGCGCTGCCTTTGCTGATTCCGGTCGTCTTGCTCGCCGGAGAGTACCCTCTCGATAAGAGCGCGCGTGGGGTCCAGGCGCATGAGATCCTCGTATATTTGCATTGCCCTGCTATTTCGCTTCCTGAAGAGGAAAAGCAAGAGCAACCCCCACGGGAACAACACCAACACAGTGAAAAGCGCGCTAATCCAGAGGAATAGCGCCAGGCCAGCCGTGTCTAGCCCGGCCAGTCCGCTACGAACGCTACCGGCTTGTATGTCAGCATCGGCGGCACGCCCTAGAAACGTATTGATGCCGCGCTTTAGGTCGGCATGGGCAGCCTGTACCTTGTCATATTCAGTCCGTATCCGTAGTCTGTCCACCAATACAGCGGTGGTCGCAGTTGGCGAAGGACCACTGGACGGTGCGGTTGATTGATCGGCGGTCTGTGTGGCCTGTGCGGTCTGTGTGGCCTGTGCGATCTGTGTGGCCTGTGCGGCTTGGGAGGACTTCACTATGTCGGTGTATACCGCATCATAATCTTCTTCGGCTTTCAGCAACTCCTTTACGTCTTCCTCTATAGGGGTGAAGGAAGTTATCATCCCATCAATAGAGTTGATAACTTCACCGAGAACTGTGTCTACCTCCTGGAGCGGCTTCAACAAAGAACTTGGGGATTGCAGGTCGATGGCGATCCTTATCTGCGATCTGGCGTCTTGCGCCCTGGATTTGGCGCTATTCGCATTCCGAATGATGTCAGACGATAGATCGCCGACCAAGTAGAATCGCATTTCGTCTCTGTCGGGGAAGTTGCTTCTCTCAGTGTATTCCCAATATTCCTCGAAACAAGAACAGCTCAGGTTTTGCTCCCTGTAAGCTTGAAGCTGACTAGATATTCCCTGATATTCACTGATTCGTGCCGCCAACGCACGCCCCTCGCTGTACGTGGAGGTAGTAGACGTTTCGAGGTTGTCTACAGTAATGCGTGCCAGCGTCAGAGCGCTGATGTCTCCCAGGACGCGCGCTCGAACTCCCTGGTATGCGGACTCGCCCGTCAAAATCGTTATCACAATTACCAGGGCGAAGGCTGTCCAGATACCCTGATAGGGTACCAGATACTGTTTGTGCCAGGGTGATTTGTCTCCTCTGTAGAGGAACAACAAGAATACAAAAACCGACCAGATCACAACCAGGGGTATCAAAGTAGTGAACCGAAGCAACCCTGAAGGGCCTGAAGGTACAAGGGAGTGAACCAGGTTGGCCGCGCTTGGAATGAGGACTATCGCCCCGACGACCCATACCAGCAGGTAGCGCAGACGTTCCCTTTGATCGATTGACAAACGGAGTGCAGGTCCAGTTTTAGCGCCTTCATCGGGTGCTTCGTTTACAGGGTGGCGAAAGAGCCAAACAATAAACACCAGGAACGACCAGGGAACTAGCCTGGGTGCGGCTTCAGCAAGCAGTTCGCCGGGCGTGTTGATAGCCAGACTCCAGATATGGTCCAACCACTCCCAGGCATTGATGAGATAAGGGTTGTATAGAGAAGGTTGCCTGGCAGTGAACAGGGCAGTGACCAGGATAAGGGCTACACCTCCAAGCCATATTAAGAGGTAGCGCGGGTTCCTTTGCCGCAACAGATAGTGCAACCGCCCGCGTAACGACCTTGGGTCGGTTACAGGGAGCCGGTATCTCCAAACCAGATATATGAACAGCGACCACAAGACGAAGACCTTAAAGGAGGCTGAGATAAGCCCCCACACAATGACTAAAGGCTCAGGCTGAGGCTGGTACGATAAAAAGTCGTACGATTCATAAGGAGCATCCTGGGAGATTAGCTGGGTCGCATACAGCTTAATGAACACGTCTTCGGGCGGCCCGAGCCGCGTGATGATAGCGATACTAACCAGCAGCCAGGCTATGAGATAAAGGGGGAACCTGAGGGCTTGGAATGAGAACCTGCTCGAATGATGAGGAGAGCGGCTTTTTATACCTTGAACTTTCGGTAGAACTATTGTCTTGCCATCGGGGAGTGGGTCTGAGCCGGCAGGTAGAGGGTCTGAAATGCCCGGGTTGGCTTGCTTTATAGCGGCAACGAGGTTGTCCAGGTTCTCCTGGTATTGCTCGTCATCCGGCTTGCCCAATTCATAAGCGCGCAAGGCGATATCATTAAGGGTATCGCCTGGCTGGGTAAAATATTTCTCCATAACTGTCCTCTCCTACGCAGTGCGGTTGAGTTGCAACAATGGAGGCTTATATAAAGATGGAAATCAAAGCGCCGGTACTTGAGTGATACCGGCGTTAGATTGGACTATTGTGTAGCTGGCATCAGGAAGCGCCTGGTTGATAACGATAGCTACCGGCAAGCATCACTCTGCCAACCCTCTTGATGTTTATAACATAGCGTGGCCTGAAAGTCAACTTAATCTGGTCTAATAATCAATATCGGCGCGCATCCCACGACTTTCGCGTGGCTCGGCATCTTCGGGGGAGGTGTTGAATTGCGCGTCGCCCGTCCCCTCTTCCTCACTCAATTGTATGCGCTTTACTTTGCTTGAGCTGAGGGTGCCTGTGGCGAAGGGCGATTGCTCAGAGGGTGCCGTGCCCCAGGTGCCGGGCGGGCCGCTACGGACGGTTGTGGGGGCACCGCCGGTTGCAGGCTCGGTGAGTATCTCCTCTATCCCATCTCCCACCGCACTCAGTAGCGAGCGTACCGCCAGGAAGCCTTCGCGCACGGCTGCGCGGGCGTGGCGGCGCGTCTCCTGGGGCAGCATATTCATCGGCATCTGCACGATAGCGATTGGCACCTGCACGACCAGCCGGGCGAGGTCGCCCAGGGTCCCCACTACGTCGGTATCGCGGCGTGCCTCGGTGAATTCCTCGTCCCAGGCGATCTCCTCAGCGGACCGCTCTACCTCAGGGTTTTTATCTTGGTCGTCCATGATTGGCTCCTCCATTGATTGTTGGACCGGCAAAGGATTAGCAGATTATATCTCGTGCCTATTTTATACGAAACGCCTATACCGCGCCACAAAGTGCTCAGCGCAGGCCACGCACGAACTCGTAAGGCAGCGGATTGTACAAGCCCGTTACTCGCTCCTCCGTCTCAACGTCGGGCTGTCCTTCATATGGCCGCAGATGGAGCTTGCCGCCCATAGTATAAGCCAGCATGTCAGGCCCAAGCGCCCACGTCCACAGTTGAGTAAACGGGTTGCCGTCTGGTATCGTCGCTCCTACATCCAGCCCGTCCGGCGTCCCCGGGGCATTAATATCCGAGAGTACGCGACTGCGTAAGATGATGGGCCGTGCGTTGCCGTTGCCTGCGGGCGCTATCTCCTGTCCAATAGCCCCATAAAGTAGATGTTGCTCCGTTATCATCAGCCCTATGAAGTGCTCTCTGTCGGGTAACCATAGGCTTGAGGCGCTCACCTGTGGCGGCGTACCCCATTTGATAATTCTGATCTGCATGTTGTCTTCGCGGTCCTGCCACGCCACTGCTATCCCGTCGCCCTGCGCCATTTCGGTGAGCCACATCTGGTTGCGCAGTGGAGAGCTATCGCCCAAATCCACGTACAAGACCGGCTCCTCAGGCCTGGCAGGGTCGGTCAAGCTCAGCCTCGGCGGTTGCTCCTTCCAATCAATCAGGACCACCATCCCCGTAGATTGCCCTTTGCGGAGGAAGGTCGCGCTCAATGCAGGAGTGAAGGTATTGCTCGCGGACCCTCTCGCCAGGGTCTTCGCGGGCACACCGTCTTGCGCCCCTACTAGCACAACAGTCTGCTCTTCCGGCCTGTAATCGCTCTCAGCCGGGTAGTAGGTCGTGACCAGGACGTGCTCGCCATCGGGTGCAAATCGCGCGTCGCGCAGGCCCCCGTTGTAGGTAAAGAGCAGGTGCCGGTTGCTACCATCTCCGTCGGCGGCGTAAATCTGCACAATCGGGTTGGCAGGGCTGTAGCCGCTTGTGTCCGCCAGCAATACCCTATCGCCCCTCGGAGAGAGGTCCAGGACAATTAATGAGACGCTTTGCTGAGGAAGGACGGTGACGTTAGGGCTTCCAAACGCCTGGTATGCCATGTTATACGAAAGGAAAAGGCTGCCGCGCACTCCCACCGGAAGGCCAGCCCACACGTCCGAGGGTCTCAGGCCCCACACGCCCTTGTCGCCCCAGATGAAGAACTCGAACTCCGCGGGGTCGAGCTGCAAATCTTCAAAGCGAATGTTGTCACCTTCGATGAACGCGGCGACCAGGCTGCGGCTATCCATTCTCGGTGACACGAGCTTGCCCCGGCGGGTTTGCCGAGGCTCCAGGAGGATACGGCTCGATGCCGCGACATCGTAAACTATGCGGCCACGCGAACCCGCACCCGGCACCGTGCTCCACTGGTCGCTATCCGCCAGGTAGTGCCAGCTATCTCCCAGGCGATAGTACAGCCCTCGCCCCTGCTCTCCCTCTCGCTGCACTATCGTGTCCCGCAGCCCGGCATCGTAAATGTGCCTCTGGGCTTCCGTGCCGATGCGCCTGCTCTCTTTGTACCCCGGCTCTATTACGTTCACGGCCTGCACCGCCCGGTAGCAATCCGCCCATCTGCCTTCCTTTTCGGCGGAAAGGGCCAGATCGTACTCCTCGTTCCGCTTCCCTATTAGCTCCTCCGCTTCGGCGAGCTGCTTGTCCGCGTCCCTGTAGCCGGACGCGGCGGCGTAGCGGCTGCGCGCTTCCTCCCACCTGTGCTCCCTGGCGGCATCTTGCCCCAGGCGGTAGTTCTGCTGCTTCTGGTCCTGGTCCCACCACTGCCACCCGCTCCACGCCAGCACACCCAACAGCAGCAGCATACCAAGCACAAGCTCGCGTGCCTGCATTGACCTGCCCTTCGACTCCGGCTCAGGGTCCAGGTCCTCTATCGTAGAGATAGCAAATTCGTCAGGTGGCTCTTGCATACGAAGTTCCGAGTACCGAGTATTGAATGTGGTTGATCAACGTAGAAGCTGGGTGATACTGCCTGATATGAAAGACCAGAGCAATCCGGCAACTGCCGCACCCGTGACGGTGGCGGATGCGTTTACAAGGTCGTTATTCACCCAGGCCACGCCGCGCACCAGGTGAGTGGGCGACCCACAATTATGTACGCGACTCTCGGTTGGCTTGTCGCATCGTCGGCACCTGTAGCCCGCCTGCACCGTCGCGCCCAGGAAGCTATCGGCCAGAGCGCCCGTTATCCCACCCACGAATACGGCTGCTAATAGAGGGAGAGCGCGTGCGGCCATCATCAGCGAGGGCTGGTCGCGTAGCTCCAGGCTGGTCAAGAGCGCAGCCCCCAGCGCCATCAGGAGAGCGCCGCCCGCGGTCGCCATGCTGCCCATCCAGGTGACAGCACCAGACGTGCCAGCGTCCACGACCCTGCCCGTAGTCAGCAACCTGGGCGGGCTGCTGCTCAACACGCCTATTTCAGTCGCCCAGGTGTCTGCTGTGGCTGCCGCCAGCGTCCCGGCAAACGCCGCGAAAAGGAGAGGGCGCAGTTCGCTGCCCGCGAAATAGGAAAGGAAAGCAAGGAGGGCCGCTACACCGCCATTGGCGAGTACCTGCGCCGCGTCCCGCCTGCCGCCCTTCTCGAAAGCCTCAGCCGCCCTCTTCTTGCGAAGGTCCGACGCCTTGTAAAAAGAAAGCACGCTGGAAGAGACGAAAAAGAGGACCAACAGCGCCGCCCACTCAAGCCCTCCAAACCCAAAGATGGTGCCGCCCACCACACACGCCGCCACCCCGCCACTACGCGACAGCGCCCCCGCCCTGGCCCCCAGGTAGCCCACAACACCCGCAGCAGCATAGCCAAGCAATATCAGCCAGAGGCCGGCACCCAAATCTCCTCCTCGCGAGTGGTCGGTGACCAGAAGTTAGAAGTTAGAAATCAGAAGTCAGCGATTGGTAAATACCAGTAGGGTGACATGCTAGTTGTGAAGAGATACTAAACCAACCCCGAAGGGGTGGTCAACTCGCGTTACTGACTATTTACCAATAGCTGATTTCTAACTTCTGACTTCTGATTTCTAACTTCTGGTCACTGACCACTGACCACTGACCACTGACCACTGACCACTGACCACTGACCACTGACCACTGACCACTACAGATACGGCTGCCCTGCGAGCTTCTTCAGTACGGCGACGAGCGCATTGGTGTCTTCCGGGCGGCCCACGCCTATGCGGAGGTGGTTGGAGAGCCACCTGTCGGAAATGGCCTTCACAAGGATGCCATCGTCCTGTAAATGGCGCTGGACCATGCCCGCTTCCCCGCGTGTCATGCGGCACATGAGGAATGGCGCTGCGGAGGGGTAGGGTTGCAGCAGGTTTAGCTTGCGCAGTTGGCGGTACATGCGCCCCCGCTCAAGCCTGATGCGGCGGACCCTCTGCTTGAGGTTGTCGTTATCTTGCAGGGAAGCGATTGCCGCCAATTGGGCAGCCCTGTTCAAGCCGCCGGGAGGAGCGAGCCTCTGTAAGCGGGAGGCAGCGCGCGCCGAGCAAAGAGCGTAGCCCACCGGGAGGCCGTGCAGCCCCGCCCACGGCACCAGGGAGCGCAGCACTATCAGGTTGTCGAACTCGGCTACGAGGGGCGCAACCGTGCGGTCGCAGAACTCGAAGTAGGTCTCGTCAACCACCACCCACACGCCCGTATGGAGCAATTGCACCACCGCGGTAGGCGAAGTGCTGGTGCCCGTGGGGTTGTTCGGGGAAGAGAACACCACCATCTTGATGTTGGTCTGGCGGCGCATGGAAGTGATGATGGCGTCGGGGTCAATATCGAAGTTGCCCGCGCGCGGCACCTGCACCAGCGTGACCCGCGCTCGCGAGGCCGCCGGGCTGTGGTTGGGCAGGGAAGGAGGGCAGGTGATTACCGCATCGCCCGAATCGAGGAAGGCATGCAGCATGCGCTCCGTAAGCTCCGCCGTGCCCGCCCCGGCCACCAATCTCTCAGGCGCGACTCCCGTATACTCACTCAAGGCCGCTCGCAAATCGGTACACATAGGGTCCGCAGGCAGATGGTAAGTATCCGATGACCCAAGTATATCCTGCACGTTGAGCGAGCACCCGTAAGGGTTCTCGTCGCTGTTCAAGCGGATGTACGCGCGCCCGGCGTCTCTGCCTGTCGCCCGTGTGGCGTCCTGGCGTGTCTCCCTCACACTTTCTCCTTTGCTTCTTTCGGTTCTAAGTGCTCAAATCATCGGTAGGGGCGACCCGCATGTTCGCCCTGCTTGGATCAGCGTACCATGCTCGCGTGCTGCCCGAAACTGGGCGGTCCGCCGGGTCGCCCCTACGGAAACATTTACTTTCGGTTGGCATATGGTAGGTCGCTCGGTTGTGTGTTATTATAAAGGCCACTCGCCTGTAGACAATAATTCTCTATCCCCCAGATGCTACTACAGGGCAATACCGGCCGTGCCTTTCCTGTTCGCCAATTATAACCAATCTACCAGGCAAAGGGAAAATGGACTTCTCACCTCTAGGCCAATTCACTCACAATGTAGAGTTATACACTGCGCGCTTCTTCGTCCAGGGCACGATCTCCGGCCCGTTCAAGCGCACGAGCGACCTTGTAAACTTCAAGAACCAGAGCTTCTTCATTGTGCAGGATGCGTCTATTACCAACCTGGGCCAGGCAGGTGAGCCGCGCAAGCTGTCCACACCCTTGATAGTGGGGCGCTCTCATATCCATCTAGTGGCAATCGCCCCGCAAGAGACGCCCGCGCAAGAACAGCCTGCGTCAGCGTATGGGCCGGGCACAGCCCCAACCACAGGGCGCGAATTCTTCGTGTCGAAGACGCCCGTGTCCTGCTATGGCCTCACCGATACTTTCATCATTCACGGCACCAGCGACCTGCTACAAGGCACCACCCTGGAGAAATTCATCGAGATGGGCGATACCTTCGTGCCCCTCACCAACGTCACGGTCTACCTCGCCGCCCGCCCCACCAACCCCTGGCGGCGCGACCTGGTGATTGTCAACAAGAACAAGCTGGAAGTATTCTACGCGGATGGGGCATGAAACTATTTCGTATTGCGTAGTTCGTATTGCGTAAAACTCTCAATAACCTCAGCGTCTCTGCGTCTCTGCGTCTCTGCGTCTCTGCGGTTCAACTAATACGCAATACGTACTACGCAATACGCCTCACGTCCTCAGCTTCGCGCCTAACTCTCTCCCCAACATGCTCTCTATACGCTTGCGGAGGCGGGCTACCTCTTCTTCGGTCAGGGGCTTGTCGGCTGCGCTGAAGGTTACGGCGAAGGCGAGGCTTCTGTGGCCCTCCGGTATGGATTGGCCTGTGTAAACGTCGAACAAGCTCACGTCGGCTATGGCTGCGCCTCCGGCTTTCTTTATGGCCCTCGCCAGCGTGGAGGCGGGTACGCTATTACCTGCCACGAAGGCCATATCCTGCCGAACAGGCTGGTACGCGCTAACGGCCTGATAGGTGGCACGCTCCGGCATGACCTTGATTATAGCCTCTACGTCGAGGTCCCACGCGCCCACGCGCCGGGCCGGTACCTCCCATTCTTCCAGCACCGATGGGTGTAATTCCCCGACGACTCCCAGGTCCACGCCCTGCGCCCGCAGCATGGCTGCCCTGCCTGGGTGGAACAGGGGCGCATCAACGGGTAGCCATTCGGCCTCGATGTGCAGGTGGCGCAGCATCTCTTCTACCATGCCCTTCGCGTCGAAGAAGTCTAGCTGGGCCTCTGACGCCTGGCTGTCGGGGCTGAACAGGGAGCGTGGGTAGCGCGGGCCGCTAATCATGCCCACCAATCTGCGCGGTTCCAGGGGCAATCTCTCCTCATGTTCTACATGCTCCCATGCCAGCAGGCGCGGGTATTTCTCCAGCTCCCTTTCCATCTCGGACATGCGCTCTTCCACCTCGGCCTGGGTGCGCGTGACGTATATCTTCCCCAACTCGAATATCTGCACCGGCGACTCCGGCATTGCTCGCAGGTTCGCTCGCAGGGTTTGTAGCATGTTCGGGAGGAGAGTTGGGCGCATAACATCCTCCTTGCTGCTCACCGGGTTCACTATCGTTACGGGCGGGCGCGACGTGTCCCACGAGCGATACGCGGGACGCTCGTCACCGTCGTCCGTAGATTGCATGCCTTCCTCCCTGCTCGCCAGTTTCGCCAGCCATTCGCTGTGCGTAACCGAGTAGCATATGACCTCGTCCATGCCGCACGCCGCCATGAGGTCGCGTATCCTCTCCTCAGTCTCACGCGAGTGGTTGACCTCCTGGGGCGGCAGCCCGCCTTCTATCAGGGTTTCGGGTATGCGGTCGTAGCCGACCATGCGGGCCACTTCTTCTACCAGGTCGCATGACAAAGTAACATCATTGCGGTACGATGGGATGTCAACCAGCATGGTGGTGTCCTGGCCTACCACGTCGGCGTTGTGGGGCAGGTTCACCGCGAAGTCGAGGCGGCGCAGCATCTCGGCCACTTCCGAAGGCGGCACCTTTATCCCCAGCAGGCGCTCCACCTCCGACGTGTAGAAGATAAGCTGCCTGGGCTTGTACGGCACCGGATAAGCGTCTACGTACCCCTCCGCAATCACGCCTCCCGCCAGTTGGCGCATAAGCTCGGCGGCGCGCACCATCGCGGGTATAGTGAGGTTGGGGTCCACGAACCGCTCGAACCTGTAGGACGCTTCCGACGGCAGCCTGAGCAGCCGGGCGGTCCGGCGCACGCTGAGGGGGTTGAAGTGCGCCGACTCCAGCAGCACGTTGTTCGACACCTCGCTGATCTCGCTCTCCTCGCCGCCCATCACGCCCGCGAGCGCCACCGGCCTCTTTACATCGCATATCGCCAGCATATTAGGGTCAAGCTCGCGCTCTACGTGGTCCAGCGTGATGATACGCTCGCCCGGCCTTGCTCGGCGCACCACTATCTTATGCCCCTCGACCGCATCGTAGCTGAACGCATGGAGGGGCTGTCCCATCTCAAGCATCACGTAGTTGGTGATGTCCACGATGTTGTTGATGGGGCGCATACCCGCGTGCGTCAGGCGGCGTTGCATCCACGCGGGCGAAGGCTCGACGCGCACCTCCGAGATGATAGCCCCGGAGTAGCGCGCGCACAGGTCGGTATCCTCTATCTCCACCGCGAGCAAGCTGTCGGCGGCAGGCCCAGCCGCCACCCACTCGGTAGATGGGTAACGCACCTCGCCTCCGAAGAGCGCGGCCACTTCTCGCGCCAGCCCTATCATGCTCAGGATGCGCCCGTTGTTGGGCGTTACTTCTATCTCCAGTATCGTCTCACCAAGCACGTCGCGGGCAGGCAGGCCAAGCGGTATCTCAGGATCGAGCACGATTATCCCCTCGTGCTCCTCCGACAGACCAAGCTCTGCCTCCGACATGACCATACCTTCCGTCTGGATGCCCCGAATCTTGGCGGGCTTGAGGCTGGACCACTTCGCGGGCGAAACGTGCTGGTCCAGGTAGCGCGCGCCGATCAGCCCAAGCACGACGGCCTGCCCCTCCTCGATGTTCGGCGCGCCCGTCACTACCGTGATAGCGCTCTCGGCCCCATACTCAACGGTAGCCAGCATAAGCTTATCCGCATTATGGTGCTTCTCAAGCCGCGCAACCCGTCCCGTATAGATATTCTCCCACTCAGCCCCAATCGAAACGATATGCTCCACCTCGATCCCAGCCAGCGTCAATCGCCGCGCCAACTCCTCCGGCGCAACATTTATATCAACATACTCTCGCAACCACGAGAGAGGCACCCGAAAAGCCATGATTTCCTCCTATGCATGAAACCAAAACCCCTAAGTAACCTCAGCGCCTCTGCCGTTCAATCTATATTTCTTAGCGAACTTTGCGTTTCTTTGCGTCTTTGCGGTTACGTAATTACGTTTTACGTTTTACGCCTAGAACTGCCTCAAGAAGCGCAGGTCGTTGCCGTAGAAGAGGCGAATGTCGTCTATGGTATGGCGCAGCATGGCTATGCGCTCGAAGCCCATGCCGAACGCGAAGCCGCTATACTCGTCGGGGTCTATCCCGCCGTTGACCAGCACCTGCGGGTGTATCATCCCCGCACCCATGATCTCCAGCCAGCCGGTATGCTTGCACGATCTACATCCTTTGCCGCCGCACACCATACAGTCAATAGCCAGGTCCACGCCCGGCTCCACATACGGAAAGTAATCGCAACGGAAGCGCACTTTGCGTTCAGCGCCGAAGATGGAGCGGGCGAAGGCTGCCAGTGTGCCCTTCAAGTCGGCCAGGGTTATCTTCTTGTCTATAGCCATACCCTCCATCTGCGTGAAATACGCTTCGTGGGTGGCGTCGGTAGCCTCGGCGCGATAGCTCTTGCCGGGCACAACCAACCTCAGAGGCGGCGGTATGCGGCGCATCATGCGTATCTGCATGGGCGACGTATGTGTACGCAGGACCACGGGCGGCAGATCGTCCATGCTCGCGCCGGGTGGCCTCATCCCCAGCAGGCGATCGTCCACATAGAAGGTATCCTGCATCGAGCGGGCGGGGTGCTCCGGCGGGATATTCAGCAGCTCGAAGTCGTACTTATCCAGCTCCACGTCCGGCCCCTCGTACACCTGGAAGCCCATGTCTCTGAAAGCGCGCAGTACGTCGCGTGCGGTCTGCGTGATGACGTGCAGATGCCCGGCCCTCACCGGCCTGCCTGGCATAGTGATGTCCACCGCTTCCTCGGTAAGGCGTTGCTGCTGCTCCTGCCCGCTTATGCGCTTCTCGGCCTGGGCGTAAGCCTCCTCAAGCTCCACCTTCGCGGTGTTGATAGCCTGCCCCGCACCGGCACGCTCCTCGGAGGGCAGCGCACCCACGCCCCGGAAGAGGCCCGTCATGCGCCCCTTCTTCCCCAGGTACTCCCTGTTCCACTCTTCCAGCCCCGAGCCATTCTCAACCTGGGCCAGCGCCAATAGCGCCTCCCGCCGCGACTCCTCTATCTGTTCCTGCAATGTCGGCATACAACCTCCATGACTCAAAATTCAAAACTTAGAATTTAGAATTCAAAATTAAAAAGAATGGCCGCGCTGCTCGCCAGGGACGAGGCGCGGCCACGTGGTACCACCCTGATTCCGGCTCGCTTTCCCCTTGTGAGGCGTTCGCGAGGCGCTTGATGCTCTTATAACGGTGAGTGACCGGAGCAGGCTAGCGGGTAGGACCGTTCACCTGTCGGCTCAGGAGTGAACTTCAGCAGGTTTCCGCGTGAGAGGCTCCCAGTCTCCGGCCTTCTCATCCCTGGGCGCTTCCGCCCCGCCTACTCTCTCCGTCATCGCCTTTTATGTAATATCGAATTGTGTTGCCATATTTAGTACCCGAACTCGCCCCCTGTTGTCAAGGGACTTCAGACCTAAGTGGTGGTAAATCATTGGTAGGGGCGACCCGGTGGGTCGCCCTGGTAGGGTTGGCGTATCATGCTTGCGCGATACCCCAGACAGGGCGACCCACCGGGTCGCCCCTACAGGAAACATTCCTTTACCCTTATTCCAAACTACTACCCTGTAGGCGGGACTTCTTCCAGCGGGATAGGAAACACCTTCCCAGGGTTGAGCCTGTTATGCGGGTCGAGCGCCCACTTTATGCGCCGCATCATCTCTATCGTGGCGGCGTCCAGGCTCTCTGACAGGAACTCGCGCTTGAGCGTGCCGATGCCATGCTCGCCTGAGAGGGTGCCCCCCAGCGATATAGCCGCCTCGAATATCTCGCGGGCGGCTGCCTGCACCCTCCCCATCTCCTCCGCGTCGCGCAGGTCGCACAGGATGTTCGGGTGGAGGTTGCCGTCACCGATGTGCCCGAAGAGCGGGATCGGCAGCCCGTGACGCAAGCCTATCTCAGTCACCTTACGCACCATATCGGGGATGTGGGCGCGCGGCACCGATATGTCCTCTCCTAGCTTGTTGGGCCTCAGGCGGGAGATGGCAGGGGATACCGCCCGGCGTGCCGCCCATAGCGCGTCGCTCTCGGCAGAGGTAGCGGCCTGGCGCACTTCTATCGCCCCTCCCTCGCGGCTGAGCGCAGCTATCTCCGACAATTCCTCCTGCACCACCCGGCTGTCGTTGCCGTCCTGGTCTATGAGCAGGATAGTCTCGGCATTTAGAGGCAGGCCAAAAGGCTTGTACGCTTCCACCGCGCGGATGCACGAGTTGTCCATCATCTCAAGGGCCAGGGGCACCAGGCCCGATTGTAGTATCCTGTTCACCGTTTGGGCGGCGTCGTCCAGGCGGTTGAAGACGGCCATGACGGTGCCCCTGTAGCGCGGCCTGGCGATAAGGCGAAGTGTCACTTCGGTGATAATACCCAGCGTGCCTTCCGACCCCACGAACAGCCCGGTGAGGTTATAGCCCGTCTGCACCTTCATCATCTTGCCGCCCGTGCGTATCACCCTGCCGTCGGCAAGCACGACCTGGAGGCCCAGCACGTAGTCCTTCGTGGTGCCGTACTTGAGGCAGCGAGGGCCGCCCGCAGTAGTGGCGACATTGCCGCCGATGGTGCATTGGCGCAGCGATTGGGGATCGGGCGGGTAAAATAGGCCGACCTTCTCCACCTCGGCCTGTAACTGCGCGGTGACGATGCCCGGCTGGACTACAACCACCATATTGAGCCTGTCCAACTCAAGCACCCTGTTCATCCTGGTCATGTTGACCACGATGCCACCCTCGACGGGCACAGTCCCACCCGCCAGCCCGGTCCCCCCACCACGCGGCACTACCGGCACTCCCAGCCTTTGCGCCACCTTCACAATGGCCGCCACCTGCTCGGTAGTGGTAGGAGAGACAACCGCGTCCGGGCGATGCAAGCCCCATGTGCCGTCATACCCGAAGACGGCCAGATCTTCAACGGTAGCATGCACCTGCTCGGCGGGCACGATGGCACGCAACGCCTGGATTAGAGGCGTATGTAGTTCGCTGCCCGTAACCCTGGTCTGCCTAGCCACGATCTAGCCACTCCTGGTTCGCGGTCAACAGCTTCCATTCGCCGGAGGCGTCACGCTTATAGCGGTAAATATAGCCTTCGGCGTCGCTCACTTTCCGGTATACGGTGGCGCGGATGTCTACCACCTCCTCTTCAGTAGCATCATTCAGTATGGGGCCAAGCGTGACAAACACGCCCCCATCCACCACTTTGCCGCCATCTTCCAGCGCGCCCACCACCTGCCCGAACTCGCTTTCAAAGTAAGCACGCCCCCCATCTGCCGCCTCCAAAGCGGCAATCAACCCTGCCGGTATTGGCGTGCGCTCGTCAGGATTGTCCAACCTCTCGCCCTGGCCTATATACGGGCTGACGTAAACGTTATCCGCCTCCTCACGTGCCACCAACTCAGAAACGACCATGACGTATAGCTGGACGCGCCCTTGCTCATCCAGCCCGGTAGGCGATGGAACGGGCGTAGGCTCCTGGCCTATGCCGGTCATTGGGCTGGCTTCGCTCAGGGCAGTTTCTGAAGGAGTGCGTGGTGTGGCTGAAGGAGCCGGGCCGTCATCGCAAGCCGCCAGCGCCAGCACGGCAAGCAACTGCAAAGCGGTCCACAACCCCAAGCCCTTCGATGACAGCTTGAACGCTCGAAACACGGCCCTTACCCTTCTACTTACCCCAGAAACACCCGCACATCCCGCCACCTCTTCATTCTACAACAATCGAGGTCAGGAATCAGGGGTTAGGGATCAGGACCGAGCAACACAAGCCCCTGAGGGGCGAAAGAAACCCCACTTCCCATTACTCCCCATCTCCCCATCTCCCCTTCCACCCATCCCCAAAATGTGCAAAACTCCCCTCAAATTCCCCACCAAATCATGTCCCAAAAACAGCCCCAAAAGGGATTAAGTTAATAGAAGCATGTTTCCGGCTACCGTAGCGCAACAGTAGCCACTACCCCTGAGAACCAACCTAATTCGTAATTAGCAATTCGTAATTAGTAATTCTCAGGGAACAGGGTACCGCTGGTGCCCCTGCCACAAGGATTGATCGTCATCCTCCCAGCTCCCAGAGGAACACTGATGCAGGCCAACTAATATGTCAAAAGAGCACCAACCCACCACCCCTTGTCATTCTGAGCGCAGCGAAGAATCTCGCTCCTCGCGTACCATGTACGCAACGAGCCTCTTCCCTCCCCAGAACAAACAAGCCACAGTGGGCCACTCTCCCCACATACCACCACTCTGCATCAGCCCACCCTCCGGGAGCCATACAGTACCGGGCCTCACCGCTCAGTACAAAACCAACAGTGGTCCGGCCCAAAGCACCCAACAGGTGCCAAAGAGCCTGACCCAAACCCTAACCAAGATAAGAACCCAAAAGCCAACAAGCCAGAAATCTAACTTCTAGTTTCTAACTTCTAGTTTCTAACTTCTAGTTTCTAATTTCTGACTTCTAACTTCTGACTTCTTATCGATCCAACCAGTTGCGTTGGCAGGGGCAAGCATCTGACGAAAGCAGCGTGCTTAGACTATCACCCTGCCCGCGACACCCAACACAAAACAGAGGGGCGCACTAACCAGCGCCCCTCCCCACTCAACTTGACCCCTGATCCCTAACCCCTGGCCCCTAGCCCCTAACCCCTGGCCCCTACTTCAAGCTTCGCAGATACAGTATCAGATCGGCCATGTGGTCGTCGGGGATGGCTGTGGTATTGTAGCCGGGCATCTGCTTCTTGCCTTTGCGGATAACGGTTCTTATAGCATCGTCATCTATATTGGGGACGAGGGTACGCAGCGAGGGCCCGGACCCCCTGTTGCCGCCTGGGTGGCAGGTGTTACAGTATCGAGCGAATATCACTTCGCCGCGTGGCAGGCCGGGGGAAGGTAGAGCCTGCCCCTGCTGCGTGCCGTTCTCGCAGGCGGCTAAGCCCAATGCGCCCAGGACACAAGAGACGGTGAACGTAGTAATCAGCAATGGTCTCTTCATCGTATGAAAGTAGTGCGCTCCTTCTTAAATGTTGGCGCGTATTTTATAAGCGCGCATGGTGTGGGTCAAGAGCAGATTGCGTGCCTAACCACTGACCCCTAACCACCGACCGCTGACCACTGACCACTGACCACTGACCCCTAACCACCGACCACTGACCCCTAACCACTGACCCCTAACCACTGACCACTGACCACTGACCCCTAATACACGAATTTCGTAAAAAGGTGCTATCCTTTTTTGCAATGCCGTCGTTATTATTTGCGAGACGGTCTGATGAGTGCGCCCCTCGTCATTCCGCCTAAAGCCCACCAGCTAATGCGTGGGTGCCCTCTCAAGAGTGGACCCACGCATTGGTAGGTGTCATCGCAAGTAAACAGCCGTTGCTTGCACAATCTTCTCATCAGAGGCGCATACGGGCGCAAGGGGCATTACTATGAACAAACGCTGTAATGCTTGCCCATACGACTCATCTCCTACGTTCTCCTCACGTACCTGGGTAAGCAACCTCTGGCTCTCGACTATGCTCATAAGCGTCATCATCGGCGGCTTCCTCGCAACGCTCAAAGTATAAGCCGCATGACGCCCGGTAAGTCCCTCCCCACTTACCCGGCATTCGCTCTTCTCACTCCCAACCTCAGCACAGTCGAACCGATTTTCTCCTCCTGGACGTAGGCATCCGCCGGGACCTCATTCTCTACAAGCTCGTTGGAGAGCGTTTCGCTACGCAGGTATTCGCTAAAGTTCGCGAGTGCATTCCTCACGAGTCCTGCGCCGTCGCCCGCCTCGCCGTCCAGGTTGTAGAAAGTCTGGATGCGGTCGCTCACGTCGAAATCAGCCGACTTTCGCATGTCGTTGATGATGCGCACCAGGTCGCGTGCCAGCCCTTCCTGTAGCAGGCTCTCGTCAAGCTCCGTATCGAGCGCGACCACCAGTCCGCCCTCCTGTGCTACCGCGAAGCCTTCCTTCTCGCGGGTCTCCACCAGCAACTCGGACGGCAGTAGCTCTACAGGCTCTTCCTCCCCGTCCAGGCGCAGCATGACCGGCTGCTCGGCCTCCACCTGGGCGGCGATAGCGGCAGGGTCGGCGGCGGATAGGGCGGCGCGTATGCCTGCCAGCCGCTTGCCGTACTTCGGCCCAAGCGCGGGCAGGTTGGGCTTTATAACGTATGTGATGAGGTCGCCCACCTGTGATGTGATGACCATCCCCTTGACGTTTAGCTCCTCAAGCACCTGGTCTTCCATGCGGCGTAGCGACTCCTCGTCCTGCCTTGAAGGCGCGCGCACCACCATCTCGCGCAGGGGCTGGCGCACCTTCACACCAGCCTTGTTGCGAGCCGCCCGCGCCAGGCTGACAAGGCGTTGGGTGAGCGCAACGTCCGCTAGCAACTGGCGGTCTATGAGCGCCTCGTCGGCCTCCGGGTAGGCGCAGTGATGCACGCTCTCAGGGTGGCTGCCGTCCGCGTCGTGCGACTTGACGAGGTTCTGGTACATCGTCTCGGCCAGGAAAGGCATAACGGGCGCGACCAGCTTGGTGAGCGTCACCAGCACTTCATACAAAGTGGAGTAAGCCGCCAGCTTGTCCGTGTCCGACTCGCTCTTCCAGAAGCGGCGGCGAGAGCGGCGCACGTACCAGTTGGAGAGATCGTCCACGAAGGCGTCCACCTGCCGCGTGAGGGAGGCCACATCGTAGGTGTCCATCTCGACACGCGCCTGGCTGATAAGCTCGTTGAGCCGGGCCACTATCCACCTATCCAAGTCGTTAGATTTTAGATTTTGG
Organism: Chloroflexia bacterium; assembly: GCA_036399775.1. Lineage (GTDB taxonomy): Bacteria > Chloroflexota > Chloroflexia > QHBQ01 > JADMIH01 > JADMIH01. The sequence goes on along the minus strand of DASWMJ010000009.1, from coordinate 94,770 downwards.
ATTTTAGATTTTAGATTTGACTCTTCGCTTTGGGTATCGTCCGGTAATCTAAAATCGGCAATCGAAAATCTAAAATCCGGCGTCCAGCCGTCGAGGTTGGCGTACATTACAAAGAAGCTGTAGGTGTTCCAGAGGGTGAGGAGGTTGCGCTTCATCTCATCGGCTATGCTGTAGCCGAAGTTCATGTTCTGGGTGATGGGCGCGCTGGCGTACATCCAGCGCATCACGTCCGCGCCCATTATCTCCACCGCGTCGTCGAACCAGATCGCGTTGCCCCACGATTTGTGCATGGGCTTGCCATGCTCGTCGTGTACCTTCTCGAAGGCGAGCACTTCCTTATAGGGAGAAGTATCCTCCAGCGTCACCGACATGATGAGCATCGAATAGAACCACAGGCGTATCTGCTCGCGCATCTCCGTGATGAACTCGGCGGGAAACCACTTCGCCCAGTATTCGGGGTTGCTGCGGTAGTTCAGCGTCGAAAAAGGCACTATACCCGCATCCAGCCATGCGTCGCCCACTTCGGGTACGCGAGACACAACATCTCCACACTTGGGGCACTTTATCTTCACCTCATCAACCCAGGGGCGATGCAACTCAGGCAGCGCGTCCACGGCTTCCGGGTTGACGGCCAGAGCGCGCAACTCTTCAGTGGAGCCGACAACCGTTACCTCGCCGCAATCACACACGTAAAACGGCAGCACCAGCCCCCAGTACCGCTTGCGGGATATGTTCCAGTCGCTCATATTGACGAGCCAGTTCTCCATGCGCTTGCCTGCATACTCCGGGTGCCACTTCACCTCGCGGGCCGCGCGCATCAGCCTGGGACGTACCTCCTCCACGCGGATATACCACTCGGTTGCCACCCGGAAGACCAGGTCGGTGTGGCACCGCCAGCAGGTAGGGTAGCGGTGGGTGTAGTCTTCCAGGTGGTAGAGCAGCCCCTTCTCTTTGAGAGCGTCGAACACCACCGGGGCCACATCCGTGACGTGCATGCCCGCGAACGGCCCGAACTTCGGCCCATAGCTACCTGCTTCGCTCAGAGGAACGATTATCGGCAGATCGTTCACTTTACTAAGCTCGAAGTCCTCAGCGCCACAGCCGGGGGCGATGTGGACTATACCCGTGCCCTCTTCCTCACCGACGGCGTCCCATGTGATGACCCGATGCTCATAAGAAGTCGCGGGGGCGAGTACCGACGACATAGCCTCAAGTTCATCGAAGGGGCCGCGATATGTCAGGCCAACAAGCTCGCTCCCTTTGACGTTGCCCAGGTCGGACCAGTGCTGAGTACCGAGTACCGAGTACCGAGTGGGGTCGTCCCACGCGTCAGCCTCCACGCGAAACTCGTCTTTGAAGAGCCGCCCCACCGTGCCCCGCGACAGGTAGAAGACCTCATCACCCTGCCGGATACGCGCGTAATCAAGGTCGGGGTGAACGGCGGCGGCGACATTAGCCGTAAGCGTCCAGGGCGTGGTCGTCCAAACGAGTAATGAGTGCCGGAGACCTGGTGCTGAGTCAGATCGCTCCCCACCACTCGGTACTCGGTACTCGGTACTCGGCACTCCGTTCAGGGGGAACTTGAGGAACACTGAGCGATGCGTCCGCTCCTCATAGCTGTCTATCAACTCGTGCTGGGAGAGCGAGGTGCCGCAGCGCCAGCACCAGGGCATCGAGCGGGTGCCCATGTAGAGCCAGCCGTTTTCGTGGCACTTCTTGAGGAAGAGCCAGATGTGCTCGATGTTGGTATCCGACATCGTATAGTAGGAATCGTCCCAGTCCATCCACTGGCCCAGACGTATCGAGGCGCGCGTGATCTCGTCCGCGTACTTCATCACGCGGGCGCGGCATGCCTGCGCGAAGCGGTCGAGGCCGTAATTCTCGATCTCGCGCTTGGAGTTGAAGCCGAGGTCCTTCTCAACCTCAACCTCCACCCACAGACCCTGGCAGTCGAAGCCGTTCTGGAAACGCTGGTCCTGTCCCAGCATGGCGTGGTAACGCTGGAAGATGTCTTTATAGGTGCGCCCCCAGCCGTGATGCACGCCCATCTTGTTGCTGGCCGTGATAGGCCCGTCTATGAAAGACCACGGCTCCTTGCCCAGGTTCTTCTCTCGCAGCTTGCGGAAGGCGTCGGTCTTCTCCCAGAAGTCCAGGACCTCATGCTCCATCTTAGGAAACGCAGGCCGGTTATCTACAGGTTTGAACATAATCTCACCTCTCTAGCGTGAAACGTGATGCGTATTGCGTAGTTCGTATTGCGTAAGTTACTCGCCACTGATCACTGACCACTGACCACTGACCACTGACCACTCGTCAGTGTCCTAGCAGGCGGACGCTCTCTTCTCTGCCGTGCCAGTTGATTAGCCATGCGCCGAATTGCTCCAGGAGGGCCATCGCCTGATCGTGGCGTTTGCGTAGCCCCGCATCCTTTACTTTGTACTGGCCGTTCACCTGGTTCACCAGCAGGTCGCTGTCCGATTTTATGTCAATTGCTACCTGCTGGGGGACCCGGCCTGTAGCGGTCAGGCGCTCAATAATGTATTGCAGGCTGGCGATGAGAGTGTCGTATTCCGCCTGGTTATTGGTGTAGTTATCGCCGAACTCTACGCGCTTGATGACGGGCTTGCGGCCTGGGGCCTGCACCATGTAAGAGCCGTAACCCTGGCCGGGGTTGCCTCTGCTGCCACCATCAAACACTACCGAAAGCTCCATCAAGCCACTGTCAGCCTCCGCATCATCCTCTACGGGCGCGGCTGATTCAGGCTGTACTTCAGGCTCAGCAGGTGGCGAGGGTTTCCGCCGGTCAGAGCGTGGCGCGCCCACCAGGTCCGAGCCACGCTTCATCAGGCCGGAGATGTCGGGCACCGGCTCGTCCCCAGGCGACCCGGCGGGCACCAGGGGAGAAGGGGGAGGCTCGGCAACCTGCCTGGCAGGCCTCTCCACCTGTGGTCGCGCACGCTCCTCTTTAGGCGGGGGAGCCTCTACCTTCGCAAGGGGCGTCGCAGGCGCGGACTCTCGCCCATTAGCTTGCGGACTCGCGGCAGGGATGCCCAGGGCGCGATTGGAGCGCACCACCAGGGGAGTAGAGACGAGTACCCGTAATACGTCGCCGCCCGCGTTTCGCAGAGTATGAGCCTCGTGCGGGCCGAGGTAGATAATCGAGTCTTGAGGAACGCGAGCGGATGACCCCCCCCCAGCGCCCGCCACTTCACCCAAGCCGGAGAGGACGTACAGAACGTGCTCTTCGGGGTGCGCCTGGAGCGCGGTTGAGCCGCCCGGCTCTATCTCCCACAGGTCCACCGCCAGCAGACCCTGTGAAGCTGGGCCATTTGGATACAATTGCGTAGACCTGGCCCCCTGCCCCATGCTCTCTGCGCGCTCCCTCATCGTTGACACGTCACGTATTTCCATCTTTTCCTCCCTGCTCGATGCCCTCTCTAAAATACTGTATTTGACGGCGGACCACCTGCGAAAGTAAATAAAAATCCCGCCCTCCCGCTATTGGGAAGGACGGGTAGAACCCGCGGTACCACCTTCATTGGCGCGATGCGCCCACTCATGGGTCGTATTCAACCCCTGCCCCGGTAACGTGGAGCAACTCCGTCCGCGCCTACTTACCCTGCTAAAACCGGGTGTTCAGCCGGCGGCTCGGGAACGATTTTCAGCGCGCCTGGTGGAGCCGGTTTCACCTTGCCCGGCCTCTCTGTGCCTCAACAGCCCGCCTACTCTTTCCGTCACAGCCATTTTGGTGTGTTGGTTAAGAATAACACGAGCAGGGGCATGTGTCAAGTGGTATGGTAAAGCGTAATTTGGTATAATAGTCTGATGTTAGGCCACCTAGCCCGGTGGTAGAGCATCTGACTTTCGGTACTTATTGTCACAACAGCAATATGAAAACGTGCAGTCGTTGTGGTCAAGTCAAGGAGGCTGACGAGTTCGCCACGCGGCGCGCCAAGAAGCAACCGTGGTGTAAAGAGTGCAACAGGGCATACGCTCGGCGATACTATCAAGACAACCGAGCGAAACTACTTCAAGATATAAATAAGCTTAAGACTGATAGGCGGCTCCGAAGCGAGCAGTTCATTATTGAGTATCTCCTGTCCCATCCCTGTCTAGACTGTGGTGAGAATGATCCAGTTGTCTTGGAGTTTGACCATGTACGAGGGACAAAACGTGAGATCATATCTATGTTAGTAAGCCAGGGCTACACTCTTACGACACTAGCAGCTGAAATAGAGAAGTGTGACGTGGTATGCGCTAACTGCCACAGACGGCGCACAGCCAAGCGTGGTAATTTCTATAAAGTTAAGTATATTCAACCGAAAGTAAAGTAGTTCTTCTATGTGCCCGTAGCTCAGTAGGCAGAGCAGTTGACTTTTAATCAACGAGTCGACGGTTCGAGTCCGTCCGGGCACACCATCTTTGTCTGCTGAAAAGTGAATATCGTCAGAGAAATAAGCCTGGTTGCCGTTCACAATTCTTCACCACCTCCCACCGCTCTTGTTCACCGTCTGTTACCCCCATACCTGCCGCAATTTGGTAGAGTTATACAAAGCCTGGCAAGGCCAACTAGTCGCTATCCCTGGGGAGAGGATAGCCCTCCTACTCTAATCTTGCCAGGCTTGTATTTTTAACCTAACCTCCTTATTTGCCCGCAGGTCTCCCTTCGCCACGCCGCTATGCTATAATACCCTCCGGCACAGCCCCAACATGCGTAATCGGAGGTATGGATGGCAGTCGAGGCAGACAACAGCAAGACAGAACAGGCGCTACAGGACGCCTGGCCCAACGCGACGTGCTACGGCTGCGGCCCGGCCAACCCACACGGCCTGCACATCAAGAGCTATTGGTCCGAAGATGGCTCAGAGGTGGTGTGCGTCTTCGAGCCGAAGCCCGAATACAACGCAGGCTTCCCCAACGTGATGTACGGGGGGCTGGTCGCCTCGCTCATTGACTGCCACTCCATATGGGCCGCCATCGCCGCCACCTACCGAGCGGAGGGGCGCGAACACGGCTCCCTCCCGGCCATCAGCTATGTGACGGGCACCCTCAACGTGCGCTACTTGAAGCCCACCCCGCTCGACAGGCCCGTAACTTTACGAGCCAGGGTGACGGACATCGGGCCGCGCAAAGCCCAGATCGCCTGTGACATGTATTCGGGCGAAGAGAAGACCGCGGAAGGTAGCGCGCTGGCGGTGCGCTTCGTGATGGACAAGTCGGTGGGCGCGGCTACCGGGTAGCCAAAATCCCATCTTTCTGTGCGTGAATTGCGTTTCCAAATCTATTGTCATGCGCCGGAGTGTGTGATATACTTTGGTACGCTAACGCCTGGGCCTTCAAAGGCTCTCGTTTACCCTGCTGTAAGTACAATACTTATGTTGTGATCCCTGGTTGAGCTACGTTCCTTTTTGGCGTGGGACGCTGCCCAATACCAGGGAGATTTTCTCAAGCAGAGGTTATTCCCTGTACCCATTCTATACCCCTGCTCATCGTCGCGCCTTGAGAGCCAACCGAGTCTCTGACGAGGCGTAACTATCTATGTACAGAGAGATATTGCTATGATGCAGAACGCCTCGCCGGGTAGACATGCCATAATCGTCAGCCTCACGCCTACCATGCTCATCCTCAAGCCGAACATGGAGCAGATCGAGCTTCTCCTCGATGTGCGTAACGCCGGGGACGTAGTAGACCAGTACAGGGTGGAAATAGATGGCATTGACGAGTCCTGGTACAGGATCACCGTCCCGAAAGTCTCTCTCTTCCCTGGGGACAACGCGCAGATACCTATCCTCGTAAACGCCCCCAAGGGAGCCAAGCTCACCGCAGGCCAGTACCCCTTTGAAGTACGCGTCATCTCGCAAGACTCCCCCACCACTATCGTATCGGCCAACGGCGTCATCCTGGTGGAGGCGATGTCCGACTTCCAGGTTGAGATGGAGCCTCGCCGCGTGCTTGGACGCCAGGGCAATTTCCGGGTAACGGTGACGAACCTGGGCAACGATAAGACGCAGGTCGCCCTATCGGGACGCGACGCGGAGGAGGGGCTGCAATACATCTTCAAAGACCCTGAGCCTGAATTGGAAGCGGGCAGGTCTCAACTCGTGCCGTTGACGGTAAAAGCGCGCGGCCTCCATTTCGTGGGGTCTAACCGCTCTTATCCCTTCACGGTGAGCGCGAGCGCCGTTGACGGCCCAACCGGACTGGACGGTAAGGCGATGACGCGCGTTACCCAGGCGGAGTTCGTGCGCACGCCCATACTGAGGTCGTTGCGACCACTGCTATTTCTGTTGTTACTCCTGCTGCTCATTCTGCTTATCTTCTTCATACGCCCCGATTGGTGCAAGACGCCGCTCCTGGGCAATGTTTTTTGCCCCGCGCCCCCCGCGGCCCCCCTGCCAACGATAGAATCGATAACGGTTGATCCCCCCTCCATCTCTCCAGGCGAGACTGTCACCTTGAGCTGGATAACCACAAACGCGATCACCGCCGAGGTGAAACTTGGATCGGAGTTGATCGCCACCAAGCCAATTGACGAGACGGGGCAGGGCGAGCAAACGATTCCAAGCGTTGATAGGAGCCGCGCGGTAACGCTCTGCGTGTACAATATCGAGGCAAAGCGCCAATGCAGCAACACCCAGGTGGTCGTGCTGCCCACCGCCGTGGTAGCGGGCAACCCCACGCCACCCGGAGGGGACAAGGCCAGCCAGGAGCAGACCTCCACAGCAGCCACAGCAGCCGCAGGCGGTGGAGGCGGCAACGGGGGCGGGGGCGGTAATGGCGGCGGGGGCGCTGGCGGGGCCGGAGCACAGACCGCCACTGCTGCGGCGCGGGGAGGCCAGGGGGCGGCGACCGCTACCAGGACAGCTACCAGGGTACCGCCGCGAGCCACCGCCACGCGTGTGCCTCCAACGCGCGCACCCTCGACAGCTACACGCCCGCCCGCGCCCGCAACGGCTACGCTGGTTCGGCCCAACCTGACCGCCACCACTATCGCGGCGGCCACTGCCACTGCTGCCGCAGGCGGTGGGGCTTGTAGTCCGATTGCGAGTCCCGACGGGGAGGCCATTCCCAGCACTGTCAATGCGGGCGAAAAGATAGTCTTCACGGCCAGGGGCTTCGAGCCTAACGAGGCGGCCTCTTTCTTCCTTACCGCGCCAGATGGCCAGGTGGTCGGTACGAAGAATCCCTTGGAGGGAGGGGTCACCGCCGAGGGCACGATAGAGCCTGTGACAGTCCCCCTCGATCCCGAGCTGAAGCGCTTCCCCGGACGTTGGGCCATAACGTTCGTGGGCGCGAACAGCAACCACACGGTAGTTATTTTCTTCTGCATCAATCCATAGGGCTACGAGAGCCAAATCAGGAGGTAACCACATGTCCCGCATAAAAATATCACCCGAACAGGTACGCCAACTGTCCGGCCAGTTCAAGCAAGCCAGCCAGGAGAGCCAGCAAATTTTCAACAACCTCTCGTCCAGCGTCAATAACATACAGGGCGAATGGGAAGGTGTGACCCAGCAGCGTTTCTTCCAGGAGTACGAGCAGTGGAAGACCTCCATGAGCCAGTTCGTGCAGCTTCTAGATAGCATCGGCGCGCAACTGGATACGGTAGCCGCGCGCTTCGAGAACGTAGACTCTGGGGGTTGATACGGGCAGGCAGGAGATTTGTCCAGGCGAGGCTGAGGCGTGCGCCTCTCGCCGGTAACGCAATCCAAACCGAAGCATCAATCGTTATCTGTACGCCGTGGAGGGGTATTTATGCCACGCATTATCCTGAATCCCGAACAACTGCGCCAGTTGAGCACGCAGTTGTTACAAAGCGCTGAGCAGTTGCGCAATATAGACGGGCGTCTGACCAACAGCTACAACAACATAGAGTTTGAAGTACAGGAGAGGGGCCAGATAGACGGCGAGGTGATGCAGTCCCGCAGCCGTGTGAACGAATTGATTGGCCTGTCTGAATCGTTGGCCCGGCGCATCACCAGCAAAGTGCAGGCTTTTGAGGAGGCAGACCGCGAGGGCGCGGCAGGTTTACCAGCCGCCCCACCTCCCATGAAACTGGACGGCGCGGGCGCGGACCTGAATGCCGGGGGGCAGCAGGCAGGCGTCCAGGGTGCTGGATCGCCCGGAGGCTCAACTGTAATCGTAGACCAGTCATCGGCGGGAGCAGCGTCCGCCGATGGGGCATCTGATGCCGGGGTAGCCGACTCCATAGCCGGAGGGCCAGCCGACCAGGCCGCGCCGGGAGCAGAAGCAGCATCCGCCGATGGGGCGTCTGACGCCGGAGCCGCCCCCGTCGAGCAACCAACCGAACAGCCTGCCGCTCAGTCCGGGGATGGCGCTCAACAAGGTGTGGCAGGTGCGCCACCTGCCGGCCAGGGAGCGCCGGACGCCAGCGCACAGAGCGGCGTAGCCTCGCCGGACGCATCTGCCGGGGCTGGTGGTCAGGGAGACGCTGGCGCGCAGGGCAATCAAGCCGAAGCAGCGGCTAGCTCGGCGAGTCAGCGCGTTTTCGGCAAGTCGATCGAGTCTTCGTTTGCGGAATTCCTGGACAAGAACCCAGCCGACGGAGGAGAAGGCGGCGCGGACGGGGTGGGAGGCGCAGACGGCGGCGTGGGTGCGGGTGCGGATTCCGGCTCCGGCGCTGGGGTAGCGGGGGCTGTCGATGGAGGAGGTGGCGCTGCACCCGACACCGGCCAGGGCCAGCCCCCACCCGATACTCAGCCGCCGGTTGCCGATACGCAAACGGAACCTCCTCCTTCGGGATCAATAGAATCAGGCCAGCCTCAACCGGAGCCGGAACCCCAACGCGAACCGCCGCCTGAGCCGCCGCCCGCGCCGGAGCCAGCTCCTGAACCTCAGCCGGAACCCCAACCTGAGCCTCAGCCAGAGCCTCAACCGGAACCCCAACCGGAACCTGAGCCTCAGCCAGAGCCTCAGCCGGTACCTGCTGGGGATGGCGAGCCAGCGCCGGAACCGCCACCGGCAGAGCCGCCACCTCCGGTGGAACCGCCGCCTGCTGAGCCACCCCCTCCGGTTGAGCCGCCCCCTCCGGTTGAGCCGCCCCCGGCTGAACCAACCCCTGTGGAGCCTCCACCTGCTGAGCCTCCACCACCAGCGGAACCGCCGCCTGCTGAGCCTCCACCTGCTGAGCCTCCACCAGTAGAGCCACCGCCGACTGAGCCTCCTCCGGTGGAGCCACCGCCGACTGAGCCTCCTCCGGTGGAGCCACCCCCAGTGGGGCCACCTCCGGCGGAACCGCCGCCTGCTGAGCCTCCGCCTGGGCCGCAGCCAGCACCTGAGCCAGCGCCCGAACCTCCGCCTGGGCCTGTTGGAGAGCCTCCCGTGCCCGCAGTGACGGAGGGCGAGCCGCCTCCGCCCGGCACGGAGCCACCTCCAGTTCCTGCCGACTTGCCGCCCGTTGGCACAGAACCGTCACCGCCGGTAAAGAGCGCGCCGCCACAGCCGCCAGCCGATGCGTCGCAGGAAGCAATACCCGGTGAGCCGCCGCCAACGGGCCTACCCTCGGAAGGAGCGCCAGGGGAGCAGCCACCGGCTGAGGATAAGCAAGGATAACAGCATGGTGTTGCCGGTAGTGTGGCATGCCACATGGCTGGCGGCGAGCCAGCAGCGCGCTACCCTTCCCGTTGAGCGCGATGAAAAGGAGATATAGATGGCGTTTCAGCCGGAAGTCAACCAGGAACTGGGCATTGACGGCGTAACGTACCTGGTCGCCGAGCATCCCGTCGCTCGTGGCATCCCGTATGGGCAGGAGGGACGGCAAGCCGTTGTGTACCAGTTGGTGGCAGGCAACGACAAAAGAGCTATCAAGGCTTTCAAGTCGCGCTACCAGATGCCCAGCATGGTGAGTCTGGCCAAGCGCCTCGCGCCCTACGCAACCCTGCCCGGCTTGCAGGTATGCCGTCGAAGCGTCCTTTCCCCACAGCAGCACGAAGCCCTCTTGAACGCCTACCCCGACCTGATCTACGCGGTGCTGATGCCCTGGATAGAAGGCCCCACCTGGATGGAAGTGCTGCTGGAAAAGATCGAGCTTACCCAGGACCAGTCCCTCGCTATGGCTCGCGCCCTGGCGGACATACTGGCGGGTATGGAGCAAGAAGGGCTTGCCCACTGCGACCTGTCCGGCCCCAACCTGCTGATACCTATGATGGCGTCCGGTCCCACCACCTACCAGTCGCCAGTCGCCCTCGTAGACGTTGAGCAGATGTACGGCCCCGATCTCCGGCGGCCCGAAGTGGTGCCGGGCGGCTCGGCAGGCTACGCGCACAAGACCGCCCCGGAGGGCCTGTGGTCGTCCGAAGCGGACCGCTTCGCGGGCGGGGTGCTCATGGCGGAGATACTCGGCTGGTGCGACCCGCGAGTGCGAGAAGCGTCCTGGGGCGAGAGCTACTTCGACCCCCAGGAGATGCAGACCGACGGCGAGCGGTATCGTCTGCTCGCCACGGCGCTAACCGAGACGTGGGGTACTAACGTGGCGCGTATGTTCGAGCGGGCGTGGACCAGCCAGACGCTAGCCGACTGTCCATCCTTCGGCCAGTGGCTTGTTAGCCTGCCCAAGAGCGTTCCCGGAACCGCAGGAGAGCAACCCCCAGTCGAGGCACCTGCGGGCACGTCTGAAGTCAGCGTCCGCACGCTGATGGAGTTGGCGAGCCGCTTCGAGGCGCAAGGGAACCTGACCAGCGCGCTCGCTACCTACCAGCAGGCGCGGTCTCTCCCGGACGTGGGGAGCGCGCTTGCCAGCGAGCTTACCCTGATCATAGATGAGTTGGAGAAGAAGCTGTCGCCCCAGCCGGCAGCCCCTATCCCAGCGCCTGCAGCGCAGGCAACCCCGCCCGCGCCCCAACCCCAGGCCCCTCCCCGCAAAGATCGCGTAGACAGCCTCTTCGACCAGGGACTTGGTGCCTATAACCGGGGCAAGTGGCGGGAAGCAAGGGAACTGCTCACTGAAGTGGTGCGCGCCGAGCCGAACTACACCTTCGCGGGCCAGAGCGCGGCAGCCCTGCTCGCCGAGAGCGAACGGCGCATCGCAGCCGCATCCCAACCTGCCGCGCCTGTTGTGCCTGTACCGCAGGCCACTCAAAGCACACAAACTGTGCCGATCACGCCAGAGGACGCACCGGCAGCGCAGACCGCACGGGCTGAAGTCAAGTCCTCCCCCAGCACGATAGATAGGCTGACCAGGATCGTGGTCCCGGCGACGCTGGCGCTATTGCTGCTGGTTTTCGGCGGTATCGTCTTACTGCAATTACAGGGCACCCCCCAAGCGGCGGCACCGGGCAACGATGGTGGGGCTACCGCGACCGTGCCCGGCGGCGCGCAGAATACGCCCTCAGGGTCCGGCGCGGCGGCATCTCCCGTACCGGAAGATACAAACTCATACCTCGGCCTCATACGCTTCAGCGACGGGTCGGCGACCCTTGACCAGGCTGGACTCTTCGTCGAGAAGTTCCCCGCGCCGCCCGCCGGTAAGCAATACCAGGTATGGCTGCTGGGCGCAGGCGGTGAGCGACGCCGCCCAATGGGCATACTCAAATTGGATGACAGCGGGCGTGGCACTATAAATATGACGGACGAAGAGGGGCGTAATCTTCTCCAGCTCTTCGACGCCTTTGAAATCACTCTCGAACCTGACCCGGACAGCAGCCCTGAGCAACGCAGCAGGGATGTAGCCTTTGCGGGCGCGCTGCCGCCGGAGGCTTACATGCATATGAAGCACGTATTGGTAGAGGGTGAGGAAACGCCGGGGAAAATAGGCTGGTCGCTGGGGCTGTTGCGCGAAACGGAACGAGTTGTAACTATCGCAAGGGAGATGGTCACCGCCCAGCAAACGGGCGACCTGGCGAGGATGACGATAGACGCGGAAGGTCTGTTGAACCTTATAGAGGGGGAGAATGGGGCGAACTTCGGCGACGTAAACAAGGACGGCACGGTGACGAGGTTCGGGGACAGTTTTGGGCTGCTGCTGAATGGGGACCGGCTCGGTTTCATCGAAGGCCTGGTCGCGCATACCCAGAACGTGACACGCGCCCCCGACGCCACCGACAACATCAAAGTGCATGCGGACCACACAATCGTCTCCGCGCAAAACCTGGGCGATTGGGTAGGGGAGCTGCGCACACTTACCTTGAAGATCGCCCAGAGCACATCCGTAGAGGAGTCGGGCGGGGACGTGCGAAACGCTTCTTCCCTGGCAGACAGGATCCTCAATGGCCGTGATCAGAACGGAGATGAAAAGATCGAGCCGGTACCAGGCGAGGGAGGCGCGAAGACCGCCTACCAGCACGCTCAGTACATGGGGGATTTGTTCATCCTCCGCGACAGCGCGCAGCAGCCTCCCAACACAGGCACCCCCATGCCGGGCATGGAGATGGGCGTGCCTACCCCATAAAGAGTATACTCTTTTCAATTGGGATTGAGCCTTCCAAGCTCAATCCCAATTGAAAACCAGAGAAACCCGTAACCGGGAGGGCCGGTGGCTTTTCAGCCGGAGATCAACCAGGAACTCACAATCGAGGGCGTCGGATACTCGATAGCCGAGCACCCAGCCGCGCGTGGTATGCCCTATGGGCAGGAGGGGCGGCAGGCGGTGGTCTACCAGCTTGCGGTAGGCCCCGGCAAGCGCGCCATCAAAGTCTTCAAGCCGCGCTTCAGGGTGCCTGGGCTGGTGAGCGGGGCGAGGCGGCTGGGACCCTACGCCGAACTGCCTGGCCTGGAGGTATGCCGCCGGGTCGTGCTGACCCCGCAGGCAGAGCCGGAATTGCTGCGCCGCCACCCCGATCTCCTCTACGCGGTGCTGATGCCCTGGATAGAAGGCCCCACCTGGATGGAAGTGCTGGGCGAAAAAGAGGTTTGGTCGCCTGAGCAGAGCCTGGATATGGCGCGCGCCTTCGCGGGCATACTGGCTAGTATGGAGCAGGAGGGGTTGGCCCACTGCGACTTATCGGCCCCCAACGTGCTGCTGCCCGCGCTCGCCCCCAATTTTGCGGAGCATGCAAGCTCGCCCGTCGCTCTGGTGGATGTCGAGCAGATGTACGGCCCCGACCTGCGGCGGCCCGACGTGCTGCCGGGAGGCTCGTCCGGCTACGCGCACAAGACTGCCCCGGAGGGCCTGTGGGCAGCCGACGCTGACCGCTTCGCGGGCGCGGTCATCCTGGCCGAGATGCTGGGCTGGTGCGACGAGCGAGTGCGGAAGGCGTCATGGGGAGAGAACTACTTCAGCCCGGATGAGCTGCAAGCGGAGGGGGATCGGTACAGGGTGCTCCTATCCGTCTTGCGGGAGCGGTGGGGCGCGGGGATAACGCAACTCTTCGAGCGCGCCTGGCACAGCGAATGGTTGCCGGAGTGCTCGACCTTTGGCGAGTGGCTGGTGATGCTGCCCGCGCAGGTGCCCGACATGGCGTCAGCCACCCCGGAGGCCGTCCCCCAGGCGGAGACGACACCCCAGGGCGCACCCGGCACGACGTCCGAGCTGTCGCAAGCGGCAGCGAGGGCGTTGATGGATACTGCCGGGCGCCTGGAGGCCCAGGGCAACGTAAGTGGCGCTCTGGATGCTTACAAGCAGGCGCTGGCCTCGGTCCCGCATTACAGCAGCCTCGGCCAGGAGCTTATGCTGATCGTGCGCGACCTGGAGGCTTCCGGGGCGGTAAGAACCTCAGACAGCACGACCCTGCTCCCCGACATGCTCTCGGCCCCCCTGCAAGAGGGCACCGTGCATCAGGAAGCGGCGGACGACGCAGAGACAGCCGCGCTGTTCGATGACGGTTACGCAGCCTACCAGAGCGGCGACTTGCTCTCAGCGCGGGAATTGATGGAAGAGATAGCGCGTCGCGACCCCAGCTATACCAGGAACGGGCAGACCGCCACCGTCATCCTTGGGGAGATTGACCGCAAACTGAAGGGTGCTGCCCCAGATACGAACGTTGGAGCCGACACGGCTGCCCTCACAACCCCCAATATAATTGAGCCGCGCGCCGAGCCGGAGGCGGTTCAAGTAGTCACGCTTACACCTCCACCAGATGTGGAGCAACACGTAAGCACGCCTCCACAGGCTACCGAAGTACTTACGACGCCTGCCATGCCTGCGACTACATACGTAGTTTCGAAGCGTCCCAGGCCGAGGTTAGCGTTGGTGATAGTACCGGCTATCGTGTTGCTGGCCCTGGTGCTGTTTGGCGGCATGGCCGTTTTCCAGGCCCAGCAGGCGTCGCAGGCCCAGGCCACCGCTACCGCCCAGGCTATGGAGATAGCCAATGCGACGGGCACCGCTGAGTCGGAGCAGGCCAACGCGACCGCGCAGATAATCGCTGCGGCCACAGAACAAGCCTTTGCCACCGAAACCGAGATTGCCGCCCAGGCCACCGGCACGGTAATCGCCGAGGCGACCGCTATCGAATTGGACCTGCAAGCAGCCACCACAAGGCAGGCTCAGGCGGGCGAGACGAGGCAGGCCCAGCAAATAGCCACCTCAGAAGCGCAGTCGGCGGGCACCGCCCTTGCGATAAGGGCCGACCTCACAGCCGCCCCACGCCCTCCCGCCGTGTCGGCGGAGAACGCGGAGAGACTGGCCGTGATACGCAAGTTGCGCGGCCACTGGGGGCACGTATCGGCCATCGCCATCTCACCAGACGGGCGGTTGCTGGCTTCCGCATCCCAGGACAAGAAGATACGCATCTGGAACTTAGCTGACGGCGCGCTGATACGCACTCTTGAGAGACATACTGAATATGTAGTCGGGCTGGCCTTCTCGCCCGACGGACAGACACTCGCCTCGACTTCGTGGGACGGCGTGCGCGTTTGGGGCACCTCGGACGGCGTAGAGATACGCAATCTAACAGAACATGAATACATAGTAGAGAGAGTGGCGTTCTCCCCCGATGGCCTGCTCATGGCAACCGCCTCCGGCGATAAGACGGCGCGCATATGGAGGGCGGCTGAAGGCAAGTCGCTCTTCGTGTTGGGAGGGGCGCAGGGGCACAAAGACTATCTCACGGACGTGGCGTTCTCACCCGACGGGCAGACGGTTGCCACCTCATCGGCTGACGGCACGGTGAGGCTGTGGAATGTTGGGGATGGCAAAACGCGGCTCGTGCTCACCGGCCCTGCGGGCAAAGTCCATAATGTAGCTTTCTCGCCCGACGGTACGATAGTTGCGGCGGGAGCCGAAGATTACAAGCTCTACGTCTGGTCGGCGGCGGACGGCGCGCCCATAAGGACGTTGGAGGGCTTCGAGGCCCCACCCGGCAGCATAGCGTTCACCCCCGACGGACAGTTCCTTGCCGTAGCCGCATCATGGGGCGGTAAGATACACCTGGGCAGGGTGAAGGACGGCGCGCTACTGCGCACACTGGAAGGCCATGACGGATCTATAACGGCACTCGCCTTCACGCCCGATGGCACCATACTCGTATCCGGCTCGTCGGACGACTCCGTGCTATTGTGGGGCATACCACAGGCGGGACAGGCCCCGACGCCCGGACCTATAGAAGCGGCAATCGGCGGTTCAGGCGAGATAAACGGCGTCAAAGTCACCCTCAACAATCTCCGCTACAGCGAGGAAGGGGAGACCGATTCCGAAGGCAAGACTTATGAGGTAGGAGAAGGGTACCAGTTCCTTATTACTGACTTGACGCTGGAGAACACCGGCACGGAACCGCGCCCGGTATACGTGCCCGGCGAGTTCAAGGTCCTGGACGAGTACAGGAACAGCAGGGACTTGAGCCTCCATGGGAAGTTGAGCGAAAGCCTGGTCGAAAATGCAGGAGACACCCTTGCCCCCGGCGCGAAAGTCACGGGCGAAATATCGTTTGAGATGGAGAAGGACGTAAAGGGCCTCACGCTAGTTTACGGCCCCATGACCGCGCCGGGGGAGATAGTATTCAAGCTGGACCGCTAACGATAAGAATTACGAATTACGAATTACGAATCACTCTAACTTCTTAACCATCAGGCACCTCGCCTTCCCTCTTACCTGGCATATCTGCCTGTTAGGCGTCACGGGTACACCCATGAACATCATCGGCATAGACGTAGGCGGCACTAAAATACTCGGCATCAGGGCCGACGAGCATGGCAAGATAAAGAGCAAGCTCCGGTGGCCCACGCGCGGCTCCGATGGGCTGGAAGCCGTGCTGGACCGCATCGCCGAAATGATAGAGGAACTCACTCCAAAGGGAGGCGTTGACGCTATAGGCGTGGGCATACCTGGGCCGCTCGACCCTGCCAAGGGCGAGGTCTACAACCCGCCCAACCTGCCGGGGTGGGAGACTGTCCCACTGCGCGATGAGCTTTACAAGAGGCTCGACCTGTCGCGGGATACGCCTATCGTGCTCGTGAATGACGCCAATGCCGCCGCGCTTGCCGAGTTCAAATTCGGCGCGGGCACTCAACCCGTGAACGGCAAGCCTGTCACGCACCTGGTCTACTTCACCATCAGCACGGGCATAGGCGGGGGAGTGGTCAGCGACGGCAAGCTCTTCCTGGGGTCTGCGGGCATGGCCGCCGAACTGGGGCACATAATCATCGCGGTAGACGGGCCGCGCTGCTACTGCGGCGGTATAGGCTGCTTTGAGGCTATGGCTTCGGGCACGGCGCTTGCAAGAGAAGGGAGCATGGTCATGTCGGGCCGTCGCGAGACGAGCATGGCGGAGGCCGCCGGGGGCGACCCGAAGAAGGTCACAGCCAAGATAGTGGTCGAAGCAGCCCTGTCAGGCGACCGCGCCGCATGCGAGCTGATGCAGCGAGAGGGTATGTTGGTGGGCGTAGGCGTGGTAAGCTGTATCCACGCCTTCAACCCGCAACTGGTAGTGCTGGGCGGCGGCGTCACCAACGCGGGCGATCTGCTCTTCGATGCCGTGCGCGCCACCGCCGAGGCCAGGGTGATGCCCGGCTACAGGGGCACGTATGAAATAGTCCCAGCCCAACTGGGCGGCGACTCAGGCGCGCTGGGCGCTGTAGCAGCGGCGATAGATGCGAGGGGCGAGGGGCGAGGGACGAGGGGCGAGGGGCGAGGGGTCAGGGGTTAGGGGTTAGGGGTTAGGGGTTAGGGGTTAGGGGTTAGGTATCAGGAACCAGAAGATATACAATTAGGATGCATCACGTTTCACACATCGCTGGCCCCTAGCCCCTGGTCCCTGACCCCTGGAAGGAATGGAGTCTACTATGGAAACGAACGTAAACGAAAGAGAAGGCGAGATAGTCGGCCTGCCCACGCTGCTGGCTATCTTTGACGTGCGTATAGAGGCCCAGCAGGTGTTTGACGGCCTCAAGAACGCCGGTTACCCTATGGAGGATGTTTGCGTATACTATAGAGTGAAAGGCTCGGACCAAGTGATTGACGCCACGACGGGCCACGTTGCCGCGGGCCAATCGCTCAACGAGGACGAGCTGAAGCGCAGCAAGCTTGAGAGCGTGGACACGCTGGTGCTCCTGCACCCCAACGCGCAACAGGCCCAGGCCGCACAGCAGGTACTCGCCACCCTGGGCACGCCCGACATCAAGTACGCGAGCGAGACCCACGCCGAAAGCGACCTCGAAGGCGTAACGCGCCACCAGGAACCAAAATAGATAGGAACCCATAATGTTCGGTGGTATCAACTTCAACCCCGTAATTTTCATAGGCTACATGCTAGGCTTCGTGATCGGCACGACCTTCCACGAATTTATGCACGCCTATTCAGCCTACCTGCTTGGCGACGACACGGCCAGGCGGCAGGGCCGCATCACCCTCAACCCTGCTGCCCACTTCGACCCTCTTGGTTTCTTTATGTGCGTGCTGCTTGCCCTCGGCGTCGGCTTCATCGCGTGGGGCAGGCCCGTGCCCGTCAACCCATACGCGCTACGGTGGGGGCGGCGGGGCATGGCTATCGTGGCGGTGGCCGGTCCCATCTCTAACCTCGTATTCGCCGCAGCCCTCACCCCCCTCTGGCGGTTCGGCAATGGAATACTGCCCGACCAGGTCCTATTGGTGGTAGGTAACATGATCCTGGTAAACGTCCTCCTCTTCGCGTTCAACCTCATACCCATCCCTCCCCTTGATGGCTTCAACATACTGGTGGGCATCCTGCCTAACCCCTGGACCCTCATCCTGGAGCCGTTGCGTAGATATAGCATTCCCATCCTCCTGGGCGTAGTCTTCCTCGTACCCTACCTCGGCAGCAGCCTGGGCGTGCCCCTGAACCCCGTATCAGAGGTCATAGAGCCCGTCCGCAGCTTCCTGATGAGGCTATTGCTCGGCATAGGCTGAGACATTATATAAGTGCTAAGTAGATGGCTCTACAGGTCGCGCCAGTTCTTCGAGGCGTTCCTGGGACGGGTGAGCAAGAGCGACATGGCCGAGGCGCGGCGGGTGCTTGGGCCGCGACTCTACACGATGTTTGCCACCCTGCCCGGCCAGTACAGGCTGCACGGCCTGGCCGTCTACCGGCGGGTGTTGGAAGGGGGCTGTCACGACCCAAACGTGTGGCAGGCCGCGCTCCTGCACGACGCGGGCAAATATGGCCCCACTACCGGGCGCTCGATAACGCTGATACACAGGGTTATAATAGTCTTGTTGAAGGCCACGCCTATGGGCAGGTCCTTTTTGGCAAAGCTCGTTGGATTTGCTGAAGCACATGGCCCGTCAGGTCCGGTTGGCTACCTGCTATACCCATTCTACCTGAGCAAGCACCACGCCCGCCTGGGAGCGCGCATGTCGAGCGAACATGGCGCTTCGCCTGAGGTAATCCTGCTGATAGAAGAGCACCATAAATATCAAGGACAGAGTCCGGCTCTGCTTGCGTTGCAGGCGGCGGACGAGCGTAGTTGAGGGAAGAAAGGAGAAGCAAAAGAGTGTCAGATAGTGAGGGCAAAGTCTCGTACAAAGCAAGCGAGATGCATGAGGATGTCGAGAAGGAAATCGAGAGGCTGCGCGACCAGGCGCTATGGAGTTGGGATAAAGAGTCCCGCAACATGGCGTGGTTCGGGCTGCGAGATGGCATGTCCATATTAGAAGTTGGGAGCGGGCCGGGCTTCGTCACCGAGCAGCTACTTGCCGCCCATCCCAAGAGCCACGTCACCTGCATAGAGATTGACCCCGACCTGATCCCACGCGCCGAGAAGTACTTGCAAAGCAGAGGAATGGAGGGCCGCTACACCATAATCCAGGGCGACCTCATGAAGATGGACTTGCCCGACGACAGTTTCGACTTCGCTCTGGCGCGTCTCGTCTTCCAGCACCTACCCGACCCTCTAGGCGCGATGAAAGAGATTCACCGCGTACTCAAGCCGGGCGGCAAGCTGGCGATCACCGATGTGGAGGGCGGCCTGAAGTGGGTGATAGACCCACCTGACAGCGCAGAGATCGAAGCTATTCTCGAGAAGATGGAAAAAGCGCAGGAGAGTCGTGGAGGCAACCGCAATATCGGGCGCAAGCTCTGGCGTCTGCTTGGGGCTGCCGGTTTCGTAAATATGGACCTCGAGATTGTCCCTATACACAGCGATAAGCTAGGCATAGAAGCCCTTATGCCCAGCGATTGGGACCCAGGCGCGTTCAAGCCCGCCCTGGACAGAGGCATAATAACCGAAGAAGACGTCGAACTCATGCACAAGGCGCACATAGAGTTCCACGCCTCCCCCGACAAGTACGCCCTCTTCGTCGCGCTAATGGCCTGCGGAGAAAAGCCTGCGTAAAACGTGAAACGTAATTACGTAACCGCAAAGACGCAAAGGAACGCAGAGTTCGCTAAGGTTTTTATTGTTTTTGATTGCTAACCGCCAAGACGCCAAGTCGCCAAGGTTTTTTGGGTTTGAGGCGCGGAGGCGCTGAGGTTTTGGGTTTTGAGTTTCATGTTGGGTTGGTCGGAGGGGCGCTGGTTAGAGCGCCCCTCTGGTTTTGTTTGGGTTGATGTAGGGTCGTGGGCAGGGTTATAGCCTAAGCAGCCTGGGTTGGAGGTTGCTTGCCCCTGCTTACGCAACTGGTGTGGTGAGAAGTCGGAAATCAGATGTTTGATGTCAGATTTCTCACTTTGTGCCTGGTTTTGGGGTCCTCTTTGGCCTTTCGCGCCTGGTTGGACGCATGGGGTGTGGAGGACTTGCCGGTCTCCACCAGGTGGGGAGATTGCCGGCCCGTATGTTTCTGTGGCAGTGCCGAGTTGTCAGTACCGAGTACCGAGTACCGAGTGCTCGGCGCTGCTACAGAGGCGACACTCCTTTTGGGAGTGGAGGATAGCCTGGTTGGGCTTATCCTGAAGCAGGGGCACCAGCGGGACCCTGAGACCCACCTATACGCATCGGTGGGGGTGAACATGTTCTCTATATACTTAATCCCTTTTGGGGGACAAAACGGGACATGATTTGGTGGGGAAGTGGGGTGGAGTTTCGCACATTTTTGGGATGGGTGAACCAGTTGGGGTGGTTGCTGGTATAATGCGAGTTATTGATGACATGATGGGTGAAATGTCAGGTAGGTTGTTGTGGAAATTTGGACATTAAGGGAGTGTGAGAATGAGTGACGACGCGAAGGCTAGGGAACCTGTGGAGGTGTTCTATTCGTATGCTCACGAGGATGAGGGGCTTCGGAATGAGTTGGAGAAGCACCTGAGCATACTGAAAAGGACCGGGGTGATTACGGGTTGGCATGACCGTAAGATCATAGCAGGGCATGATTGGGAGAAGGAAATTGACGCGAGGCTAAATAGGGCGAAGGTGATATTGCTGTTGATAAGCGCCGACTTTCTAGCTTCAGACTATTGTTATGGGATCGAGATGGAAAGGGCATTGCAGCGAGATAAAGCTGGGGATGCGCGTGTTATTCCGGTTATTTTGCGAGAAGTGCATTGGAGGGGCGCTCCATTCGGGAGATTACAGGCTCTGCCTACAGATGCGAAGGCTGTGACGAGTTGGGAAAATCGAGATGGGGCATTTACAGACGTAGCTAAGGGTATAGCAAAAGCAGTCGAGGAGATACAAGCAAACCCCTAGCAGGCTCGGCGGTAGATACAGGCACAGCGCCGCCGGGCCTGAGACAAGTGCCGAAGCAACCACGAGTTTGGAACGTGCCTCCACACAATCCTAACTTCACTGGTAGGGAAGACCTACTCAAGAAGGTGCGGGATGCGCTGACGAGTGGGCAGGCTGCCGCACTGACGCAAGCCCAAGCTATACACGGGATGGGGGGTGTGGGGAAGACGCAGCTTGCTACCGAGTACGCTTACCGCCATAGGGGAGAGTACGATGTTGTGTGGTGGGTGCGGGCGGAGGAGGGGGCGACACTGGCGGCGGACTATGCCAGGTTGGCGGGTGAGTTGGGGTTGCCGGAGAAGAGCGCGACGGAGCAAGAGGTGGTTGTCGAGGCGGTAAAGCGCTGGCTGGAAAGGGAGCAGGGATGGCTGCTTGTATTTGATAACGCCACCAAGCCGGATGATGTCAGTAAGTATCTGCCAGGAGGAGTAAAGGGGCATGTGCTCATTACTTCGCGAAATCCTAGCTGGAAAGCAGTAGCCAGCAAGCTACCCGTGATGAGCTTTGAGCAATCTGAGGCGGTGGAGTTCTTGCTGAAGATTACCGAGCAAGAGGATGAGGAGGCTGCGAAGGAACTGTCTGAGGAGTTAGGCGGGTTGCCATTGGCGCTCGCGCAAGCAGGGGCTTACATCGAGGCGAACGGGGTGACTATAAGGCATTACCTGGAATTGTTTCAATCGAGACGAGAAGAACTTTGGGCTGATGAAAGTGGGCCACTTGATTACGATAAGCGGACCGTAAGCGCGACATTGAGCCTGGCTATAAAACATATTGAAGCGGAGTCGCCTGCCAGTGTGGACCTGTTGAATTTGTGCGCGTTCCTGGGGCCGGATGATATACAACGCACATTGCTACGTGATTGGAAGGAGCATCTACCTGAGCAGTTAGGGGAGACAGTTGCTGACGAACTGAAATTGAACAGAGTAGTTGAGGCGTTACGGCACTATTCGTTGGTTGGGGTAGATATAGATAAAGGTAGTCTATCGGTACACCGGCTGGTGCAGGCGGTGGTGCGGGGTGGGCTGGGGGAAGAGGAGAGCAAGGTGTGGGCTGAGGCTGCTGTAGATGTGGTAAACGAGGCGTTTCCATATGAGAGTAATGATGTGCGTACATGGGAAGAGTGTGCTCGTTTGCTGCCCCATGCTTTGGCTGCCACTGCACACGTTGAGGAATCGGGGATTGCCAGCGGGAGGGCTGGGAGGCTGCTAAATCTGGTGGGCATTTATCTGAGGGGACGTGCTCAATACATAGAAGCCAAAACCGTCCTGCAACGCTCTTTGCCTATCATGAGCAAAGTGCATGGAGAAGAGCACTCTGAGTATGCCGCTGCACTCAACAACCTGGGTATGGTGTTGCAGGCTATGGGGGACCTTGTTGGTGCTAAGGCGCACTTAGAGAGGGCGCTGGCTATCGGTGAGCAGGTGTTCGGTCCCCATCACCCTACTGTGGCTCTTCGGGCTAACAACCTGGGCGGGGTGTTGCATGATATGGGGGACCTACAGGGTGCTAAGGAGCACTACGAGAGGGCACTGGCTATTGATGAGCAGGCATTTGGTCTCCTCCATCCAAATGTGGCTATTCGTGTCAACAACCTGGGCAGTGTGTTGCATGATATGGGGGACCTACAGGGTGCTAAGGAGCACTTTGAGAAGGCACTGGCTATTGACGAGCAGGCGCTTGGTCCCCATCACCCCAATGTAGCTACTCTTGCCAACAACCTGGGTATGGTGTTGAAGGAGTTGGGGAACCTACATGGGGCTAAGGAGCACTACGAGAGAGCACTGGCTATTGACGAGCAGGCGCTTGGTCCCCATCACCCCAATGTGGCTACTGATGTCAACAACCTGGGCTTAGTGTTGAAGGAGTTAGGGGACCTACAGGCTGCTAAGGAGCACTTGGAGAGGGCACTTCGGGTTTTTCGCCAATTTTTACCTGAAGAACATCCCAATGTCGCAATAGCGGAGGGAAACCTCGAAGTGGTTATGGACCTTCTGGCGGAAAGGGTTGCAGGGGAGGAACAGACGGGCACGACGCAAAAGTAGGGTTTCCCAGGCAATAATAGGTAAGAGGTAAGTTACTAAAGGGTTCACGCATCACGTTTCGCGCCCTCAGTCGGTGAACTCCTGCACCCACATCTTGCCGTAGATGCCGCCGTCGAGGACGCCTATGCCTACTTTGTTGAAGCCGTCTTTGAGGATGTTGGCGCGGTGGCCGGGGGAGTTCATCAGGCCGTTGTGGGCGATGTCGAGGGTGGGGGCGAGCGCGAGGTTCTCGCCCGCCAACCCAAATATTATGTTGGCCTCTCGCATGCGGTCGAAGGGGTCTACGCCTTCGGGAGTGTCATGGGCGAAGTAGCCGCGCTTGAACATATCGTCGGCGTGGGCGCGGGCTACAAGCCGCAACTCAGGGTCCATCTCAAGGGCGTTGAGTCCCCGCGACGTGCGTTCCTGGTTCACCAACGCCAGCATCGCGGTCTCGTTGTCGGGGTCGGCAGTGGCGTCGTCTACCGTGAATTCGAGCTGGATGCCCTCTTTGCCTACTACTTCCTGCTCGCCCGGCTTGCCCGTGCCCGTAGGGGGCGCGACGGTGATGAAGCCGAGAGCCTCGCGGGCTGCCGGGCCGAATATGCCTTCCAGGGGGCGCTCTACCGCCAGCGTAGCCGACACCAGCCTGCCGCCGAGGGGAGACTTGAGAATGACGTCGCGGTTGTTTGAGGTTTGGGGGGTGAGCGCCAGGAGGGTCAGGATAACTGCCGAGGCGAGGATGCCCTGGACAGCGCCCGGAATGATAGCGAGCAGGCGGTTGGTTTGCGACTCGCGCAGCCTATAACCTGTACGCCAGACGACCAGCCTCTCTATCGCCTCGAATACCACCTCTGAGAGCACCCACAGCCCCACGAAGGCCAGGGGCCGCGTCCATATGAGCGCCCAGCCGAATTGCTGTGTCAGGAGGTCAGCGACGGGCAGGAAGAAGTTGAAGGCCACGACGAGCGCCAGCACGAAGCCCACCAGGGACAGCATCACCGCCACAAATCCCCTGCGCGTAGCCAGGTAAGCAGAGAAGATTACGATGCCTATAACAAGCAGATCGGGCCACGACATGGTTACTTGCCTACCTCCTCGAAATCGGCCACCACCTGCACGGCGCAAGCGTCTTTGAACGGGCCGGAGAAGCGAAGATGGTCGGGGTGGGCAGCATATTCGTCAAGCCCTACCTTATCGTCAAAGAGCATCACGAAGCAATGCGAGAACGACTGGTTGCGCCCGCCAACCACCGGCCCCCAACGAACACCCCGCAACGACGGCACCTTCTGAGGCAACCCCGCCAATTCAGCCTCAAGCCGCGCTCGCTCGTCCGGCAGAACGTCATCCCTGTAATTCCACAACATGATATGCTGGATCATAGTCACTTCTCTGGGTGAAACGTATTGCGTATTGCGTATTGCGTATTGCGTATTGCGTATTGCGTATTGCGTATTGCGTATTGCGTATTGCGTATTGCGTATTGCGTATTGCGTATTGCGTATTGCGTATTGCGTTATAGGTGAAACGTAAGCCTGTTCGTATGTACATTCTACGCGAGAACGCATATTCACGTTACGAATCACGTAATACGAACTACGCACTACGTAATACGGATGGGCACCAAAAGGCGGCCTACACTCACGCGTGACCGCCCTTTGCTCCTAATTCTAAGCTGTGGGGAGATTATACAGCCAGCATCTGGAAGATTTCGCTGCCTGTGCGTGGATTGAACACGCCGGTCAGCCAGAGCACCAGCAACACCAGTACCAGCAGCACGACTACTACCAGCACGATAGCGGCGGCGCTCCCCCCGCCGTCTCCGGGAGTGTTGACGTTTACCTGACCCATAGTAACCTCCTCCTAATTTCTAAGCTATACGACCGTGCTATGCAACTGACAGCAACATCCGTACCTATTCACATGCATGCCTGCATAAGCGCATAGCGCGTATAGCTATAACCGCGTTCTACCTCCCGACAGGGCGCGAACCACAGCTATCAGGATGATAGCGCCAAGCAGGGCGATGACTAAGCTACCCAGGCTAATGGGATCATTGGTGTTCAGCCCACCCAGGCCGAGCAGGGAAGCCAGGAAGCCGCCTATCAGCGCGCCCACCAGGCCCACTATGATGTCGCCAACGATGCCGTAGCCGCCGCGTCCCATTATCATGCTGGCAAGCCAGCCCGCGATCAAGCCTATGATTATCCAACCGAGAATGTTTAGAAGCATTTGCTTTCACCTCCTTATGACTTTGTGACTTATTGCAAATCTGAACCCAAGCTCTGCGTGATCAATATCGGAGAGGGGTAGACAGGAGCTATGGTTGCTACGTTGCTAGGACGCGCTGTTCCGTGCCTCGTGGACCTTGTCTTCAGCGACGTTCATCGCGTCCTGGATATACTCTTTGCCACGCTCCACCAGGAGCTTGCGCGTCTCCGTGCCCTTGCGCGGGGCCAGTAGTAGGCCCGCCAGCAGGCCAATCGTGAAGTATTTGATCGCGGTACGTAGTCCCCTGAGCATCTTCCTCTCTCCTTTTCAGCTAGCGGCTTTCAGCGCCCAGCCTCCAGCCTTTTATTCTCTAAGACGGGCGGCCCGGCATGCCAGGCAGCTTCTCCTGGACCTTGCTTTGGGCTTCGCCTGCGCGGTGGCTCGTCCATTCCTCAAGGCGCTTGCGGTTTTCGTCGCCGCTATGGTCTGCGTATACCGTGCCCAGCGCCCAACCTATGGCCGCTCCCGCCACGAGGCCTATCAATAGCAGCCCTCTACCACTCTGCTTGCTTGCCATATCAGACAGCCCTTTCTTCGTTAGAGGCTACGGCGTCCCTGCGTGCCCATGATGAAGCGGATGATGAACGCCAGTATGATGCCGCCAAGCAGCGCGGGTATGAACGACAGAGTCCAGCCTGAGAACGTGGCCGAAGGTCCAAACTGTGGGAAGAGAAAGCCGCCGAGCAGTCCACCGACGATAGCAGCCACTATGCCGCCCAACCAACCGTAAGGCATCTTGCCGGGTATGATCAAGTCTATGACCCAGCCGAGTATGCTCAGCATCACCAACATGAAAATAAAGCCAATACAACCTTCCATTTGTGAATCTCCTTCTTGGGTGTGTGGGCCTAAAGGACCACGAATAGCAAGGCAACCGCCAGCAACGGAAGGGACATCAGCCCCATCATGGTAAAGCTGCAACAACTACAGCCCGACCTCCTGCCTGGCCTGCGCTCTAACCCTACCTGAGCAAAATTGTTATCCATCCCTATCTCCCTTCCGCGCCTGGACACCTTGCCGCCAGGCTCTTGTTGAGTTTAATGCGAGTTGCGCCTTTTACAACGGTGCGATGCCCTGGTGTGTTATGCGCTGCACGAAAATGAAAAACGCCCCAGGCAATATACCTGGAGCGCTTCAATTGAGAAAAAACAGAACAATTACTGGAACAACTACCCTGAATAATAGAACTACTTTCTACAGGTCGTGGCTTGCTGATCCTGACCTAGCAACATTGCCAGAGCATATCGGGATTTCTTTGCCTGTGGATGGCATTTCTCAAGTTACCCAGCGGCGCGAGTCTCTGGCTCAGAGCCGCTACGGCCAGCTTTCGACTTGGCACCTCGTGCATCTGTGACAGTTTGGTTTTGCCTATCTCTCACATCAGACTCTTCGCGCATTTCGGATTTATGAGCACCATACAGATCTGGGTGTGGCACCGAGTTGCTTGAGGACTCTCCTTTGGCAGTTCCATCGTTTGATGGAACAACCTGCAGCCGCCGTCGACTTACATTAGCTGAACTCTTAGCTCCAACCTCTTGCAAGGCTAAGGCTAATCCTCTGTTGACGGCAGTGAGTTCATCAACAAGGCCACGCAGCCAGTCACGCTCTGTCCTCATTGCTTCTAATTGAGCTTGAAGACTTGAAACGCTGAAACCTTCTTGATCCACGTACTCTTCTACGTCTTCAGGGAGGTTGATTATCCAACGTCCATCTATTTTCTCCCCTGATAATTTCCCAATTTCGACATAACGCCTTACTGTCTTAGTGCTCAGGCGGAGCTTTCGTGCCGCATCATCTATCGTAACACCTTTACGCATGGATCCTCCCATCCTTGACCAACCATTGTCTACCTGATTTGCCGAATATTTTCAGGCAGTTGGTAGAAGAATTCTAGAAAAGTTCGTGTAAAACTCAATACTTCTATTGCTGAGGTAGTACCATAAGAAAAAGGGATGAGGAAACAGGAGGCGGGTAAGCATTGCAGGACAAACTCGCCCCTTGGATTGGGGTGGAAAGATCAGAACCGATTGGTTTGTCTTTCCGCAGTTATGAAGATATACGAGAGCCATACAATTGTCAATGTCTACGACGCCTGCATAAGGCCATTAGTTTCCTCTATACCATCCTACCTACTGATATAACCACGAACAAATACAAAATTAGAACCTATGAGCGTAATATACTCGATAGGTTACCATTATGTCAATATATGCTAGCAAATGAAATTATCATTACCAAATATTGTGATGGTATGAGCAATCAAATGAGTCTAATGTGCTAATTTCCTAGCTGCTTAGACATGATCTTTATGCACAACGTGAGAGTTGGTCGAACCAGACGGCGATAGGAGAAGGGCTGGCATCATCTAGATGATCCATAGCAAGAGATTGTTGCGTACGTTTAGCTGCAACGGAGTACTCTGATATGAGCGATGAGTTTACTAGTCGAGCAATAACACAGACGGTGGTCAGTCAGACAGACATACCTCCACGGTTCCCTGATTTGAGCAACCCAATATGGACAGGCATTCAAGGCATAGGGACAATCATTGCCATTCTCCTTTCCGTATTAGCCATTATCGTCACGATTAGGGTCGCAACGAAACGAAAGGTTTTGATGTATCAAATCCTCTCACAGGGACCACTACCGGGTCTTAGAAGCCCAGCAGCCAGTACCAAGATCATATCACTGAAACTCGGACGTCGGGTGATAACTAATCCTGACGTTGTCATATTAAAGTTTGCCAATACTGGTGAACTTCCAATTGAGCCATCAGACTACGAGATGCCAATTCAAGTGACATTCGTAGATAGCAATGCCCACATATATGAAGCCTATACTACTGAGTCTCATCCACCAAGCCTACAGCTAAATGCAACTGCCAATGGTGGAACCGTGACACTGGAAAAGACGCTCATCAATGATCATAATTGGTTTCACTTACAGATAATAGGTACGCAGTTATCAGGGCCATTCAGAGTCGAAGGATATATCAAAGGAGTAAGAAGTATCGATCAGTTCATCGAAATAGACATTGGCACCGATATCGCAGTCCCTATTGTTGGATTCTTTCTTAGACCTATTCTGTTCTTCTTTCCGAGACGGTTCCGACGACGTATTCGATAGGTGAAAATGCTCGAAGCGAGTTATAAATTGCTGTCTGTGAGAGATCAGCTGCTCTATATGTCATTTTCAACAGTTGGATTATTGGCAACGCTTTTGTTAGTGCAGCACTCAGGATGACTAGGAGGTAAGCTTTGGCCCGGGAAAGCTATTCTCTCCCAAAATAGCCCCGGAGGGGCGTAAGATGTAGCGGATATAGAGTCGTGATCGGCTCTGCGCTAAACGTCTTACGCCCCTCCGGGGCTATAAACTATATTGTGTTGTCGTTCCCCAGGCTTGCGCCCTGGAGCTCTGAACTACTGCTGCGACACCACTATACTTTGAAGCAGAGGCACTGCGCCCTTCTCCTTAGTCTCCGTTGGCAATAGCGGCGCTACGGTACGTATAAATAGCGGTGCGGCCTTCAGGAAATTGGGTGCGAGCGCGGATTTCTCATAAGCGTTATTGAACACCTGCACCGCAGGCACATCCGTTGCCGGGTTGATCTTGCTCTTGCCAGCCTCGTAGGGCACCCTCAACAAAGCTATCAGGATGCCTGCGACCAGCACCGCCGCGAAGAGACCCACCACCGACCCCGCTATCTTATCGAACACCACGACCCGCCCTTTGAACTGCACGTGCTTGAAAACATTGAGCAGCACAACCAGCATAAATATGGTAACCAGCGCGTCAAGCGCCAGGAACGTAATCAGGTCGGCTACGAACGCGCTCTTTATCTTGAACACGGTGGCAAGCTTCACCCCAATAAGATGATAGTAGACCGAAGCCAGCAGAAACCCCGTGTAGATAGCCCCTATGACCATCAACAGCTTCGGCACGCCATGATTCCACCCCAGGTACAGGAAAAAGAGCACCAACACTCCAATGGCTATGTCCAAGAACGGTATAAGATTGATTAGCTCACGCACAGACTAAACCCCCTACTGCACACACTCATACCCCATCATTCTAACGGCACCACCCCCAGCGAGGAATAGGACATAAGTCACACCGGCATATGGCCCAAACGTAAAAGGCGCCTCGTACTACGTAGTACGTATTGCGTAAAGCTTCTAATAGCCTCAGCGCTCCTATGGTTCAATCCCGAAACCTTAGTGTTCTTTGTGTCTTTGTGGTTCACATGCAATACGCAATACGCACTACGCAATACGAATCAGCATATTTGTTCCAAATTAGTGCAAAAAGGTATTGACAAGAACATTGGTTCTATGCTATAGTCGCCCTAGGCATATCGGGCGTATCGCAAGAAATTCAGAATGCCCATTATATGCAAAAGCTCCGGGGGAGCACTAGAGAGGAAATAGAACCATGAAAAAGAAGCGATTATCGGAACGCCAACGCTTTATCCTGTCCTTCATCGGCGACTACCTCCGGGAACACGGCTACGCGCCTTCTATCCGCGAGATCAAGGGCGAAGTCGAGAAGGCAGGCCTCGTGCGCACGGCATCGGGCAACACCTCCACGTCGGTTGTAGACTACAACCTGCGCGCATTGGAGGAGGCGGGCTACATCAGGCGCGACCGCAATAAGTCACGGGCGATAGAGCTTGTGGACAGCAACGGGCGCAGCCGCAACCGCCAGCCGGCCTACATGATACCCGTCGCGCCAACGCCCATCGCCGCCGGTTCCCCCATCCCCGTGCTGGAAGACATCCGCATGGGCGCGGCGACCGACGACACGGTGGAGGTGACAGGTGACTTCCTGGGCCGCCACGCGACGCACATAGACCGCCTGTACGCCCTGCGCGTCAAGGGGACCTCCATGATAGACGCCCTCATCAACGACGGCGATCTGGTGATCCTCGAAGCGCGGGAGACAGCCGAGAACGGCCAGACCGTCGCGGCATGGCTCAAGGCCGAGCAGGAAGCTACCCTCAAGAGGTTCTACCTCGAAGAGGGGCGCGTTCGCTTGCAGCCCGCCAACAGCACCATGTCCCCCATCTTCACCCAGCCCGACAACGTAGAGATCAAGGGCAGGGTAGTGGGCGTCATCCGCCGCCTGGACTAAAAATAAGCGATAACTGAGTCATTAGAGGTATGCGCCGGGTGCATACCCTAAATAGAGTGCGCCGGCCTGGGGCTTATCCCTGGCCGGTTCGCCATCCATCCTTACGTAGTGCGTATTTCGTATTGCGTAAGGTCCCAATCAAAGAGGGTTAGTAATAGCTAGCTTCCACAACTCAAGTTCACTAACTCCATTGCAATACGAAATACGCACTACGCAATACGTTAGGAGGTAGGCACAATGGTAATTCGATTGCCGGGATTTTCACCACATCGCGGGCCGCAGGCGGGGCCTAACCCGGCCTGGGCGCGCTTCACCCGCACGGTAGCAGCGCCGCCCGATTGGGTGAGCAGCGTCAGCCTCAAGGCGTTCAAGCCTGAAGCTGAGGCATACCGCGTGCTCGGTGGAGAGCCTACCCTTTCGGACGAACAGCAGAGCAGGCCGGAGCGCAACAAGCACAACAGCAGCGTCTACGTCTCCAATGTGGAGAGGCAGCGCCGCAAGCCCGCAGCCAGCGTGTCCCGCCTGCCCGTCATAGGCGAGATCGCGGCGGGGCAGTACGATGTGACGGTGGCCTACCAGGAGTACGACTGCCTCGACTACGAAGGCGGCGTGCTGGTGGAGAAAGCCCTGGCGCGTGGCGGCTCTTACGCTCTGCGCGTGCGCGGCACCTCCATGACCCACGTCGGCATCGAGCCGGGCGACGTTGTGATAGTGCGCCCGCAGAACTGGGCCGAAGACGGCGATTTCGTGGTAGCAGGCTTCACCGCCGGGGACGCGGCAGGCGCGGAAGGTCTCGCCACCCTCAAGCGGTTCTACAAGCGCCGCGACCACATCTTCCTACAATCAGCCAATGCCTCCACCGACCCCATCCGCATCTTCCCAGGCCGCCGCGAAGGCGACCGCGACCCGGTACGCGTGCAGGGCGTGGTGACGATGGTACTCAAGTGTGATGCGTGAAACGTGAAACGTAAAACGTGATTTGCGAAGGTCATATTCGGCATTCCGCATTTGAGAGGGTCGAGAATGGGTGAAGAAATGAGCAAGGCAGAGGTGTTGGAGGCGATGCGTAGCGCCCGCCAGGAGTGGGACGCGCTCATTTCGCGGATACCGTCGGCGCGCATGACGGAGCCTGGGGTGATGGGAGATGGGTCGGAGTGGACGGTCAAGGATGTCATATACCATGTGTTGTGGGGCGAACGCGAGATTATAGAGGTATTCCGGCAGCACAAGCTGACAGGCTCCGACCTCTGGGATCTGCCCCAAACCGAGCGTAATACCGCGATGGTGGAGGAGGGCAAGCATCTATCACTGGATGAAGTCTTGTCGGAAGCGCAACAGGTATACGCGCAGCTTGTCGCAGAAATCGAGAAGCTATCTGATGAAGACCTGAACGACGCCTCCCTTTACGAAGATATGCCTCCCGACTGGAAGCCCTGGCGGCTCATCGCTGAGAACACCTTCGAGCACTATCCAGAGCACCTCGGGCCGATAAGCGCCTGGCTGGAAAAGCCAGAATCGGAGGAGCAGCTACAGCAGGCATAATGTCAACCCGTATCTGAGCAGTTACTTCACATGGGCAAGCAGATTGTGAGGAGTAAGCGAATAAAGTAAGCCTTGTCATTCTGAGCGAAGCGAAGAATCTCGATCCTCGCGAACAATGCCGGGATTATTCGTAAGAAAGAAGAATCTCGCTCTCAGAGATCGTGTCGGGTAAGCATACAAGGCGTACCATAAGCATCTACGCGAGGATCGAGATTCTTCGCTTCGCTCAGAATGACAGGAATAGTAGGGTGGCGTTCCCTCGCTACTTTTTTGATACGCCACCAGAGAGCAAATAAGACTACCTAAGATTATCCGAGGTCACTACCATGGCACTACGAGACATACTGGACCGGCAGGCCAACAGCATCGAATACGTGCTGCACATACACGGCATCAAAGGGCAGGTAGACGGCGGTAAAATGTCGCCCCGGCTCACGCATTTCCACATTATGCTGCCGCCGGGCGTGCGGCCTGCTCAACTAACCTCCCTCGTACCTGAAATAGCCGACGCGCTTGGCGTGGTATCGTGCAGGCTCGCGCCCACCGACGAGGGCGTTTACCTGGAAGTGCCCCGACCCGACCCCGTGCCCGTGCGCTTGCTGCCCCTGGTACAGCGCGTCGCTGACGTGGTCCCGCCCTTCACCGCTACGCTGGGCCTCGACACGGACAGCACTCCCCTCCTCCTGAGGCTCAACTCACCCGACGTAGACCCGGTGATTGTCGCGGGCAACCCGGGCGCGGGCAAAAGCAGCCTGCTCAGGGGTATGGCCCTCTCCCTTGCCCTGCACAATTCGCCCCAAAGGATGGGCCTCCTGCTGTTGAGTGGCGCGGCGGACGGCAGCGCGTTCAGAGGGTTGGACGGCCTGCCCCACCTCGCCTGCCCGGTGGCGCGCGGCCCCGTCAATTCGCTGGTCAGCCTGCGCTGGGCTTTACGCACCCTGACCCGCCGTCTCCACCTCTCCGAGCGCGACGAGCTAAGCTTCGATGATGACGACACGAGAGAGGATGAACGGCTCTTTGAGTACTCAGGCCATGCAGAGGAACCTGTTCTCGTGGTCATGGTTGATGGGGCCGACGAGCTATGCTCGACCGGCAACCGACGGGCGGACGCCGAAGCCCTAGACGCGCTCAGCCGCCTTCTCATGGAGGGGCGCAGGCACAACATCCACATGGTAGTGTCGGCCCAGCAGCCTGAACGCCTGGGTGACGTGCGGTGGAGTGCGCGCATCAGCGGCTGGGTCTCATCGCAGGAGGCCGCGCGCCTGGCGACAGGCATCAAAGGCTCAGGCGCGCATGGCCTGTTGGGCGCGGGCGACTTCCTCATCACGCTCAACGCAGAGCTAATACGCTTCCAGGCCGCAGGCGCTAGCGAAGCCGAGGTCCGCAAAGCCGTTGATTACCTGGTATCCCATACGCAGACCCCTTCCCAGGCTTACGGCGAAGAAGACCTGATGCCTGCCACGCGCCACCGCGCAGGCAAGCCTGAGCGCCACGTGGAGGAACCGATCCAGTTGAGGCGCAATTGGAGCGGCGAGTAAGGCATGGACGAGCATGTGCTGGATACCTGGCGCATCCACAACCGCATCACCCTTTACGTGCTGGATGCCATCTCGCCCGAAGCATTGGGCGGCGTTTCAGCCTCCAAAGGGCGCACAGTCGGAGCAGAGTTCGCCCACATGCACAACAACCGCATCGCGTGGCTTGAGGCGGCAGCGCCCGATCTGATAGAGGGGCTGGCGAAGATAGACAAGGGGAGCGCGGGCGATAAAGAGTTGCTGCGGCGGGCGCTGGAAGGGTCGGGCAGCGCCATAGATGCCTTGCTGGGGAGGGGCATAGAGGCGGGCGGCAAGATAAAGGGCTTCAAGCCCCATGCGGTGGCCTTCATGGCCTACCTGATTGCCCACGAGTCGTACCACCAGGGCGAGATTGGCATGATACTCAACCAATCAGGACATGCCCTCGACAAGAAGACGGCTTATGGCATGTGGGAATGGGGAACAAGGTAGCGACACTCCGCTACCTGCCAGCTAACCAGGAAAATATGCAGAAAATCAGCCAAGAGAGTTTGAGCAGAGTTTTAGAGAGTTAGATTAGAGAGGTGATAGAGCTATGTGTGTAACCAGAACGGGCCGCTGGGCCGAGTCCTTGCGGCATACCCTCCGAAGGGTCTATGACCCAACCACCCGAACCCCCGTCCCGTGGCTTCTGTCCGGGGACGCGGCGCTCGCCCTACAGGGCGTTGACGTAGAACCCGACGTGATAGAGTTCCGGGCCATCTCGCCCTTCGCGGCTGCCTATTTCGCGCAGTTTATGAAGCCCTACGAGGTCCCCGCGAACAAAGCCACCATCATCTACAGGCGGGGCGGCAACGTTCCCCCTTCCGAAAGCTGGCACTCCAACGTCCACCAGCGCATCGTCGCGTGGAGCCATGCCGGGCGGGCCTGCTGGTTTGGCCGGTGGCTGGTAGACGGCGCTACGGTGCAGGTCTCCTACGTCCGCAGCGTCTACTCCGACCCGGTTGCCCAGGCCGTGCGCCCCGAAGCGGAAGTGCGCCGCGCCTCCTTTGAGGGCAACCTGGACGTGGCGGTGGTGCCCATAGAGTTCTTGCTGGCTGAGAGCGCGGCGACCAACGACGCGCAGTTCACCCGCCGCATACTCCACGCCATGCGCTCCTGCGGCTACAGCACGGACCTGCTGCGCTCCGCCCTGGACGTGCTGCCGTCCGAAAAAGCCTCCCGCCTGACCCGCCTCCTGGAGTTCAGCCTGGTAGCAGGCTAGCCCGCCTGCCTCCACTTCTTTCAGACACAGGACACATCCCGAAATTTAGATTCGGAACCCTAACACCCCACCCCCAGCGTGGGGAGGGGAGATTAAAATCAACAGTAAAAATCACGCCGCTGCGCGGCGTGATTTTTACTGTTGATTTTATAAGAGGTTTGTGCCTGGCAGATGAGAGTGCCGATTTGCGCAAGGATAAGGAAAATCGGGATTTCTCATGAAACAGGTATCCCGATTAGTGGAAATGTCGGCGCGCGGGAACCATGCGGGCTATAATCCGTTAACCGGATAGCGGCACTTCGACTGCCTACCACCCAAAACCTATCACCCATCACCCAATAGAGCCACAGGAGCATCTACAGAGATGGACGAGCAGACATCGGTAGCCTACCTGCGCAGCCTGGTAGATAAGTTTTGCGAGGAGCGCCAGTGGCATGAGTCCCCGAAGGACCTCACCCTCAGCATGGCGATAGAGCTGGGCGAGTTGATGGAGCATTTCCGCTTCCGCACAGATGATGAGATAGAAGCCCTCCTCAAGCAGCCAGGCAAGCGGCTGGCCGTCGCCCACGAGATAGCCGATCTGCTCTATCACGTCCTGGCGCTCGCTTCCTCGGTAGACTTCGACCTCTCTGCCGTCTTCCGCGACAAGATGGCGATCTCCGCAGGCCACTACCCCGCCGACCTGTCAAGAGGCCGCAACACGAAGTACACCGACCTTCAAGAGCGAGCAGCCTCCTGAATGCGGAATGCGGAGTGCGGAATGCGGAGTGCGGAATGCGGAATTAAGATAGGCCAATTTGGGTAATCGGTAATGTTGGCGTTAGTGCTCGGCTATATTCCGCACTCCGCACTCCGCACTCCGCACTCCGCCTTCCGCACTCCGCACTCCGCACTCCGCATTTGCCACTCTTCCTCTACAGGCTTATACTTATAGTGGTACATAAGCCTTATGTTGAGAGGAGGTGTGAACGTGCAGCAGCCGAAGCCGGAAATCAAGGGTGGCATCCCGGCTACCCAGGTAAACTTGCAGACCCAACCGCAGGTCCAGGGACAGGGGGCTATGCAGCCTGTGGTCTCTATGCCCGCGCCTTCGGACATGCGCACGCGCCCTCGTGGGACCGCGCCCGTGTCTGATACGCCGCGCCCACTCTCCGTTCGCACCATCACGCACGGCGATATAACCTGGGTAGATATTGTCCACCCAGGAGACGCTGAGATCGAGTGGCTGCGCGCTCATTACCAGTTCCACCCCTTGTACCTCGACGACACTCTCTCGAAGGTCCAGCGCCCCAAAATAGACGACGACGATGACTACTCCTTTATCGTCATGCATATCCCCGTCTACTCCAAGCTGGTGCGCGTCACCACGCCCAGCGAAGTAGATATATTCGTGGGGCAGAACTACGTGATTACCGTCCACGATGGCAAGCTCAAGCCTCTCACTCGCCTGTTCAACCAGTGCCTTGAGGACCCCGCCGTGCGCGCCGCCGCTATGAGCCGCTCCACCGGCTACTTGCTCTATCTCATAGTAGATAAGCTGGTAGACTACTGCTTCCCCATCCTCAATAA
This sequence comes from Chloroflexia bacterium, assembly GCA_036399775.1. Classification (GTDB taxonomy): domain Bacteria; phylum Chloroflexota; class Chloroflexia; order QHBQ01; family JADMIH01; genus JADMIH01. The sequence goes on along the minus strand of DASWMJ010000009.1, from coordinate 58,447 downwards.
GATAGACGCCAACATCGAGCGTGCGGAGGATGAGATATTCGAGGAGAAAGTGCGCCGGACCATCCAGGATATATCCGTCATCAGGCGCGACATTATCGCCTTCCGCCGTATAGTCAAGCCGCTTATCCCGGTGGTCAACAGCCTTGAGCGCAAGCACCGCCCTTACCTCAATGAAGACATGGAGGAATACTTCGGTGACATTTCCGACCACCTGAGCAAGATATGGGATACGCTGGAAGACTTCAAGGAGGTAATCGAGGGGCTGAGCGACACCATCAACTCCCTCACCTCCAACCGCATCAACGAGATAATCAAGGTGCTCACGCTCATCTCGGTTATCCTGCTGCCTCTCACCCTCATCTCAGGCATCCTGGGCATGAACGTCAAGCTACCCGGCGAGGAGAGTCCTTACGCCTTCCCTATTGTTATCTTCATGATGATCGTGGTGGCCGTTAGCATGCTCGCGTTTTTCAGGGTTCGCAAGTGGCTATAGCCCACTCGAAGCGTAAGGCGGGAGCAAGTGGAGACACTATTTTACAATCTTATGCCCCCAGGGGGCTATAAGAGGAGAAAGCGTATCGAAATACTGACGCGGTAAAGTTCAGGACGGAAATTCTGATGGCGAGGGGCAGAAAGGGCAAGGAGTTGGCGCAGTGAAGCTACCGAACCCGGAGCGTGCTGTTGTAGATATTGAGAAACTTCGTGACTACTGCTTGAGCTTCGAGCATCTACGAGGGCGTCACAAAGCCAGGGTGTTCCTATCAGTACTTGGATTAACAGCTATTCATGTAAGCGAGTTGTATTTCGCCCTTCGTAATGCGGCTGAGAATGAGGATGCAACTATTGGTCAAGGGGATGAATACGGGCAACGCTACGTGTTGGACTTTGTAATGACTGGGCCTCGTGGAAGGGCTACGGTGCGGAGTGCCTGGATTGTTCGTGCCAGAGAGGATTTTCCGAGGCTCATAAGCTGCTATATACCATGAGGAGGTATCAATGAATAACGAAATCACCCTTCTTAGTGTGGTAGCACTGACGGAGGACTTACCGGAAAGGGGTCTTCGTCGCGGACAGGTAGGCACCGTTGTGGAGATACTTGCGCCTGACGCCTTTGAAGTAGAATTCAGCGACGACGAGGGCCGGACCTATGCAATGCTTGCTTTGCATGATAGCATGCTAATGGCCCTTCGGTATCAACCAGATCAATCTCCTTCGGTTGCTTGAAGTCTTACAGAAGCGAAGCGAGCTACCCGTTAGCGCTCTTAACAAATCTCAAGCAGAAGCAGTCCAAGAACAGCTCCTGCTTGATCCACATCTGTGCGTTATCAGACGCTCTAAATATGGCAGGTAGACAGCCCGCGCTTCTCCAGGTACTGCTGGTGGTACTCCTCCGCAGGGTAGAACTGCGAGGCGGGCGTGATTTCCGTCACGATTGGCCTGCCATACCTGCCACTGCTATCCAGCTTCGTTTTTGAGGCCAGCGCGGCTGCCTGCTGTTCAGGGCTGTGGAAGAAGATCGCGGACCTGTACTGAGTGCCTACGTCGGGGCCTTGCCGGTTCATCGTGGTCGGGTTGTGGTTCTCCCAGAAGACCTGCAAGAGATCGTCGTATGAGACTCTAGCCGGGTCGTATACCACCTCCACCACCTCAGCATGCCCGGTCCTCCCCGTGCAGACATCCCGGTAGGATGGGTTGTTGTACGCTCCACCACTGTATCCAACCGAGGTCGAGACCACCCCCTTTATCTGTCGAAACGCCGCCTCTACACCCCAGAAGCACCCCGCTCCAAACGTCGCCTTCTCCAATGTTGCCTTTTCCATTCTATTTCTCCTATTTCCTCTCACGTTTTACGTTTTACGCTTCCCTATCCAGCTTGAGAGATGCCGAGTTGATGCAATAGCGCAGGCCCGTCGGCTGGGGGCCGTCATCGAAGACGTGGCCCAGGTGGGCGTCGCAGGCGCTACACATCACTTCTGTGCGCCGCATCCAGAAGCTGTCGTCGGTCTCCGTGCTGACATTCTCCTCCGAGATGGGCGCGTAGAAGCTGGGCCAGCCGGTGCCCGACTCGAATTTGGTGTCCGAGCTGAATAGTTCCGCCCCACAGCACACGCACTTATACACGCCCTCGTCGTGGGTGTGAGCGTATTCGCCTGTGAAGGCGCGCTCCGTACCCTTCTGGCGGGCGACCCGGTACTGATCCGGGGTAAGTTGTTGCTTCCACTCCGCATCAGACTTGATTACTTTACTTTTCATTGGTATGTCTCCTTAATATGCCTATAACTATTATACGTTCATCCCCTAGCATTGTATCTCACAAAAGTTACAAGACTATTCCGAAGATTGGCCCTCTATTACAATCCCACCCTTCTCACGCCTATCGTACAACGTAAATGCTTAGATGCCAGGAAGGAATGTTATTCGTACTGGACACTTACGTTACAACCTCCCTCGCGCCTTTAGCTCAAGGTACTTGTTCACCACCGCAGGCGTGAGCTTGTCGACAGGCACATCTATGGTGAGGACGGGCTTATGGAAAATGACTGAGATTGAAAGGGATGAAAAAGGTATGCTACAGGTGTATTCAGAAGAGGTTTTCTCCAACGAGGTAGAAGGGAAGGATCTAAAGAACGAACTTTTGAGCATATATGAACTGGACGATGTTGATTGGGGCTATGAGGATTTTGACGAGGAAGCCGAAGATTAGAGCTCAGTCATGATAAGACTGAGCTCTTTAGTCAGGAGGATCTTATGAGCACCTCTCCATTCAGTGCCTCCGCCGATACCCTAAGCACTGCCGGGTAACCCGCCGGATTTCTTGGTCTCACACAGGAAGCATGACGTGGGCTGCTCCTACTATCTATTCTTCGGGTTGCTCCGTCTCTACTGGTACAGTATCATGGATGACCATCAAAGAATAATCTGCTACAGGATCTCCCCAATCATCCGCACCCGCTTCGCGAAGCCATAATTGAAGGGAGCATTCACCTGCCTGTCCAACCGGAACTCCGGTAATATTGATCACATTCCGATGCGAACGATTATTACCTGAAAAGGACATTGTTGCTTCTACACTCGTTTCGCCATTAGGTAGTAAAAGCCGCGTACGTTGCTCGTATTCCTTTCCTGCATCATCCGCTGAGTTACGCCAAAAAGCGAGGATGTCCCAGGCATTAGGTACTTTGGCATCAGCAGGCACTTCCGCACCCTCAGCAACACTTACTTTTATAGCATCCATTAGCGCTATCAGCGAGAGTGAGTCATCTCTCTCGCTGATAATCACCTTTAGGCATGGCGCGAAGACGACAAGCTTGGGCATTGCTTTTCTCTCATGTACTTAACTAGAGGCGAAGGCAAAACAGTTCTGAGTGCTCAATTGGTGTGCAGGCGCGTTAGTAGTAAGCTTGATGCTACCTGAAACGTAGGGCTGCACCGTACCCAGTGTAATAGCCTCGTAGCTCTGCCGGGCTTCCCTTGCCATAAATTCGATTAGAGCAGCACCAAGTCCGGCTTGGAAGATCTGCACGACCGGATCCCATCCGGGCGGCGGGCCAGTTCGCGTCTTATGCCAGGGCATCCCTTCTCGTATCCACTGCTTAAGCAACAGATCATGGCTCGTGGCAAAGTCATCGTATTCAAACTCGGTGCCACAGGATGGGCAAATATGATAGTTCGCTGGCGGGCTAATCAATTTGTCGTATCCGCAAACTGGACATGTATAGTTCATTCTTTGCTCCTGCAATCAGCCTGAAAATACTTTGTATTGGTACGCTGTTTATGACGTTTCGGCTCCGGTATATAATACGACAGAATATAGCTATCAGGGGTCAGCACACCAAATTCATTTGTAACATAATCAAATCTAGTCAAACACCCATCTCGCGCTCTTTCGGGGCACTCCAGCGTTGTGGGGCCTTTGGGACCGCCTAAAAACGTGTCAGCAAGCTGTAAGTAATGCTGCTCATCATGCGCGCCAATCAGTTTATTATGCCTATCAAAGTGGTCGAGTAGTTCTGATTCAGATACGAATCCCTTAGTGAATGGCACAACACTCGTCCCTTATTCCTTTAGCTCTTAGCACCCTACCCCAAAATGCTGATTTCTCTTGAATAGCTTGGTGCCAGAACTCTATACTGAGGGCGGAAAAACGAGGCATTACATAAACATATGCACTCCGTACACCTCATTGTACCACAGTTTCCCACATTTTACACGTCTATTTTGAAGAATATTCATACTATGTGGCTTTCGTTACGCAAAGCTCAACTTTCCCAAGATATTATTGAGCACAGCTAGCCAGCACAATTATCACCCTCGCCTAAGCATCTCAAAGTCCTCTGCAACCTACTCGAGGCTGATAACCTAATGGAATGATTGCAATGGCTGAAGACGATACGAAGAGTGGGGATCTGAAACCGATTTTACAACCTCCCTCGCGCCTTTAGCTCAAGGTACTTGTTCACTACCGCAGGCGTCAGCTTGTCGGCGGGCACGTCTATGGTGAGCGCGCCCCGGCGTTGGAGGGCGTCCAGAGCCTTCACGCGGTCGTCCAGGAGTTGCTGGGCGATTACCTTCTCGTACATCTGCTGGGCATCGGACGGTTCGCGGTGGGCCATAGTCAGCACTTCGTTGTCGGCCATAGTCACGGCCACAGGCAGGTGGCGTGGGGCCAGCCGCCCGAAGCCGCGCACCATCACGTCGGCCTGCTGCCTGTCTATAATGTCGGTGAAGAGCACCACCAGGCTGCGCTTGCTGCGCCTCGTAGAGAGGAACGCGCTCGCCCGCATATAATCGGCCTCAACTTGCTGGGGCTGCACCTTGTAGAGGGCATCCAGCAGCGCGAGGAACTGCTTGCGGCCCTTGTCCGGCTCCCAGTAGCCCGTCACTCTATCGGCGAAGGTAAGGAGGCCGACCCGGTCCCCCCGAATTATAGCTACGTATGCCAGCAGTAGCGTCGTGTTGATAGCATAATCGAGCTTGGAGAGCGGGCCGAGGGGCGCGGTCATCAATCGCCCCGCGTCGAGCATGACGATAACGCTCTGGCTCCTTTCGGGCTGGTAATCCGTAGTGATGGGCTTGTGCAGGCGGGCGGTGGCGGGCCAGTTGATGCGGCGGTAGTCGTCGTCGCGCTCATAGTCACGCAGCCGCTCGAACTCGGTGCCCTGCCCTATGCGCCGAGCATTCTTCAGCCCTATCTCGAATAGCTGGTCCCGCCGCGCCAGCAATTCATATTTACGCACTTCCAGTAGGTTAGGGTAGACCTTCACGGGCGCACCGATGGGGTAGCGATGCTGGCGGAGGATGAGGCCCAGCACGCCGCCATAGCGCAGGTGGCACCCACCGAACGCATAGTCCCCGCGCCGCAACGGCTTGACGGTATAGCTGACTTCCGCCGTCTCCCCTGGACCGATTTCGAGTTTTGAGTTTTGAGTTTTGAGTTTTGAGTTATTTGCCTCGTTGCTGCGTGGGAGAAATACGTCGCTGGCGATGTACTCGACCGGAGGCTCGTCGCGCACCAGGAAGGGCACGGGGGCATCTCTCAGGCCCTGGCCGCCGGGCGCGCCCAGCCGCCTGATAGCGATACGCACCATGTTGTCTGCACCGAGGGAGAGCTTGCTTTCATTCTCCCGTGCAAGCCTGAAGTCGGAAGGCTTGGGCGACAGCCAAAAGTCGGCGGCCAGCAGCGCCAGCATACCCGCCAGGTAAAGAGCAGCCGCCCATACAGCGACGGGCACTATAGTCGCCAGCGCGAGTATAGGTGCCGCGAGCAGCAGCAAATAAAGAGCACGCCGCGTTATCATGCCGTAAAATCTAAGGTCATCAAATTCGCAATCCGCAATCCGAAATTCGCAATTTACCTGGGTACTTCGACCCGCGCCATGATGCGCTCAAGGGCACGATCGGCGTTCAGCCCCTCTATCTCAGCTTCGGGTTTGAGGATGACGCGGTGGCGCATAACGGGCGGCACCAGGAGCTTGATGTCGTCGGGCACAACGTACTCGCGGCCCTGGAGCGCGGCGAGGGTTTTGCTCGCGTTGAGAAGGGCTATCGCGGCGCGTGGGGAGCCACCCAGCGACAAATCGGGTGAGCGGCGGCTCTCGTCCACGATGCGCTGGATGTAGTCGATCAGCGGGTCGGCTACTTTGATGGCGGCTATCTCGTGGCGCGCCGAGCGCAGGTCGTCCGGCCCCGCCACCGGCTCTATACCCGTTAGCCTGCGCGGACTGAACCCCGCCTGGTAATTCCTCAATACTTGCAGACCTTCTTCGTGCGTAGGGTAGTCCACCAGCACTTTGAAGAGGAAGCGGTCGAGTTGCGCCTCCGGCAAGGGGTAGGTGCCCTCGTACTCGATTGGGTTCTGGGTGGCGATGACCATGAAGAGATCGGGCAGGGGGTGGCTCACGCCGTCAATAGTCACCTGACGCTCCTCCATCGCTTCCAGGAGTGCCGATTGGGTCTTGGCCGGGGCGCGGTTTATCTCGTCGCCTAGCATGATGCTGGTAAATACGGGTCCCCGCCTCAGAGAGAAAGTGCTGCTCGCCAGGTCAAATACGTTGGTGCCGATAACGTCGGAGGGCATGAGGTCAGGTGTGAACTGCACGCGCTTGAAGTCGGCTCGCAGGGTAGTAGCAAGGGTGCGCGCCATGAGGGTCTTAGCCACCCCCGGCACTCCCTCCAACAAGACGTGCCCGTCGGTGAGCAGGGCCACGAGCAGCAAATCGAACGTCCAACGCTGCCCAACGATAACTTTGCGCCGCTCGCTATCAAGGGCGCGATACATGTCTACGAGTGGCAAGTAATACTCCTTACTTTCTGTTTGTCACCAGCCCAGGCTCGCTCAGAGGCGGCTCTACGAGTCTATCGGTGGCGTCGGGGGCTTTGATTATCGGCTCGTCACCCTTCGGCAGGAAGACCATTGAGTATAGGAGGGCTGCTATTATGCCTCCTACGATGGGGCCTACCCAGTACACTAGCATATCCGGCTGGAAGTCGCGGGCGATGATGGCGGGGGTAATGGCCCTGGCCGGGTTCATCACTCCGCCCGTCACTGGCCCGCCCACCAGGATGTCAGCGAACACGGTGAGACCGATGCCAAAGCCGCCGATGCGAGTGGCGCGTGGGTCTACTGCCGTGCCGAAGACGGCGATGACCAGGAAGAAAGTAAGTATTGCCTCAAGGATTATCGCCTCTAGCATACCTATGCCGCCCGCGAGATGGGGAGTGGCACTCTGGACTGTGCCTGGGGGGAGCACAAAAGCCACCGCGAGGCAGGCCAGCACGCCTCCTACTATCTGCCCTACGATATAAAGCAGAGCCAGCATAGGGCTAATCTTGCGGGCTACCATGAGGCCCAGCGTCACGGCGGGGTTGAAGTGCCCGCCCGATATGTGCCCCAACGCCGAGATAGCTATCGCCAGCGCCAGGCCGTGAGCCAGCGCCACGTAAACCACGCCGCCGGTCTGCACCCACGCCACGCTGCCTATGCCGATGAAAAAGAAAAAGAACGTGCCGACCACCTCGGCGAGCACCTTCTGCCAGTCCTCTTGCTGAATGGTCACCGTCATGCGCGCACCTCCATGATGGATAAAAGGTGTGTATTATCGGCCCCTGTCGAGGGCTTAGTATAGCAGAGGGTGGTGGGGTGGGGCAACGGTGTAAGATGAACTAGGCCCGTTTTAATAGGAGTAGGAAACTTGCGGGGGAGAGAATCCTGATGCCTTTATACTCTCCGACATTGAGTAGGTGGGCGTCACCACTTACTATGTAATCAGCCCCGCCTACCACCGCGCATTCAATAATCTTATTGTCGTCCGGGTCTTTTGTGATGACATCAAGATTCATGATTCCTTCCACCACATCGGCAATCTCCCTAAACGAATCAATAGCCAAATCTATCTCATCGTCAGTCAAATGATGACGTGCGCGAAGGCGTTTGTAGCGCATCACCCTGCGACATTCCGCAAGAATAGGCTCGGAAGTCAGAAGTTCAATCGTTTTCTTATGGTATTCTATAACCTGTGCTGGTACGCCTGTGGGCACGAGTATACGACTAATAATAATGTTAGCGTCTACCACCACCTTCATCAATCTTCGCCTCTGCGAACCGCGCTTATGGCCTCCTCAATGAGTATATTGGCCTCTTCCTCAGACATGTTCACCCGTTCAGATATCTCCCGCAGAGTGTTATATGCCCTCTCCCTGTTGCATTGCCATTGCTTATAAACTGACATGGGCACCAGCACAGCCACCGGCTCTCCGTGACGCTCTACAACTATCTTGTCTCCCTTTGCTGCAACGTCCTGTAGCAACTTTCCAAAGTTACGTCTTGCCTCGAACGCACTTATTGCCTTCTCCATGATATACCCCCTTTTGTGTAAATAGCGCAAACTGCGCTATCTTTATCCTACTATATTCTATGATTTCGTACAAGCGGTGAATAGCAAATTTCAGCCGTTTTCAGAATCACTCCGCAGCCCCAAGGCCTCCCGCCTAACTCTTTCCGCCTCTCGTATCGCCTTTAGCGTCTCTAACTCTATGCCTTCACCAGCCGTAGCCTCACCTTCCAGGCGACGCAGACGCTCTACGGCACGCAGCATACTTTCCGGGTCAAAGGTATGGCGACCTCGTTCAGAGAGCGCCTGCACGAAGCGCGAGTCGGTGAGGGTCGGGTCTAGCTCGGCGTGGCGTGAGAGGGTGCGCTTGAAAAACTGTAGATAGCGCTCCGCAACGTAACCCGGCTTGCGTGCTCGCCTGAAGAGGCCCGCCACCGAAGTAACGTAATCGGAAGTGGGCCTACGCTGGTCGGGCGACCTTACCGGCAGTGGAGGGCCGAGGCGGCGCGCGCTCCAAAAGATATATACGCCCGTGAGCAGCACGCCATAGAGTAGCGCCCAACCCCAGGGATTGTCCGTCAAGAGGGCGATGAGGTCGCCGCCGACGCTCTGGCCGTGATGCGCTTCGTCAAAGGCTACACGCCTGCCGCCTGCCGCCTGCGCCATGTTATAGATGAATGCGCCGTTGTCTTCGTCGCGCAGACCCTCGTTGTTGAGAGGGTAATCGCTGGCGAGCACGAAAACGCGCCCCTCGCCCAGCTTGAGCAAAGCGGCCAGGTGTGCGCGGCTGCCATCCTCGTTGCCGGAAGATGCGAGCACAACGGTGTCGCGCACAGGCAACTCCAACCTGAATACCCCTGGCAACTTGACTTTCGATACCGGCGGGCGGCTGAAAAGAGGCTGGGAAAGAGGCACCGTCGAGGAATAACCGGGTGACAGGTCGAGGTCAATGCCAAGCTCGCGTAGCATAGGGTGTCTGCCTCCTATGCCTGTGCTCAGATCGCCGTTCCTGCTGCCCAGCGCGAGGATGAGGGTGTGCCCCTCCTCTACCCACCGGCGCACGCTGCCCGCCTGCCCCTGAGGGAAGTCCCCGTTGGGGTTGACCATGATAAGAGTATCTACGCGCGGCGGGAACTGCTCCCCGCCCGCCACACGTGATACCTCAAACCCCGATCTCTCCAACCACCTGTAGAGAGCCAGCGTACCCCTGCGCCCCGCGCTCTGGGAAGAACCCGCGCTTTCGGGCGTGTCTGACGTACCTTGCAGGCCGACCAGCCATATCATGCCGGCGAAGACCGCCACCACAGACACGCCGAGCACCGCAAGCTCGCCGAGCCTGCTGTTGCCCTGGCGTACAGGCTCTATGCTCATATGCTTGCCTCGCGCCGGAGGATTGCCCGGCGACTGAAGTCGCGGGCAACGGAAACGAAGTCCGCGCAGGCGGACTCTCTAGGAGAGAGTAGTCGCCGAAGGGCGACTTTGTTTTTGTTGCCCGCGACTTCAGTCGCTGGGCAATGTCGGGGATCACGCATCTTTATCATCGAATTCGTATCGTTCCCATTCTGAAAACAACCGGTTCGCGGAGTGATGCTCCTTTTGCTTCTCTACATAGGCTCTGGCTTTATCCACTCCAAATTTAGTAACCGTGAATGCTCCATACCCGCCTTGCCACTTGAAGAAGACATCCGGCGTAAGCACATGTGTCATCAAGTGCGACGATGCGCCTTTTACCTCTTTCATAATTCTTGCTATTTCAAGCGTAGGAGGAAAGCGTACCAGTAGGTGAATATGGTCCTCAATTCCACCAACGGCAAGCGTTTCACAACTATGCTCCTCACACTTGGTAGCTATACAAGCATAAACGTGCGGCTCAACGGTAGGGGTAATCAATGGCAAGCGATCCCATGTTGCCCAAACGCAATGCAGATAAAGTTGCGTGTAAGGTGCGCGCATACGCCTGCCCCTTTGCTATTGTCAAAATTGCCCTTGCGACTGAAGTCGCGGGCAACGATTACGAAGTCCGCCTGCGCGGACTATATTGGATAGAGTAGTCGCCGAAGGGCGACTTTGTTTTTGTTGCCCGCGACTTCAGTCGCAAGGGCAATTCTGTCTATTTTCACACAGCCACCTGCGCTTCTATTCGAGCAGCGCGCTCCGAATACTCGGCCCATTCCTCTCCATCGGTGGGGGAGCCGCCGTACCAGATAGCATCGAAGCGGGTGAGCAGGGGCTGTAGCTCTTCCTGGAGGGTGCCGGGGGCGCGGTACAGGTATTCACGGTTGGTGGCGGCCCGGTCGAACGTGAGCCTGCCCACCTCGTCAAGCGCGAGGAGCACGGCCAGGCACCTGTATCTTATCGCTCCACGGTAATCGCCCTCTCCCGCAGCCTCCGCCGATCTCCTGCGCGCTTCGGCGGCGTTCATGCCCAGGGCCGCAGCCAGCTCCGATATAGCGGGCGGCCTCGCGCTCGGCGCGGACCCGCGACCCAGTCCCGCCACGAGTAGGCCGACCACTATAGCCGCTACCACCAGCCCCACGGCACCCAAAAGCAGTATTGTGTCGTCAATCGCGCCCAACCCAGCAAAGAAGAGCGCCCCGACGAGCAAACCTACTAACACCGCAAGCCCCAGCCGCGCCCAGCGATTGCCCAACTTGTCACTCGCCAGAAACGTGAGCGCGCCCGCAGCTATGGCTGCCACCAGGGCTGAGAACCACCGCCAGAGCACGTCGTCAGGGTCGCCATCTCCCGTGAAACCGGCAAGCCAGCGCGCCAACCTTTGCAGGGGTGATATCTGCTGCTCGTAGTCGAAGATGGGGTCGTTCAACACCTCATGCATCGCGCCGGTGGCCTGCGCGCCATCGAGCGTGCCCGCCACCGGGTCTAACGCGCCTCCCTGTAAGCCCTGGGCAAGCGCCGACAGGCTGGACTCTATATCCTCGACATCCGGGTCTTTAGCCCTGAGCGCGTCAATGATAGCGGTGTTGTCTATCTCCGACAGACCACCATCTCGCGCGGGCGTGCCCGCGCCCTCTACTCCTTCGAGGGTACCTGCCGCTTTCTTGAGCAACTCTTCCCGCTCGTCACCCAACGCAGCCGGTTTGGCCTTGCGGACATCGGAGAGCGCGCTGAGTATGGCGGCGGTATATTCCCTATATGTGATCGTCTTGCCGATAGCGGGGCGCGGCGGGGGTGGCGCGGCTAGCTGGCCCTGCCCCGGCGCGCTGCGGAAGAAGTACCACCCCAGGAGCGCCGCCATAAGCACAACAGCGGCCAGGCCGCCCCACTTCATGCGTGCGGGGATGCTGCCAAATTGCTGAACAAGGGCACTCACTGCCCGCTACCACCTTTTCCGGCGTTGTAGCGTGCAAGTCCAGTGGAGAGTTCGGGCGATTCGGTGAGCATCGTGCTTGCGGTCCTCAACCCTGGGGCGGTGTATCATCGTCTTGCGGAGTTTGGCGGGGCTGCTCAGGTTGCTTGTAACTTTGACCATAGCCTGACCCATAGCCCGCCCCCTGCGACTCGTAGCCAAGCACAGGCGGGGCCACAGCGCCGCTTTGCGCCGGGCCGTATTGCTGCGGTTGACCAGGTTGCCCGACATTATAGCCGGGGGGCGGTGCCTGGGGGTACCTCTGCGCCAGGGCGGTCTCTATGTCGAAGCCTTCCTTGCGCACTCTCTGGTCGAAATAATAGAGGGTCCAGGCCGTCAGTTCGAGCGGCACGTACAAGAGTGTGGTGAGTACCGTTATCCCTCCTGTTATGGCACCAAGCGCCACCGGGTCCATATTTCTGAACAGGACCAACGCCAGCGCCGTAATTACGTATACAGGCCCCGCCGAAATTATGGCTTCGATTACGTAGAGGAGGAAGCCTATGCCTGCCGTGCGCCACCAGTAGTCCTGAACAAGTCCCCAGCTTCTGCGGATAGCTTGCACCGGGCCGAGGTTCTCAACCATGATAGCGGGCACGACCAGCGACCAGCGCACGCTAATATATATGTAGAAGACGAACGCCGGTATCATAGCCAGGAAGGCAAAACATATCAGCCCGAAGGCTGCGCCAGCGCCGTCCCCCGAGCCGGCAACCATGAGTATAGCCACAAAGAAAAGCAAGAACACAGGTATGAAGACCCCTATACCAACCAGTACCTGCAAGGCCATGATACCCAGCAACGGGCCGACGTGTTTGAGCATACTGCGGTATGCCTCTCCGAAGCTGACGGGCTTATCGAGATGGCTGTCGGCTACGGCGGCGGTGAGCGCGCCCTGGCTCAGATACATCAAGAGGCTACCCAGTACTGCCAGCACCAGCAGCGCGATTAGCGCTATCATCAGGCCTATAAATACCTCATTGGCAGCGCCGCCCTGAAAATCGCTGGAGGTTAGCGGGTCCGACGCGTTATTTAACATCCCGGTGCTACCCTGTATCCAGAGGGTCAATGCCTGGATAGCCAGTTGCACAGGCACAAAGATGATGGCCGTTATCGCCAGGAACGTCAGGAAGTGCCTGCGATAAAGCCTGAATGAGTGGTCAACCACCTCGCCCACAGAGCGTGGCCGCAACCGCGAAATGATAGGGTCAATCGAAGCCGGTGGTGTCTGTATCATGGAGTGCTCCTGGACTCGTATTGCGTAGTTCGTATTGCGTATTGCGTGATTATCGAACCACAAAGACACAAAGAACACTAAGCGATTTGTGGGATTGTACAAACTCTATATAGCTTTACGCAATACGGTTCATACATGGCCTGCCGTGTCTAGCAGGATCGTTACCGGGCCGTCGTTGAGTAGAGACACGTGCATGTGCGCGCCGAACCGGCCTGTCTCTACGTGGAGGCCCGCCTCTCGGAAGAGTTGGGCGCACCTGTCTACCAGCGCATTCGCGAGATCGGGCGGGGCGGCGTCGGTGAAGGAAGGCCGCCTCCCCTTGCGCGTATCGGCGTAGAGGGTGAACTGCGACACCAGCAGGATAGCGCCACCCACGTCTGCCAGTGAAAGGTTCGTCTTGCCATCCGCGTCCTGGAAGATGCGCATCTCGGCTATCTTGCGGGCGATGTAGCGCACGTCCTCCTCTGTGTCGTCGCGCCCCGCGCCGAGCAGCACGAGAAAGCCGGGGCCGATACTGCCCACAGTCTCACCCTCAACTTCGACGCTCGCGTGCGTTACTCGCTGTACTACTGCTCTCATGGGTGTTGGATGTTGGGGTCAGAGAATGTTACTGCGATATGATATTATGCATTTTACGCGTGTGCCATACTATTATCAACTACCCTGACGGGGCGAAAGCTATGTCCGATGTAAATAACAACCAGGGAAATGAAGAGAGCAAAGAAGCTCGCCAGGCGCGTATGAAGAGCCTGATTGCGCGCCTGGATGCCCTTTACCCGGACGCTGCTGGGCAGGACAAACCTCGATCCGGCGCGGCTCGGACGCTGCTGCTCGACACAAACGCGGACCACTTTGCACGCTGGCTCAATGCAGCCGCGCGCACAACCCCCAGGCAAAAATACCACACGCCCGACGGCTACTACACTATCGAGCAGGCCCACGCGCCCAGGCGAACGGACGAGAACGAGGCCGAGGATAACACCCTGCTCACCATGAATGCCCTCTTTTGCGAGAAAGAAGGCGGCATCATAATGCACTACCAGGCGATAGTATTCATGGTTTTTCCGCTTGCGGACGGCCGGATAGCCGTTCAGGCAAAATGCAATTACCCGGAGGTGTCGGCCTATTTCGAGGAGTTGCTGGTAGCCATAGAGGGGCGATGGACGAGGTAGAGATCAGGGGTCAGGGGTGAGAGGAGGCTATCGCAGCGAAAGCTATCGAGCAGCCCCATAATTATCAATGTAGGGGGCAGCAGCCAAACCAAGCCCCGGAAGGGCGTAAGTCTTAAATAGCCCCTGTCTATGTTTTACGCCCCTCCGGGGCTATAAGACGTTAGACTTCTCTGGAATAGTTCCTACTCGGATTTACTGGCTATATCGTGAGCGACATTAGCTTTTTGAAACCACTCATCCAGTCGCTTATAGCCTTCAATAATGATAATGTATGTGAGCAGAACTTCAACGAAGACCGAGCGGTAATCTTTCCAAAGACTCACTGTAATGATTTCTACCCCGGAGAAGTCCTCGAATTTAGCAATCATTGCCGCTACTACGAGTAGGCCGTATATCAATATCGTTACGAACTCAGGAGCAAGACTACGAATCAGGCCCCTGTATGTAACGTTGTCAATAACACCGGGAAGTGGTATCGGTACTACTATATAGCGTCGTACAAACTCATACCTCCCTATTGATTTCTCGTAAATTGCATCAAGTCTAGTTATCAATATTCGCCCGAGGAAAGTGAAACAAACCAGGTCGAGGACCAGATACAAATACAGGAAGCCCTTTGAAACTTGAACTTGGTGCATCGGGTCGAGTTGCCCAGCGGCAAGATATGTAAGCCACCAGGCAATAATCGGCACTCCAAGAACCCCTGCCACTAAGTAAAGGAACCTCACTAAGGAGTTTCGCAACTTCTGATACAGCGTCCAGGTTCTGGGGAATAGAGCGTCGAACAGGCCGATATAGAAGAGGAGAATAGCGAGCACGCTCTTTTTTGGGGTCCGACTGGGCTCCATCAGTGGAACCTCCTAGTAAGCTACTTTGTAAATCGTTGGCAGGCGCGTAAGGATTGGGCGAGAAGGTTGTGAGAGCCAGTCATCACCACTTACATCACCGGGGTATCGTTCTTTGTCTTCCATCCCCGATTGTATCAACTTTATTCCCTGTAGTTCGTCACAGGCTCTAGGTCATACTTATATCTAACCATCATCACGGTACAATAGGCCTCCATGCCTTCTCCCGTGCCTGTGAAGCCCATCCCGTCGGTGGTCTTGCTCTTGATGTTGACATGGCTTTCTTCGATACCCACTATCGCGGCTATCTTTGCCTTCATGCGAGGCGTGTGGGAAGAGAGGCGCGGACGTTGAGCGACAATCGTGCCGTCTACGTTCTCCACCCGCCAGCCTTCCTCACTCACTTTCTCCATAACCCTTGCGAGCATGTCAACGCTGGATATGCCCTCTAACGCCGGGTCGGACGAGGGGAAGTGGGTGCCTATATCGCCCATGCCCGCCGCGCCCAGGATGGCGTCTATAAGAGCGTGCAGCAGCACGTCGGCGTCCGAGTGCCCGTCTAATCCCTTCTCGAAGGGCACCTCGATACCCCCCAGGATAAGAGGGCGACCCTCTACCAGCCTGTGCGCGTCGTAACCAAAACCGGCACGGTAGCCATGATACTGCCGATCTTCTCCCAACTACTGGCCCCTCGCCCCTGGCCCCTGGCCCCTCACGATAGCCTCAGCTATCCAGAGGTCGAGTGGGGTAGTTATTTTGATATTCGTGCGCTCGCCTTCGAATATCTTCACGGCGTGGCCCGTCAGTTCAAGCAGGCGCGCGCAATCTGTCACATCCAGCAGCGCATCGTCGCTCGCCAGGGCTTCGTAAGCGCCCGCGAGCAGCGACGTTCGGAAGACCTGCGGGGTCTGCGCCAGCCACAGGTTGCTTCGCTCAGGTGTGGCGGTAATAATACGAGAGGCGTCCACCACCTTTACCGTATCGGTAGCGGGCACGGCTGCGATAGCCGCGCCAACCTCACGCGCCGCTTCCAGCCCGCGACTTATCACGTCAGGCGTGACGAGGGGACGCGCCCCATCATGGACCGCCACCCACTCATAGCCTGAGCCTCCCCGGCCCATTGACTTCACAGCCGCCAGCCCGGCAGCCACCGAGTCCTGGCGACGCTCCCCACCCGGCACCATCGCCTGCACCTTGTCCCAGCCGTACTCCATCTTCATCTCGGCAGCGCCCACCATATTGTCGGGGTTGAGCACGAGCACGATAGCGCCCACGTCGGGGCACGCGCTGAAAGCCTCGACCGTGCGAGCCAGCACGGGCACCCCCGCGATGGTCCGCAACTGCTTATCAGCCCCGCCCATCCTCTGGCTCCGCCCCGCCGCTACGATTATCGCTACCATAACACTCATTTCGTTCCTCCAGGGGCCAGGGGTTAGGGATCAGGGATCAGGATCCGCCAGGTACAAATCCCTGACCCCTAGCCCCTGGCCCCTGATCCCTAAACTCGCCCGTTCTTCATTTGCGCGAATATCATGCGCCCGGCTACCGTTTGCAGGACGCGCGTCACGACTACGTCTACGTCGTTGTGCATGTACTTCTTGCCGTTCTCCACTACCACCATCGTGCCGTCGTCCAGGTAGGCTACGCCCTGACCCAATTCCTTGCCTTCCTGGATTACGTGGACGTTCATCTCCTCGCCCGGCAGCACCACAGGCTTTACCGCGTTCGCCAATTCGTTGATGTTGAGCACCTTCACACCCTGTATCTCGGCTACGCGGTTCAGGTTGAAGTCGTTGGTGATTATGGGACAGTGGTAGACGCGGGCGATCTTCACCAGCTTGCCGTCTACCTCCGGTATATCCTCCGCGTCCACTTCACTTATTTGGATAGGCACCACCGACTCCTTTTGCAAACGGTTGAGCATATCCAATCCCCGGCGGCCCCTGGCCCGGCGCAGGCCGTCCGCCGAGTCCGCGATGTGCTGCAATTCGTTGAGTATGAAGCGCGGCACTAGAAGCACGCCGTCCAGGAAGCCTGTTTTGCTGATGTCGGCTATGCGCCCGTCAATGATGGCGCTCGTATCTACCAGCAGGTACTTTTCGGTCTGTATCCTATCGTCCGGAGCCGTAACCGTATCAGGGTGTAGCTGGCCCGTCGCCAGGCGCAAGCTCTCAACGCGCGGGTGTCTGTTCCCATTCCCGGAGCCGTTAGTGGATTCCTTCTTACGTTCGAGGCGCAACGCATCAAGCACGTCACGCTTGCGTAGCACACTCGCGTATATGCCGAGGTATCCGAAAAGGAGCGTTGAGACGGTAGGCGCTGCCTGGCCCAACCACCCCGGCAGCGTGCTGAGGGGCCACGCCAGCAGCGCACCCAGCAGCAAGCCCACGAAGAGGCCCACCGCAGCCGAGATAAGGTCCAGCGCGGGCATCATCCTGAGCCTGTTGCGCACCCACCGCAACGGGTAGATGGTCAGGTATGGCAGCAGGAAGAAGCCGACGAGCGCGCCACCGATGGTGAGGGGCAGAACGACCTCGTTGAAGCCGTTAGGGCTATCGCCGTAGAGCCTGGGAGAGAGGTCCAGCCCCAGGAGAAGGCCCGCCGCCGCGAACAGCAACATCCCGATTACGCGGATCGTTATGTTGAACGACATATAAGCTCTAAGTTACGAATGATTGCAGAACAAAATGATGATAACGGACAAAAAAGTGTACCGATTGGTACACCGCGCCGCAATAAGTATGCCGTTAGTTTTCCCTGGAAAGATGGACAAGATAACCGATTATGAGAGGATAATAGCACACGGGCCGGGCGGTGTCAAAGCCGTTGACACATTTCCCGCGCAGTGCTATCCTTTTTGTGAGTGATATTGCCGGGCGACCCGAAGTAATTGGGAGACCCGGTACAGCAGCAGGAGGGCTGTACATGGCCGCGAATGTGCCTGCCATTGAAATAGAGAGCCTGACCAAGAGCTACGGCCAGGCGCGGGGTGTTATTGACCTCGATTTGCGGGTGGAGGACGGGGAGATATTCGGCTTCCTGGGGCCCAACGGCGCGGGCAAGACGACCACTATACGCGTGCTGATGGACCTGATACGCCCCACCCAGGGTAAGGCTGCTATCTTCGGTAAAGACTGCCAGGCCGACCCGGTAGCGATAAAGCGCATGGTGGGCTACCTGCCGGGCGAGCTATCCCTGTGGAATAACCTGACGGGACGGCAGACGCTCACTTACCTGGGCAACCTGCGCGGCGGGGTCGAGCCGAGCGTGATAGAAGGTTACGCCGAGCGGCTTCAGTTGGACCTGAGTAAGAAGTTCCGCGAATACTCCAAAGGAAACAAGCAGAAGGTGGGGCTGGTACAGGCGTTGATGCACCAGCCGCGCCTGCTCATACTGGACGAGCCGACCAGCGGCCTAGACCCCCTGAACCAGCAGGAGTTCTTCCGCATGGTGGTCGAAGCGCGAGAGCGCGGGGCGAGCGTCTTCCTGTCGTCGCACGTACTGAGCGAGGTCGAGCATAGCTGCGACCGCGTGGGCATCATACGCGAAGGCCGCCTGGTGCGCGTAGGCTCGGTGCGCGAGGTGGTAGCCGAGCGCCTCTACCACATGACCCTGACGCTGGGCGTGCCTGCCACCGACGACATGCAGCAAGCGTTCTCATCCCTCCCCAACGTAAGCGGCGTAACCGCCACCGACCACTCGCTACAGTTCGTAGTCCACGGAGAGATGGACCAGGTGCTAAAGCAGGCAGTGTCGTACCCCATCGTTTCCATGACCAGCCACGAACCGACCCTGGAAGAAGCGTTCCTGACGTACTATCGTGAAACGTAAACGTATTGCGTATTGCGTAGAACCTATAATAACCTTTGCGAACTCTGCGTTCCTTTGCGATTTTGCGGTTCAACAATTACGCACTACGCACTACGCAGTAGGGTAAGATTATGATGCTCAGAAGCATATTCTTGAAGAGCTTGCGCGACAACCGGGCGGGGGTGCTTGGTTGGGGGGCGGGGTTTGGGTTCATTATGCTGGTAGGGGCGGCGCAGTACCCACAGGTGATAGGCGGGGCTGGCGAGATGCGCGCTCGCATGGCTGCGGAGATGGCCAAGGCGTTCCAGGCTTTCAGCTTCATGTTGGGCGAAATCACCGCGCTCGATACTATCGGGGGCTTCCTGACTACTCGCATACTTGGCTTCGTGCCTGTGATGCTTGCCTTATGGATAGCGGTGGTTGCTATCGGGTTGATAAGAGGCGAGGAGCAGCAGGGCGCGCTCGATATGCTCCTGTCAACGCCGCACAGCCGCCTCTCCGTGCTGCGGGAGAAAGTAGCGGCTCTCCTGGTAGTGATAGTGGCAGCCATAGCCTTCTTGAGCCTGGGCCTGTTCGTAGGCATCCTCGCTTCGGGCGAGCCTCTACCCGCCATCGAGCTAGCCCTGGCGATGCTCAACATAGCCGCCATAATGGCGTTCTGGGCGGCGGTGGGCCTACTTGTCGGACAGTTGGTGCTCGTCAGGCGCACGGCATCGTCCATCACGGGCGGGATCATCTTCGGCACGTTCCTGCTGAACAACCTGCTCGAAGGCTTGCCCAACCTCAAATGGCTGGGGTGGCTCATGCCGTTCCATTACTATTCGGTCAGCAAGCCGCTCGTGCCGGGGCGGGTCATGGAATGGGGAGCGTGGCTGGCGCTCATGGCGTTCACCGCAGGAGCGTTGCTGATGGCGGGGCTGCTCTTCGTGCGGCGCGATATTGGCTCGACCTTCCGTATCTTCCCATCAAGGGCAGGGACGCGCGCCAAAGAGGGGGCGAGCACGCTGCTGGGGTCGGTCTTCGGCAAGAGCATACGAGACCTCCTGTGGCCGACCTTCTTCTGGTCTCTCGGCCTGGGGCTATACGCCCTGATGCTCGTCTCAACAGTAAACGAGGTCCTGGGGCCGTTACGCCAGATGCTAAGCAACGGAGATATGGGCTTGATCGGGGCTATCATTGGCAACATGTCAACCCCTGAGGCATATGTATCGTACAGCCTCTTCACCTACCTGCCCGCGCTCCTGTCGGCCTTCGCGATAACCCAGGTCGAGGGCTGGGCAAGCGACGAGGAAGAGGGGCGTCTGGAAGTGCTCGCGGCCATGCCCCTGCCGAGGTGGCAGCTAATCGCGGCGCGCTATGCTGCCATCTTGCTGTCGCTGCTGGTCATCCTGGGGGCGCTAGGCGCGGCCCTCCTGCTTGGCGCGGCGGCCAGTGGAGTAACGCTCGACACAAGCCGTATGTGGGGTGCCCTGGGCGCGAGCCTGCCGCTTGGCATGGTTGTGGCGGCGTTCGGGCTGTGCGTGGCAGCGTGGCTGAAGAGGCCGGGAGTCGCCATGCCGGTAACGATAGGCATCGTTGTCGCTATGTTCTTCCTGGAGCTATTCGCCCCGCTCCTGGGTCTGCCCGACGCCGTGCTCAACCTCTCCATCTTCCACCTCTACGGCAAGCCGATGATACAGGGCATCCAGTGGGGCGGGACGTTGGCGTTGGTGGCGGCAACGCTGCTATTGGCCGCCGGCAGCCTCGTGGGGCTGAAGAAGCGTGACATTGCCAAGTAATCAGAGGGAGCAAGTATGCAAAAGACAAAATTGCGGTGGGGCGTGCTCGGTACTGCACGTATCGCAGACGCGAATGTAGCCGGGATCAGAAAGTCGAAGAACGGGGAATTGGTGGCGATAGCGAGCCGGGATATAGAGAAGGCCCGCGCCTGGGCGCAGGAGCGCGACGTCCCCCACTACTTCGGTAGCTACGACGAAATGCTAGCATCTGACCTGATTGACGCGGTGTACGTGCCGCTCCCCAACGCCCTGCATGCCGAGTGGAGCATACGCGCTGCCGAACACCATAAACACGTCCTCTGCGAGAAGCCCGCCGCTACCAACCCGCAAGACGTGGAGAGGATGATAGCCGCCGCTCAAGAGAACGGGGTCAAGATTATGGAGGCGTTCATGTTCCGCTTCCACCCCCAGACGGAGCGCGTCAGGCAGTTGGTGGCGGACCAGGCGATAGGCGAAACACGAATAATCAGGGCAACCTTCGACTTCTACCTGAGGCGTCCCCACGACGTGCGGTGGAGCAAAGACCTGGGAGGGGGCGCGCTCATGGATGTCGGCTGCTACTGCGTGAATATCGCGACCTTGCTGGCGGGCATGCCACCGCACCGGGTAACGGCCAGCGCGGTATGGGCCGATACAGGCGTCGATATGTCGCTGGTGGGCACGTTGGAGTTTCCGAACGGCGTGCTTGCGCTCATTGATTGCAGCTTCAACGTAGGTCGTACCATGCAGCAGTGGGTCGAAATCTCCGGCACCGACGGGTTGATCAAGGTAGCGGAGCCGTTTCGCATACGCGAGGAAGATACGGCTATAGTAATCGACAGATGCGAGGCCACAAGCCCAATAGAATCTATAACCATCGAGGGTGCCCACGAATACCACCTGATGGTCGAACACTTTGCCGATGCCGTGCTGTCAAATACCGAATTGAGTTACACCCTCGGAGAGAGCCTGGCTAATATGCAGACGATGGGCGCGTTGCTAGAATCAGCACGCACGGGCCGCAGGGTTGAAGTGAATACCTGAACTATCAGGGCTGCAAGAGTCTGATCATTATCCCTGGACACCGCCCGGCGAATGAATTCGCGGGCTACGGTTACGAAGTCCGCCTACGCGGACTATGCCATGAAAGTAGTCGCCGAAGGGCGACTTTGTTGTTGTTGCCCGCGACTTTAGTCGCCGGGCGGTGTGGTTGCATTAAGCCTCCGAGAACGATCAAGACCTGTCAGGATCGGGGCGCAGGTTTGAACTCGCTGAGCAGCCTGTCCGTGCGCCGCCTGAACCACTTTTTCATGCTTTCCACGTTCAGCGTCGGAGGCCGCTTATCGAACAAAGCGCGGATTGTAGGCCAGTGGGTAGGCACCGACGAAGGCAGTCTGTAGCGTGCGTGTACGGTTGCCCACTCGATGGGTTGAGCGTCATCCAGCACCAGGAGAATATCAGCCCAGGTATGCTTTTCATAAAGTTTCAGGGCGTAGATACTCAACCATTTCACCCCATCAGACCCGCCGTTGTCCTCGTTGAGGAACCTGACGATCTCATCAAGCTGCGACTGGCGGCCCATGAACTCTATCAGCGCGCTCGGCACGTCCGATTCTTTGGGGGGCCGGATGCTGCTCCCGCCGGCTGCCAGGTCGAGCGACACGGTTCGAGGCAGCCGGTCCCTATCCAGGATTTCCTGAACTTCCGCCAGGGCCAGCCTGCACTCCTGCGCCACTTCTGTATCGGCAGGCTCACGCTCCAGTCTGCCGCGCAGGTCCTGCAAGGTATCCTGCACCAACTTGTAAGGCGTTCTATCCCAGCGGGAGGCGTGGGACCATTTCAGACATACATCGCGTAACTTGCGTTGGAGCGCGACTGACGCGTATTCCCACAAAGTGGCACCATGCGTCGGGTCGTAGCTGGGCAGCACACGGTAATGGAAGTGGATCCAGGCTTCCTGGAACAGGTCGTCTGCCAGCGCCGGGCACATACCCTCAAAGCGCCGGGCCAGCTTCTCGATGTGGCCGATGTACTTGTCCAGCAGGCGTGACGCTGCCTCCACCCGGCCATTACGCATGAGCAGGATATGGCTCCAGTCCCATAGCCAGTCGTTGTATTGCGCTTCGAGCTTCTGTCCGATTTCCAGCAAACCGCAGGCCCAATCTATGCCATTTCCATAGATGTCTACTCGCGCCTGCAACTCATCCAGCAGAGGGCAACCCTTTTTATACAGGTTCTCAGCTACGAGATATGGGCATCTCCATCCAGGGTTGATGAGCAGGCGAATTCGATGCTTATGTAAAGCAGCCTGCGCGGATTTACGCCTCTTTATATGGTTAGATCGGCTTTGAATGATGAGTGGGCGATCTTGGTGCCATGTGCCGACGCGCGAGGCTATAACCTGCACGTAAGCGTTATCGCCCGTTCGCGCCACGTCAAATAGCCCATGCGCTATATCGTCAAGAGCTAACATCTTACCTCCACAGCGATGCCAGGTACTTATTAATTTTTCCTGATATCGGTGTGGACTGCGACGATATTATGCCTGGTGGGCGCTGTCTATCCTATTCGCTGCTTGGGGCCGGTGAATGCATCGCGCAAGGCACTTAACTGGGGGCCACAAAGAGGACAACTGTCAATGTGGGTGCGTAATGACCCTTCCCCATCGCTTCCCTCAAGCGAATAGACAATCAGCATGCCGGGGCTTGGGCAGAACATCTTCTGGTAGAGGAGCACTTTGTCTTGCAGGGCCTCTCGGAGCGCCCTCTGGCAGATACGGCAACCCGACAGGTGCCTGGAAGCCTGCTCAGGTAGGCCCAACTCGCCTAAATCTATTGTCTCGATGGCCCTTGCGAGTAGGCCTAGCGGCACATCCTCGGCAAGCTCTCGCATGCGGAACTGCTCAGGGTGGGCGAGCATACCGCGCAAAGCAGGTAGCCCGGCGTCGGTGATTCGTGCTTCGTAATATGCGCCTCGCGGTACGTCCTGGCCCTGGGGCACATAGAGGATTACGTCGTTCTCACTGCCCGCAGTTTCGAGTGTCCGGGTAGCTTCGACCCCTAGTCGGACGTGTATTATGAGAGGCTCATCATCAGGCAGATGCAGCATCTCTTCCAACGTCAGATTGTTTGGTCGCAGGCCGTAATCCTCCGGCCACCGCGCCAGTTCTGCATCTTCAAACCCAAAGACCTGTACATCTTTCAAGGTTTCAGCCATTCTGTTTCCAAATCTATTAAGTACAGAGCAAACAACCTGAGTATATCATAAACTTATACGCGCGAAGTTGTCAATCACCCATAAGTTCTATAGTAATTCGTTTCGGAAATGTCCCGATTTCTATGCCCTCTCCCTATTAGGTAGATAAGAGGTTCTTTCCTGTGGCCTTTGAGGTCTCAGTGTGGAAAGTACCGCAATATCACTTAGTTGGAAGGAGAGGAAGAGAAATGTCTGATATAAACAAGAATCGCAAACGCATAGTGGCTTCCGGGGTGGCGATACTGGCCCTGGCACTTGGCATCTTTGGCAGCGCAGTCATACCGTCGCTGGGAACGCAGGGGGGAGCGACGGTGGCTTATGCTGATGGGTGCGATGGTGTGCGTCCACCGCCGGACCTAGATGGTTTGTGCCCGCCTACTCCTACGCCCACTGCGACCCCAGACGGAGAATAAGAGTCACACAAATCCAACTGCAAGGGCGAAACGACCTTGATTGTATCGCCCTTGCAAAGGCCTGGGAGTATTGAGCACCTGCGCCTGTTATTTAATGGTCGCATCATTAGGATGGTGTATATCGGTTGGGATCGACAGCCATACTATAATATTCCACGGCTTTTCCGTGCGCCCCACGTGAGCTGAGCACCTTCGCATATTTCCAACTCATAGTACGTAACATATCGCGAAATCCAATCTGTTGGATCAAGATAACGGCATGCTTGAAGAGCCTGTCAGCAGCATCTTCGTGACCGAGATCTTCTTCGACCATCGCGGTCACACCTAGAGCCTCAATGTAAACGTGGACGGGTGCTATCCAAAGCTTGCCCGACGTTCCATTGCCTACCTTACTGCCACCGCCTGAAGCAGCCTGCACCAGACCCTCTACATAGATTTCCTCTGAGGTGGATATTTCGCCTATAAGAGCCTCTGCTAATTCTAGAGCCTTGGTGGAGTATTCCTTGGCATTGTCCATCACCTTCTGCTTACGGGCTAGATCCGCCCGATAGATATAGAAGTAACCCAGCAGTTCAAGGTTATCTATAGCGTCTAACAGGACTTTAACACGGTTCAGTAAGCGCTCTGCATCACCATAACGACCAATGTCAGTCAGCATCTCCGCTAGGTTTAAACCAACAGAAGCAGCATCAGCTTTCTTGCCGATACTCTCATAGATATCTACGCTACGAATGCCATGCGCCATAGCTCGTGTCCAATCATTTCGAGCCTGATAGGCCATAGCTAAACCCCAATGCGTTCCAGCCTGTCGTTCAAGGTCATGGTGATCTTCCATAATTACCAATGCCTGTTTATATACGTCAATGGCTTGCAAAATATTGTTGGTAGCCAGATAGTCGTTGGCAAGATTGCGGTAGACGCTCAAACGGAAACTACGATCTTGATCCTTGAAGCCCTTGGCAAGAGCAACATCCAGGCATTCTAGATGTTGTTTGAGCGCCAGATCGGGTCGCTGCTGCTCTAAGTAGACCACGCCTAACAGGTTACGCACGCGGGCCGCAGCCTCCTGATCCTCCCTGACAATCTCCAGGGCTGCTTCCAAGTGAGGTTGCGCCAGGGCGGGCTCAACCTGCTGGAGATACGCGCGCCCTCGAAGGAAGTGCGGAAGGTAGCGCACATCCGCAGGCAGTTTCTCCCAAAACCTTTGGGCACTTGCTTCAGTTTCAGTGATGACAGTCAAAGCTTCAGGCACGCGGCCATACTGGATCAGCGTACGAGCGTAGCTGAAGCGTGAGCGAAGTTCTTCCTCCCGCGCTTGTAAACTCTGCTCTGAGGCCGGATCATCGCCCGAAGAGTCGGGTGCATTGTCTTGGAAATTCGCGCCCATGCAATAATCAACCTGTGGTTAGTGACTCAAGAGGAAACGAAAGTCAGGTCTTGCAATCATACCACAACGCGTGGCCTGTGCCAATAGTAATTTTACTCTGTTGTATGTGAATAACTTTCCTAAGCGTAACTGTTTAGAATAGGGATAAAGGAATGTTTCCGTAGGGGCGACCCGCCGGGTCGCCCTAGTTGGGGTAGCACATAAGCATGGTACGCTAACCCCGCCAGGGCGACCCACCGGGTCGCCCCTACCTCAAACGTGAGCGCTTACTCCTGAGCGGCTCGGTGAGTGTCCGAGTGGCTACTTTCAGAGTAGATCAGGAAGGCATAACTTCACAACGGCAGGATGCGCAACTCCATGTAGAGCAGTTCGTTATTAGCTGTGAACATTCCGACCGTGCATAACTTTACAACCGGCCTTCCGAAGGCATAAACTACACACATGACAAAGGAATAGCGAAGGAGTGCTGTGCCATGAAGAGTCTCATCATACTGGTAGGGACATTTATGTTGTTGGCGGCAGGGGCAATGCTCACGGCCAGCAATAGCTATTCCGCAGGGGATGGCGGGAAGGTCGCGGCCAAAGGCAAGGGGCCGCAACCCCAACCATACACTGAGCCAATCAAGAGCGACGCGCCAGGCGGTGCGCCTGCGACCACGATCGGAACCGCTACCTGCCCATCCGTTTGGTACGTGGTCAGCAGCCCCAACGCTGAGGAGGGGCCGAACGAGCTTTATAGCGTGGACGCCGTATCAGCAGACGAGTTGTGGGCGGTTGGCTACTACATGGGGAGCAACGGCTCGCATCACGAACGGCAGACCGAGCTGGAGAAGTGGCAATCGTTGAAGCGCGGGCACGCGGACCGTGAAGACAGCACCTTCGTGCTCCGCACGTTAGTTGAGCGGTGGGACGGCACCCAGTGGACCATCGTGCCCAGCCCAAATGTTGGACTTGATGATAATCACCTGCTGTCTGTGGATGTCGTCGCTGAGGATGACGTGTGGGCGGTAGGCTATTACCTCAACGACTTTGGCGTGGCCCAGACGCTTGTTGAGCATTGGAATGGTACGCAGTGGGAGATCTTGTCTAGCCCGAACACCACCCCACTGCGGGATAACGAATTGCTTTCCGTGCAAGCCGTAACGGCGGACGACGTGTGGGCGGTTGGGTATTACATAGATGACGTGGGCGTTGGGCAGACCTTGACGATGCGCTGGCAGGGGAAGGCGTGGACTGTAGTGCCCAGCCCCAACACTGGGCCGGAAGGCAACGCGCTGCACGACCTGGCTATCATTTCAGCAAGCGACATCTGGGCGGTGGGCTTCTCCATCAGCACGGACGATCTGCTCAGGACTCTGGCGATGCATTGGGATGGCCTGGCATGGAGCGTCGTGCCAAGCCCCAACGTGGGATCGACGGACAACCTGGCGCTCTCCATTGATGCAGTCTCCGCCGATAACGTGTGGGCTGTAGGATATTATATAGACAACAGGGGAGTGTACAGGCCATTGTCTCTCCATTGGGACGGGAGCGCCTTTGAGGCGGTGCCCGTGCCGGTGCCCACCGAAGAGGACTACCAGTTCCTATGGGTAGATGCACGCTCGGCGGACGATATATGGGCCGTGGGACGCGCAGGTGGCTATTACTACTGGCCGCGCTCTATCTCCGCACATTGGGATGGGCAGGCGTGGAGCATCGTGCCCACTCCGGACTTCGGGCCTGTGACCTACAACTACCTTTCTTCAGTCGTAGTAATCGCCCCCGGCGACGTATGGGCGGTAGGGCGGGCCAGCGGCTACAGCTATGACTACGAGCCTCGGACCCTCATCCAGCACTACACCAGCACAACGAACGACTGTCAGACGCGCTTCACCGACGTGCCGCCCAGCAATGTCTTCTATCCCTACATACATTATCTTGCATGCAGAAACATCGTAGGCGGGTACCAATGCGGGTACCCGAATGAGCCTTGCAATATCAACAACGACCCCTATTTCCGACCCAACACCGACATCACGCGGGGCCAGATCGCCAAGATAGTTGCAAGCGCCGCCGGGCTGAACGACGATCCGGGGCCGGCTATTTTCCAGGATGTAGGCGTATATGATGGCTTCTATCCCTGGATAAACAGGCTGGCTCGCAGAGGCATCCTGGGTGGCTACCCATGCGGCAGGCTTTACTGGGAGCCGTGCATAGCCCCTGACAACAAGCCATACTTCCGGCCATACAACGACACCACCAGGGGCCAGCTTGCCAAGATCATCTCCAACGCCGCCGGGTACAACGAGCCGCATACCGAGCAGACTTTCCAGGATGTGCCTGCTTCTCACGCTTTCTTCGTCTGGATAGAGCGCTTGTCTGCGCATGGCAGCATCGGGGGCTACCGTTGCGGCACGCAGGACGAGCCGTGCGTGCCACCCGCCAACCGCCCATATTTCCGCCCCAACGCCGACGTGACGCGAGGCCAGACCGCCAAGATAGCGGCAGCTACCTTCTTCCCGGCGTGTGTCTTAGCTACAGAACCATAGACGCAACTATTCGCTATCAATAAGGAAACGACTTGCAACGTCCGGCTTCTTATTGGTACAATTCTTAGTGCTATTCAGACTTCAGCGGGCGCTAATCAGATAGTAAATCTGATTAGCGCCCGCTTGGGATCAGCACGGCATTATCAACGCACCTGGCCGGAATTAGCGCATATCTGCTGCAACGCAGTATATATGAACGTGTACGATCTCGGCATCTAAAGAAAGATGAAGGCATAGCGTGTTTGCATATTTCTTCATGCGGCGGTCCGACAGGCACCACCCTGGTATGCGACGTGAGAGTAGATGGCTTACGGCTGGTATCGGGTTTACGCTGATTTTGCTGTTGGCTATGCTGACCGCGAGCACCAGCGCGTGGTCCGCTCCTAGGACGGATAAAGGGGTAGGACAAAAGCCTTCTACCCCGCCAGCCATGCCCACGTCTTGCCAGCCGGGCGCGGACAACAGGAACGGGCCGGAGGCCGTCACCGTAGGCAACTGGACTAACCTCTATCCTGATCTGAACACAGTCAGCGCAGTGTCAAGCACAGACGCATGGGCTGGCGGTGAATATGGTCATCTGCTGCATTACACGGGCGGCTCCTGGATCGAAGTTGACCCAACTGATATGCGCGGCGAGTTTATAAAAGACATTGATATGGTGTCATCGAGCAGCGGGTGGCTCGTGACCGGGTACAAGGCCTTCCAGTACAACGGCAGCGTATGGCAGGAGAAGAGCCAGGGTCTCGGTCCTGACGCTCTCTATGTCAATTACGTCTCCGCAGTATCCGCAGATGACGTGTGGGGCCTGGGGTATCTTTACAACCCACGCACAAACTGTTGCGGTAGGATAGCACATTGGGATGGCAGTAGCTGGACGGCAGCAGGGCCGGCGATCCCCTTTACTACTCACTTCACCGATATCAAGATGGCAAGTGCCACCGACGGCTGGGCGGTCGGCTTCGACTACCCAGGTGGGGGCGCGCCAACCACACCTGTCTTGTACCACTACAACGCGGGAACGTGGTCTTCCGTAGCCGTGCTGGCTGACGTAGGTAGATTAATTGAACTTTCAGTAGCCTCACCGACGGATATATGGTTCACAGGCTATGACACGGACAACACGGATAAACTGTATCGTTATAGTGGCGGCACATGGAGTTCCTTCGCGATACCCGAGCACGGCACAGACCCGACCTCCCTGTTCATGCTTGACTCCTCGCAGGGTTGGGTGGTGACGCCCTATACGATATTGCGCTGGGACGGTACGAGTTGGAGCCTTGACGACGACATCGGCGGAACGCGTATCTTCGATGTGTCAGGCGTAGCGGGGCAGGTCTGGGCCGTCGGCGAGGCGGACATCATCCTGAGCCGCCACGGCACTGGATTTTGGCCACGGGAGCGCGGCAGCCCAGTCACCAGCGATCTCTATTCTGTTTTTACTCTCAGCACAGATGATGCCTGGGCAGTCGGTGAGCTTGGCAGCATCTTGCATTATACGGGTGGCACGTGGCAACCCGTTACGTCCCTGTCTATCAACGCACTATATGACGTACAAATGATTTCTCCCACTGATGGTTACGCGGTAGGGGTTGATGGGGTCCTGAAATGGGACGGCACCTATTGGACGAAAGTAATAAGTTCCCCTGCACCTTTACATGGGGTGTACATGCTAGGCAGTGGAGAGGGCTGGGTTGTGGGGGAGAACGGAGCTATCTGGCACGCCTCCGGTGGAACATGGAGCACTGTGGCTAGCCCAACCACACGAGACCTCTACGCGGTGGCGATGGACTCCCCATCCCACGGCTGGGCAGTGGGGTATGATTTCGTACCTTTACCTGAGAACTATGTTCCGGTCTTGTTGGAGTATACCGGAGGCAACTGGGTAGACCGCAGCTCAAGCCTGCCTGCAAACGCTCCGCACCTGCGCGATATTTTGCTGGCACCAGATGGAACGGCGGGCTGGGCAGCCGGCACAAGTTCGAATGGCGGGGGCGGGGTGCTACGATTAAGCGGCGGAGTATGGACGGTAGATACCAACATCGAGGGGGGTAGCAGCATCTACAGCCTATCGGCGGAAGCTCTCGGTGAAGCATGGGGCATTGGAGGCTGGGCATACCACAACGTAGGCGGGGAATGGCGCTCAGAAGGTTATCCGCCTACCCAGTCTGAATTAAATGGTATATCTCTCGTACCGGGACGTGGAGGCTGGATTGTAGGGAGTAGAAGCACTATCATAAGATATGACCCGCTGGGGCCGGGCCAACGCTACTATGACGTGCCCACCACCAATACCTTCTACTCCTTCATCGAGTGCATGGCAACCCAGGATGTCATCAGTGGGTATGGCGACAACACCTTCCGCCCCAACAACTCGATAACCAGGGGCCAGTTAGCCAAGATAGTGTCCAACTCGGCGGGCTTCGACGCGGACCCCGGCCCACAGATATTCGAGGACGTGCCGCTCAGCAGCACCTTCTACACCTGGATAAATAGGCTGTCCAACCTCGGCATCATGGGCGGGTACGCTTGCGGTGGAGAGGGCGAGCCGTGCGGCTCGGACGACAAGCCTTACTTCCGCACGAACAACAACGCCACCAGGGGGCAAATCTCCAAGATAGTCTCCAACGCGGCGGGTTACAACGAACCGGCTGGCACGCAGATATTCGAGGATGTACCGCCCGGCAGCAGCTTCTACGATTGGGTGCAGAGGCTGGCTATTCGCGGCATCATGGGCGGCTACAACTGTGGCGGGGAGGGAGAGCCATGCGGCTCAGACAACAAACCCTACTTCCGCGTAAACAACAATGCCACCAGGGGCCAGGTGTCGAAGATCGTAACAAATACCTTCTTCCCAACCTGTGAGGCTGCAAGCCCTACCAAATAGCTTCGTGCTCGCCTCATGCTTACGAGCGCTCCACTACAGCCCTCCGTGTTAAAGAGGGATGTTCAAAAATAATAAAATGGGCAGCTGCGCCGCCCATTTTATTATTTTTGAACTAAGAATTTTACGCTTGTCGGCAAACGCCGTTCAGTATGCCAGGCGAGCTAGAATACCTTCTTGAGGAGGCCAAGCGCGCCTTGCTTCCAGGGTACGCGGTGGGAGATGCCCGACTGCGACTCGAACTTGTGGCGGCTCTCAATGTACCACTTGAAGTTGCGTATCAGCGCGTCCTTGTTGGAGTACTTAGGCTTATAGCCAAGCACGCGCTCGGCCTTCTCTATCGAGACGAAGGAGTCCTTCGAGGCGGTCTCGTACACCCACTTGTAGAGGGGCGAGACGTGCAGCATCTCCAGGAAGCGCAGGCCCCAGATGGCAGGCTCCGCCGGGAATCCAACTATTTTCTTGCCTTTGCCCGCGTAATCGAGCACGGCTTGGTAGTCTCGCTTCATCGTGGTGAAGTGCTTCGCGCCGATGTTGAAGGTGTCATTGACCACCTCATCGGGCAGGGTCATGCAGAGATGGATGGCCTGGCACAGGTCTTCCACGTCGAGCAGCTGGTAGCGGTTGCGCCCGTTCCCTATCATGGGGAAGTTGCGGCCATCCAGCGCCCAGTCGTAGAGGAGCGCGAACACGCCCAGGCGCTCCGGCCCGATGAACGACTTGGGGCGGATGATAGGCACTACCATCCCCTTCCCTCTGTATTCGAGGCATACCATCTCGGCCTGTATCTTCGCCTGCCCGTAGGGGCCAACCCCTTCCAGCTTGTCGTCCTCATATAGAGGGTGGTGGTCGGGGATGCCGTATACCGCCGTCGAGGAGATATGCACCACCCGCTTGACCTTCAGGCGATGGGCTACCTTGAGCACCATGCGCGTGCCCTCTACGTCGGTCGTATAGATGTCTTTGGGTGTGTAGAGCGGCAGGGCGGCGGCGCAATGCACCACCATGTCAACTCCCTCCATCGCCCGCTCAACGTCCTTCTCGTTGCGGATGTCGCCCTTGACGATAGTTATCTTGTCCTTCATATCGGGGTAGTCGAAGTCGGCTATGTCGAGCGATACGAGACTGTACCCGCGCGCATCCAGGTAGCGTATCAGGTTGATACCCAGGAAGCCCGCCCCGCCGGTGATTAGAACCTTCTCTTGAGCCATAAAGCGCTAAATCCCTCCACTTAGGAAGCTACGTTGTCTGCCAGGTAAGATATGTCGCGGCGGGTGGACCAATCGGGCCTACCCCACCACATGCCACCTTTTCCATCGAACTCCAGGTTGGCTTCTACTTCAAGCTCTTCGTCGTAAAGCATGACTCGCAATCCTGGGGATAGGTGCTCGGCCAGACCCTCGTGCGTGCTGAGATTGATGAGAACCCGCTCATCCTCATCCATCATCATGGTATTAAAATCAACCGAAATTCGGCACATTGGTATCGCCTCCTTTTGGGTCACGGCCTCGGGAAAGGTGCAGGATTGAGCATCTGAGTGAATACGCTGCTCAACGCCCTCGCCAAATCATCCGGCATCGGGTAAGGTACTTCGATTGTGTGATGATAACCTCTACCTAGACTCTTAACCACACTCACATTGTAACCAGCATTTTCACCAGCAGCAATCAGGTCCTCAGTTGTTGCAACGCTAATGTGCCTATTTGGAAACCAGCCCGCGACAGCAAGTTCCTGGATACTACGTCCTGGTTGGTATTGCACAGAGAAACCATATAGGCCCGCTATTGCCTTATGCTCGCTCGTACCATCCTTCAGCCGCTCTGGTGTCGCTATACCGGAGCGAACAACCCAATTTGGTTCTGACATGGGATTTGCGGCTAGGCTAAATAGTTGGCCGCGAGAGCAATGTTCAACTCCAGCCCTCTCCTGCCTCGCCCAGTTCTTCGCGATTCCTTATCTCTCCCTCGAATATGACTACGCGCTCCTGGGGCTTATCTTCGGATAGCGCGCCTTCAGGGTCCTGCCAGGGTAGGCCGAGGCGGGCGTTCTCCTCTTCAAGCAATGCCTCGTCCAGCTTGATGAAGAGAGGCGCGGGCGTGCCCAGCTTCTGTCCTGCGGGGAGATCGGGCGCGGCCCAACGCTCTTTGTGGACATCGCCCGTGAAGCCAAGCATCTCGTGGAGCTTCTGCGACGAGAAGGGAAGGAACGGCGCGGTCAGTATCTTCAGCATGTTGATGACCGACAGGGTGACGTATGTGGACGTACCCGCACGCTCCCGGTCGGTCTTGAGCGCCTTCCAGGGGGCAGCTTCGTCCAGGTAGCGGTTGGCCTCGGTGGCGACGGCCATGACCTCCCGCAACGCTTCCTTGAAGCGGCACGCTGCTATCAGCTCGCCAACGCGCTCGAACGCGCCCCTGGCAATCGCCAGGATAGCCTCGTCCTGGGGGGTCAGTTGGCCGGGTTGGGGCACCGCGCCCTCGAAGTTGCGCGAGGTGAAGGTGAGCATGCGGTGGACAAGGTTGCCATAGGTGGCTACCAGTTCGTCGTTGTTGCGGCTGTAGAACTCGGCCCACGAAAAGGTAGCGTCGCGCGTTTCCGGGGCCTTGATCGTCATGAAGTAACGTATGGGGTCAGGCTCGTAGCGGTCCAGGTAGTCGGGCAGCCAGGGCACCCCGCCCCCGCCCCGGCTGGTGCTGGCTTTCTCACCCGATTCGCCCGTCAGGAACTCGTTGGCGGGCACGTCGTATGGCAGCATCAGGCCGCCGTAGCCTATCAGCATGCTCGGCCAGAGGATAGTGTGGAAGGTAATATTGTCCTTGCCTATGAAGTAGTAAGACTTGCTGGGGCGAGGCTCCCCCTTCTCTTGCAGCCACCACTCTTTCCATGCGTCGGGGTCGCCTTTAAGTCGCGCCCACTCTACGGCAGCCGACACATAGCCCTTCACCGCGTCGAACCAAACGTATATGCGCTTGCCGCTGTTCTCGTACCCCTCCATCGGTATAGGCACGCCCCACTCGATGTCGCGGGTGTAGGAGCGCGGACGCAGGCCCTCGCGTATCCAGTTGAGGGTGTAAGTGATGACGTTTTGCCGCCAGTGTTCGTTACCCTGCTGTAGCCATTCGAGGAGGGGCTTCTCCAGCTTGGGGAGGTCCAGGAAGAAGTGCTCGGTGGAGCGAAACTCAGGCTTGGTGCCGCAGAGGCGGCAGCGCGCGTCTATTAAGTCTATGGGGTCGAGAGGCCGCCCGCAGTTGTCGCACTGGTCGCCGCGCGCGTTGGTGTAGCCGCAATGCGGGCAGGTGCCCTCCACGTAGCGGTCGGGGAGGAAGCGCTGGTCAACCGGACAGAAGGGCGCGATGGTGCTGTCCTTGAAGATATACCCCTTCTCGTGCAGCTTGAGGAAGAAGTCCTGTACCACTTCCCGGTGTATGGGCGTAGTGGTGTCGGTGAAGAGGTCGTAGGTAAAGCCCATCTTGTGCCATAGCTCGGTGTTGAGCCGGTGGATGCGCCGCGCCAGGGTAGCGGGCGAGACCCCCGCAGCCTCCGCGTTGACGGTGATGGGTGTGCCGTTCATGTCGCTGCCCGACACCATAAGCACGCGGTTGCCCTTCATGCGGTGGTAGCGCGCGAATATGTCGGCAGGCAGGTACGCGCCCGCGACGTGTCCCACGTGTCGAGGCCCGCTTGCGTAGGGCCACGCTACCGCTACAAATATCTTCTCAGGGGTGTGGTTCGTGTGATCTGTCATGTTTTGCTAGAAGTTAGAAGTTAGAAGTTAGAAATCAGAAGTCAGTTTGTTCGCGTGTTGGGCGAGTATATCTCTTTGGCCGGTAAAAGGGCCGTACAGACTATTATATACTACACGTCCAGGGCTGGCACGTCGAATAGATACTAACCGCCAAGACGCAAAGACTGTGTAGGGGTATCCGATCTGGCTTATAGTACTGCCTGCGAGAAACCAAACAATAAGACGCTTAGCGGATTCTTGGCGTCTTGGCGTCTTGGCGATTAGAAGATGTGCTTACTATCCTAGATTCTTGGTGTATCTTAGAATGGGCTAACGCGGGCGCGTAACGGGGGAGAGAAATGCCGGAAATGTCCTTCTGTGGAATGATTGCTAGCGATAATATAACATGGTACAATATCCTCATAGGTAGCCATAAACGCTTATGGTTAGACCACCGATTAAAGTAGACATCGAGGAGAAAGAGCTAGAACGGGCAAGGGAAACATGATGTACAACGCTCCAGTATTGGTGCTGAACCAGAATTACGAGCCGCTGAACGTCTGCAACGTCAAGCGCGCCCTTGTGCTGGTGCTGGGCGGAAAAGCCGAGGTGCTGGAACTAAACCACCAGGTAATACATACGCCCACCCTCAGCATCCATTGCCCTTCGGTCATCCGCCTGGCCTACCTCATCAGGCGTCCCCGCGTACGCGCCCGCCTCAGCCGCAAGGAGATCTTCATCCGCGACAGCTACACCTGCCAGTACTGCGGCGTGAAGACGCGCGACCTCACCCTCGACCACGTTATCCCGCGCAGCAAGAGCGGTCCCCACACCTGGGAGAACCTGGTCAGCGCGTGCCGGGGCTGCAACCATCGCAAGGGCGGCAAGAGCCTGGCCGAAGCACGCATGCACCTGGCCCGCGCGCCCCGCGAGCCGCGCGCCAATATCTACCACATGGTCTATCGCTACATGGAGACCGGCCCGCTCGATGAATGGCTCATCTACCTGCCGGGCATGCAACCCGCCGTCTCCTCCAGCAGCCCCAGCTGAAGCCGCACGTCGCGGACTTCAGCGTACACCCCTGCACACAGTTGCGGGGGTTTTGCTTTATACTTGTATGTCCTATTTACATCAGGAGGCCATAAATGTTAGACATCCGACTGGTACGCGAAGCGCCCGACAAGGTGCGAGCCGGGCTGCAAAATCGCAACGAAGACCCCGCGCACGTTGGCCGCATCTTAGAACTTGACGAGCAGCGCCGCGCCTTGCTGGTAGAGAAAGAGACCCTGCAAGCCCGCCGCAACGAATTGTCGAAGCAGGTGCCCAGGGCGAAGGACCCACAGGAGCGCGCACCTCTCATCGAGGAGTCGAAAGCCATAGGCCCGCGCATAGCCGAGCTAGACAGGCAGACAGACGAGGTAGAGCAGGCGCTGAGGAAGGTGCTGTTGAGCCTCCCCAACCTCCCGCACGAGTCGGTGCCCGTCGGCGAGGGCGAAGAGGATAACGTGGTAGTGCGGCGGTGGGGCGAGCCGCGCCAGTTCGAGTTCGAGCCGCTCGCCCACTGGGACGTAGGCGTGCGCCTCGGCATGGTAGACTTCGAGCGCGGCGTCAAGATAAGCGGGGCGCGCTTCTACGTGCTCACAGGCCTGGGCGCTCGCCTTGAGAGAGCGCTCTTCAACTTCATGCTCGACATGCACATAACGGAGCACGGCTACACGGAGGTATTCCCGCCCGTGCTGGTGAACGAGGCCAGCATGGTAGGCACCGGCCAGCTTCCCAAGTTCGAGGAAGACATGTATAAGCTGGCGAACGACGATCTCTACCTCATCCCAACGGCAGAGGTGCCCGTCACCAACCTGCACCGCGAAGAGATACTTAGCGCGAACCAACTGCCCATCTACTACACCGCCTATACAGCCTGCTTCCGCCGCGAGGCGGGGTCGGCGGGCAAGGACGTGCGCGGGGTAATCAGGGTACACCAGTTCAACAAGGTCGAGATGGTAAAGTTCACCACCGCCGAGACCAGCTACGAGGAGCTTGAGACGCTGACCGCCGACGCAGAGGCCGTACTGCAGCGTCTGAATATCCCCTACCAGGTGAGCGAGCACTGCACCGCCGACCTGGGCTTCAGCGCCGCCAAGAGCTACGACCTGGAAGTATGGCTTCCCGCGCAGGACACTTACCGCGAGATTTCGTCGTGCAGCAACTTCGAGGACTTCCAGGCCCGCCGCGCCAATATCCGCTACCGCCCCGCCCCGGAGGAGCGCCCCCGCTTCGCCCACACCCTCAACGGCTCAGGTCTCGCGATAGGCCGCACCTGGGCCGCGATCCTGGAGAATTTCCAGCAAGAAGATGGCTCGGTAGTCATCCCCGGCGCTTTGCGGCCATACATGGGTGGACTGGAAGTCATACGTTGTAAAGAGGAGTGCTAGGGACCTGGGTGACTGGCCTGGACAGAGAGATGTTTTTTGTCAATAAGCGGAAAATGGGCGGCTGCGCCGCCCATTTTCCGCTTATTGATAATCTCTTTTTCTTTAGAACTTCACGAAGAACGCTGTGAAGTACATCAACCCGATACCCATCGCCAGCCCACCCACGTTGGCCCAACTCACGGCGGGTCTGCCTTCCTTCTGCGCGTCCTGGAGGAGGAGCCTTCCGACCTCAACTATCACCTGCACTATAGCCCCGACACCGATACCCAGGAAAATTACCGCCAGCAGGGGAGAGTAGGCGAAGCCGCCGATCCATGCGCCTATGCTGGCGGGTAAGCCTGCCACCAACGCCAATAGCGCGAACAGCCATAGTTTGGGGCTATCTTTAGTAAGTGGGGTAGCTATACCTACGCCTTCCGTGACATTGTGCAACGTAAACCCAATCACCAGGAAGGAGCCGAGGGCCGCTTCTCCCAGCGCGAAGGCTGCCCCTATCGCCAGCCCTTCTCCCAGGTTGTGCAGGCCGATGCTTACCGCTATCAGCGTCGCTACGAATAGCCTCTGCTTCACAGGATCGGCATTTCGCTTTGTGCCTCGTGCGCTTACCGCAGCTATCCCTAACCATGTGAGTAAGGCGGCGAAAAGGGTCAGGGGCACGCCCTGGTAGACTTCCGGCAGCGTGGCGCTGACCTCGAACGCCTCAAGCAAGGTATCAACGAGTAAGAAAAAGAGCAGGCCAATCGTTAGCGCGAGGATCACAGCCAGCCAGCGCCTCCCCAGCCGCTTCATCGCCGGGAACCAGAGCATACCGAGCAACACGGGGATGATGCCGACGTAAACTCCCAACAACCCATACGCCAGGAACTCTTTAGAACCTGGGCTTGGGGTCTCCGTAGCCACAGGCACCACGCCCTCGAAGGTAGCGCCCGTAGAGGTTAGCAGCACCAGGGCGTTTGGCTCCCCTTCCACCCAGGGGTAAGGCACGTTGATAGTCGCCTCTCCCAATCGTGGTATAGCAGCAGACGGTTCAATGGTGAAGTTCCAGTAGGCGTCGTCCACCAGCACCTGGGCTATCGTTACCGGCTCCGGGCCGCCATTGATTACGGTGAACTTGAACCCTGTTTCCGTCACGTTTATGCGTTGAATGCTCAAGCTCTCTATCGGTGGCAGCTCCGCCGTAAAGAGCGCCAGGGGATTGATAAAGTTGAAGACCGCGAGCATACCAGCCAGCAGTCCGAGTGGAATGAGCGAAGCAAGCAGGATAAACAAGCCTCCGCCGCGCGCTTTAGGCTCAGCAGGTTTTGCCGGTTCGATGGAGTGCGAGGACTCACCGGGTAGCCGGGCGAGGACCTCACTATTTACTGACATTTCGGGACTCCTCTTGTCTCTGGATTACGCTTCCGCTTCAAAGAAGCCCATCCACCCAAGCTCGGTGAACTCTGTTTGGTGAGCGTGGAACATATATTTGCCGGGGTACTTCAGCGTGAACTCTATAATATGCCGGTCACCCTGGCTCATCAGCACGTTGTCGGTATATTCGTACTGTGTAAGGCTGGTGCCTGTGCGGTAGAGCTTGTACATGCCGGAATGCAAGTGGAACGAGTTTACAAGGTCAAACTCGGTGACGTTGGATACGTAGATACGGACCAACTCACCCACCTTCACTTTGATAGGGTGCTTCATATAGTGAAATGCTACCGTATTGACAGCGTACACTTCGTTCCCGCCATCAAAGTTGGTGTCGAACGCGTTTATCACCATCGAGAACTCCTTCGCCGGAGGACGGCCACCGGGAGGATCAATGATGAAGTTTCCGTACAGCCCCTTGTGGATGTGCCGGGCTAGCGGTACAGAGTGGCAATGATACAGGTGCATACCGAAAGGGTCGGCGTCGAACTCGTATACGAATGTGCCCCCCGGCATAACCTGTGGGTCTACGCCGTCCATGCTGGGCGGGTGTATCCCATGGAAGTGTATGGTGTGAGGGTGGACCGATCCATTGAGGAAGGTAAAGCGCAGGCGATCTCCCTCTACGCACCGGAAAGTGGGGCCGGGCACCTGCCCGTTATACGCCCAGGCCGCGAAGTACACGCCGGGCGCTACCTCGATCTCAACATCACCGGCGATTACCGTCCATTCCCGCAGGGTCTGCCCGTTCGGTAAGGTGCTGGTCGTGCCATAATCGAAATTGGTGAGGAACTCCATCGGATCGAAACGAGATGTGTCAACGTCCCCGACGGTAGATTGGTTGTGGTTGCCGTGAGCATCCTGCTGGAAGCGCCCTGCATGGGCAGGTTTATGCGCGTTTTCAACTACAGGCGTCGCGAGATGGGCCTGGGCCTTGCCAGGCGCTAATCTGTCCAACACGGGCAGGCTGGCGATGCTAGCCATACCTATTGCGCCCATCCGCAGGAATCCTCTCCGTGATAAAGTATCTTTCGCCATTCTGATGATCTCCAACACCCCGGTACATAATCGGTAGTGATTTTTAGGCTAGTCTAAATTATACCTCATTATATATCCCATTTCTTATATTGTCAATACACAATTTAGGCAAGGTGAAATTTCAAATGTTTATATTTCTCTGTTGGCAAGTGTAAAATCATTAGTTAAAGAAGAAAACAGGCTACTGCGCCGCCTGTTTTCTTCTCTTGAACATTCCTCTCGAATAGGGGAGATGTAGTTGGGTGAGCGTAAACATGATGCAAGCCCGAATTCTATATTTCGGGCTTGCATCATGTTTGTAGCTTGTGTCTTTGTGGTTCCGTCTTTTCTGTCTTATGTGACCCTGCCGCGAAAGCCTATTCCTTGACATCCAGGTGTGGGGACATCGCCCGCAGGCGCGACCAGGCTTCGAGGTGGTGGGTTATCCTGATGAGCCTGCCATCGTGCCCGGTGAAGGTGTGCAGGGAGAAGCCCTCGGTCAGCAGCTTACCGTCGGAGGTGCGGACTATCTTATAGGCCAGCTTGATTTTGGTGCGGCTCAACTCGTCAACCCAGGTAGAGATGCGTAGCTCGTCGTCGTAGTAGGCGGGCTGCCTGTAGCGGACGCCTATCTCAAGCACAGGCATCACCACCCCCATCTCCTCAAGCTCCCTGTATGTGAAACCGAAAGCGCGCATGAACTCGGTGCGCCCCATCTCCAGCCATATGACGTAGCTGCTGTGATGCACGATCCCCATAGCGTCGGTCTCCGCATAGCGAACACGAAAGGTATGCGAGATTTCGCGCTTATCCTCCCCGGTAACGTTACTCATATGGCTAACTCACAGCTCCAACATCCAAATACAGACACCCAAGCAACAATTTCATTTCAAATTTCATGCAAGACGCTATGCCTGCACTCTCGCTATGCGCCTTGGAACTCGAATGGTAGCAAAAACTAAACCCAGTATTAACAGAACAGAAGGCAATAGCAGAACACTCGCTACGTTCATTGGCGGCAGACCTAAGAAGGATTGTAGAATCGGAGCCTGAGGGAACAGATAGAAGGGCAATGATAATGTCTTATCAAACACATCAAGCAGAGTTTGTTGTTTGGGTTCACGAGTTTGAAAAACAAAGTACGCAGCCGCGTAAGATGAGCCTACCCAAGTTAAAGTAGTAACAACCGTCAATCCTAACAACCCTGCCAAGATCGAAAAGAAACTTCTATTTCTTCCGATTCTATTGGCCAGGATGCAGTGTGCGCACAACAGAATCACCGGAGTTAAGACGAGTACAATCGCTAGCCAGTGCATGGTTGCCCCCTGTATTGTGGCGATTTATGACCAAGCTATATTCTACACTACTCCGCATGCTTGAAAGAAGCTGCTGAAACCGAAAATCACACCACGCCAGCGACGGGCGGGGCGGCCAGCTTCATGTACCTCTGCACGCTCTTGCGGTTGCGGCTGTCGGGCGCGAGGCCCAGTATTAGCAGCAGCTTCTTTTCGTCGGCCCCGATCTTCGCCTGCTCAACGGCGAAGGTATCGCGCAGGGATTGGGGCGTCACCGTCTTGCCTATCCCTGCGGCCTCGGCTATACGGTCCACTATCTTGTTGATGGACTGGGGCAGCAGATTGAACATGCGCGCTACCGGGCTGTATTCCTCCACGTACCGCAGGAAGGCATCGGTGAACTCGGCATCCGCCGCCAGCTTGCGCTCCTTCGGCTGCCAGCGTATCTCGTCATAGTAAATGTAGACGATGGGCTGGTCGGGGTTGCTCACGTCTATGTGGTCTACCTTCAGCGCGAGCAGTTCGGTGCGCGTCAGCCCCAGCTTCAGCAGCAGGTACACGATCAGGTAAGTGCGCGAGTTCTCGTCGCGGGCGGCCTCAAGCATAGCGTCCTGCTCTTGCGGGAAGAGGGTGCGCGGCGTCTTGAGGGGGATGTAGTCGGGGAAGAAGCTGTCGCAGGGGTTCTTGGGCAGTATCTTCTCTTTGTTCACCAGGTAGCGGTACATGCCCTGCAAGGAGGTAAGCCGCCGCTTGCGGGTAGACTTGTTGTTCGCCTGCCCCAGGAAGTTCGCTATGTCGGTGTTGTTCACCCGGTCGAGCGTCTTGTTGCCAAGCGACTCCTGGAAGAGCGCAAGGTCGTACATATAGGAGTCTATCGTGTTGATGGGCCGCTTCTGCTGCTCTAGGTGGCGCTTGTACCACCAGCGCGCCACGTCCAGGCTGGAAGATGGGCCGAGCGCCGGGATGTCGGCTACGGGGTCGGTAAGCTCCCCCCTCCCGTTGAGCGTGAAGAGCGCCGCCTGCACCGCCCTCTCCTTTCGTGGCTCATCCTCCTCAGCCACCGGCGGCTGCTCGGCAACCTTCTCTCTGACTTTCGTCGTTTTCATAATGATGCCTCCTGGCCGGAACCATAACAGTCCCACAGGCTGATTATATTCCACAACATCCCACTTTGCAAGCGATATGTCCCCTGGATTAGCCCATGTGTTCTCAGTTATAATTGGCTCATGGCCGCGACCCTTCTCCAGGATACGGTTTCCACCAGAAAGCAGGCGCTCTCAGACCTTGCTCTGCTGGGCGTTACCTTCGTTTGGGGCGCGACCTTTGTGCTCATCAAAGACATCACCGAGCAGTTATCCCCACTCATCTTCCTTGCCGCCCGCTTTGCCCTCGGTGCGCTGGCCCTCGCGCTCGTGATCTTATTCCTGGGCAAATGGCGTGGGCTGTCCATGCGTGAGGTTGCATGGGGTTCGCTGATAGGTGTAGCGCTGTGGGCCGGGTATGCCTTCCAGACCATCGGCCTGAAGGAGACCACCGCCAGCAACGCGGGCTTCATAACGGGCCTCTCCGTCGTGCTGGTGCCCGTGTTCGGCCTCTTTGTCCTGCGCTACAAGCCTGGGGCATGGGCGTGGACGGGGGTGGCGCTCGCTGCTGCGGGCCTGGGGATGCTTAGCCTGCGCTTCGATGAGGCATTTGCTCAAGGCAACTTCGCTGAGTTGTTGCGCCTCAATCCAGGCGACCCGATCGTGCTGGGGTGCGCCTTCGCGTTCGCCCTACAGATTGTGCTCGTATCTCGCGTGGCAAAATGGGCCGACGCCATGCGCGTGACCGCGATAGAGGTGATGGTAGCGGGCGTGCTGAGTGGCGCGTGCACGCTGCTGTTCGAAACGCCCGTGCGCGGCATCGGCGCGGAGGTATGGGCCGGGATAGCCTTCATGGGCATCGTTGCCACAGGCTTGGCCTTCACGATACAGACGACCGTGCAGCGATACACGACCGCCGTACATACAGCCCTTATCTTCACGTTAGAGCCGGTATTCGCCGCTATGTTCGGCATCGCGCTGCACGGCGACCGCTTCGGACCAATCGCCTTGTCGGGCGGGGCGCTCATCCTGGCGGGCATGATTATTGCCGAGCTAGGCCCGCAGTTGCGCTCCGTAAGGTCCAGGCGCACGCGCACCCTTGCTACTAAACAACTTATCCCTGCCATAGAGGCTAGAACGGACTTACCACACTCAGATGCTAGCTGAACCTGTTTCCCTACCTGTCTTCCATTACACGCATATACTCGACGTGCGCCTGCCGCGCTACCGCATGCACCCCGATTTCAAGGTG
This sequence comes from Chloroflexia bacterium, assembly GCA_036399775.1. Classification (GTDB taxonomy): domain Bacteria; phylum Chloroflexota; class Chloroflexia; order QHBQ01; family JADMIH01; genus JADMIH01. The sequence goes on along the minus strand of DASWMJ010000009.1, from coordinate 15,256 downwards.
AAGACGCAGGGTGAAGCGGTGAAATTCATCAACGACGTAGGTATCGCCCTCCTCTTTCCGGGCGATAGGCTGCCCCTCCCCGACCTGTGGAGCGCCATCAACGGCTGCGAGCGCAAGCTGCCCAAGCACCACCACGACTACGCCCTCCACAAGACCTGGGACTGGAAAGACAAGATACCGGAGCGCAAGGAGGCATGGTACGGCAAGATAATCCGGGGAAAGCCCGCCTTCATCTCGATGCGCGATCTGCCTGCGGTCTACGCTCTCTCCTCCAACTACGGGGAGATTGACGACTACCTGGAAGCCTACGCGGACGGAATGATGAGCGTGGAGGCCAAACTGGTCTACGAAACGCTGCTGAGGGAAGGGCCTATGCCCACCAGCGCGATGAGGAAGGCTTGCGGCATGGGAGGTGGGGGAGATAACGCTCGCCGCTTCGAGCGCGCCATAGTGGAGCTACAGGGCGACCTCAAGATAGTGAAGGCGGGCATCTCCGACTCGAACAGGTGGAAATACTGCTACATCTACGACCTGCTGCTCAGGTGGGCGCCCAACCTGGCGGAGCAGGCCCGCCAGTACAACAGCCGCGCCGCCATGCGCTACCTGATAGAGCGATACCTCCATACCTCGGTGGGCGCGCCCTCCCACATCTTCCCGCGCCTATTCGGCTGGGACCCAGGCGTGACCGAGAGGGTAGTGGAAGAAATGCTCCAGGACGGCACTCTACTAGCCATTAGAGTGCTAGGCGGCCCCGGCCTCACTCCTCGCAGCAAGCCCTCCCCCGCAGGCGAGGTGTGGCTCACCCTGCCGGAGCATATGCCGTCTTGACGTGGGGCAGACACCTCATCATGGAAGGGTGTCTTGTCGATTGCTTATATCTAGCATAACTGTGAGTTCGCATCCCATCTTCGGCACAACCATATAGGATATTCTGATTCTACTTGTGGTATGGGAGCCTTAAATGCACCCATCTGTGTTTTAGTCGCAGTTCTGCAACTGTGAGGTGATAAGAGTGCTCTTTGGTTCAGATGGATATGAGGTAAATGTTGATCCTGGATTTCTTAATGAGCGGATGTGTATGTCGTTCATTGGACCTTCTATAATTGCTGAGATTACTCTTCGGTTCCCTGCGTTGCTCCTACTTACCGACCCTTTCGGTGTAAAGAGCAGAAGCGTGTTCTTGTCTGATCGTGTTCTTGCCAAGTGTCGTAATAAGCGTATTCCCACACTAGCTGCCGTTCTTCATGACCTGCGGGAGGGGACGGTATTCGCAAGTTTGGAGCGTGTGGCACCTGGAAAACTCAGATCAGATAACGAGCGCATACAAAAGGTCATTGGACAGGTATACGATGCACGTACTATAATTCTAGATTTCAGTCCAGAGCATTTTGTATCAACCACCATGAGAGTCTTGTTGACTGAAGGCGCACCTGTTTCAATCATAGGACGGATACACAGTTTTGATGAGAAGCAAGTGGTCATCCAGCCTTTAGTGATCGGCTTGCCTGTCGTTACCCATAACTCTGCTCATCACGATTTAGACTATTCAGTTATATGGCCTGGCTACGAAACATTCGAGATCCATGCAGAAAATATAGATGAGTTTAGTGAGTGTCGAAAGATAATGCCGCCTGCATTAGCTGTTTGGCAATCTCAAATGAAGAACCTGCCAGAGAAGGTTATAAAGGCGAGATTAGCTGATTTGCTTGGAGATACAACTGGTAAAGACTGGGGAGGCGAACAAATGGATCACTTCACTCCTGCTTTGCATATTGGAGGCAAGAGAGTTACAGCAGCGTTCTTACTGAAGGGTCCTGCCCGTTTTAGCCCTATGACATTGAGTAGCAATCAGGGTAAGGCCAATGACCAGCTCTATAGATTAGCAACTGTGCAAGCGGATTTGTTGATCGTCCAACATGCCCATGATATTGATCATAAGGTTAGACATGTACTTGCGGCATTGGCTCGATATGCCTATCAGCCACGTTACTACTGCTTTATAGACGGTAAAGATACATATCGTATTCTTAAGGCCTACGGCAAACTCGGCTCATAGCTATTCTCATCGGAAACGGCCAGAAAAACTGCAACTTGGCGTTTATTCAAGTGGCATACTCCGCTGTAATTTCACATGACGAGCCTACAACTGCCAAGTCCTCCCCGCAGGCGAAGTCTGGCTTACCCTACCGGAGCACATGCCATCTTGACGTTTTACGTTTCACGCATCTTCAACTCGTCCCTGATTTGGAGCCAGCGCAGGACGTGGGCGCGGGAGAGCATGCCTACCAGCTTGCCGAGATTGTCTACCACCGGCAATTGGTCGAAATCACCTTCGCTTAGTAGCTGCATGGCGCGTTCCAGGCCGTCCTGAGGGCTTACCGTGCGCAGATTGTCGCCTGCCGTCATCACATTGCCCACCGTGACGATGCCCCACTGGTCTTGCGGCACGTCCTTGATGTCGCTCTGGGTGACTATGCCCTCAAGCCTGCCTTCCTGGCCTACGGGCATCGCGCGGAGGTTGTAGGGGAGCATAAATTGTGTAAGCAGATGCGCCAGCGTATAGTGGGGCGCAACCATAGTTGGGGCTTGCTGCATAACCTGGGCTACGGTGATACCGCGTGTGATATTGCGTATGGTAGAGCCTGCCACGCTCTGCTGGGTGGCGTTCAGGAGGAACCAGCCGATAAAGGCCAGCCACAGCCCACTCACGTCGAAGCCACCCTGGAAGAAGGTTTGGTAAAGGCCCAGGAAGATAAAGCCATAAGCTACCATTTGGCCGAAGAAGCCCGCAATGCGCGTGGCTGACTGGAAGTTTCGGGTCACGCCCCAGATTATGGAGCGCAGCACGCGCCCGCCGTCCAGGGGGAAGCCGGGTATCATGTTAAACAGTGCCAGCATGAAGTTGATAAAGGCCAGGTATTGTAGGACGGAGGCCGCGAATGCTCCCGCCCGCCTCATGGGTGGGTCAACAATGAGCGCCAGGCCGTAGAAGAGGGCAGCAAGGGCTATACTGGTCAACGGCCCGACCACCGCTATGAGGAACTCGTCCCCCGGCTTCTCGGGCTCCTGTTCGATGTTGGCCGCGCCGCCGAAGATAAAGAGCACTATATCGCGCACCTTCAACCCGCGAGCGCGAGCCATGAACGCATGGCTCAACTCGTGTACCAGCACCGACACGAACAGGAGGAGCGCGGCCACCAGGCCCAGCGCCAGGTAAACAATCTCGCTCTCGCCGGGCAGCGCGTTTGGGAAGTAGAGGGTAGCCAGTTGGTAGGTGAAGAGGAGCAGGATCAGCAGCCAACTCCAATGGGCCTTGATGTCCACGCCCCCTATGGTCACGATCTTGAACACGCCACTTTTCATCGCAAAACCCCCTGCTCAACCCCAAAGATGCGCGTAGGGGCACGATTATCTCGTGCCCCCACTTTCCGTCAGATATGCGAACCGGGCATCGCGGCCATGCTCTGTGCTAAGTTTATCGCGCCTGGTCCGGTATCTCCCCCGCATAGCCGGGATAGGCCGACCTGTCGGGCAGCTTGTATTCTACGTCGCCGAGCATGTACCGCTTGAGCACCGCGTAGTCCTCCGGCGGCATCTTGCGCTCCATGTATGTAAGGAATGTGTAGACGACCTTTTCGGCGGTCTGCCAGTCCATGCCCGCCGAGTCGTAAATGGCCCTGGTAAGTTCGCTCTGCATCGTGTGACCTCCATCAGCCGAGTTACACCTAAGATAACACAAGCGTGCATAGCGCGCAATAGAATAGTAAGGCCCCCGCCAGGGCAACCGCATCTAAATAGGAGATAATGGCGACGGCATAGAGGAGGGGAGTTGCCAGCGCATGTTAGCCCTTTGGAGCAGCTACGCAAACGAAGAACGGGCTACTCGAGATCAGCCATGAGTGCTGTGAGACAGGAGAGAAAAGGTACGGATGCGGAGACAAGTCGTTGCTGTCCGGTTGACGCTCCCTCTGTATATGCTGTACTTAGAATCGAGTAAACAGTGGGCTAACCTATTGCTTTTTGGTCAACTGTGTGATACTATGTGCGACAACGCTATGTGCTTGCGTGCCGTTCGTTGAGCCGTTTGGTGGCGGCAACAGCGTTGCATGTGCCCGTTCCTATTATGAACAGGCAGCTATTTCGACGTATCAACTTTGCTGGAGGCCAAAGATGATTGAACGCTTGCTCGGTATCGTGACTTTCAGACCTGCTGCGTATCGTGAGGTTGCACAAGACCGCGAGGCCACACGGATAGCGCTACTCATCGTGCTGGTTGTGGGCCTGGTCCGGGGCCTGGTGGGTGCGTTGATAAGGGCACAAAGCGGCTCCACCGCTCTGCTCCCGGAGGGCTACGGTATCCCGGAGGGTTACAGGATGGAGCTAGCCGCCGGGACCGACCCTACGCTGGTGCTGGTGGGGCGCGTCGTTGTGGGGATGCTTTTTGAGCTGATCTTCTGGAGCGCAAGCTCGCGGATGCTCACCCTGGCTGCCAGGCGCTTCTTTGGCGCGCAAACGACGCGAGCCAATGTCTTGCGCATCGTAGGCCATACCTATTTGTTCCATCTGCTTGGTGCCATTCCCGTGCCTATTGTTGGGCAGTTGCTCGGATCCATCCTTCAAATCATAGGCAACGTAATTGGTATTCGTGAGGATGGCAAGATATCCACCGGCAAAGCCGTCGCGGCCGTACTACTCAGCATTCTCTTGACCATCTTGCTCATTGTGCTCATTTCAGTGATCATATCGGTGATCATAACGGTCATCGTGATCGCTGTCATTTCGAGTGGGAATCGCTGAACGCTAGCGCTCTGCTTCTACGTCAAATAACAACAGTTCAGGGTGAGCGCTAATTGCTCACCCTGGACTCTTGTCGTTAGAGGCGTGTGCCTGACACGCAGGAGTGTTCAACCCCTGGCCCTGCGCAGCCCCGGCACGAGCATCAATACGCCCGCGATTATCAGGATGATCGGCCACAGCTTACCGAGGGCCGCGTACGATCCGCCTATCTGCAACACAGCCAGGAGTACCACGCCCACGCCCGTCATCACGATGGCGGACATAAGAAGGTTATTCTCTTGCCGGCCCGAAGCCATGTACGCGGCGAAAAAGGCCACGCCCACTATCAGAGGAAACATGGGCCAGAGGGTCGCCATGTCGCCCCACGAAAAGAGACCTAGAGTAACCGTGAAGAAAAACGCGCCTACTAAAAAAGGTATGGTACCGGCGAACACCATTCCGACGCGGCGATTGGCGTCACCGATAGTAAGTGCCTGGAATAGAACGAGAGCGCCCGCCAGCATGGGAAAGACGGGCCATATGGTGCCCCAGTTGAGGTTGAACGCGCCCTGCGTGGCGACGAAAAAGATCAAGCCAAGCAGGATAAGAGCCACACCCGCAATCAAGTTGCCGTTGTTGTAAGGTCTTACGTCCACCTTCCGCCTCCTTCCGGTTACGTCAATGCTTCTAGTCCTCGTCACCTACCAGTTCTCGCATATCGTCGGCGCGGGGGTCGGGCGCGCCCAGCAACACTTCGCGTGGCTTGCCCCGGCTGTCGCCATTCGCGGGCGAGATCAGCCCTAGCTCCTCCATCTGCTCCACGATGCGGGCTGCGCGGTTGTAGCCGATACGTAGCTTGCGTTGCAGCATAGAGACCGATACGTACTGGCTCTTCTTCACAAGCTCTATCGCCTGCTCAAGAAGCTCGCTCTCTTCGTTGGCGTCGCCCGTGCCCAGCCAATCGGGCATCGGCATCGGCTGTACCGGGGCCTCCACGCCCGTCTCGGCTAGCTCTTTCTCCGACGGCAACTGCTTGCGCCAGAAATGCACTACCTTATCCGACTCGGCATCCGATACGAACGTACCCTGGATACGCACAGGCTTGCTCTCGTCGGAAGCCGTGTAGAGCATGTCGCCGCGTCCCAATAGCTTCTCGGCACCACCCCCATCCAGGATAACCTTGCTGTCCACTTGCGACGTGACAGCGAATGCAGCACGCGCAGGGAAGTTGGCCTTGATGAGGCCCGTCACCACGTCCACCGAGGGGCGCTGGGTGGCGACCACTAAATGTATGCCGGTTGCGCGGGCAAGCTGCGCCAGGCGGCACAGCGATGTCTCTACCTCCTCTGGCGCGGTAAGCATCAGGTCGGCAAGCTCGTCTATGATGATGACTATATACGGCAGGTATTCCATGTTGGTTTCGGGGTTTTCCTTCAGGAAAGTGCGATACTGCTCTATGTTGCGGAATACCTTGCTGATGCCGTCCTTCCCGCGCTTTCCATTCGCGAAGAGTTTATAACGCCTCTCCATCTCCCACAACGCCCACTTCAACGCCTCCACAGCCGTCAGGGGGCGCTCCCGGTCGGCTTCTCCCTTAGACTTCGGATTCTGAGGCCGGGACTGGTCTTTTTCGAGGCGCACATCCGTGACCACAGGACGCAGGAGGTGGGGGATGCCGTTGAAGCCGGTCAACTCTACCCGCTTGGGGTCTATCATCAGCATGCGAAGGTCGTCGGGCGTAAACTGCGTCAGGAAGCCTATCACCATCGAGTTGAGGAAGACCGACTTGCCGCTACCAGTCGCCCCGGCCACCAGTATGTGAGGCAGCTTGGCGAGGTCCGTCACCACAGGCTGGCCGTGCGTGTCCCGCCCCAGCGCGATCTTCAGCCGGCCCTTGCTGACCTGGAAGGCGTCAGCCTCCAGGATACTCCGCAGGCCCACCACCTGTAGAGACACGTTGGGCACCTCTATACCAACGCGGGACTGCCCCGGTATTGGCGCTTCGATGCGTATGTCAGGGGCGGCGAGGGCCAATGCCAGGTCTTTGTCCAGCGCGGTTATGCGGTTGACGCGCACCCCCGTGCCCGGCTCGATGGCGAACTGCGTGACGGCGGGGCCTGTGTTGACCTCGCGCACCGTCGCCTCCACGTTGAACGATTGCAGGGCGTCCTCTATCACCTTTATCTTGGCCTTGATGTCGGCCTGGCTCACCTTCAATTCGCTGGTCGTTTCAAGCAAATTCATGGGAGGCAGGTTCCAGATGTAGCCCAACGGCGACTGGATAGGCTCTTGCGGGCCGAGCGTCGGTTCGGTAGTCCCCGCCTTCTTATCCGACTTGCGGATGTTTATCACCGGGTCGGGCTTGGCCTTGCCGTTTTCCGGCGTCGCACTCTTATCGCCCAGGAGATTCACAACCTCTGTGGGTGCAGAGGCCGGGTCAATCGCCTCCCCACCGACCTCCGACAACACGTCAAAAGTAGGTAGCGCGGAGGTATCACTTGCTTCAAGAGAAGTATCCAGCCCGTTTATTCGCACAGGCTCTGTGTTGATATTGGATTTTGGTCGCCCAGAGGGCACCCGGATTTTAGATTTTGTCTGCCTCTCATCAAGAATGCGCGATACCTGGGTGCTTGCTTCGCCTATAGCTTTACCTGTGAGGCGTCCGGCGGCGACGGTGGGGCGGCCTATACCGCGTACCACCTGCGCCAGAGATACCCCGAAGGCCAGCATGAAGCCGATCAGGATGAGCGCGGCAAGCACTACCCCCGCGCCCGCGCTGGTGAGGAAGTCTGACAGGAATGTAGAGATGGCGAGACCGACATAGCCGCCACCCTGCCCGCTATCAGCCGCCCCCTGCCCGTTAGTGAAGAGATGGGCGAAACCCATCAGCCCAAGCAGCATTATGGAGAGGCCCAACGGCATCAACGGGGAAAGCCACCGAGCATCAGAGCGCGCACCCAGCAGGAGCACGACGGCCCCGGCAGCCAGCGCAACCGGCACCACCCACGCCAGCACTCCGAACAACTGCGCCACCACGCCACCCATGACGCCTACGATACCCTGGCCGCCACTCGACCAGCTAAGCAGCCCCACCACGAACAGCCCCGCCACCGCCAGCATAGCCAGCGCCATTATCTCCCGCCGTAGATGCGCGGGTATCTCAAATGGCGGAGACGAAGCGGCACGAGACGCACGCGCCGTACTGCGCGCCTTCACTTTACCGGCAGCGTTGCGCGCGGAAGAAGATGCAGGTCGAGAACTGTTCTTTGCGCCGGTGGACTTTGAAGCGGACGTCCGAGGAGTGTTGCTGCTACCGCTCACCTTCGACCAAGTAGGCGCGGCGGGCCTGGTTGATTTCTTTGCGGGGGCTGATGGCATAGGGCTGACCTTTTCTCGTCTTGGCAGGCACTTCATGAGGTGCCGTTACGGTGGATATTAGCACGTATGTTTTAGTGTGCGACTATTATAGCACGGGGATGCGGAGTTGGGGAAAACTTATACAGAAGTTAGTAAGGCGGCTGTGAAGTGGGGCATAATGTAGAGGGTAACGAACCCCCTTCCCCTTGTCATTCTGAGCGCAGCGAAGAATCTCGTCCCTCGCGTACAAAGCCGGGGAGCGTAGACGGGGAATGCAAGGGCAAGAGCATACGCGAGGGACGAGATTCTTCGCTACGCTCAGAATGACAAGGATGGTAAGATGGCGTTCCTGTATTTTACGGCGCTGCAACAGTGTTGTGCGGTGTAGCGTCAGTGTTACGACAAACAAAGGGTAGGGTTGCTACTTGATTCAACCCTACCCTTTGCCTAAACCTGAGAGGGATATGCTACATCATCAACCCTGTTGCCGCGCCGTGAGACTTATCCTGGGGTCGGCCAGGGTGTAGAGATAGTCGGTGATGAGATTGGAGAAAGCCACTATCGCCACGAATATGAGGGTCAGAGCGAGGGCCAGGGGATAGTCTATTGGATATCCACCCTCAGGACAGGTATCGCCGGCTATCAGGGTCGGCAGGCAGCCGCCCAGCCCTTTGTAAAACATCTGGCCCACGCCGGGATAGCCGAATAGGGTCTCAACGATAATCGCGCCGGAAACCAGGCTGGGCAGCATCACGCCTACGACCGTGATGAGCGGTATCAGGGCGTTACGCAAACCGTGCTTCCACACCACGCGCCGCGTGGATAGTCCTTTAGCGCGGGCCGTACGTATATAGTCCTGCTTCAACACTTCTGCCAGGGACGAGCGGATATAACGCGACAGCAGCACTATCTGCGGGAGCGCCAACGTGAGCGTAGGCAATATGAGATGGTAGATACGATTTATCCAGTTATCGTACTGGTCGGGATCCGACACGCCGATTGCGGGCAAGTAAGGCATCCACGTCCAACCGTCCCTGGTGTGCCAGAAGTATGGGAACACGGCCAGCCAGATCATAAGTACCAGGCCGATCTGGAAGAGGGGCATCGAGAACCCCGCAAACGAGAAGAAGGTCAACGCGTGGTCTAGCTTAGAGCGTTGCCGCACAGCGCCAACTATCCCAACCGGCACCGCGAGCGCTACCGCGATCACCAGCGACAGACCCACTAGAATAGCGGTATGCAGCCATGCTTCTCTCACCAGATCTGCGACTAGGCGGCCCCTGTACACTCGGACCGATTGGCCGAAGTCCCCCGTAAGAATGCCCGCTCCGTGAAGGGTCAGGCCCCCAATCTGTATGTCTACTATGACCGGCTTGTGCTCTACTGGCTGCCCGAAAGGCCCTCCAGTCGCACCTTCTACCGGCCTGACGTCGGGGTCGAATAGCCAATAGAAGAAGTTGAGCGGCCAGGGCTTGTCAACCTTGTAGCGCTGTGCCAGCAGGTCGGTTTCCGGGCTGCTCACGTCAGTCAGCCCGCTCATCTCTCGAAATGCCTGTATCTGGCGATCATAACTCTGCTTCGGCCCGTTGGGTATCAATAGCACAACTACCGAGTACACAATGAGCCAGGCAATAGCAATAAAACCGATACTCTGCAAAAACCGCCGCAACATGTACGTTGCCATAGTTTGTCACTCCAACCCTTCTCTGAATTTTGAGTTTTGAATTTTGAATTCTAAATTCAGACAACCTCTGAAATAGGCGGATAACTCAAAATTTAGAATTTAGAATTCAAAATTCGTCAATTGGTTTGGTGGGGATCGAGGGCGTTGCGGAGAGCGTCGCCTACATAGTTGATGGAAAGGACCGTCAAAAATATCATAGCGCCGGGGATTATCAGCAGATATGCTTTAATTCCCTCGAAGGGATTGAGCACGTCCATGTTCCAGACGAAGACCTGCGCCGTCACCACCATATTGCCGAGCGAGGGCACGATAAAATCGGTTACGCCCTGGCCGAAGTAGGCAAGAACGCACTCCCAGATGATGAAGTCCCCCACGGAGAAGGTGGCCGCCACCAGCACGGGCGCGATAGAATTGGGGAGCAGGTGCCTGAAGATCAGCCTGCGATTGCTGGCCCCAAGCGCCTTTGACGCTTCGACGTAAGACTCCGTGCGGAGCGACAGGAAAGAGCCTCTGACCAGGCGGCTCATGCCCATCCAGCCGAATAGCACGAATATGAGGGCCAGGTTCATGGTTACGGGGAAGGCGTCTTCGGGCGTGATGGTCGTCGGCCTGAATAGCTTGTTGGCGAACAAGTATACCGGCAGCAGGGGCAGGGCCAGCATGAAGTCGGTGAATCGCATCAGCACCGTATCGACCCAACCCCCGTAGAACCCCGCAATCGCGCCCGTGACCACACCGATGACCACTATGAAAAGGGTGGCAAATATCGAAACGAACAAAGACGTTCGCTCGCCGTAAAAGAGGCGGGTGAATACATCCCTGCCGAGGTAATCGGTGCCAAATAAGTGAGGGATACCCCTAACAGAATCCATAGAGTTGGCGGGCGCGAACGGCATGAGGGGGTTTACGTCGCGGTAGCTATAAGGTGAAACGGCAGGTATTATCAGCGCTGCCAGTCCAAGTATCGCCAGCATAATCAGCCCGGCAACGCCTAGCTTGTGCCTGCGAAAACGTCGCCATATCGCGGCGGCCTCGCTTCGCTCTACACCGGCAGAAGCGGGCCTGTCATGCGCCTGGGCTATCGCGGCCATATGGAACTTGCTCCCTTCATATGTTCTTCTCTCGAAAATAGGGGTCAGGGGTCAGGGGTCAGAGTTTGATATTAGTCTCAGTGACAGATGGTAGTTGTAGGGTGACGTTTACTCGGTTGGGTGCAATAAAAACCAGTTTCCCCAAGCCTCTCAGGAAAACTGAATGTCTGTCGTAATTTGTACTACTGTCGTGTGATGCGTATTTTCGTGATAAGCACTATGCGATACGCAGTACGTACTACGCACTACGCCCCTATATCATATTGACACATTTACGCCTGATAAGGTTCATTTGGGCGCTTTGGGGCGTTACTGCGGGGCGGCGTTGTAGTTTATCCTGGGGTCCACTATCGTGTAGAGGATGTCGGCAAGCAGGTTGGAGAAGGCCACAACTACCACCAATATTAGCGTCAGGGTGAGCGTAAGCGGGTAGTCAATCGGGTAGCCGGTGGGCGGGCAGGGCTGCGACTCCACGATGCAGCCGCCCAGGGCGCGAAAATAGAGGTCCCCCAGGCCCTGGTAGCTAAAGACCTTCTCGACGATAATCAGGCCCGTAGCCACGCTCGGTATCGCCAGCCCCACCATCGTGATTAGGGGTATCAGCGCATTACGCAGCGCGTGCTTGAGTATCACCCGCCGCGCGCTCAACCCTTTCGCCCATGCAGTACGCACGTAGTCCTGTTGCAACACCTCCAGCATCGAAGAGCGCACGTGCCGCGACAGCCATGCTATCTGCGGTATGGCAAGGGTCATCGCGGGAAGCACAAGGTGGTATAGCCTGTTGACCGCGTTATTTTCCTGGTCGAGGTCCACAATGTAGCCGGGCGGGAGGTAAGGGAGCCAGGTCCAGTTGAACTGGTTGTGCCATAAATAAGGAAAGACCGCCAGGAAGATGACCAGGAACACGCCCAGCATGAAGGGCGGCAGGGAGAAGCCCGCGAACGAAAAGAAAGTCAGCATGTGGTCCAGCCTGGAACGCTGGCGTAGCGCGCCGATGATGCCGATAGGCAGACAAACCACCAGCGCAATCGAGATCGAGCCGAGCATGAGCGCGAATGAGCTACCCCACCTGTCACGCAGCATATCGTTTACGGAGCTATCTATCCCCACCGAGTCGGTAAAGCCGAAATCGCCGGTCAATATGCCCGACCCTTGCAACCGCAACTCGCCCAGGCGTATGTCTATGCCTTTGGGGATAACGAGGGTTTGCGCCTGGGCGTCGGTGACAAACTGCGTGGTATCGCTGGGGTCGTAGAGCCACAACAGGAAGTTGAGCGGCCAGGGCTTGTCCAGCTTGTATCGCTGGCCGTAGCCATACGCGGAGAAGTCGTTCCCACCGTTCTGCTGGACATTCTCATACCTCTGTCGCGGCCCCCCAGGCATGAAGAGCACCAGGAAGGTATAAACGATCAGCCAGGCCACCAGGATAAACGCGATACTCTGAAAGAACCTCCTCAACATGTACGTTGACATAGTTTGTCACTCCGAATTTTAGATTTTGGATTTTAGATTTTCGATTTACCTGGCTTCAGATTTGTGCATTAAGCCGATGCGCTCAAATCTAAAATCCAAAATCTAAAATCTAAAATTGACTTGGTGTGGGTCGAGGGCGGCGCGGAGGCCGTCGGCTATATAGTTGACGGAGAGGACCGTTACCAGGATCATCAGGCTGGGCAAGAATATCTGGTAGCCGCGTATCTCCTCGAAGGGATTGAGATTGGTGGCGTACCAGACGTAGTTCTGCGCGCCTGCAATCAGGTTGCCCAGCGAGGGCGCGGGCGGGTCGTAGATACCCTGCCCGAAGTAGGCGAGTATGGCTTCCAGGATGATGAAGTCGCCGAGCGCGAAAGTGGCCGCCACCATAATCGGCCCGATAGAGTTGGGGAGGAGGTGCTTGAAGATGATGCGGCGGTTGCTCGCCCCAAGCGCCCGCGCCGCCTCTACATACGAGAGCGAGCGTAGCGACAGAATAGAACCTCGCACCAGCCTGCTCAACCCCATCCAACCGAAGAGGATTAGCACCGTGCAGATATTGACCATTATGTTGATGGTATCTGCCGTATCCGTAATCTGTATCTGGCCCGTATTGACCCGGATGAACCTGATAGCGAAGAGGTACATAGGGAGGAGGGGCAAGGCAAGCATGAAGTCAGTGAAGCGCATGAGGAGCGTATCCACCCAACCCCCGTAGAACCCCGCGACGGCCCCGATGATGGTGCCGATAATCACAATCGCAATCGTGGAGACCAGAGCCACAGTGAGGGTAGTGCGGCCCGCGTTAAAGAGCCGGGTAAAGGCGTCCCTGCCCAGGTAGTCGGTGCCGAGTATGTGTACGTGGCCGGTTATAAGGTCAATACTGCCTGCGGGGGAGAATATCTGCGCTGGGTTGGCGGCGTGGAAGTTGAAGGGCGAAAAGAAGGGCACGATTATGATGGAGAGCACCAGCGCCAGCAGAGCGCCCAGCCCGATCATGCCGGGCCTGTGCCTGCGGAAACGCTGCCATGCCACCGATAGCTGCCCCGACTCGACACGCGAAGCGGCCACTTGCGATTCCGACGAAGCTATAGTAGCAGTAGCCACACATCTTCTCCTGGATGGGTATTACGCACACATCATCAGCGCGCTTACCCTTATGTACACCGCACCCCCTGTACAGGTTCGCATTTCCCTGAACGAAACCGCCAGGACGCCAAGAGCACCAAGAGCGTAAGACCACGCCAAGAATAGGTCGGGTAAAGTAATCTATAACTGACCCCTGATCCCTGACCCCTGACCCCTCGCAGTCCTTGACCCCACATATGCCAAAGACGTATAGTATCAGCATGGGGCGAATTCCTGCGCCCTTGAGCATACCCGATATACATAGAGAAGGACTCATACTCATGCCCCAACCCTCCAGACCAGCCAAGCCGCGCACGCTGGGAGAGCTTCGCCAGAGCGAGTACCAGGCGCTTCCCGTCAAGGAAGAGATGCGCAAGAACCTTATACGCAAGCTGCGCGACAACGAGCCTATCTTCCCCGGTATCGTGGGCTACGACGACACCGTTATCCCGCAGGTAGAGAACGCCATCCTCTCCGGGCAGGACATCATCTTCCTGGGCGAGCGCGGCCAAGCCAAGACCCGCATGGCTCGCGCCCTCACCAACCTGCTCGATGAAGAGATACCCATTATCAAGGGTAGCGAAATCAACGACGACCCATACGAGCCTATCAGCGCGGAAGGAAAGCGGCTGGTGGCCGAGCACGAAGACCTGACCGAGATAGAATGGATACGCCGCGACGAGCGTTACGGCGAGAAGCTGGCGACCCCCGACATAACGATAGCCGACCTGATAGGCGACGTGGACCCCATCAAGGTAGCCGAAGGACGCTACCTCTCCGACGAGCTGACCATCCACTACGGCCTGCTGCCGCGCACCAACCGGGGTATCTTCTGCATCAACGAACTGCCCGATCTCGCAGAGCGCGTGCAGGTGGGCCTGCTCAACGTGCTTGAGGAGCGCGACGTGCAAATCAGGGGTTACAAGGTGCGCCTGCCCCTCGACGTGTACCTTGTGGCGTCGGCCAACCCGGAGGACTACACGAACCGGGGCCGCATCATCACCCCGCTCAAGGACCGCGCAGGCTCGCAGATACGCACCCACTACCCGACGACGCTCGACCAGGAAATGGACATCATGGAGCAGGAGAGGTTGCAGTTCTCCACGCCCGGCTACGATATTGAGATACCGCAGTATATGAAGGAGGTCGTGGCCGAGCTAACCCACCTGGCCCGCCGCCACCCCGACATCTCACAGCGTTCGGGCGTGTCGGTGCGCGTCTCCATCTCCAACTTCGAGAACCTCATCAGCAACGCCCTCAAGCGCGCCATCAAGCTCAACGAGCACCGTGTAGTGCCCCGCATCTCCGACCTATCCGCGCTCATCTCCTCCACAGCAGGCAAGATAGAGATAGAGTCGGTGGGCGACGTGCGCGAGGATAAGCTGGTTGACAAGCTGGTGCAGGGCGCGGTGCTGGCCGCCTGGAACCGCCGCTTCGTAGTGGGCGACTTCGATGACGTGGTAACGCGCTTCCACAACGGCTTAGCCATAGAGGTATCCGATACGATGCCCGCGATGGAGTACGTCCACCAGGCATCAGACCTGAAGGGCCTCCGCAACGCCATCACCAAGCTGGAAGCCCAGGGCAACCCCCCCGCCGTAGCCGCCGCCGTAGAGTTCGTGCTGGAGGGCCTGCATCTAAGCCGCCGCCTGAACAAAGACAAGTCCAGCAGCGGCGTGCGGTACCGGCGCTAGTTTTGAATTATGAGTTTTGAGTTTTGAGTTTTGAGTTGACGCAGAACAACTCA
>DASWMJ010000008.1:0-23403 GCA_036399775.1 Chloroflexia bacterium | reverse complement strand
TACTCTAGCTGGACTGCTTCCACTACTCACCAATTGCTTGAGGGTTGTTCGCTGTTGTGTGGTTAGTTTGATGTCTGGGGCTGTTCTCATGCCTCCAGTATACTAGAATGTACTTTGTTGGTAGGGTACTCAGAATGACATAGGGGGTTGGTTCGCTTACGTTCGGCATATTCTGATTTTGCTGTGCTCTCGGTGCGTTCGTCTGCGCTCCAGCACGGCTTATTCTGGCATTCCAGCCACTGTGATATAATCGGGCTGCACAACCACAGCAAATTCGAGAGTCATACAGCAGTTTAACATTAACTGTGGAACTTTCCCTGTCCTTTCATCGTCCACTATATTGGATGCTGCCATGACCCTGTCGCGCTACTTTTTGCACGGCATCCGCAATCTAGCCGGGCTGGCGGTTAGTCCGTTCGGCGTGTGCTCAAAATTGAAACACTTTCTTGGGGGTGTCTATCATGGCAGACCAATCCGGTTTACCTTCAAACCAGCCGAAGACTTCTGCAAGCCCTGACCGGCGCTTGATTGCCCTGGCGGGTATCGCGGCCTTGTTGGTGCTGGCGCTCGTGGCTTGGCGTATCAGCGCGAACTCGCCCTCCGGTGGAAAGGGCACCTCCTCACCCACAGCCATAGCAGAAATAACGCCTACGCCATTCGCGGGAGCGGCCACGTTCACCCCTGTGTCTACAGGCGTTGGCGGCCCGCGTGTCGTGGGAATCACCGCAGGAGTGGGTATGCGCGCAGGGGATGTGGCCGGTATCGCGCCCATCGCCGTCACCTTCTCCGAGGCGATGGATAAATCGTCGGCCCAATCGGCCTTCGAGGTTGTGCCCGCCGTATCGGGCGACTTCAAGTGGCAGGAAAACACCCTCCTGTTCACCCCTCAGTCAGCCCTCTCCCCAAGCACCGCCTACACAGTGACTATGAGCGCGGCGGCAAAGACCGGCAGTGGCAAAGAGCTTGCCGTGCCCCTTTCCGCCAGCTTCAAGACCGCCCCACCTCCCGCTATCCTCAGAACGCTTCCCAGCGACGGGGCGACCGAAGTACCGCTTGACACCATCGCCACCATCACTTTCAACCGCCCCATGATTCCCTTGACGGCGCTGGACAGCCAACCGGATGTCAGCCAGTGGGTCTCGATTACGCCGTCGGTGGCGGGCCGGTGGGTATGGTTGGGCACGTCGGCTGTAGGCTTCCGCGCCGACGCGGGATTTCTACCCTCCACGCTCTATACGATACAGGTCAAGGAGGGCTGGACCGACAGCGCTGGCGTTCCTCTGACTGCGGGCACGTCAGTCCGGTTCACGACCATCAGGCCCGCCATCCTCAGCGTCAGCCCCTCGAACGGCGCGCGGGGTGTCAGCCTTGACGCCCCTGTGGTGTTGCGCTTCAACCAGCCGATGGACCACCCCTCTGTCGAGCAGGCGATACGCGCGAACGACACGCGAACTAACACCGCCGTTTCCGGCACCTACTCATGGTCCCCCGACAGCACCGTGATGACCTTTACGGCGTCCAGCCTGCTCGCTTTCAGTCGCAGTTACGTAATGTCGGTCAGTGGGCAGGTAAGGCCCGCGAACGGCACGGCAACCGAGCTGGTCGGCGGGAGTGCCGCGAACACGTGGAGCTTCACGGCAACCGACCCTACGTCGGTGCAGGGGCACAGCCCCGACAACAGCAGCAGCCCCGTCGCGCCGTCTACCAGCTTCGGCTTCTACTTCAACAACCCTCTCGCCCCCAACCAGGACGTTGCCGGGTTCACGAGCATTGACCCCACCCCCGAAGGCTACAACAACGTGCTTGAGATCGACCCCGGCGGCACGAGCGTATTCACCGGGGAAGTCAGGTTGCTCCCCAATACGACTTACCGCTTCCAATTGCGAGCCGGGCTGAAAGACAAGTGGGGCTTCGATGTAGCGCCCGCCGCGTGGACCGTCAACGTCGGCCCGCTACCCCCCGGACTCGCGCTCAAGGGTGGAGGGTTCCAACCCGTTTATGCGGATGGGCCGAGCCGTGTGCGTATCGAAACGGTCAACCTGGACAAAGTGACGCTACACCTGCATACCCTCAGCGAAGCGGAACTCCGCGAGATGCACACCAACCCTAACGCATTCTATAACTCCCCGCCCACCTTCCCAGGCAAGCTGGTACGTGAGTGGGACGTTCCTGTGAGCAAAGACAACGAAGGTCGCGCCAACATCTTCCCGGCCATCGGCCTGAACGCGGCCACAGACCGCCTGCCTGTGGGTTTCTATTTCCTCCGCGCCGACGCGCCAACCCCCTATAGCCCGGAATTGCTGCAAGCGTACACCGTGCTGATGGTGGGGCGCGCAGGGGTCGTCACCAAGAGCGAGGGCCAGGACCTGCTGGTGTGGGTGGCGGACCTGGGCAGCGGCAAGCCCCTGCCGAACTACCCCCTGCGCGTGGAGCAGTGGCGGCAGGAGGGGCAGACTGCAAGCCAGCGCGGGCGCACAGGCCCGGACGGCGTGCTGCGGCTGAAGCTGGACCGGTTTGATGACGTTACAATGCGCGCGGTCTGGAGCGAGCAGCCGGGCGACGCCATGTTCGCGAGCACTGCCTGGAACAGCAGTATCGAGCCATACGCATTTGGCGCGAGCGTAAGCTACAACAACAGCGCATGGCGAGGCGCGCTATACACCGATAGGCCCATCTATCGGCCCGCCCAGGTGGTCTATTACAGGGGCGTCTACCGCCTGGACGATGACGCCAGCTACACCCTTGCGCCTGTGGGCACCGTCAGCCTATACGCGAGCACCTACGGCAACGATGGGGAGACGGTCGTGTACACGGGCACCGCGACGCTATCCCCGGCGGGCACGCTCAACGGCCAGTTCACTCTACCCGCGAACGCGCCAACGGGCGACTATACCCTGTCCCTATCTGGGCCGGGCCAGACGCGCGACACTACCCCCTACGATACCGTGGCGAGCGCGAGCTTCCAGGTGCAGGAGTACCGCAAGCCCGATTTCCAGGTGAACGTAGACGCCCGTGACGAGGCGGTGCAGGGCGACCCTGTCACCGCCACAATCCAGACCAGCTACTACTTCGGCGGGCCATTGGCGAACGTCACGACCACCGTCAACCTGCAAACCGGTCCCTACAACTTCTATTGGAGCGACCCCGACACGGGTGAGAGCTATACATTCGGGGAGGGCGGCTACCCGCACCTCTTCAATTACGACTACGGTCCTTACCCAGGAGGCACGCCTGAGCCGTTGCAGTCCTTCCAGGCGCAGACCAATGCGGACGGCATACTGAACGCGGATGTAAGCCGGTACGTCAGTACCACCAACGGCAGCAAGTCCCTGCTGGTTGAGGGGCAGGTGCAGGACCTCAGCAACCAGGCGGTCGCCAACAGCGATACTGCCATCGTTCACCAGGGCCTCTACTACGTCGGGCTGCGTGTGGGGGATTACGTCGCCACAGCGAAAAAGCCTGTCACGATCACAGTCCGCACCGTAAACTCCAACGGGGAGCGCGTAGAGCCTAACCGCACCGTCAACTTGACCTTCACGCGACGCGATTGGATAGCGCCACGCTACGGGAGCGGGGCCGATTGGAAGCTAAACGAGGTGCAGGTCGGGCAGGCGGCGGTCACGACGGACGCCAATGGCCGCGCCACCTACCTCTTCACCCCGCCATCGGGCGGCGACTACACTGTGTCCGCCGTCAGCACCGACAGCCGGGGCAACACGATCCGAACTTCTACCCAGTTTTGGGCGTCGAGCGACGGGCCGGGCTACGTCTCATGGCGCTACAACAACGAGAAGCAGATTCAACTGGTCGCGGACAAGACGCAGTACAAGATCGGCGACACCGCCCGCATCCTGGTAACATCACCATTCACCCAGGCTACCGGGCTGCTGACCGTCGAGCGCGGCCATATCAAGAGATACCGCATCGTCAACATCGAAGGTGGAGCGCCCACTATAGAAGTGCCGTTAGTAGATGGCGATCTGCCCAACGTGTACGTTAGCCTGGCCTTGCTTGGGCCGGAGAGGGCACCCGAAGGCGCACCCGCCGATTGGGCTGACCACGCTACGCTGAGGATGGGTTATGTCAACCTGCCCATTGACACGTCGGGCAAGCAGGTGCAGGTGAGCATCGAGCCACAAGGCAAGACGCCCTTCGCGCCGGGCAGCACGGCGGGTATAAAGGTGCGCACTCTCGACAGCAGTGGCCGCCCCGTTTCTGGTGAGCTATCCCTGGCCGTCGTGGACGAAGCCATCTACGCGCTAGCAGACGACATCTCAACGGACCTCTTCAGCGCCTTCTGGGGCGAGCGAGGCACCAGCGTCAGCACGTCGTCCAGTTTCAGCGCGAGCGACGGGTGGGGGATGTACTACGGTGGAGGCCGCGACTTCGAATCGGTGCCGATGACGGGCGGCGCTGGGCCTCCTATGCGTGAGCCGGCGCCAACGGCAGGGGCATCGGCAGAGGCAGCCGACCAGGCGGCGAACAGCAAAGCCACAGCCCCCAAAAAAGTGCGCGCCGACTTCCGCGACACCGCCTTCTGGACCGCAAGCGTCACGACAGGTGCGGACGGCACAGCCACAATCCAGGTGCCTCTGCCCGACAATCTGACAACGTGGAGGCTCACCGCACAGGGCATCACAGCCGATACGCAAGCGGGCATGGCGACCCAACCCATGACCGTCACGCAAGCCCTGCTGCTCAGGCCGGTGCAGCCGCGCTTCCTCACCACGGGCGACAACCCTCACCCCCAGGCGATCATCCACAACAACACGGCAGAAACGTTGAACCTGGATGTAAGCCTTGAGGTAAGCGGCGCGCTCACGTTGGAGACTCAGCCCGCAGCCACCCGGCAGGTGAGTATAGCGCCCGGCGCGCAGGCGGTAGTTACGTGGAGCGCCAAAGTAGGCAAGGGCGACGTGGCGAACCTGCGATACTGGGCCCGCACGGCTGACAAGAGTGGTTCCGACTATCTTGAGGACGCGGTATCGGCGCAATTGCCCGTCAAAGCCTTCGCCGCGCCGGAAGCGGTGGCTACCAGTGGCGAAGTAAGCGGCACCCGCGCAGATGAGAGCGTATTCCTGCCATACTCGGTGAACCCCCTGCTTGGCGAGCTTGTCGTGCAGGTGTCGCCGTCGCTGGCGGCTGCCACCACAGACAGCCTGCGGTACGTGCAAGAGTACCCCTACGAGAGCACCGACCAAACGGTGAGCCGCTTCCTGCCGTTGGTGGTGCTCGAACAGGTGTACAACGAGCAGGGTCTGACGACCCCCTACTCGAAGGAGATACCGGGCATACTTGAGCGCGGCTTTAGGCGGCTGGCCGACTTGCAGCAACCCGACGGTGGCTGGGCATGGTGGGAGCGCGGGCCGTCCGTCTGGTGGGAGACCGCGTACACGGTGCAGGGCCTGTCGGCGGCGCGCGACGCGGGTTACGCCGTGCCGGGCAGCATGCTACAGCGTGGTATCGAGCGGCTGCGCGGCTTCATGGGCGAGAACATCAGCGTGCAGGGGATTGACGAGACCTACCACCTCAATATGCGGGCCTACACTCTGTACGTACTCTCCAACGCGGTAGGCGCGGACGACGAGATGCACGAAGAGGGGCGGACGCTCGCGGCGCAGGCACCCCGCATCAGCAACCACGCCCGCGCATGGCTGGCTATGGCCCTGGCGAAGGGCGGACAAGCGAGCGAAAGCAAGCAGGTGCTGGACAGTCTCGCCGCAGAAGCCAGGCAGAGCAGCACCACAGCCCACTGGGAGGAGAGCAGCCCCGACTACTGGAGCATGGGCACCGACAACCGCGCGACCGCGCTTGCGATAGACGCCCTCGTGACCCTTTCGCCCGACGACCCCCTGGTGCCGAAGGCGGTCAGGTGGCTGATGACGGCGGAGAAGGAAGGCCACTGGCTCAGCAGCCAGGAGACGGCTATCGCGCTGGTGAGCCTCGCCCACTACATGCGCCAGAGCAAGGAGCTAACCGCCGATTACGTCTGGCAGGTTGACGCCTTCGACAAGCTCCTGGGCCAGGGCGCGGCCAACAGCGGCAACCTCACGCAGACCACGACCCTGCGGCTGCCCGTAGCGGACATGCCTCAGAACACGCTGGGCAACCTCGCGCTGGCGAGGAGCGGCGACAAAGGCAAGATGTACTATCAGATAAGCCTGCGCTACTACGTGCCGGGCGAGGGGATCAAGTCTAGAAGCGAGGGGCTGGCGATCACCCGGAGCTACCACAAGATAGCGGACGCGAGCGCCGGGGGGCAGGATAGCGACCCGGTGACGGAGGTTCAGGCAGGCGATCTTGTGAAAGTGCGCCTGATGGTGGTCGTGCCTGAAACGTCCTACTACGTGCTCGTGACCGACCCGTTGCCTGCGGGTTTGGAAGGGGTAAACGGCTCGCTCAACACGACCTCCTTCACCGAGCGTCCCCCCAACCCGATGGGCACCAGCCTGCCGGACGAGGGCACAGGCGAATTTAGCCCTTACTACGACCCCTGGTACTGGCGGTGGGGACCGTTCGACAACGTGGAGATGCGCGACGACAGGACGGTGCTCTTCGCGACGTACATGGGCCCGGGCACATACGTCTACGAATACTACGCCCGCGCCACCACGCCAGGCGTCTACATGGGCCTGCCCGCCCACGCCGAGCTGCTCTACTACCCCGACGTGTTCGGGCATAGCGATGGAGGGGCGTTCACGGTGAAATAGCTATCTACGACTGCAAACATTTGCAGACACATACTTCCCGCGAACAAGAGCCAATCCACAAAGTTAGTGCTGTCTTAGGGATAAGGAGTTAGGCTGATGGTTGTCGTCACTACAAAGGAGAAATTGCTCGATTTTCTGGGACATGCATCTGACAATTATCATGTTGGATTCGCTGCCTTGTCACTCTTGGAAAATGATCAAGCGAAGTCATTGTTATCTGAATTGACTTATGAAGTGGAGGGACACCAATTTGACTTCCTGTATCTCTCAGGCGCACTCCAAACACCTTGGGCGCAGGAGATAATTTTACGTGAGTTTCGCAAAATGTGCCTACGAACCTTCCATAACGAGGTATTCGAAATAGTGAAAGGCTATTGCGAACGCACCAACCAGAAAAAGGCGCTTTGGGACCAGCCATGGTATCACTTCGCGCGCTTCCTCCGTAATGCCCTCTCTCATCAAGGTTATTTTACTTGGTTTGATGATGATGAAAAGTGGCTGCCAGCATCATGGAAGGGTAAAACGATTAAGAAGGAAATGAAAGGCACTTATGCTGACACCACTCTCTTTGGGTATAAAGATGCCCTCGACATGTATGAGGAGGTGCGTAACTTTGTTGCACATGGGCTTGCCTAGGCAACAAAGGCAAGGCAGTAGAGTACTAGGTGAAGCAATTGATCAGTGAAGAACCACAGCTACATCGTTTTCTGGAACGAGGGCGATAGAGGTTATATTGCCACCTGTCTGGAATTCCTGGAACAATCAGCATTCGGGGAAACGCCAGAAGAAGCACTTGCTGAACTGAAAATTGCCCTCCAATCAGCCGTTGAGGTTTGTGAGGCTGAAGGTATATCTGCTGTCAGAGTAGCATCTTTCACTGGGTACTGCGTACATTGATCATGACCTTGTGTTTACGAACCCACTAGGCGAACCACCGCACCCTAACACGCTCGTTTGCCGCTTCGAGCGTCAATGTCAATGACCCATGCAGGCGTGCCGCGCACTCGCTTCCACGACCTGCGCCACACCGGCGCAACCCTTATGTTCTCTAACGGCGAGAACCCGAAGATTGTGCAAGAACGTCTGGGCCAAGCCGACGTAAGCATGACCCTCAACCGCTAGAGCCACGTAACTATGTCAATGCAACGTGGCGCAGCAGACAGATTAGATAGGTTAGTAGGTTATTGGAAGGGGCTTCCACTTGCTCAATAAGTTGAGTGCAAGGTAACCGCTAACACTTCCCATCCTGCAAAAACTGTGCAAAAAGACTATGTGCATAACTCAGCGCGGTTGTGCCTGACCTGCTATTCTAAACAATAAAGAGCGGGAGCGTTGGAGTTGTACTGAGTAGGCAACAGAGAGCTAAACGCCATGTCAGACATACTAGAGGTACTTGCAGCATTAGGATATATACTTCCGTGGTTGCTACTTCTGGGCAACGTCGTCTGGTTCTATATTCGCGGCGAATATAATCCCAGAGTGGTTTACTCGCACAGGGTTGAGCACTGGTCAATAAATGGCAGTCAGCTGTATGTCAGGGTTACCTGGGTAATTGAAAACAAGGGTAAATTAAAGGTGCGGCTGATGAAAGGCTGTATACGCTTATATCGTATACAGCCCTGGCCGCATGCCGAATTGATTGCGCGTCTAAAGGATGGGGACCATTACCTTAACCCTGGCGAGAACGAGATTGATTGGCCAGTGCTTGAACACCGTGACCTTCACAGACCTCACGGCCCCTTAGAGATAGAGCCAGGTGAAATAGACGAAATACCATTCGACTTTGTTATTTCTGGTGACAACAGGCTAGTCATGGTTTATAGCTACCTTGGGAATGAAAAGAAGAAACGGAAGGTGGGGTGGAACAAATGGACTATCATCGACCTATCTGCAGAGGAGACCGCAGCTATGGTAAGCAATAATCGTGATAGCAAGAACGGAAACAAGAACGGAAAAATGATAGAGAGGCCGGGAGAGCAAACACAGCAAGGGCAAAAACCTATAAGGCAACGGCCGCCGGTACCAGTGGATACGAGGACGAAAGGAGGTAAGTAGTATGGCGAAGAGAGAGACTAAGATAGCGACGTCCGACGGCAACAAACAAGGTGGCGAGAAGCCCCTACGTCAGACTCAGCAAAGCCAGCAGAACCAGGGGCAAGGCAATCAATCCAATCAAGGCACGAAGTAAGACGAACGCCTGGTAATACTCAGGCAAGCTAGTGATAAATCTGGGATAAAAGCAGAAACGAGAGCCTACTAAGCTCTCGTTTCGTGCGTAATATCAGAACATGTAATCGTCTAGTGCCGAGGATCAGATTCAAACTGATAACCCTGCGATTTTCAGTCGCATGCTCTACCAAAGCCTCCGCCACGCTTGCGCTTCTCGGATGCTGGCTAACAGTTAGAACCCCAAAGCCGTGGAACCGTGCCGCCATTTGTTCGTTTGGATGACAGGAGAAAACATCCACGAATTTGACGTCAGGGAGGGGACAAAACACAATGGCTATTCGGAAGGCGCACCGGCTAGTTTCAAGGCTTGGGGTATTATTGATCCTGTTGGCGGGATTTGCTTCGGCAACGAATTCTGCGGCTGGCCTGTCGTCTCAGACGTCTGGCCCTGCCGAGATACAGTACCACACCGTCGCTACGTTCCAAACCGGCACCAGCGCCAGTTTCGTGAACACGGCCAGTCTGGTGGGCGCGGGCAGCGATTGGGTGGCTTATACGCTTTCTTATTATGCTTGCGGACACTGCGGCTTCGTGCCTACCAAGATCGGCCTGCGGAACGATTACGACCGGACCGACAAATTGATAAAGGCGGCTGTCGATAGCTCAAGGGGCGACCCCGCCAGCATCGAGTATGCTCAGTTCGTCATGCCATACCTAATCTGGAAGCAACCTGCCAGGCCCAACCCCGCACAGGCCGCCAACTTCGCGCCGGGCGACTTCGACTGCTCGCTTTGCTACTACGATGTGACCACCGGCAAGGGCGGGCAGTTTGCTGACCTGGCGGGCCTGGGGTTCCAGGTGGCCGCCCCGCTCACGGTAGGCCCGATGAGTCTCGACCGGCAGGGTAGCGGTCGCGTGATGATGTGGGTGCATCCTGCTCAGACTTCGGGGCTGAAGGTAACGGGGAGCATCTGGATAGTCAATCTCAAGACAGGCGAGAAGACGATGATCTACAGCCTTCCCCAGGCCGCATACATCTCCGAGATGGTAATGAGCGGCGACTTGGCTGTATGGCTTCAGGACCCCACCGAGACGGGCCAGGACGTGTACGCTTTCAGGCTCAGCGACAGCGCGCCGCACAAGATAAACGTAGCGGGTCGGCTCAATAGCATCAAGACGAACGGTAGCTCGCTTTTCGCCTGGAAGACGGACGACACAACGGCGTACGCAAACGGCGGGGTGATCGCGCAGATAAATCCCGACACCGGAGCGGCCACGCCGATACCTAACACCAGCTTCACCTATGATGTGTACGGCGACCGGCTAGCCTGGTTCATCGAGGCGCAGCCTGCGATCTACAATCTCGTGGACAAGTCGGTGATCAGCAGCGATCCTATTACAGTGGTGCCTTACAATCCCCAGGTGACCAACCGGCAGCTGGTGCCGTGGCTGGATCACGACCAGTTTACCTTCAGCATAGTCACATTCGGAGGCAACGGCACTGTTTACGACCACATGATAGGCCAGGCATGGTTGCTGGCTCCAAACAGCTCATTCAATAACCAGTGGGCCAAGAGCGACCTGCCCGTGCTGCGAGGCTCTGTAAACAGGTCGTGGTTGTGGGGTATTCGCGGCCAGTATCATGGCTGGGAGCGGTACGACCAGGCACCTGGCGGCAAGCGGCTGGTGCAGTACTTCGACAAGGCCCGCATGGAGATCAACAACCCCGCCGGCAACCCCAACGATCCTTATTTTGTTACGAACGGTCTACTGACTGTAGAGATGGTTGGCGGTGAAATATCTTTCGGTGATGAGATGCAGATTACCGCGAGTGTGCCTTGCACTATCCCGGTGGCAGGCGACCCTCGCAAAGACAACCTGCTGACCCCCGGCTACTCGGCCCTGAGGGGAGTGGCGAGCATCCATGGAGAGAACCAGGCACCCAATCGCACAGGCCAATATGTGAATGAGGCGATAGACGTTAACGGTGTGGTCAGGGCCGAAACGACCAATACCAGGGCGTCAAAGTATGTGGCCTACGTGTCTCAGACCGGGCACAACATACCCGACGTGTTCAATAGCTATCTGGGAGGCATGAAGGCTGATTTCGGCTACGACTGGACCTTCGCGCTCGGTTACCCAATCACTGAGGCGTACTGGACCAAGATGATGGTCCAGCACCAGGAGTACCCGGTGATGATACAAGCCTACCAGCGACGCGTACTAACCTATGTGCCGTCATTACCACAGCCCTGGAAGGTGCAGATGGGCAACGTCGGCCAGCACTACTTCGAGTGGCGTTACACGCAGAACAGTGAGGTAAGCCTGCCGTGATAATTTAGCGATAAAAATCGGAATGGGAGCCTTCGTGGCTCCCATTCTGTGCGTAGAATTAGAATATGTTATCGTTCGGTGCCGAGGATCAGATTCGAACTGATGACCCTGCGATTTTCAGTCGCATGCTCTACCAACTGAGCTACCTCGGCGTTGGTGGGCGATGAGGGGCTCGAACCCCCGACTTCTTCGGTGTAAACGAAGCGCTCTGACCAACTGAGCTAATCGCCCGTGCGAGAAATTAGAAGTGCGAAATCAGAACCGGCGCTTTCACACTTGGCACGACACTTATTCTCACTACGATTTCAACGTGCTCAATTATACAGCATTCGTATGTCCAGTGCAAGGTAGGTAATGGTTCGTTGTGCCTGTTCGTACTCCATACGTGACCTAACGATGGTGTGATAGGCTCCTGGTATCTAGAAGCTATCCATCTTGCCGTACATCAGTCTCTGAGCCGCTTTGATACGCGGCCAGAGCCGCACGCACTTCTTTGCCCCGTGCCTGGGCCGACCTGGTGGGCGCGTCTTCTAGTTTCGCGAGCACCGTTTCTAGTGCTAGGCGATAGGCGAGGTCAAACGCTTCTGCTTGCGGCACCTCAATGTCGGGTTCAACACCCTTACCCTCCCAATTCGTGCCGGTGATGGGATTGACCGCGCGGCCTCCGGGTAAAAATACGCAAAAGCCCGATGTCAAGTCGACATAGCCGCCGGGGTGCGCGCCTCCGCCCGTCGTCTCGCCTATGATGGTCGCTCGTTTGAGGTTTTTCAGGTTGTAAGTGAACTCCTCCGCGCCCGAAAACGTGGTAGTGCTGGTCAACACGAAGACAGGTTTGTCGGGTGTGCGAGGGCCGGGCACATAAGCAGAGGTCCAGAACTGCCTGGTCTTAGCGTCGCGCCGGTCGTAGAAGCTGTTGAGATGCACCGGCTCCGGCCCAAATAGGAAGCTGCTTAGCAAGCCCACCATCGAAGGCGAGCCTCCGCCGTTCTTACGAAGGTCTATAATGAGTGCATCAGTGTAAGCCAGCAGGTTCATAGCCGCGACAGCCGCATCCCCGGCGCCTGGCAAGCCCGCGTCCCAGAATATGTGCAAATCGAGGTAGCCGATATTACCCGCCAGCCTCTCTACTCTGTAGAACCCAAAGTTGTCCCATTGAGCCGCCGCGAGCTCTTCAGCCCTGGCGGCATCTGCATCTTCATCAGGAGAGCCGAAGAAGTGTATTTCGCCGCCACAACGCACTCGTACGTGCTTGTCATGGCAAACGTCTTGAAGGTCGGTGGTAAGCCTCTCACGTAACGCGACAGGCTCTACAATATCATCGTAAGTACCGGCCGCAAGCGCCATCCTGAGCTTCTCACTCATCGTCTGCGCCACCTCGGGAAACACGTAGTCGCTTTCCACTGATCGGGCAAGGTTCTCTATCACCTCACGGCGGGTATCTGCATCGAGGAATACGGGCGTTTCAACCATAGAGCCTGGACCTCCTCATGTAAACATATGCAACCCAAACAATAAAGAGGGCCATTATAAACCCTCTTTTCGCGCGTCATTTCGCAATATTCTTATTTGGTGCCCAAGAAGGGATTCGAACCCTTACCCCCTTTGACGGGGACCAGGCCCTCAACCTGGCGCGTCTGCCTATTTCGCCACCTGGGCAAAGGTATTTGCAAGAAATACCAGCTAATTATAAGGTCTCACTACCCGGCTTGTCAAGCGCGAAATCAGGACGCTAGGGGCTGGTGAGGCGAAGGTTGTCGAACTTCGCGGTGTCGTCCGCATATGCATAGAAGCCGAAACTGCCTTGCTTGTAGGTGGTATCCACCCCATCGAGCACGCGCTTGCCGTCAATGCTGGCCGCGAAGCTGGTGCCGGTTGCGGTCACCGTAAGACGCTGCCAGGAGGCCCTCTGGTAGCCTTCCCACGATACGGACGATGCTACCACCACCGTTCCGCTCTTTGTCACGCGCAGCAACTCGGCTTTAGGAGAGTTGTTGGGTATCGCGCCGTACAGTTTCAGCACATAATACCCCGCTTCGTTCAGGCGTAGAACGACCCCGACAGGCTCACCACTCGTCCCCCAGAAGTAGGTATCAAGCGTGAGATCGTTCACCTGGGGAGAGGTAAGCACGAGCAGAGCTTCGTCCGTCTCCGTATCCACGTCAAGGGTGCCGGATTGCTCCAGCACGCCGTTCTTCACCCGCCAGCCAGGCAGGCCCTCCGTTGTTTCACCGAGCCTGGCGGTAGGCTGCCACGCGCTCAGATCGAGCGAGGAGAAGTCGGTCTGGAAGAGCACAGGGCGGGATGTTGCAGGTAGCGAAGGTGCCGCCGGTATGGCAGTAGGCGTCGCGGAGCCGGGCGTCTGCGACCCGCCCCCTCCAACCACGCCACCCGGCGGTATCGTCACGCCTGACGGCCTGGGGTAGTAGGCTGCTGCGCCACGATTTGCGAATGCGGCCGGGCCTCCCTGCGCGTCGAGAATCTCAGAGCCGAGCAGGCCGAGTTGCACCTCGAATTGCGTGCCTGCCATCTCAGGGTGCAACTCAAAGCGGTTGCGCTCGAAGTATTGCACAAGGTACTCTTTGCCATCCGCATGGCTTCGCTCGGTGAACGGCTCGGATATGGGGTAGCCGTATACAGGCAGACCGCCTGTTTGCTGCCAGTATTGCAGGAATTTACCGGAGAGGTTGTGCCCCGTCACCGCGAAGAATTGGCTGCCAGTCGCCTGGCGGGACGGCTGGAACGGTGCCTCGTCATGCCGCTTCTCCGTCAGCCTGGTGCCTAGCAAGTCTAACTGCACCTTATAGGGGTCCGGGTTGGCGGGCGTGTACGTAAATAGCGCGCGCTCGAACCACTGCGCGTCGTATCCGTTCCCCGCGAGATAGACAGAAGTACGGGGCATGCCAAACTGGGCTAGACCGCCATGCTGCTTCCAGTAGTCCTCGAAAGGCCCCCAGAGCCGCTGCCCGGTTTGAGGGAAGCTGACATCCGCATGGCTCCGGCCACCCAGGCCAGCCAGCATAACGAGCACTATTACGCTTATCCACGCAAATCTAAGGCGGCGGTTCTTTGCCATCAGGACTTTTCCTCCCATTTACCCAGCCGTGACGCTGTTGCAGACTCACAGCTAATCCCGTATAGTGTGCAACGAGAGGCATGGCCGCACAGCGCGGCTCGCCTGGGCGCATACTATCAATAACGAAGTAGGATCCAAAAAGTGTCGAAGTATCTCGTAACAGGTGGAGCAGGCTTCATCGGTTCAAACATTGTAGAGGAACTTGTCGCTCGCGGCGAACAGGTGCGCGTGCTGGACGATCTCTCTACCGGCCGCAGGTCCAATATCGAGCCTTTCCTGGGCAGTATCGAGTTGGTTCAAGGTAGCCTGACGAGCGACGATGCGCTCAGCAGGGCGGTTGCGGGTGTAGACTTCATTATACACCAGGCCGCGCTGCCGTCCGTCCCGCGCTCGGTCAGCGACCCCCTCCAATCGCACGAGGCCAACGCCACCGGCACCCTCAAGCTGCTAATAGCGGCCCGTGATGCGGGGGTGCGGCGCGTCGTGTACGCCTCATCTTCCTCGGTCTACGGGGATAGCCCCGTCCTGCCCAAGCGCGAGGATATGCCCACGCGCCCACTATCACCCTACGCGGTCAACAAACTGGCGGGCGAAGAGTATTGCAAAGTTTTCACCGGCGTCTACGGCCTGCCCACAGTGTCGCTGCGCTACTTCAACGTCTTTGGCCCGCGCCAGGACCCCACCTCCCAATACGCAGCCGTCATACCCGCCTTCATATCCGCCATGCTGCAAGATAAGAGGCCGACCATCTACGGCGACGGCTTGCAGACCAGGGATTTCACCTACGTGAGCAATATCGTCAACGCCAACCTGCTTGCTTGCGAGAGCGCTGGGGCGGACGGGCTTGCGGTGAACGTCGCCTGCTCTGAGCGGATATCTCTTCTGGACCTTGTGGCCGAAATAAACCGCTTGCTGGGGAAGGATATAGAGCCGATCTTCGAGCCTGCACGCGCCGGTGACGTAAAGCATTCGCTCGCCGACATAAGCCTTGCCCGCGAGAAGCTGCGTTTCGAGCCGCAAGTAAATTTCTCGGAGGGACTTGCACGCACGTTGGACTACATGCGGCAGCAAGGGGTGTAACGCTAACGGCTGCGTGGAGGATCTGGCCGGAGTGGAGCTTGAAGAATACAGGATCATGTACGAGGCCGAGGATACCCACTGGTGGTATCGCGGCCTGCGTGGCGTGATGTTCGCTCTGCTGGGCCTGGACCGGGCGGGTAGCCGCCAGCCTCAAATCCTCGACGCGGGCTGCGGCACAGGCGGCAATATGCAGGCGCTACTCAACGCCGGGCAAACACGCCTTGAAGGCTTCGACTTCAGCGCCGACGCGCTCCACTTCTGCCGCCAACGCAACCTTCCCAACGTGAAGGAAGGGTCAATCGCAGACATCCCATTCGAGAGCGACAGGTTCGACATTGTCATCTCCTGCGACGTGATAAACGACGCGGGGCTTGAGGACGACGCGGCAGGCATACGCGAACTCTACAGGGTGCTGAAGCCCGGCGGCAGGCTCTTCCTAAACCTCCCCGCGTTCGACTTCCTAAGGGGTGAGCACGACCAGGCAACCTCGGTGGCACGCCGTTACACGCGCAAGCTCATCACCCGTAAGCTCAATAGCGCGGGCTTCGTGGTCAGGCGCGCATCATACTGGAACATGTTCCTCTTTCCTGTCGTGCTGGCCGTGCGGCTGATGCGCCCCGGTAATAAGAGCGACCCCAAGAAGCCAGTGCGCTCCGACATCAACCTGCCCCACCCGCTCATCAACACCGTACTTACTCGGATACTCAGCGCAGAGAAAATACTAGTCAGAAGGTTCGATCTGCCATTCGGCTCATCGCTGGCGGTCGTAGCCGTCAAGCCGAGAGCTGCGCGTCGAGCGAATGGGTAGCGCGGCCAGGGCATCCGCCAAACCCGCGCGTTCGGCTTGACACCCCCAACTCTTTTTGCTATAATCCTAACGAAGATTGCGGAAGTGGCGCAGCGGTAGCGCGTCTCCTTGCCAAGGAGAAGGTCGCGAGTTCGAATCTCGTCTTCCGCTCCGAAAGGGAAGTGCTAAGCGCTTCCCCTTTTTGTACGCCGGAGTGGCGTAACGGCAGCCGCGTTCGACTTAAAATCGAATGGAGAAATCCGTGCGGGTTCGATTCCCGCCTCCGGCACATTACTATAGATTACTCTAATTCTACGCACAAAAGGAGGGCTATAGTATCCCTCCCTTTTGAGTCTTGGTCACAAATTGGTCACAAGTGCATCATCTTGAGGTTGAGATATCAGAATGCAACTGACTATTTTCTACGCTTGGCAGTCGGATTCCCCGAATAATATAAATCGTGGCTTCATTGAGCGCGCTGCTGAAACAGCAGCCAAATTGATTAGCAAGGATAGTGCATTGGGTCTCAGTATAGTGCTGGACAGCGACACTCAGCGTGTGCCAGGCACCCCAGGTGTTGCTGATGCGATTCTGCAAAAGATTACTCAGTGTGACCTCTTTCTTTGCGACCTGACTATTGTGTCTGATAACGGTGCAACTGTTGTAACGCCAAACCCCAATGTTTTACTTGAATTAGGCTACGCGGCTGCTAAGATTGGCTGGGAACGAATCATCATTGTTCTTAATGAGAGCACTGGAGGTCCCAGAGATCTCCCGTTTGATCTAGAGCATCGTCGCTGGCCTATCCGATACTCTCTAGCTCCTGATGCGGGCGCTACTGACAGAAAAACACAGAAAGAACAACTTGGCAAGAGTATCGAGAGTGCAATCCGCGCGGCGATCACAGGTGGAGTTGCACCGAGACGCCCTGACCCAAAAGATCAAAGGGTAGTTCGCTGGCTTATCGGTAGCTTTTCGATGTTTACTTTCACTATTCGTCAGTTCTTGGTTGAGTTTGGGGATGAGGATGCGATGAACGTGTTTACGCATGACTTCTCTGATGATCCTCGCACAGGGCTTCCGGACACAGCGACGGTCGACGCGATTATGCTCGCTTTTGCAGAACACGGATTGTCCGGGCCCTCCGGTCAGTTCATGAGCGAAGACTCCCTGTCCTGGAGTGCAGCGCTAATGCACATCTATGCAAATATAGTGTCCGAATGTGAAAGAGTTCTCGATAAGTTCGGTGACAGGGAAGAAACTCTGATCACGTTAACAGAGAATGTTCAAGCTAGGGCAAATAGTCTTAGGAGTGCCTTAAGCATGGCCTTCACTATACCCTCATTTGAACATTTCTACGATGATGGTATTCCTACCCAGCAGTTTGACATATTTAGGGATTTCATGCTCACTGTGCTGAAATCTTATCGGATAGCTCGCGAGTTTGGGTTAAATGTCTGAGACAGGTTCAGTACGGCTCTTGTTTGGGCTTCAACTAGTACTACTAAAGATCGCATGGAGAAATCTGTGCATGTTCGAGTCCTGCCTCTGGCACTTTGATTAAGGGCTAAAATTGCCCCCAAGTGTGATATTGATCCACAGACTTAAAGCGAAGAAGGGGCAGCTTCCCGGCTGTCCCTTCTCTCGTTTGCAGGCGGTTACTTCCCTATTACCGCCAGTATGTCTCGCTCGCTGAAGATGAGATAATCCTTCCCATCAATGCGGAACTCGGTGCCTGAATACTTGGAGTAGATAACGCGGTCGCCTTCCTTGATTTCCGGGGGTACGTGCTCGCCGTTCTCAAGCAGCTTGCCGGGGCCTACCGCGATTACGTCCCCCTCCTGGGGCTTATCCTTGGCTGTGTCGGGCAGAACGATGCCGCTCGCCGTCATCTCATCACGCTCGCTCGGCGCGACCACGACCCTGTCTCCCAGGGGTCTCAAGTTTGCCATCTCAGGTTCCTCCTTCTCGATAGGTGATCCCTTCTATAACATGCACTCTATACAATAATTGTGCCCAGCCCGCAAGCCACCCAGGCTTGCCCGATACATGTTCAGAATAAGGATAGAGTTATATTACCCGTAGGGGCGACCCGGTGGGTCGCCCTGGTTGGAGCAGCAAGTAAGCGTATTACGCCAACCCCACCAGGGCGACCCACCGGGTCGCCCCTACCGCTGATTTACCCCCATTTCTCAACACTTACCTCGCTTGGTCAGTTATTGTGATCGAGGCAAGACCTACTGCAATACCTCCTTCAACGCGCTTTCGATCTCCGACCTTTCCGATACGCCGGGGAGCACGCGCACTGCCGTCCCGTCGGGGCGCGTAACTACCAGGGTGGGATGGCCGGGCGCTTTGTATTTCTGTGCCAGATCGGGGTTGTCGTAGAAGTCCACCTCTTTGAAGTCAATCCTGTTGCCGTATTCGCCCTTCAACCCGTCAACTACGGGCCGCAATCTCGCGCAATATGGTCAGCCAGGGGCCGTGAAGAATATGAGGGAGGGTTTGACCGCAGCCGCAGCAGGCTGCTCCGGGGCCGAGGTGGCTGTGGGGTCGGCGGGTACTACGGCGGGCAGAGTGGGGTCTGCTACCATGCCTCCACCGGCTGCATCTGTTGGGGCAACTGCCAGGGTCGGGGCCGCTGTGGGCTGAACTGACTGGGTGGAAGTGCCTTGCGTTACAGGCGCGCTGCCCGTATTGGCCTCTCCACACGCCGCCAGGAGGCCCAGGAGAACCAGGAGGATGGGTAGACATGCGATGGTCCGTCTCATAGAGTGATGCTGTCTCCTTTCAATTGGCTTGCTATAACTATGCTAACCGATAATATATTACGGATGTCTAACTTGTGTGACCGATTCCTTACATTACGCACGAGATGTACCACAGGTTTTGTACACATAACGTTCAGGTTCGCTGCCCGCCAGTTGACGTGCCTGCAAGCTTTCCTATATCATTCATCAAGTCCATTCAAGAGTATTACCTAACCAGATCAGGAAAAAGCAGCCTACATGCAAACATCGCTACGCCCGGCGCCGGAAGAGAGCGTGCCAACAAACAGTCAGGCCGCCCCATTGCCTCTCGCGCCTGTGGCTAAGGGTCCGGTGCCGCTCCTGCTGCTCAAGGCGATGCGCCCCAAGCAATGGACCAAGAACGGCCTCCTCTTCGCCGCGCTGCTGTTTGCACTCAAGTTCACCGATGTGAACGCCATTTTGCGCGCCCTGGCCGGTTTCGCGCTCTTCTGCCTCTTTTCGAGCGTAGTCTACCTCATCAACGACCTGCGAGACCGCGAGAAGGACGCGCTCAACCCGCGCACCGCCAAACGGCCCTTAGCGTCCGGCGCATTGAAACCTTCGATAGCCATCGCTGCTGTGGCAGTGATATTACCCGTCACTTTCGTCTTGTCATGGCTCCTCAGCCCCTGGTTCGCTCTCGTGGGCGCTATCTATATGGCTAAGGACTTCGGTTACTCTTACGGTCTGAAGCATGTCGTCATCATTGACGTGATGCTCATAGCGGCGGGGTTCACCCTGCGTGCCGTAGCGGGCGCGCTGGCAATCGGCGTGGTTGATATATCGCCCTGGCTCTACGTTGTGACCACATTAGGCGCACTGTTCCTGGGCCTCAACAAGCGCAAGCACGAAGTGTTGTTGCTGGGAGAGAACGCCGCCAGCCACCGCAAGGTGCTGGACGAATACTCCCCCGCGCTGGTTGAAGAGATGCTGGCCGTAATCACCGCGAGCACGGTCATGTCATACGCGCTCTACACCTTCACCGCCGAAAACCTCCCGCGCTGCCTCCGCGAAAACCACCTGATGATGCTGACCATCCCCTTCGTGTTGTACGGCATCTTCCGCTACCTCTACCTCGTCTACCAGAAGAACGAAGGTAGCAGCCCGGACGAGGTGCTCCTCCGCGACAAGCCCCTCCTCATCTGCGTAATCCTCTGGGGGCTGACGAGCGCTGGCCTCCTCTATGCATTCTCCCCCGTCAGCGGCATTTTTTGCCGATAACAAGCACGTAATATCTTACATTCCCCTTCCCCACCATAGAACATTCGAGCGTACAACAGGCTAAAAATGGTATAATAATATGTGGAGATACAAGTGCAAACTCTGTCTCCGCAGCTACTTGTGTGGAGTTGTGAGCCTAGCTGAGTAGGGAGTGAATAGCGTGAGTGTGCAGACGACGGTTGAGCCTGTAGCCAGGCTGATTGATGAGTTGAACAAGCTGCCGGGTATCGGCCCCAAGAGCGCAGCCCGCCTGGCGTTCTACTTGCTGAAAAGCCCCAAGGAGCAGACCCAGGCGCTTGCCGAAGCCATCATTGAGATGAAAGAGCGCATCGTTTTCTGCGCGGTCTGCTTCAACATAACGGAGGAAGACCCCTGCCAGATCTGCCAGGATGCGTCGAGGGATAGGACCAAGATATGCGTGGTCGAGGAGCCGCTTGACGTTATCGCCATCGAGCGCACCAACGACTTCAAGGGGCTGTACCACGTACTTCATGGTGCCATCAACTACATGGAAGGCCTCACCCCCCAGCAGCTAAAGATAGACGAGTTGCTCAAGCGTGCAGGCGCTGAGGAAGTAGATGAAGTAATCCTGGCCACCAACGCCACCACCGAAGGCGACGCGACGGCCATGTACATCAACCGCCAGCTTGCCAAGATGGGCGTCCGAACCACCCGCATAGCACGCGGCCTCCCCATGGGCGGCGACCTCGAATACGCCGACGAAGTGACCCTAAGCAGGGCGCTTGAGGGGCGTAGGGAGATGTAGGCTACAAAACTATATGCATAGCGGAAGGGGTGGAATATGCAGAAGTACAGTGCAAGTGCCGTCATTCACCAGCCTCCAGAGGTGGTCTTTGCCTTCCTTAGCGATATGACCAACAATCCCAAATGGGAACCGGGCATTCTGGAGATGCACAAGGTCTCACCTGGCCCTATCAGCGTTGGCACGCAATTCTCCGAAGTCCGCAAGTTTATGGGCCGCCGCATGAAGACCTTATATGAGGTCACAGCGTACGATCCACCCCACCAATTCGCCGTCCGCAGCGCAGCGGGGCCAATGCAGCTAGAGGCTAGTTATACTTGTGCGACTGCACCAGAAGGTACAAAGGTGACAGACTCCGTAGCTTTTGAGCTGCGCGGGATCATGTCAGTGCTTCGGCCTCTGTTCGG
Source organism: Chloroflexia bacterium (assembly GCA_036399775.1). Lineage (GTDB taxonomy): Bacteria > Chloroflexota > Chloroflexia > QHBQ01 > JADMIH01 > JADMIH01. Next base: position 2,070 of record DASWMJ010000008.1, on the reverse strand, counting down.
TAAGATGGTTCAGAGCCAAATGCAGTCGACCCTCTCCCGCCTGCGCCAGGTTCTCGATCAGCCAGCTGATTGAAGTAGCACCTGCAACTATGGTGCGGCCTCCCTATGGGCGGCGACCTCAAATACGCAGACGAAGTGCCCCTAAGCAGGGCGCTTGAGGGGCGTAGGGAGATGTAAGGATAATATGAGAACCCTAGTCAGGTCGAGGGTCACAAATCGTCTGCTACAAGATATAGTAGAACGACTTGTTGAAATAGCGCGTCCTGAGAAGATAGTGCTATTTGGCAGTCGTGCGCGAGGTGATAACCGACCTGATAGCGATATTGATCTTTTAGTTATTGCCTCTTCCGATGAGCCTCGACACATACGTTCCAGAGCTATGTATGCCGCGTTGAGTGATATACGAGTATCTACAGATATTGTGGTTTATACACCTGAGGAAGTATACGACTGGAGCGAGGTTTGGCAGGCATTGGTCACATCTGCTTTGCGCGAAGGTAGGGTACTCTATGAACGATCCTCCAGGGAAGCCAACAAAGACGCACACTGACTTAGCCCTGGGCTTATTACGCAAAGCAGCTAGCGATTGGACTGTTGCTCAACTATGCCTCAATAATCAATCTTTCGATGGAGCTTGCTTTCATGCCCAACAGGCAGCAGAAAAGTGCCTCAAAGCTTATTTAGCGGCCCAGAATGCCCATTACGATCTCACCCATAACCTGCGAGCTTTGGTAAGGGATTGTATAGCCATTGACAGTTCTTTTCCTCAAATAGACGATGAAGCTAAACTTCTAACGCCGTATGCCGTCGAGTTACGCTATGACATTGGGTCCTGGCCGCCGCAAGAGGAAGCCGTCATAGCTGTTGCAAATGCGCTCAAGATACGCGATTTCGTTTTACCTCGTTTACCTGCCACGTTGCAGATGTAATTCGCCCCTCCAATTGAAAGGCAATATCAGGTTTGCTAGGATTCATCTCAGAGATATTACTGCCGTTCCTCATACCCTACTTGATTGCAAGTGGTTATGGGGTGCTACAGAGCAACAAGTCCAAGCTAAGTGTAGCGAGGCACCCTTCCTATGTTTGGATCTGGGCAGTATCGCTTGTTATTGGGATAGCATCTATTACAGTAGGCCTTATAGCGGGCGCGTTTGCTCATGGTTTGTCGGTTGCGTTGAGTGGCCGATCCGCCGCCGGAGACCTTGTGAGTGAGTTGCAGTTTTCCACTGGATTTCCATCTCATACGGTCACATTTCTTGTAGTCGCCGCCGTATTTATTTTGGGGCTGTCGGCCATTGGCGGAAGTCTGGCCTGGGCTTTGCTACGTCACAGGTACCCTGGTAGGCCGGTCACTTTGTGGATACTAGAGAATGCTCTTCTGTGGGGTGTAGGATTTATGCTGGCATTGGTGCTTGCTCTATTAGGGGGTGCCTATACACCCTGCATTTCGCCTTTGATCGTTCTTGCGCTTGCCGGTCTCGCCATTGGCTATGCATACGGTGATCACCTGCACAAGCAGGCCATTTTGTATGTGAGGCCTCGAACTCCGTAATATACCGCTTTCGATGAGGAGCAGTTCAGCAACGAGAACTTGCTAAGATTCGTTGAAAAACCGCCCGATTCTCCTTGACATGACGCTAACGGTTCTGTATAATAATGAGGTCGGAGCAAAACCGACGAAAAAACAAAAGGGGGACAGCGAGATACACTTACAAAGTGAACTGGACGACAGTCAAGTTTCGTGTGTAGCTCGCCGGTGGGGAAGCCCGCCGGTCTTCTTTTGCCACAAGGCACCTTAACAACTGAAGAGTGACGAGTAACAGAAAATCATTCAAGTCAGTTCTTCTGAACGAGATGATGGTGAGGTTCACCTGAACCTTTTCCAATAGAACTTTGTGGAAGCTTACGCAGTAGGTTTCTCAAAAATCTTTGTTTGGAGAGTTTGATCCTGGCTCAGGACAAACGCTGGCGGCGTGCTTAATACATGCAAGTCGAACGGTACCCCTTCGGGGGTATAGTGGCGGACGGGTGAGTAACACGTAGTTGACCTGCCCTTTTGTGGGGAATAAC
>DASWMJ010000007.1:0-85913 GCA_036399775.1 Chloroflexia bacterium | reverse complement strand
CTTGACAATGTTAGATTAGAAATCTGGCTGTGACCCCGGTGCCTGGGCCAAGACTCGGCTGGTCAGCCATGGCACTTGCCTGCGATTCTCTCTGAGCGTAGGCGGTGGCCTTACTGGGTTAATGTAACATTGTCAAGGTGTTCAGACTAATGATAGAAGAAAACGTCTGTAGGGGCGTGATTTATCGCGCCCTTGTTTGCTGGGGTGCGCCACCCCTAACTGACAGCCAACCCCCGCCAGGGCGCGATAAATCACGTCCCTGGACCCAGATTTCGGACGATTATGCGCCGAACATGGTTATTGGCATCACAAACTGAGTAAAGAGTGAGCACTTTTTGGCCTGTAAAGTGAGCATCGCATTGACGCACAATATGCTCGCCAATCAACCAAAAGATTATCCTCCAACTTTCAGGAGAACCATCAAAAGGGAGCACAACATCCATATGATGCCAGCAACAACACTCACAACCAATACAATGTCACTCTTAATCCCGGTGGCGGTTCCGGCGCTAAAGCCACGGAAGCCTCTCAACCCGGTCTCACTCTACCTGAGAGAGCTAGAGGACATTTGCGACCTCCCATCCGACTTAGCGATACGAGAGATCGTGCCCTTGCTCTCCCACCTGGCGAGCGACCGGACCTTCCTGGACTCTAGCCTTCTTCCTCATGCTGAGGCCACCAGGGGCACAGGCATAAACAGCTATGCCGGTGTAAAAGACCCCTACATTGCGTACAGGCGCGAAGGCCAAGATAACTCCTACGCTCTACAGCTTTTCGTCTGGCCTGCCGGTGCCGCCTCGCAAATCCACGACCATTCCTGCTGGGGTGCCATAAGCTGCATCTCAGGCTCCCTCATGGAGAAGCGTTACGACCGCATAGACGACGCTTCCACGCCCAACCAGGCCCACCTCAAGAAAGCCTGGGAGCAAGTCTGGAAGAGCGGGCAAGGCATCTCCACCCTCCTGCCATACGACGGCGGCATCCACCAGGTCAGCAACCCCACCAACGCGACCGTGCTCTCCCTCCATATCTACGGCCCGATGGGCGCGATAGATGGCCGCGACTACGACCCCCTGCACGACTACGTCTGCGACCGCCTCGTAGGTGACTAACCTCTAAAGTAGGGGCGCGATAAATCGCGCCCTTACCCTATTTACCCTATTCCACTTCCCGCAGCCTGCCCGTTTCTATATCACAGACGAAGCCGCGCACCACTACATGCTCCGGTATCCAGGGGTGGGACCTCACCTTCTCCACCTGCTTGCGGACATTCTCATCAAGGTCTGTGAAGGTGTGTATCGCTTCCGGCCCGGCCGCCGCTGTGCCTGTAGCTTGCCTCATCTTCATGAATAGCTCTGTGTCGGTGAAACCCATCATCCCACAGCCTGTGTGGTTGATTATCATGATTTCCTGCGTACCCAACATGTAATGCGACACCAGCAGCGAGCGGATAACGTCGGGCGCTACGATACCCCCCGCATTGCGGATGATATGGGCGTCGCCCGGCTTCAACCCCAGCATCGGCTCAACCATGATGCGTGCGTCCTTGCACGTCACAACAGCCAGCTTTAGGGCGGGCGGTGCGGGCAACCGGCCTCCGTCGAAGCTCTGCGCGTACAGTTGGTTGGCTTTCAAAACGCTGTCTATGACGCTCAAGTCTATTCTCCCACAGAAATCCGGCTTAGTAAGTACTCTCTTCCGCGCAATTGTATCTCACCGAACGCCCAGCGCACAACCTGACAAAATTGCGTTCATTTGAAATTAATTCTCAGTCCCTTTCCCTTTAGCATGAGTTAGCCCTGCATAGAGCCAGGCAGCAGCAGAGACTAGTCCGGTCAGGCCGGTGAACACGGCTGGCCCGACAAATTTGCTCCCATCATCAGCCGTTATGTTTCCTTGTATCCAAAGGAAATTGAAAAAGGCTAGAATGCCTAACATATAGAACTTAATGAAGCGATGCCTGATCGGCAAGAATAGCGCCTGCAAAGCGGAAAAAATATTCACCAGCATCAACGCAAACATTACGCACTCTCTTATTCCCATTGCTTCATGCCTTTCGCCGTAATATGCTCAACTTAATTCTAAGCCGCATGAGAATGGCACGATATTACCCAATGGTCGGTAAAGGCAATAGCACGATAGTACCCAAACCAGCTTTACGCACACCCTACAACTATTGTACAATTCTAAACTAAGCCCGCAAATCAACCTCACCACTCAGAACTCAAAACTCAAAACTCAGAACTCAAAACTCAAATCTCGCCAGGGGGGAGCATGAACGACATCAAAGTAAAACGCATCAAGGTGCTATCAGGCCCGAACATCTGGGCCTATCGCCCCGTGCTTGAGATACTCACCGACATCGGCAAGTACGAGGAATTGCCCTCTGACAAACTCCCCGGCTTCACCGAGCGCCTGGTTGAAGCTATCCCCACCCTCTGGGAGCACCGCTGCTCCGAGGGCCAGCCCGGCGGCTTCCTTGAGCGTATGCGTATAGGCACCTACATGGGCCACATCGTTGAGCACATCATCCTGGAGCTTCAATCCCTGGCCGGTATGGACGCGGGCTTTGGCCGCACCCGCCAGACCGAGCACTACGGCGAGTACCGCATCGTGGTTGACTACCGCGACCCCGAAGCCGCCAAGATGTGTGTCCACCTCGCTATAGAGATAGCAGAGAAGCTGGCCGAAGGGCTGCCCCTCGACTTCGACCTCACCGAAAAGCTCAGCGAGATACGCGAAGTGGCCGAAGACAACATGCTCGGCCCCTCTACCCAGGCGATCGTGGACGCCGCCCGCAAGCGAGGCATCCCCTGGTTCCGCCTCAACGAAGGCGCGCTGGTGCAATTGGGCCACGGCAAGCACTCCCGCCGCATCCAGGCGTCCGAGACTTCCAACACCTCCAATATCGGCGTAGAGATAGCCTCCGACAAAGAGCTTACAAAGAACCTTCTCGCCAAAGTAGGCGTGCCCGTGCCGCAGGGTGAGGTGGTCAGCGACGCAGATGCCGCGTGGCAGGTCGCCCAGGAGATAGGCGGCCCCGTCGTCATCAAGCCGTTCGACGGCAACCAGGGTAAGGCGGTAAGCGTCAACCTGACCACCGAGGAGCAGGTACGCACCGCCGTAGAGCTTGCCCAGCAAGTCTCGCGCAAGGTGATAGTGGAGCAATTCCTACAGGGGAGCGACTTCCGCCTGCTCGTCATAGACGGCAAGCTTGTGGCCGCAGCCGAGCGCCGCCCCGCCCAGGTTATAGCCGATGGCCGCCACAACATCCGCGACCTCGTAAAGATGCTCAACGAAGACCCGCGCAGGGGACACGGGCACGGCTCCGCCCTCACCCGCATCCGCATGGACGCCGCAGCAGAACTAACCCTCGACAAGCAGGACCTCAACTGGGAGAGCGTGCCCCCTCCCGGCCAGGTGGTCTACCTGCGCGATAACTCCAATCTATCCACCGGCGGCACCGCCACCGACGTGACCGACATCGTACACCCCGACAACGCCGCCGTAGCGGTGCTGGCCGCTAAGACCATCGGCCTCGACATCGCGGGCGTAGACGTGGTATGCCAGAGCATCAAGCGCCCTCTGTCCGACCAGAACGGCGGTATCGTCGAGGTGAACGCCGCCCCCGGCCTGCGTATGCACGTCTATCCATCCGAGGGCAAGTCCCGCCCGGTGGGTGACGCCATAGTGAACATGCTCTTCCCGGAGGGCACTTCCGCCCGCGTGCCCCTGATCGCCATCACAGGCACCAACGGCAAGACCACCGTCACCCGCATGATCGGCCACATCTATTCCACGATGAAGCTCTACGTTGGCATGACCACCACCGACGGCATCTACTTCGGTGGCGTGCGCCGCGTGAAGGGCGACTCGGCAGGACCGCGCAGCGCCGAGTCGGTGTTGCAACACCCGATGGTAGACGTGGCCGTGCTTGAGACGGCGCGTGGCGGCATCCTGCGCTCCGGCCTCGCGTGGGACAGGTCCACCGTGAGCGTCTGCCTCAATATCGCCAACGATCACCTCGGCCTCGAAGGCATAGAGACCCCCGAAAGGCTCGCCCGCGTGAAGCGCGTGGTCATAGAGAGCGCGAGCAAGGACGGCTACGGCGTGCTGAACGCCGACGACCCCCTGGTTGTGGATATGGCCCAGGATTGCCCCGGCAGCGTGGTATTCTTCTCGATGGACTGCGCTACCCCCGCCCTAACGCTCCACCTGGCGGGCGGCGGCAAAGCAGCCTACCACAACAACGGCGACCTCATACTGGCGGAAGGTTCCAAAGAGACATTCTTGATGAAAGCCACCGACATACCCGCGAGCTTTGGCGGCCTGATCCCCTTCCAGATACAGAACGCCCTTGCCGCCGCTACGGCATGCTGGGTGGCGGGCGTGCCCCTTGAATCTATCAGGCTGGGGCTGCGTACCTTCCAGGCCGACGACAAGAGCGCCCCTGGCCGCTTCAATATGTTCAACGTGGGCCGCGCCCGCGTAATCATTGACTACGGCCACAACCCGCACGCCCTCAAAGCGGTACAGGCAGCCATCGGCCAGATGAAGCCGAGACGCTCCATAGGCGTGGTCGCTGCCCCCGGCGACCGCCGAGACGCCGACATACAGGAGCTTGCAGTGGTCGCGGCCAACACCTTCGACTGGATAATCGTGCGCGAAGACGACGACCTTCGTGGGCGCGAGCTTGGCGAGGTAGCCCATCTCATCTCGGAAACCATCAAGCGCACCCGCCCTTCCCTGCCTGTAACCATCATCGAGGACGAAGCCGAATCCGTTGAGCAGGCATTGGAGATGGCCCGCGCAGGCGATCTGGTAGTAGTCTTCGTAGACCGGGTGGACGAGACGATAGAGCAAATCAAGCGCGCAAGCAAAGCCGTCGAGATAGAGCAGAGCGACGCCTTCTGGTGCCCCGTGCCCGAACCGTCCACCGCCAACCAGCGCACCCGCGCCGAAGCCATAGCCGACACCACCGCCCAGAACGTCTACCACAACGTCCCCACCGGTCTGGACGACGAAGACCTGCTAAGTACCCTGGACGGCCAGGCCAGACCGCGTGTGGCGGTGAGCGCGAAACGTGAAACGTGATGCGTATTGCTTAGTACGTGTTGCGTAAAACGCGATGCGTGAAACCTATAATAACCTCAGCGTTGCCGCGCCTCTGCGGTTCGATCCATAGATCTTAATATTCTTTGTGTCTTTGTGGTTCAATAATCACGCAATACGCAATACGAGCTAGAGGAACAACCCATACGTGTCAAGTAATGGTAAGCAAAAGACGCCGCAGTCTGTAATTCGCATCCCATATTCGGGAGCAGGGTCGGCCCTCCTGACCGGACCCTGGCGCACGCCCGGCTACTTGATGGTCATCGGTGGGGCAGATCGGCTCGACCCGGACGCTCGACTTGCCCGCCTTTTCATCCAGCTCGTAGAGCGCGTCACGGTCCATTCCGCGCAGCGTGACATCGTACTGGTCAGCACGGCCACCCGCCACCCCGAAGTGCTTACCGCCGAATACGTGCGTATATTCACGCGCCTCGGCGTGCCGCGCGCCCACATCCACGCCCCCTACATCCGCAACCGCGACGAGGCCCAGGAGTTTGCGAACACAAAGCTACTGTCGGAGGCGGCGGGCGTCTTCATCACCGGAGGCGACCAGTACGCCCTCACCCAGACCCTTGACCGCTCGCCCGCCGAGGAAGCGATCAGGCTGGCCTACCAGCGCGGCGCGGTAGTCGCGGGCACCAGTGCGGGCGCGACCGCTATGGGCCGGCCAATGGTCGTAGCGGGCGGCGGCAGTGGCGAGCTACGCATGGGCATGGTGCAGATGTCGCACGGCCTCGGCTGGGTGGGCGACGACATGATAATTGACACCCACTTCGGAGCGCGTGGCCGCTTCCCCCGGCTGGCTTCGGCGGTGGCCGAGCACCCCAACGCCCTCGGCATAGGCATAGACGAGAACACCTGCCTACTGGTGGACGGGCTGAAGCATTGCATCGTCGCGGGGAGCGGCGTGGTCTACTTCCTCGACGCCGGGCGCATCGAAGCCAACTCCGCGTCTGCCGCCCACTCCGGCCAACCTATCTCAATCGGCCCGGTCAACGTCACCATGCTTGCCGACGGCGGTGAGTACGACCTGCGCGCACGCCGCATCTTACTTGCGGCAGGCGACGCAACTAAGGTATAATTGCTTGCGCGAAAAATGGCGCATCTGCGCGTGTAGCTCAGGGGACAGAGCGAGGGCGTCCTAAGCCCTGCGTCGGGAGTTCGAATCTCTCCACGCGCACCAACTGTCGAGTGCGGAATGTGGAATGCGGAATGCGGCGTGCTGACCAACGAAAGTAGCGTGCCTGCATATTGCTGATGGCCTACCGATTGCTAACAGAGTAGCAATCGTAACATTCCGCACTCCGCATTCCGCATTCTAAAATCTCCCCTGGAGGACACTTAATGGATGTAACCATCAGGCCCAAGAACTTCAAGCTGGCCGGTGACATCGAGGAACAAATCCGCAAGCGCATAGACCGCCTCTCTCGCCACATTGACAACATCACTTCAACAGAAGTAATCCTTTCGCAGCAAACTACCCACCTCAACGCGCAACGCTTCGAATATAGAGCGCAGTTCACCCTCCACACCCGCAACAATAACCTGATCCGCTCCGAAGTCTCCAACCCGGAGCTTCTCACCGCCGTAGACCAGGCGATGGACCACCTGTCCCGTCAGGTTGAGCGTTACCGGACGCGCCACGACCGCCGCAAGAAAGGCTCCCCCGGCCTCCGCAAGTCCGCACCCGCCCCCGACGCAAACTTCCCCGGCATCCTGGACTTAGTAGAGCCCGGCCCTACCTCCCTATCCCCCGCCACTACGAGCGCTGATGGCTCAACCTCCGGCGATGCATACGACGAAGATGATGAAGATAACGAAAGAGGCGTGGTCAGGGTCAAACGCTTCAACGTCAAGCCTATGTTCCCGGAAGATGCCATCGAAGAGATGGAGCTTCTAGGCCACAGCTTCTTCGTCTTCATGAACGCCACCGACGAGCAGGTAAACGTCCTCTACCGCCGCAACGACGGCAACTACGGCCTGATCCAGCCCGACCTCAGCTAAAACTTCTCTCCACCTCGTACAGTAGGTCCGCGTTTTACTTTCCGCATTCACCTACTATACTGGGCCGGACTGGGCCGGTGCATTCTATCCGCTTATAGAAGGAGGTAATCCGAGCATGATTAATCCGAGCATAATTCCACAACTTGAGCAAGAGTTTCGGACATATGAAAAGCACAAGGCCGACCTGCTGAGCAAGGCAAAGGGTAAATATGTACTCATCAAAGGTGATGAGATTCTCGGTATCTTTTCAAGACAGCATGCGGCGATCAACCAGGGATACATCAAACTGGGTAGGGGGCCATTCCTGGTGAAACGCATCGTAGAAGTCGAAGGTCCACACAACTACGAAGGGGAAGCTGTACGAGTATAGATGCCTCACTTCACTAAGCCATCACCCAACCTCCGCACGGATGGACCCGTAATTGAGATCAGGCTCGCAGTGGCATCAAAGTATGAGCAAACACTCATACAAAACCATCAAGCTGTGCCGGAGCCTGTTAGCGTTCGCGCTTTAATTGATACTGGATCACCTATTACCGTTATCCGCGAAGGTATTGCTGAGCGTCTTAACATCGACCCTGCTGGCGTCGAGTGGCTCACTACCGCGTTATCAAGCTATACTCAATGCCCGGTATATCTCGTGCGACTGCTCTTTTCTCATGAGGACGCCGGTGATGCTATTGAAGTAACAGCAGCCGCAGTCCCACTCCCATACCAGAACGTGGAATGCCTCATCGGGCGAGACGTGTTGCAGCACGCAGTCCTGACCTACATAGGCTTCAAGAACACCTTTACGCTGAGTTTGTAGACCAGCACCCCGCTTGAGGAATAGCAGGTGAACACCACAAGACGCCCCACTCTCATCTTCTTTCAGAGTGGGGCGTTCGAGTCTCTATCGCCCCTCGAACGCGGAGCTTATTATGGAGGCACAATCCGGCGAGCCTGCCCCCGACGAGCAAGGTTGCAAGTGTTTGCAGCCGCCTTTCGTCCATACGCAGTTTGACAGCACGTATCTTGGAGTCGATCCGCAAAATGGGCGCTATGCGGACGTGTCTATGGACGTGTGCCGTATATGCGGGCGGAACTGGCTGCACTACCATTTTGAGTTGGAATGGCAGAGCAGATCGGGCCGGTGGTATCGCGGGCTGGTGGCGGGTGAGGTAGTAGCGCAGGTAAGCGCGCACAACGCGGCGAGCGTGCTGGAAGAGCTACCCTGGTACTTCGCGGGGGGAAGCTACTTCGGCGGTAACGTCCACCGCGCAGCCGGGCGTCTGATGGACTAATCGCAACCTTTCTGCCAGACCCAAACATCTTCTAAAACCAATAAAAAGGCTGTTTCGGCGTGGGGCACCGAAACAGCCTTTTTATTGGTTTACCCTTACCTCACTTATAGCCTGAACTCATCATCGCGGGCGCGCTTCCTTCTTGCCAGCGCGCCGCTCGTCAGTAGCACCCCGGCGAGACCCACTATGGCCGCCAGCGTAACGAATATTCCCATTACCATACCCGTCACCGGCAGCACCTCGGAACGGCGCTGGGGTGTCGTGGTCGCGACGGCGGCGCTCGGCGCTTGAATAGGCGTCAATGCAGGCGCGGGTGTATCGGTCGGCGCTGAAGGCGTGCCCACTTGAGGCAGCACCTCCGATACCCTCGTAGGCGTAGGCACACCGCCCGACCCGCTAACAGGGGTATTGGTAGGCGTGCTCCCGCCACCAGGCAAGCCAGGTGTAGGAGTCGCTTCTGGACCCCTGGCCGGAGTATTCGATGGAGCCACTATAGGCGTATTTGTAGCTCCGGGCACCGGCGTATCGGTGGGTGGCGTGCCGGGAGTGTTGGTCGGCTGTGGCACCGAAGTATTGCTGGGCTGCGTTACAGGCGTATTAGTGGGCGCGACTAACGGCGTGTTGGTAGGTCGTGGCGTATAAGTCGGCCTGTGTGTAGGCGAGGGTCCCGCTGTGTGCGTTGGCCTGGGAGTATAAGTGGGCCGAGGCGTATAAGTAGCAAACACCGGCGTGTTGGTAGCTCCTACCGGCGTGTGCGTAGAAGATAGCACCGTGCCTGTAGCTTGAGGCGTGCTCGTCATCCTGGTAGGTGTACCCGTCCCCACAATCACTGTGTTGGTAGCCTTCGCAGGCGTGCTCGTTGCCCCCACCACTGTCATGGTAACCTTCGCGGGAGTCCCCGTTGACTTTGCAGGCGTGTTAGTTGCCTTGACTACCGTGCCGCTTGGCTGCCCCACTGTGTACGTCGGCAATGGTGTATACGTTGGATAAGGTGTCTTCGTCCTGGGTGTGTAGGTCGGGTAGGGCGTGTATGTCGCCTGTGGAGTATACGTCGGCTGCGGCGTCTTCGTGGACAGCGGCGTGCGAGTGGCGAGAGGCGTACGGGTAGCACGCGGCGTATTGGTCGCGCCCACAACTGTCTCAGTCGGCTGCATCACGGTATAGGTAGGCAGGGGCGTATATGTCGCATACGGTGTCTTGGTTACGCGGGTGTACGTAGGCTGAGGCGTATAAGTGGGCTGAGGCGTATAGGTAGCTTGCGGCGTCTTGGTGGCATGCACCGGCGTGTTAGTCGCATTCACTACTGTGTACGTCGGGTAAGGCGTGTATGTAGGATAGGGAGTCTTCGTCTTAGGCGTATAAGTCGGGTATGGCGTATAGGTTGGATAAGGTGTGTTCGTCGGGTAAGGAGTATTCGTCGCTCTCGGTGTGCGAGTGGCGCGAGGCGTGCCTGTGGCTCGCGGTGTCTGCGTAGAGCCTGCCACCGTATAGGTAGGCATAGGCGTGTATGTCGCATATGGCGTCTTGGTTACGCGAGTATAAGTAGGCTGAGGCGTATATGTCGGCTGCGGTGTGTAGGTGGGTTGCGGCGTCTTAGTAGCATGCGCGGGCGTGCTGGTGGGCTGCACGCACATCTCCAGAGGCTCACTCCTGTGCTTCTCCCCGCATAGCCTGTCTATATCAACTACTGTTACGTCGAGCGTGTACGGCCCCTGCGGGTTTGGCGAGGTGATACACACCATGCCGGTAACATTGACGGTGCTGTTGGGTCCCACATACGTCGGCGGTATCGTGACCTGCCCCATCACCGCGTTACCCGCGCCCAATATCTTTACGACACCCTCAACAGTGACACCCACAGAGCCATTATTCTTTATCGGGATCGAATACTCCACGCACCCGTTGGCGTCCAGGCACTCGTGGAAGCTGAGTATCTCAAACTGGCAGGAGTAAACGGGCGTAGCCGTCGGGGGTATGCGCGTATTGGTAGCAGACACCACCGTATAAGTCGGGTACGGCGTTGATGTAGGATACGGCGTCTTGGTCGGCTTCACGTACGTGGGGTAAGGCGTACTGGTCGGATAGGGCGTGCTGGTGGGGTACGGTGTGTTTGTCGGACGCGTGGTATTGGTGGGACGCGGCGTGTTGCTCGGCACCACCTGTGTGTAAGTCGGATATGGGGTATGGGTAGGATAGGGCGTCTTGGTCGGCTTCACGTAAGTAGGGTAGGGCGTACTTGTAGGATAAGGCGTATTCGTAGGAAGCGGCGAATTGTTCGGCACCACCCCGCCTGATATGCAAGGCCCCTGCACCACATCGAACCCGCCAACCCACTCAGCATATATCTCGGCGCTCACCGACTTCACTTCCACATCCAGGTTGGATGTGCTTATATAGTAAGCGGTGCCGCCCGTGAAGCCCGACAGAGGCACGTCAAGCTGCGCCCCGTTGCTCCACGCCACATGCACCGTCGCGGGCCAGGCTGCTCCCTGGTCCTCTCGGATGCCCGTGATAACGAACTTCCACTCGCTGCTGTTGCAATCGTAGCCCGTAGCGCGCCCTGATATTACCTTCATGCCGGACGCGACCGGCTGCACCGGCGTATCCTGCGGCACCGGAGGGCCGACAGGAGGTTCAGGCGGCTGTGGTATCGCGCCGGGCAGGCAAGGCCCCTGGGCCAGCGAGAACCGCCCCTGCCACCCTTCATATACCTCGGCGGTGGTGGAGATCACCCGCGCGTCGAGGTTGGCTGTGCTGACGTAGTAAGCGGTGCCGCCCGTGAAGCCCGACAGAGGCACATCAAGTTGCGCCCCGTTGTCCCAGGTCACGCGCACCGAAGCGGGCACATCCTCGGCGGCCTCCACCTGCTCAATAGTGAATTCCCACTCGCCGTCGGAGCACTCGTACCCGTAAACGCCTGCGGTGATGACCTTGTAGGTCTTCGCGGGCGGCGCTGCCGTTGGGGGCACAGGGGTATCGGCAACTGGTGGCTCAGGCGGGTCGGCCTGCGGCTCTTCCGTAGGGCGCGGCTCGCGGGTAGGTTCGCTCACCACCGGCTCTTCGGTAGGGGGCTTGGCAACCGGCTCTACAGTGGGAGGCTCAACCGGCTCCTCAGTTGGGGCGACGACACCGGGTTCAGGCTCGGTTGTGGCTTCGGGCGCAGGCGCGGGCGGGTCCGGCTGCGTAGTCGGAGGTATGGGCGTATCTTCGGGAGGGCACGGCCCCTCGATCAAGTCGAAAGAGCCTTCCCAGCCGCCATATATCTTTGTCCCTGCTGAGACAACAATACTGTCGGAGTTTGAAGAGGTTCCATATAAGGCTGTCTCCCCCTTCACGCCCGACAGCTTCACGCTTTCCTTCGCGCCCGACTCCCAGGCGACCTGGATGGCTGCGGGTGCTTGAGCTTCGTCCTGGATGCCCGTGATGGCGAACTGCCATTCGCCGCCACAGTCGAAATCTGCGACATGAGCACTTATTGCGACGGCTGCGCGCCCAGGGTCAACGCCTTCGGTGGGCACTCCCACCACGCCGGGCCGCTCTTGCGCCTGCCCCACGTTGGCGCTGTTCCGCGAGGCGAGCATCTGCAAGCCCCCGGATGCCAGCACGGCCAGGGCGACGACGGCAAGGATGGCAAACACCCCACGCCAACGACGCCCGGGCCGTGATACCGATATTTTGCTCATGGTCACGCTCTCCTCATTGTTGGTCTACTACAACGCCCGTTCGCGCATTGTAGGATGACCTGAGTGTGGAAAGCGTGGTTTTACACAGGAGTCCCTACTCCTACCCCCTTCCCTATCACAGCTAATCAGAAAGATAACGCTAAGAATGATGGTAATGCGACTTTCTCTATATCTGGTCTCTACCTAACCCCTAACCCCTAACCCCTAACCCCTTATAACCTCGACGTCTTTGCGCCTTGGCGGTTAGATAAGGTAAAAAAGATCAGCAAAACTACTTGAACAAAGGTTCTAAATGTGGTAATATGGTGGAAGAAATACAAGATTTTGTGGAAAAGTAATCCACATTACGCCCTTCCAAACTAGATGTTGTAAAAGATGTGCAAAGAAGATGTGTAAAAACGTATTGACACCCCTGGTATTATGGTCTAACATCAACACACAACATCTTGGGCATGGCAATTGCTCTATACAATATCTAGTAGTTTCCGGCCCAGGATAGAGGTAAACGCTATGAAATGTCCTTATTGCCACCACGAAGACACGCAAGTAACTGATAGCCGCCTCACCCCAAGTGGAGAAGCAGTAAAGCGCCGCCGCCGATGCTTGAATTTGAATTGCAAGCGGCGCTTTACTACATTCGAGCGGGTTGAGCGCATCGGCCTGACAGTGGTCAAGAAGGACAACAAGCGTGAGGAGTACAGGCGCGACAAGCTCTTGAAAAGCATCGCTATAGCCTGTACCAAGCGACCCGTCCCGGCCGACCAACTCGAGGAGGCGGTCAACGACATAGAGGCACAGCTATTCAAGCTGGGCGCTTCAGAGGTCCAATCCGACACGATTGGCGAGCTAGTCATGCAGAGATTGCGCGATCTGGACGAGGTGGCCTATATCCGCTTCGCTTCCGTCTACCGCAACTTCGCTGACATTGAAGAGATGCGCGAGGAAATAATCGGTCTCACGGCCAATCCCCTGCCCGAAGACGCATCTCCGCCACCCACTGAAGCCCCACCCAAGATAGAGGAAAGAGATCAGAAATCAGAAGTCAGAAATCAGCGATTGAAAAGCTGACTTCTGATTTCTGACTTCTGACTTCCATTTCAAGGAGGACACGATGCGTATACAGCATCATTTCACCACGACCGCCGATCCCTACGAGTCGATAAACTTCATCCCCCGCACGTCGAAGATCAGCAACCCGGACGGCCAGATAGTATTCAAGGCCGAGAACGCTATGGTGCCCGACACCTGGTCGCAGGTCGCCTTGGACATCCTGGCCCAGAAGTATTTCCGCCGCAAAGGAGTTGCCACAAAGCTCAAGAAAGTGCCTGAGAAGGGCATGCCTGAGTGGCTGTGGCGCTCGGTGCCCGACGAGAAGGCCCTGGCCGCGCTCCCCGAAGAGGAGCGATACGGCGGCGAGACCGACTCGCGCCACGTCTTCCACCGCCTGGCGGGCTGCTGGACCTACTGGGGCTGGAAGGGCGGCTACTTCTCTTCCGAGGAAGACGCCCGCGCCTACTACAACGAGATGTGCTACATGCTCGCCACCCAGCGCGCCGCCCCCAACTCCCCCCAATGGTTCAACACCGGCCTCCACTGGGCCTACGGCATCACAGGCCCCGCCCAGGGCCACCACTACGTAGACCCGTCCGACGAGCAGCTACACAAATCCACCAGCGCATACGAGCGACCTCAACCCCATGCGTGCGCTCGCGGCAACACCCGCCTGTTTACCGAAGAAGGGGTGTACTCTATATCCGAGATAGTTGATCGAAACATGGCTGGCCTGCGTGTGTTCGATGGTGAACGGTTCGTGCAGGTACTTGCAGTCAAGAATAATGGTGTACGTGCTGTGTACCGCGCCACCCTGCGGAACGGCAACTATATCGAGTTTACCGACGATCATCGCGTCTATTCTTCAGACAGGCGCTTGAAAGATGGAGGCCAATACACCTGGCAGGAACTTCGCACTCTCTTAGGCAAGAAGGTGCAGCAAGTTGCCCTGGAAAGCCAGACCCTGGATGCGGAGCACCTGGCCGTAGCGGCAGCGCAGCGTTTGTTGAGTCTGTCTGTGTCTGCCGATAGTCAAGTAAAGCCTGGTATCGCTTCGGAGTCAGTCTACAACTTGGCGTCACCAAGTAGTGACAATCCCACCGACTCTCTTGCTGTTGCCAAGGCTGCCCTGGCTGGTTGGATACTAGGTGATGGCTACTATGGCAAATACAACCGCAACAAGGCAACAACCCTTTTCGGCGCTATTACCATCAATGATGATGAATATGCATACGTCACACGCTTATTCACTGAAATCTTCGGAGAGTACCGCACAGTGGTGCGCCGTGACGTGGGCGAATTGTACCGCGTCGTCAAACTGGACTCAAAGCGAGTGGATAGCTTTGTCGCTGAGTACGAACTGGATGCCTCGTCGTACACAGCGCATGTGCCGGAGTGCATCTTCAAATCCAGCAACAAAGAGAAGGCAGCCTTTCTACGTAGCTTATTCCAGGCAGATGGTTGCGTCCGAACGCGCAAGAACGATGGTCGCAACTCTGGGGATGTAGTTCTGACAACTATATCGCCTGATCTGGCCCACGATGTACAGGTTCTTTTGCTGAGCCTCGGTATATACTCCAATGTTTCCACGGGCGAAGATTCCAGGGCAGATCGAAAGCGTCAGTACCAAATTAGTATTTCCTACTACTCGGAACGGCTCAAGTTCGAGCAGCAGATAGGCTTTGTTTCTACCGACAAGGTGGAAAAGCTACAACGGCTCAACGAGATTGTCTACGGTAAAACGAAGGGTGCGCTCTCCGAGGAAACCGTTATTTCTGTAGACTTCATAGGCGAGGAAGAAGTTTACGACATCCGGACCGAGAGTTCGCGCTTCGTTGCGAACGGTGTAGTCGTACACAACTGCTTTATCCAATCGGTAGACGACGACCTCGTAAACCCAGGCGGCATCATGGACCTCTGGGTGCGTGAGGCTCGCATCTTCAAGTACGGTAGCGGTACCGGCTCGAACTTCTCAGCCCTGCGAGGCGAGAACGAGTCGCTATCAGGAGGCGGCAAGTCGTCCGGCCTCCTCTCCTTCCTCAAGATAGGCGACCGCGCAGCCGGGGCCATCAAGTCGGGCGGCACCACGCGCCGCGCCGCCAAGATGGTGATCGTGGACATAGACCACCCCGATATCGAGAAGTTCATAGACTGGAAGGTGATCGAGGAGCAGAAGGTGGCCGCTATGGTCGCAGGCTCCTTCATCTGCCGCAAGCACCTCGGCCTGGTCATGCAGGCGTGGCACGCCAACCACGACGCGTCCGAAGCCGAAAAGCCCAGCACCGAGAAGGCCTACAAGAAGACCCTCCGGGAAGCCCGCAAGGCAGGCGTGCCCGACAGCCTCCTCGCCCGCGCCATCAGCCTCGCAGGCCAGGGCGAGAAGACCTACGACTTCCCCATCTACGACACCGACTGGGAAGGCGAGGCCTACATCACAGTATCGGGCCAGAACGCCAACAACACTGTCCGCATGTCCAACGGCTTCGTCGAGGCCGTACAGAAGGACGCCGACTGGGACCTCATCCGTCGCACCGACCGCAAGCCCAGCAAGACCCTCAAGGCCCGCGAGCTTTGGAGCCGCATGGGCAAAGCAGCGTGGGCCAGCGCCGACCCCGGCGTCCAGTACGACACCACCATCAACGAGTGGCACACCTGCCCCACCGATGGCACTATAAACGGCAGTAATCCCTGCTCAGAATACATGTTCCTGGACGATACCGCCTGCAATCTCGCAAGCCTCAACCTCATGCACTTCCTGGGCAGCGACGACAGCGCCGTGCTGGACATAGCCTCGTACAAGCACGCGTGCCGCCTCTGGACCCTCACCCTCGAAATCAGCGTGGCGATGGCGCAGTACCCCAGCGAAGAGATCGCCCTGCGCTCCTACCTCTACCGCACGCTCGGCCTCGGCTACGCCAACCTGGGCGCGCTCCTGATGCGCCTCGGCATACCCTACGACTCCCCACGCGCCTACGCCCTGGCCGGGGCCTTCACCGCCATCATGACGGGCGTCGCCTACGCCACCTCGGCGGAAATAGCGTCCGAGCTAGGCGCGTTCAAGCGGTACGAAGCCAACCGCGAGCCGATGCTGCGCGTCATCCGCAACCACCGCCGCGCCGCATATTACGCCGCCGACCACGAGTACGAAGGTCTAACCGTCAAGCCCGCGGGTATCGCCCCCGCCAACTGCCCTCCCACTCTCCTGGCAGCCGCCAAAGAGTCCTGGGACGCCGCGCTTGAGAAGGGCGAGAAGTTCGGCTACCGCAACGCCCAGGTCACGGTTATTGCTCCTACGGGCACTATTGCCTTGGTGATGGATTGCGACACCACAGGCATCGAGCCTGACTTCGCCCTGGTCAAGTTCAAGAAGCTGGCAGGCGGCGGATACTTCAAAATCATCAACCAGTCCGCCCCGCCCGCGCTCCGCAAGCTAGGTTATACCGAGGAGCAGATAGAGGATATAGTCAAGTACAGCGTGGGGCACGGCACACTCGCAGGCTCCCCCGCCATAGACCACGACGCCTTGCGCGCCGCCGGCTTCGACGACGAAGCGATAGCCCGCGTGGAAGCCTCCCTACCCAGCGCGTTCGAGTTGAGCTTCGCCTTCAGCCCCTTCACGCTTGGCGACGAGTTCTGCCGCGAGAAGCTCAACCTCACCGACGAGCAGATCAACAGCCGCGAAGGCATCCTACCCCACCTCGGCTTCTCAAAGGCCGACATCTCCGCCGCCAACGACTACGTCTGTGGCACGATGACCGTAGAGGGCGCGCCCCATCTGAAGGCCGAGCACCTGCCCGTGTTCGACTGCGCCAACCGATGTGGCCGCAGGGGCACGCGCTACCTCAGCCCCGGCTCCCACCTCCACATGATGGCCTCCGCGCAACCCTTCATCAGTGGCGCTATCTCAAAGACCATCAACATGCCCGCCGACACAACCATTGGCGAGGTGGAAGACGTCTACATGAAGTCGTGGCGCTTGATGCTCAAGGCCGTAGCCATCTACCGCGACGGCTCCAAGCTCAGCCAGCCCCTCAACAGCCTGATTGCTGAAGACGAGGAAGAGGAAGAAGAGGAAGCGCCCGGCATCCCGCTAACCCAGCGCGTGATGGAGATCGCCGCAGCCGGTGCCGACACGGTACAGCGTGCCGCCCGCCGCCAGAAGCTACCCAACCGCCGCGCAGGCTACACCCAGAAGGCCACCATCCAGGGCCACAACCTCTACGTCCGCACCGGCGAGTACGAAGATGGCCGCCTGGGCGAAATCTTCATAGACATGCACAAGGAGGGCGCGGCCTTCCGCTCGGTCATGAACTGCTTTGCCATAGCCGTCTCCCTGGGCCTGCAATACGGCGTGCCCCTCGACGAGTACGTGGACGCCTTCATCTACACCCGCTTCGAGCCGAGTGGCCGCGTCATCGGCAACGACCACATCAAAATGGTCACGTCGGTGATAGACTACATCTTCCGCGAGCTAGCCATCTGCTACCTCGACCGCCTCGATCTGGCCCACCTGCCGGAGGGGGAAGCAAGTAGGGGCGACACGGTGCAGAACCTGGAAGGCCCCAAGAAGCCGCCGCTCAACATCGGCCCGGCCTCCACCACAAACCTGTCGCCCCACATCCAATCGCCCGCCCACACCAACGGCAACGGTAATGGAAACGGCAACGGCCACAGCTACACCAACGGCCACACAAACGGCGCAACCCAACCAGAAGCGCCCACACCTACCCTCGCACAGACCACCGTCCTGCTCAAACCCGACCCAACAAGGAGCGAGCAGGTAGCCGAAGCCCGCCTCAAAGGCTACGAAGGCGAAAGCTGCCGGGAGTGCGGCCAGTTCACCCTCGTACGCAACGGCACCTGCATGAAGTGCGACGGCTGCGGGGCTACAAGCGGATGTAGTTAGAAATCGCTGTAAGTTGTGGGGCTATCTAGTATAGCCCCACAATGCATCTCGATAAAGGATATTAGATAACGTACGGACAACATACATAATATGGCACTCGAAACCCTCGCTACCGCTACTGACCTACATCATCGATGGGCCGACTTTCAGGTGGCACGCTATAAGCTGCCGCTTTTGTTGCGTCGACTGATACATGCGACCGTTAGCAACATTGACCACATCGGCTTTCCAGCAGATGAGGGTGTCCAACTTGGAGGTTGGGATGGCATTGTCATTGTGCAGAGTGGCAATGCCTTTGTACCAAACGGTTCCTCAGTATGGGAACTTGGAATAACTAGCAGTGTAAAAGGTAAAGCGGATGAAGATTACGAGAAGCGTTGCGAAGCCCCTCTTGGTCAAGACCCTGCAAACACAACTTTCATTTTTGTTACTCCACGCCGATGGGGTGGTAAAGACGCTTGGGTAAGGAAGCGCCAGAAGGAAGGATTTTGGCGCGACGTAAAAGCTTATGATGCCGATGACCTTCAACAGTGGCTAGACTTGGCACCTGCTGTTCATATTTGGCTATCCACGCTGATGGGAAAGCACCCTGAGGCCGCAGAGGATATCACAAGTTTCTGGGAAGATTGGTCTGAAGCGACAAATCCAGCGTTGAGCACTGACCTTCTGACGCTTGGCCGTGAAACGATAATGGATAGAGTCTGTGAGTGGCTACGGGAAACTCCTTCGACACTAAGCCTAAAAGCTGATACTACGCAGGAAGCGGTAGCTTTCTTCGCGGCAACACTACATCAATTTCCACCTGAGCTAAGGTTGCCACTTCTCTCTAAAACGGTAATTGTGCGAGATTTAGGTACTTGGAACCATTTATGCGCCTCCCAATCGGCACTCATACTTGTACCAATATTTGATGTAGGAAATGCATTGACTCGTGCCTTTCGGCATGGGCACCATATATTTGTTCCACTGGGCAGAGACGGTAGCGATTCAGAGGCTACGCTAGAGTTGCCACGGGTCGGTGTTATCCATGCTAGGGAGGCATTACTTGGTATGGGACTTCCCGAAGTGCGTGCATCTGAACTAGCGTCATTGGCTCATCGCAGCTTGATGGCCTTACGCCGCAAGATCGCGCTTAGTCCCGAAGTTCAACAACCAGTTTGGGCGAAGCCTGAGTCGGCACGAGCACTCATACCGGCTCTCCTCGCTGGTGCATGGAAGGATACACAAGAGGGAGACCGTACCATTATCGCGCGCCTAGCCAATTCCTCCTACGATGACGTAAGCACAGCACTTTGCCGATGGGCAAACGAAGCAGATCCGCCAGTACGTCGTACTGGAGATGCTTGGCTACTCGTCTCAAAAGAGGATGCTTGGTCACTCCTGTCCAGGTATCTAACACGGGACGATCTTGTACGGTTTGAAGCGGTCATTTCGGATGTCTTGGGCGAGCTAGATCCCGCGCTTGAATTGCCAGAGGAACAAAGGATCATGGCAGGATTACTCGGAAAGACATTGACACATTCGGGTTTGCTTCGCAATGGATTGGCTGAAACATTAGCTCTTATGGGTGCCCGAAGTGAAACTACCCGTTGGGCTGATAGTAGATCGCCTCAAGAGCGCGCCAACTACATAGTGGGGCAGCTACTTGAGAGGGCTAACAATGATTGGCGCATCTGGACTTCGATTGCGTATCTTTTGCCACGGTTAGCAGAATCTGCGCCTAGAGAGTATCTTAGGCAAGTTGAGAACGGGTTGAGAGGTAATGAACCCGTATTGGCTAAACTCTTTGAGGACAGCACCTATAATATATCAGCTCGCTCATCCCATACGGGGCTACTTTGGTCACTAGAGGTTCTCGCTTGGCATCCGGATTATCTCTCACGCGCTGCTCTATGTCTTGCTATCCTGGCTCGTATTGACCCTGGTGGCCGTTTAGGGAATCGACCAAATTATAGTCTGCGTAACATCTTTCTTGTTTGGCACCCCTGCACGACTGTTTCCCTGGACCATAGGTTGGAGGTTATAGATTTACTCACGGATCGTGAACCGTCGGTAGCTTGGAGGCTTCTAAACCAGCTCCTGCCGGAGTTACATAGTCACACAGAACTAACCTCTAAAGCTCGATGGCGCGAATGGGTACCAGAAGAACAACCAAGTGTGACGTATGACGAACTGTGGACTGCAGAACGTCAAATCGTGGAGCGTATGCTCCGGGAAGTCGGATATAGTGGTGAGCGTTGGAATGATCTCATCGAACATTTAGATGATGTCCAAGCAGAGCAGCATCAAGCTATTGTTGCTCAACTACTTGCTGTGAATACCGCTACTCTCCTCCCAGAGGATAGACTAATCATATGGTCTGCGCTTCGAACATTGATATATCGGCATCGCAGCTACCCTGAAGCAGGTTGGGCAATGCCAAGCGCTCTGGTTGATCACCTTGTTCAACTTTATCATCACTTCGAGCCTAATAACATGGTTGACCGATATAGCTGGATATTCAGCCTAACACCGAAGCTCATTGAGCACTTCGGTGAAGACTGGTTGGCTCGGCATAAAGCTATTAACGAAGCAAGAGAAGAAGCTGTGAAAGCCCTCTATAAACAAGGCGGTCTGCCAATGTTGCTTGAGTTCAGCAATCATGTCGAACAGCCGTATGAACTGGGCATGATGTTGGGTAAAAATGATCTAATTACAACCGAAGAGGATAGTCTCCTCAGTAGAAACTTGGGTTTAGACTACGTACCTTCTAATATCATGGCATGGGGCTTCGTCGCAGGACGTTATGTAGCACAGGGACGGGAGTGGGTGGAGAACAAGAAAGCCAACATTGTTGAGCTTGTGCCATCGCCAGAGCAGCAGGCAGTTTTCTTCATTAGCCTACCATTTGAAGGGCGAACATGGGATTTACTTGAAACTATGAGTCCAGAGGTACAAGGACTCTATTGGTCACACATCCGACCAGGTATAATTGCGGTCACTGATTGGGATCGAGCGGTTACGAACCTACTCGGCCACGGGCGTCCCCATATAGCACTCGATCTCACGAGCTTATATCTGAACAACGCTGAGGCACAACTCTCTGTGAAATTGATAGCCGATGCGCTTGACCTCGCAATTAGGACTTCACCAGATAGGAAGGAAGACTGGCAAATACTTTATGATCATGCGGGTGCCTTCTTAGATAGGTTAGAAAGTTCTGGCGAGATTGAGCCTGCACTCATATCATCCCTGGAGCTCGCACTACTACCTTTCTTAGAGCATGGTGAACGTGGCCCAAAGGTATTGCACGGGCAACTTTCCGCTAATCCGATGGTCTTTTTAGACGCGCTTACTCTGGCATATAAGGCAGAAGGCCAGGACGAGCAAGATCTCACTGAGATGGATATTGCCCATGCGCGCCTCGCTCAGTCGCTTCTGGAATCCTGGCGCAGATTACCTGGTACGCTTGATGATGGATCAATCGACGCGGAAGCTCTACAAGAATGGGTACTTCTTGTGCGTGAATCTGCCAGAGTCAATGGTCGCGGTAAAATTGCAGACAATGTTATTGGCCAAGTGCTAAGTTTCGCTCCCCAAGACTCTGATGGTAGCTGGCCCACTAGACCAGTACGGGATATTATCGAAAAGGTAGGAAGCGAGGAACTTCATTGGGGTTTCGTAATAGGCGTACGAAACCGCAGGGGAGTCGTCCAAAAGACTCTTACAGAAGGTGGTGCTCAAGAGTGGAGGTTAGTTGAACGCTACCGTCGCTATGCCGATATGGTCAGGGGCAAATGGCCCAGGACAGCTACAGCCTTAGATGAAATAGCTGATAGGTACAGTTCCGAAGCTCGTCGCTCAGACCTCTCGGTTGAGTTAGAACAGGATCTATTACGGTAATAGATTCTTACCATCCCATTCCACCCCACCCAAAAATGTGCAAAACTCTACCCCAAAACCCCACCAAAACATGTCCCGTTTTTACCCCCAAAAGGGATTAAGTTAATAGAGACATGTTTCCGGCTACCGTAGCGCAACAGTAGCCACAACCCTGAGAGCCAAAAGCCATGACTAAGAGCCAGAGCCATCAACTCAAAACTCAACACTCATAACTCAAAACTCCCAGGAACAGGGTACCGCTGGTGCCCCTGCCACAAGGATTGATCGTCATCCTCCCAGCTCCCTAAAGGAGCCATTCCGTACCGAGCCTAATGAACATGACCAACATAATCACCATCCCTACCACCCATGCACAGCCCGCGCAGGCGGGCTTAGCCGGAGGTAGCCCGCAGATTTATCTGCCGGGCGGTCTAGCCACCGCGTATGATGCTTATTTTGCCAATGTCCATAAGGCTCAGTACAAAAACCCATAGTGGTCCGGTCCAAGCCCCACAGCACCCACAACGTGCCAAAGGCCACCGGACCACGAACCCACATAAGATAAGAACCCATAAGCCACAAGCCAGAAATCTAACTTCTAGTTTCTAATTTCTGACTTCTAGCTTCTGATTTCTTATCGTCAAACCAGTTGCGTTGGCAGGGGCAAGCATCCTAACCAAACCAGGCTGCTTAGGCTATCACCCTGCCCGCGTTACCCGAAACACCAATCTATGTAGCAAGAAATCAGCCCTCTGAATACCAGGGGGCTGATTTCTTGTTGTATTCTCGATTGAAAGGCCCGTGCCAACTTCTTCCTTACGGACTTAGCGGCTTCGAAGCTATACCCCAACCAGCGCTTCAGAGCGGAGGCATGCGAATACCTCCCTGTAAAACTCCGGGTGCGACTGCCAGGTCTGCGCTGTGACCATCCTTCCGTCGCGCACCGCCTGCTCCGTGCTGTAGGTGCCGCCGTTCGACTCCACTTCATAACGGACGTGCTCGTAACAGGTCAAACAACGTCCCTGCGCCAACCCGGCGGTGACAAGGATCTGTATGCCGTGACAGATAGCGAAGACCCACTTCCCTTTCGCGTCGAACTCCTGCACGATGGACACCAGCTTCCTATCGTTACGCAGGTACTCCGGCGCTCTGCCGCCAAGCACGAGGATCGCCTCGTAGTCGTCCACCGACACGTCATTGAAGGTGATATGCGACTCCACACCATAGCCTTGCCGTTCGACGTAGGTATCCCAGCCCGGCTCAAAATCATGTATAACAAGGTGAAGCCTGCGCTTGCTTGGCGCGGCGATGACCGGCTCAATCCCCGCCTCCAGCATACGGTGGTAGGCATAAAGCGTCTCATAGCTCTCGCCCGCGTCGCCTGTAATAATCAGTACTTTTCTTTCCATCACAAGTCTCCTCCCCGATAGTAACTATTCTATGTTCAGGCTATCAATATTCTCTTAGTGAGGCTTTCAGAGTGGCAAAGGATAGCTTATTCGCGTATCTTCAACATGCCGCTCATTTCTCATTGCCGTAATTATACCACCCTTTTGCATACGACCCGGCACCCACCATGAAATATTATTGCCCCCGCTCTCTGTTACCGTGAGCAGGCCCGCAGTCAATGGATTGGAGCAAAAACGGCAGAAATGAACGAACAAACTGCCAGACAAAAGATTGATACGGCCAAACCACCTGTGATCCTCGTCCCAGGCATTATCTTCCCTGCCGTGCTCTCCTATGCACCCTTGTTAGAGGCATTGAAGGGTTATGCCAATGCCATAACAAAGGAGCTGGAGGTATATAGCGAAGTGGTGCCCCCTGTGGGCTATGGAGTAGAGACTGAGGTGGAAGGTATCAGGCGCATCGCGGAACAGGCCGGCATGGATAGCTTCCACCTTGTTGGCTACTCCGCCGGAGGGCTTGCCGCTATGGGCTTTATAGAGAAGTACCCCGAACAGGTAAGAAGCCTCACTCTCATCGAACAGTACGGGACCGGCCATTCGCAGAATAGCCAGGAGGAAGCCGCATTCCTCTTGGAGGCAGAACAGGTAATATCCTTACCCCCGGCAGAGAGAGTGCAGGCGTTTTTACCGTTGAACCTGGGCCGTGACACTCAGACTCCACCACCGCCCGACATGTCGCCCGCCTGGATGGTATTGCGGCCCGCAGGAATAACAGCCCTCATCAGGTCAGCACAGGCTGCCGCCATCTCCCGCGAGCGGTTGCGGGAGTTCCAGCGTCCGGTATATGTCGCGTACGGCAGTTTAAGTCATGCCATCTGGAAGGTTATGGCAGATCAGCTTGAAGGCATCTTCTCCAACATACATGTGGAAGTATACGAAGGCATACATCACCTGAGTCCTCCACAACGCTCCCAACCCGAGAAGTTCGCGCACACTCTGCTCGCCCTCTGGGCGCAGGCAGAGCACGGCTATAAATGACAACCTCAAATCTTAAGGCATACCTGCATGGAGAGTCGGTTCAAAGCCCAAAACCTCAGCGTCTCTGCGGTTCAAGATCAAAACCATAGAACCTTTGCGAACTCTGCGATCCTTTGCGTCTTTGCGGTTCCGTTTATGTCTTATTCGAGTTTGCACATGGCACAGCGTGTTGTCATGTGCAGCCGCCCTGCGTAGGTTGTGCCTGATTTCTGACTTGAGATTTCTTATCGTCCAACTAGTTTCGTTGGCAGGGGCAAGCATCTGACACAAACAGCGTGCTTAGGCTATCACCCTGCTCGTGTGACCCGCATCAACACAAAAACAGAGGGGCGCACTAACCAGCGCCCCTCTCACTAACCTCGACGAATAACTGAAAACTCAAAACTCATAACTGAACTAAGGACCTGGCGGGGGTGGAATGGGCGGAACGGGCGGCGTAACAGGTGGAGGTGGCACCTCATCAACCACCTGCAACGTCTTGCCGGTCAGGTCTACCAGCGCGATTGGTGGCATCACCGGCGGCAGTGGCGGCAGCAGCGCGGGGTGAATCTTCCCGGCCACGTCGCCTGTCA
Source organism: Chloroflexia bacterium (assembly GCA_036399775.1). Classification (GTDB taxonomy): domain Bacteria; phylum Chloroflexota; class Chloroflexia; order QHBQ01; family JADMIH01; genus JADMIH01. The sequence goes on along the minus strand of DASWMJ010000007.1, from coordinate 60,995 downwards.
GTTCCAGCAACCCTTGCAGCGCCTCCGCATATGCCCCAGGAGCCGCCAACTGGATAATGGTTGCCGCCCCCGCATCTTCGAGCAGCCGCTTTGCGTCCTCGTCTATTATATTGCCGTTGGCGTCGCGCTCCACGTCCGAGATCACCAGCACCCGGTCGCCCTCGAAGCCCACGATAGGCAGCCGCCACAGCGCATGGTCGCCGTTGAAGTTGGCAAGCTCAGGCGCATCGTCACGCAGGCTGGGTATCGAGAGAGCAGCCTGGGCCAGCACCCCGAAGTAATACGTGCGGTTGCGGTTGATGTGGCGGAAGAGCGGGTTCCTACTGGTATCGGTCAGCCGCACTGGAGGGTTCACCTGCTTTGTAAGGTTGGCGATGCGTGCCTGGTTCGTCACCCGCAGCGTGTTCCCCAGGTCCTCGGTCACGTCAGGGGCAGAGGCGGGCGACGCCTCGAACCACAACCGCAGCCGCGAGACTCGCACCTCGCCGCTATTCAGCAGGTTTTCAAAAATGTTCCCAAACAGCCCCCCAAAGTTCGCGAAATCGGGCATACGTGCGGTTAGCGAAAGCTCTACCTGTTGCAGTTGATTGGGCATCAAAGGAGATATACGCAGCGACCCACGCGCGGTGTTCGCGCCAGGGTTCAGTTGCAGGTTCAGGCTACGGTCGCCCAGTATGATCCTGAGGTCTGCCCCGAACACTGCGGCGGAGAAATCTACTGCCACGTGCATCACCGTAATCGGCGTGCCGCCCGCGATGCGCTCGGCGATAGCCTGCCGCAGGACTGCGAACTGGGGACGCAACTGCGGTTCCAGCAGCACAGGCTCGAAATGCCGCCGGTACTCCACTATATCCTCGTCGCTGAAGAGCGGGAAGAATTGCTGTATCAGCGGTGCGGTGATGCGGATAGACCGAATCTCGACTATGTCCTCCACGCTAGTGCATACCGCATAATTCTCGTACAGTATCCAGCGTAGCAGGTTCGTGACACGCGACAGCAGCGGCGATACCTGGTTAATCTCGCGCAACAGCGTGGACTGTAAATCCCGTAGCGTGCTGGTGGCGATACGCACCGCCTGGTTGACCAGCGACTTGGCCGTTTGTACTGCGGAGTTCACCACGAGAGACGTATCGGCGCTGCTGCGGGTGGTGGTCGAGGTAAAAAGGCTGGTCCCCGCTCGCGTGCCGACCTCGGCACCCACTCCCGCGCTGGCGGACGCGCCGCCAAAGAGGGCCCCAATAGGGCCGAGCACCAACCCAAGCACGCCTCCACCGATGCCTGCGTTGATGCCGAGGTTGCCATACCCGCTCGCTGTGGCGCTCGTTTCGGTGCGCGTAGCCACGTCCAGCAGCGTATCGATACTCGATAGCTGCGTCAGTTGGCTGCGTACCAACGAGGTCGCCTGCGATATAAAGTCGTCGGCACTCCGCGAGGCGCGATCTACGGTGCGCTGCACGGTCCGGGTGGTCTCCTCTATGATCGCTCCCGGATCCAGGGCTTCCACCCCCGACAACTCGCCGAGCGTATAGCCGAGGAACGTCCACTCCTGCCGGACACGCACCAGGTAGCGCCTCGGTGCCTTCCCCCCGACCGGGAGCTCGCCAATGCGCGGGATGGTGAGCCTCTTGATTAAGGGCGTGCGCTTCCCGCGAAAGTCGCCAGGCGCAGCGATGCCCCCCAGGATCGGGTCGGGCACACTACCACTTAGCCGCTGGATACTATCGCACAACTCTGTGGTGAAGTCGGCGGGCAGCCTTGAGAGAACGTCATCCCCCCTCGGCGTTATAGGCACCTCCTTACCCGTAACCGGGTCCGTCACGGTCGGTAAAGGGGGTAGTTCATCCAGTAGGATCTCGGCTAGTGTGTGTTGTACGCCGCCTCCGACCGTGACGGGGATCGGATCGCCTCCGCCCGTCACCGCCAGGATGCCGCTGATATCCTCGCTCTCGCCGGTGCGCCTGGGGAAGCGCAGCAGGGCAAGCCCGCCCGCATCGGTGCGAGTGTGATCAATCAGCGCGCTCTTATCGTTGAGCAATCGTAGCTCAATGCCTGCACGAGTGGCACCATCTTTATCGCGGACTATAGCCAGCACCACCGGCACCAGGCGTCCATCGGCATCCTCACTGGCTTTACCGGAGAGGGTGGGCGGATTGTCCAGCAGTTTTCTTAACTCGTCGGGCACTCCGTTATTGGTAAAGCCTTTGAGTGGCCCGAACTTTACGGTCTCGATGAGTGGGTGGAGGAGCACCCTCGCCGGTTCCAGATTGGTGGCGAAGGTATCGAGCTTGCTGGCGGTGGCCGCCCCTACCTTTTCATCGATGGCGCTGCCGATAGCCGCCTCAATCTTCTCCTCGATAACCGGCCCGAACCGCTGGTTCGCCTCGCCAATTGCACTCTCGACTCGCCTGCCAATCGCCTCCTCGAACTGTGCGCTAGCTCCACCTTTAGGCTTGCCTCCGCTGGCGCTAGCCCTGCTCTCACGCTCGTCGTCAGCCATAGTTAGATGCCTCCTTCAATCTATATCGGTCAGAACCTCCTATTACCAGAATTTAGGTGTTAGGATTATACTTGTTGGAGAGTTAGGTTGCAAGAGTCAATGCGTGCTCGCTTTTGCTACTGGCCGTGTGGCTTTCACTGTGCGATGTTTAGTCCCCACCAACCTCCATAAAAAACCCCCGCGTCTCTACGCCTCTGCGTTTCAATCCCAAAATCCGTAGTGCTCTCTGTCCTTTTGTGGTTCAAAACAACACGCTCTGCGAACTCTGCGATTCTTTGCGTCTTTGCGGTTCCGTCCAGTTCCGAAGTTGCACCCAACAGCAAGCATGTTATCATGTAATCATGTGTGCCCATCTTCAGGAAGAATCTAAAGCATTACAAATCAGCGTCCCCGCCACCAGCGCCAACCTCGGCCCCGGCTTCGACGTGCTCGGCCTCGCCTTAGACCTGCGTAACGTCTTCCAAGTCACCCCCTCCGCCACAACAACCATCACCATAGACGGGCATGGCACACACCTGCCCACTGGCCAAGACAACCTCTTCTACAAGGCTTTCCGGCAGCTATACGATCTGGCAGGGCAGCAAGCCCCGCCCCTGCAAATACACATGCACTTGAACGTACCACCCGGCAAGGGCCTGGGCAGCAGCGCCACCGCCGTCGTGGGAGGACTGGTCGCCGCGAACGCCTACCTGGGACTTCCCTACGCCCCAATGGAACTACTGGCCGAAGCCATAACACTTGAGCATGGGAACCACGCCGACAACGTAGCCCCCGCGCTCCTGGGCGGCCTGGTGGCTAACGTAATTGACGACGGAAAGGTCATCTCAATCCGCCTGCCCATCCCGGACGAGCTACAGGCCGCCCTCTTCATCCCCGACTTCGAGATGGACACCATACAGGGCCGCGCCCTCATGCCCAGCCAGTACCCCACCGCCGACGTAGTATTCAACACCGGCAGGGTAGCCCTCTTCCTGTCCGCCCTCACCCTCGAACGGTACGACCTCCTCCGCATCGCTATGCAAGACCGTATGCATCAGCCCTATCGCTCCCAGATCTTCCCCCTCCTGCCCGCGATCATCGAAGCGGCCATCGAGGAAGGCGCGCACGGGGCGTGCCTATCGGGCGGCGGCTCTTCCGTCCTGGCCCTCGGCACCGAGCGCCTGGGCGATATCGCCGTAGCAATGCTGGGCACAGCAAGATCGGCGGGCATAACCGGGCAGGCAAAAGTGCTACAAGTAGACCGTCACGGCGTGCAGGCCCAATGGATGGGACGCGAGGAAAACGCATGACTTACCTCTTCTCCTGCCCCCAATGTGGCCGCGCCTACCCCATGAGCGAAACACGCTACCGCTGCGATTGCGGCGAGCCATTAGACATTCTCTACGAGTCGGAGACAGGCACCCCAACCATCTCGCGCGAGCTATTCGACGTCCGCCTGGGTGAGCGCAGCCTGCCCCATTCCAGCGGCGTGTGGCGCTACCATGAATTGCTCCCGCCCATAGACCCCGCGCACATCATCTCCCGCCCCGAAGGCAACACCAACCTGTACGCGGTGGGGGCCTCTGAGCGTGGAGGCCACAGCCGCATCGGGCAATACGCCGGGCTGGAGCGTCTAAACCTCAAACACGAAGGCGAGAACCCCACCGGCAGCTTCAAGGACCGGGGCATGACGGTAGGAGTCAGCCAGGCGGTGGCCCTCGGCGCGAGCGCGGTAGCCTGCGCCTCCACCGGCAATACCTCCGCTTCCCTGGCCTCCTACGCTGCCCAGGCAGACATACCCTGCTTCGTATTCATACCGGAGGGCAACGTCGCCTGGGCCAAGCTCGCCCAGACCCTCGCCTACGGTGCCATAACTCTGCAAATCAGGGGCGACTTCGACCGCGCCATGCAGCTTGTGCAGGACACCTGTGCCGAGATGGGCGTCTACCTTGTCAACTCGGTCAACCCCTTCCGCATCGAGGGGCAGAAAACCATCGCCTTCGAGCTATTGCAGCAACTCGATTGGCAGCCCCCCGACTGGATAGTGCTCCCCGCAGGCAACCTCGGCAACACCGCCGCGCTCGGCAAGGCACTCCAACAGGCAAATGCTATGGGCTTGATAGAGAAGCTGCCCAGGATCGCGTGCGTGCAGGCGTCGGGTGCCAACCCCTTCTACCAGAGCTTCCGCACAGACTTCGCCCAACGCTTCAACGTCGCAGCGAGCACGGTAGCCACCGCCATCAAGATAGGCGCTCCTGTCAGCTACGAGCGCGCCCGCCGCGCCATCGCTGCCACCAACGGCACCGTAATAGAGGTCAGCGACGATACCATCCTGGAAGCCAAAGCCGTAATAGACCGCGCAGGTATAGGCTGCGAGCCTGCATCCGCCGCGTCCCTGGCAGGCGCACGCCAACTCGCGCAATCAGGCGTCATACAGCCCGCTCATTCCGTAGCAGCAATCCTGACAGGCAACCTCCTAAAAGACGCCGACACCACGCTCGACTACCACACGAAAGCCCAAGCAACCCACTCCAACCCCCCAATAGTCATAGATGCAACACTTGATGAGGTACGGCGTGCTCTAATGAGGTATATATGAGCACGGCGTGGTAACGCGTTTGCGTGGGAAAACTGTAGCAAAGTGAGGATATATAGGAACACCACCCCTCCAACCTTGTCATTCTGAGCACAGCACTAACAAAGTTATGTCTGCGTAGGGGCGACCCGGTGGGTCGCCCTGGTGGGGAGGGCGAACCAACTTTACGCGTGACCCTGGCAGGGCGACCCACCGGGTCGCCCCTACCTTACACATTTTATTCCTGGACATAACTTTGTTAGTGCTGTACTGAGCGCAGAGAAGAATCTCGTCCCTCGCGTATATGCTTACTGAGGCTTCTCAAGTCAAGAGTATGAGCGAGGGACGAGATTCTTCTCTGCGCTCAGAGTGACAAGGGCGAGAGGGTTCGTTACCCTCACCATAACGCCTGCGCGGTTCGGGCATGAGTGGCGGCCCTCCGGCTCAGGCAACCTGAATGGCGGTTGCGGGGGCGTTCTCCACTTCGACAACCCGCGCCGGTACGGCGACGCGGCTTGATAGTAGAACGGGCCTGGCTGTCGCCTGGCCGGGGCGAGCCTGCGCCCTCCCGCCAACCACGACCAATCCCGTCTGCGCCGCAACCGCACTCTTAGCGCGGCCCCTACGCACCGACATAGCCCGGTAGATCGACCCCAGGATCACACTCGCGCCACTGCCCCAGTAAAGGGCAAGCGCCCACGGGTTCTGGCTGGCCGAGCCACTCTTCAACCCATGTATCAGGACCATCAAGAACAGCGCGAAACTCAGCATGTGAATCATCCGCCAGGCGTGGATGCCCAACCTGCCACGAAAGTAGAAACTGAGGGCCACCACCGCCAGCAGATAAAAGGCCAGCTGCCCAAAGCCGACCCACTGTGCGTTGTAAGCGCCTCCGAGGAAAGGCACAAGTATCTGGCCCAGGGTATAGTTGAAAGAGCGGTCGCCCAGCAGCACCAGCGCATGCGTCAGCCCCATGCCCAGGCCAAGCAGGGCGGTAAAGCGGTGCAATTCAAAGTTGGCGGGCATGCCCTTCCAGACGCGGCTCAACTTGCTTGTGATGCCGAGGCCCGCGAGCATCGAAAGCCAGAGCAGGCCAAAGGCGGCAAACGCGCTGGCCCGCGAGATATACCAGTAAGCTCCCGCGCTGGCCCCGGACAGCCACTCCGCGATGCTGGGCAGCAGCTCCGGTATCATAGCCAGGGCCATAGCCACCACCACAGCCACCACCAGCGCTTTCCAGGCCCAGAAGCTAACTCTCCACCTGGCATTTCCGGCGGCCCGCTTGTCTTGTTGTATCGTAAGTTGCGTGAACATCGTAATCCCCTTATTACCGGCTCGATTGCATCTTAAGAGGCCAACCGGCCATGATGAATATTTCTAAGCGTCCCTGACCCTATGGGCCACCTATGATGAAAGTACCGTTAGGCTCTGACCCCTAACCCCTAACCCCTAACCCCTAACCCCTAACCCCTAACCCCTGACCCCTGACCCCTGACCCCTGACCCCTGACCCCTATTTTCAGATGAGCCTACTAGCGAGATGATTGAACGATCGTGATAGCCGCCGGTGCGGGTGCCATCAACTGCGCGGTCACAGTGGTCTGCGCGTCCTGGTGGGAGAAGAGCGCCCAGCCCATCAGGGTAGCGGCGAGCGAAGCTGTCACGACAAACCCTTGCCCACGCTTCGCGCCTTTAGCACCCTGCCTGGACCGAATAACGTTCTTCTTTATCGCCGGATCTGGTTTTTGGTATCTATTTGCCATTTCTTAATGCCTTTCCGTATCTATAAAAGCGATTGAGATGTGATAAATATCCGCGATCTGGTTTCTTTAGCATCTATTAGTTAGGCTGTCTCTTAGACAGAGCTACGACCAGCGCATAATTCGTACCGAATAAGTTTATCCGGTTGGCCTGAAGATGGACCGAAAATCGCCCGGACCCACCTTAGAAACTGCTTAAGATTTATGGCTATTTCTCTTCAAGTTGGGTCTTGACAACTAATCAAACCCATGCTATAGTAACAGTAAAGATATATCTTTATACATCAAAGACATAACACAAGGAGATAGAAAGTGAAAAATCACATGCATCAACACGAGCAAGCACATCAACCCTGGGGAGGCGGCTGGCAAGGCTTCAGGCGGTGGGGCGGACATCATCCCCATCACAGGCGTGGCCGCAGACATGGGCCGGGACACGGCCAGGGGCGCGACTGGCAAGACTTCTTCGGTGGCGAGGGGGGCTGGCCCTGGGGAAGGCACTTCGGCGGTCACGGCGGGTTCGGCGGCGGTCGGGAGCGTCTTGAGCGCGGCCTGCTCCGCTACATCATACTCAGCGTGCTGCAGGACGGTCCCAGGCACGGCTACGAAATCATCAAGCAATTAGAGGAGAGGACGCAGGGCCGCTATTCCCCCAGCCCAGGCACCCTCTACCCTACCCTGCAATACCTGGAAGACCTCGGACTGGTACGCTCCGACCAGGAGACCGACAAGCGCGTCTACCACCTGACCGATAGCGGGCGCGCCGAGTTGGACAAGCAGCGCAGTATAGTAAATGGCTTCTGGTCTCGCTTCCAGGACCGCGCTCGATCCGGCCCGAATCTTTATGAGCTAAAGTTCGCCGGGGACGCGCTCAAGGACCTGCTAAGGACCCTCGGCAGTGGCCTGCATAGCGGCGCATTCTCGGAAGACCCCGACACGGTACGCAAGGTGAGGCAGGCGTTGGAGCGATGCCAGAACGAGATCCGCGAGATCATAGCCCAGGGCGCAACCGCCAAAGCTACCGCGAATGACGCCGAATCGCCCAGGTCGGGGCCATCCGGCTCCACTGAAGAGAGCTACTTGTAAGCATCTCTCAACTGGAACCAAGAATAAAGGCTATGTGGAGCGCTCCACATAGCCTTTATTCTTGGTTTTATTGTACCCTTACTGGCCTCCGGGTCGGGTCGCCAGCACTATGGTGACATCGCTCTCCGTGCTGCTACCTGGCGCGATTACCCCTAGCTTCACGCTATCACCCACCTTGTGCTTACTCAGCAACGTCACGAGGTTAGAGTTACCATCGCTGCCAAGCGCCACGCTGTCCAGCTTTGTGATGATACTGTTGGGCTTGATACCCGCCTGGGCCGCGGGGCTGCCTGCCGCGACGTCGGTCACATATAGACCCTGCTGCGTGGGCAGATTATTTGCCGCCGCCAACTCAGGAGTGATAGGCTGGTAACTGATGCCAATATAAGGGTGGCTGATAGCGCCGTTGCCTATCAACTGCTCCGCGACGGCTCTGGCCGTGTTGCTCGGTATTGCGAAGCCCAGACCCTCGGCCACACTGCCCATCGTGCCGTCGATGCGCACCACCGCCGTGTTGATGCCTACCACGTTGCCGTCCAGGTCGAGCAGCGCGCCGCCCGAATTGCCGTGATTGACAGCGGCATCCGTCTGTATCAGGTCTTGCAGCGAGGTGCCGCCGTCTTCAAGTTGCCTGTGCAGGCCGCTCACTATGCCCGCCGTGACCGTATTCTCGAAGTCGCCCAACGCCGTGCCTATCGCTACCACCGGCTGGCCCGGTTCGAGCTTGTTGCTATCTCCAAACTGAGCGATTGCAGGCATGCTCGCGTCTACTTTGATGACGGCGATATCCGTGTAAGCGTCCTGGCCCACCAGATGGAATGGGCAGAGAAAAATTAACTTATCATTAACCAGTTAGGGTGAGGGCAATGCAAAATCAGGTAGCCTGTCGAGGTTACGAACTCAACATCCATGTCATTCTGAGCGAAGCGAAGAATGACATGGATGTTGGGGTGGAGATCACGCACAATCCCCGCCGGGCAACAGCTTTCCCATTACATAAACTGCGTTACCTACGTGCTTATTTGGTATACTTAATGGATGGTGCCAGTAAGCGACACAAAACCAGACAGCAAAATCGATGAGGTAGATCGAGAGCTACGCATGCGTGGCCTGCGGCTTACCCCGCGCAGGCTCATGGTCGCGGAAGTGCTGGCCGCGCACGGCGACCACCTGACCGTCGAAGACATCCTCTCCGAGGTACGCAAGCGCCACCCCTCCACGAACAAGACCACCGTCTACCGCACGCTCGAGCAGTTGGTAGGCATGGGCCTGGTGGTAGTCACAGACCTCGGTAGCGGCAGGCTAGAATATGAGCTATTGGGCCGCCCGCACCACCACCTCATCTGCGAGCGATGCAACACCCGTATAGAGGTGGAAGACCGCTTCCTGGAACCCCTGCGAGCAAGCCTCATGGAGCATTACGGCTTCTCCACCAACCTGGACCACTTCGCCCTCTTCGGCATCTGCCCCCAATGCGCCGCAGCCTGAGTAATAGCCTCCCGAAGTGACACGTTGTAAGAAGTTAGAAGTGAGAAAATAGAAGTTAGAAACCAGAAGTTAGAAACCAGATATAACCAATTCCACGCAATACGGAATACGCAATACGCATCGTTTCACGAGTCGAGGTAAAGTTAAGTTGAGCACAATCACCCGGCCAGGCGAGCCTATCATCCTGAAATCGGCAGCCGAGACCCCCAGGCACCCATATATAGAGAACCCTTACGCATACAAGCGCCGCGTGACCCGTGAGGTCATGGTCGGCAGCGTGGGCGTGGGCGGCGACAACCCTATCAGGGTGCAGTCCATGACCACCACCAGCACCCAGGACGTAGAGGCGACGCTCGCCCAGACGTTGCGGCTGGTAAAGGTGGGGTGCGAAATCGTCAGGATAACCACGCCCACGTCTAAGGATGCCCGCGCCCTGGGAGAAGTCAAGCGCCGTCTCATCGAGATGGGGGTAGACGTGCCCCTGGTAGCCGACATCCACTTCAGCCCGGCAGCCGCTATGGAAGCCGCCCTCTACGCCGACAAGGTACGCATCAACCCCGGCAACTTCGCCGACGAGAAGCGGTTCAACGTGCGCGAGTACACCGACGTGGAGTACGAGGCCGAGCTTGCGCGCATCGAAGAGAAGTTCAAGCCGGTCGTGCTTCGCTGCCAGGAGCGCGGCATCTCCATGCGTATAGGCACCAATCACGGCTCCCTCTCGGACCGCATCATGAACCGCTTTGGCGACACGCCGGAGGGCATGGTCGAGTCGGCCATCGAGTTCGCCGCCATCTGCCGCAAATACGACTACCACGACCTCATCTTCTCGATGAAGGCCAGCAACCCGAAGGTGATGATAGCCGCCTACCGCTTGCTCGTATCGCGCCTGGACGCGCTGGGGTGGAACTACCCCCTCCACCTGGGCGTGACGGAGGCGGGCAACGCCGAGGACGGGCGCATCAAGTCGGCCACCGGCATAGGCTCTCTCCTGGACGACGGCCTGGGCGACACCATCCGCGTCTCGCTGACCGAAGAGCCGGAGGAAGAGGTGCCCGTAGCATTCGCGCTCGCCAGGCCGTACAACGAATTATTGAAGCTCAACATGGGCCACGCTGCGTCTATACGCAACCCGCTACCCGACACACGCAACCCGTACCATTATGCCCCACGCCCCACGTATGAAGTAGCATCGGGCGCGGTAAAGGTAGGAGGGATGCAGCCTGTTGGGGTAGTAGCGCCGCTTGTATTAGAGCCAGGCGTGGATGCTTTCGCAGCCGCAGCCGACCTGGCAAAGAGGAAAGGCCAGAACGCCATACGCCCCGACCTCATACGCGTGCCAATCACCAATCTGCGCGAGATAGCCCCTCTCGCGGACGAATTGCGGAGGCGTAGCGAGGAAGAAGACCCCGCCGCAGGCAAATCTGCTCTAGGCTTGATAGTGGAGGCAGGTTCGGTCCTTAAAGAGGCTCTTACCGTTGTGCCCCAACTCACCGGAGTGGGCGGGCTAGGGATCGCATTTGAGATTGATGCCACCCCCGATTGGCAGACATACGAAGAGTGCGTGCGCGTTGCCCTGAGCGCCCATGTTTCGCTGTGGCTCAAGGCAACCAATGCCAGGCCCGCCAGGATGCAATGGGAAGAGGTAATTGGGGGTACGGCCAGCTTCCCCGAAGTAGACCTTGTGTTGGAGATGGCCCGCCGTGCGCATGCGTTAGGGCATCGCGGGCTTGTGCTTTCGCTAGATGCTTTTGATGCGGCCCCCGGCTACCTCACCAGGGCTTACCGGTTGCTCTCGTCTCGCCTGACCGAGATGGGGAAGAAGTACCCCATACACCTTGTCAGCAGAGCGGGCGATTTTGGCTTGCCGGAGGCAAACAGCCTGGACGGTGACACGCTCCTTATCGGCCCATCCATCGGCTTAGGCTCCCTCCTCTGCGACGGCATAGGCAACAGCGTCGAAATCGCGGGTGAGGGCACGGCTGACGAGCGTGTGGCCCTTGCCTTCAACATCCTACAGGCGGCAGGCTCGCGCACCATCAAGGCCGAGTTCGTCGCCTGCCCATCCTGCGGGCGCACCCTCTTCGACTTGCAGGAGACCACCGAGCGCATCAAGCGGTCCACCGGCCACCTGAGGGGCGTGAAGATCGCCATCATGGGCTGCATAGTGAATGGCCTGGGAGAGCTAGCCGACGCTGACTTCGGCTACATGGGCGGCGCGCCCGGCAGGGTAAACCTCTTCGTCGGCAAAGAGTGCGTAGAGAAGGGCGTGCCCACCGAGGAAGCCGTTGACAAGCTGATTGACTTGATAAAATCGCACGGCAAATGGGTCGAGTCGTCGCGGCCAGCGTGAGGGGCAGTCAAGATGAACGGTGGCAGCCTCTAACCGGGCGCGTCCCAACGAAGGCATAGTAAGCCGAGTAGTATAGGTTACCAGTTTGGATCATTCTCACCTTGAGAATATTCTCCCCCGTACAGGTCCACAAGGTCCAATTCATACATTTCCCGCTCGGTTATCTCTGTATTCTCAGGCGTATCTATTTTCTTGTCGCTCCCCACGTCGCCTTCCTCAACGACGTGTTCATCCAGCCGCAGCTTCTTTGGATCAGATTCGGTTTCCTCGTCCACTGAGACTTTCGCTTTGCGCTTGCGCTCGGTAACTTTGTTCTTTATCGTTTCAGTTTCCAATTTCTGCGCTTCCTGCCGTTTCTTCTTCTCTCTTGAAGATGCCTTCAACTTCCAAAGCGGGTCCCAAACTTCCCTCGTGTTAACTTTTCTCTCCGGCACCCAGATACCACCCTTTTGGAAGCGCTTATCTTCGGTTAATGCATGTCTGGGCGCCTTTACTGCCTCCAAGGGCACTTCTGTTGCCTCACCTTCCCCTACCGGTGTAGACGGGTAATGGCTGCTCCCTTTTATGTAGACCGAATGCTGTTTCTTCTTCGCATCTATTGGCTCCTCCTTCTCCTTACCTACCGGGTAGCGGTCGCCCACAGGCGGATGCTCCTTAACCCAATCCCTCCAACTCTTGTCAGTCTCCTTGAGCTTCGCATAAGTGCTTTCACTGGAAAAGGTATGGGTACTTTCGATGATATCCTCATGCACATCCCCGGCTGGTGACCCATCTTGCTTTAGGAAGTACCACTTGGTGTAAAGTCCCTTGGGGAACAGCGCCTCAAGCCACCCACCTTTGCGGTCCAATATATTTTTATCTTCCTCCTCGTCATCGTCTTCGTCCTTATAAAGGTAATTAGTCCCCTTCTTCATATCGGGCCTTGGCTTCAGGCTGATTTTGCCTCCCTCCGAAATTTGCTTATCCTTCAAGCCCAATCCTTTTTCATTTGTGGTCCGTCCCGGAATCACCTCAACTTCATAGTAGACCCAGCGCTTATGGTTGTCCACAGCATGCTTAATCGGCTCTTCCACACGTTTGTTATGTTCCATGTTTGCCGTGTTTGTAATGGGAGCCAGATTATGCGGGTCCGTACCCGATCCGCCCAGATTGTCGTTCAACAGATGGCCCTGGACATACCCACCTCGCACATCTTCGCGAAGATGGTTGAAGAGGTAGGATGCGCCTTCCTTAGCCACCGCCTCCGTACCGTGCGGGTGATCCGGTCCCAACGTATGGGCTACCATCCTGGTGCCCCAGCCCCCGACAGGGTCCAGTGGACCCCACTCCACCTTCGTTTTCCATTGCTCAGGGAGTATATCCCCTCCCTTTTTGCTCTTCACCTTCATGCCAAAGCCGACCATCCTGCGCTTATTCGGGCTGATGGAGGTGACTGTGTCCTCTGAGTCGCGCTCTAGCTTGTCCCAGGACTCATCGTCCTCCTTTTCATCGGTGCCAGTTGTGCCGGTAGAGCCTCCTGTTCGCTGAACATTCATAGGTGCAAGCGCCGGTTCGACAGACGTCTGTTGGATATGCGCTGGCGCGTTAGCAGGGTTTCGGCCTGCAAGGAACCGTTGGACGGCGCGGTTTCCATAAATCCTCTGCATTTGCAGCAAAGCGGCCTGATGGATTGAGCTATTACCACGCCTTGAGACGCTAGCCTGGCTTAAAAGGGAAGCGGAAGATACCTCCGGCAATATCGAAGGCGAAGACGCAGGGTACGCCGGGGTGCAAGAATTGGCCGATGGAGTAGGCTGCTCACGATGATGGTTAGCGCGCTCTGCCGCTTCGTTATGTTCGCGTGCACCGCTCATAACCGGGGCCTCTCTGCACCTAATCTTTTACTTTCTCTAGGTTGTGTGGTTGTATCGAAACATTATACTACTGCCTGTCAAGCGGCGGAGTGAGCCTCTGAGTCCTCCAACTTTCATCTCCTTTTTACAATTACATCTGCGGAAATTACAAAAACATCTTGACAGCCTTTTGATATTAAGGTATGTTTATTTGGCGCGTCTGCGGAAATGCCCACCCGGAAGCGCATTACTCCCTACATTGAAAGGAAACATACCCAAATGAGCCTGGCTGCCGCCGTTTTGACATTTAGAGAAGGTATCGAGGCCGCACTCATAATCGCTATCATGTTAGGCTATCTGCGAAAAGTGGGTAGGATTGACCGGCAGGCATCGGTGTGGGCGGGCGCTCTTACCGCCGCCGCGCTTGCCGTCGCGTTCACGCTGATCTTGCAGTTTGTGGGCGCGCAATTCGACTACCCGGCCAAAGGCGTATACGAAGGAGTAACATCGCTGCTGGCGGTAGGTATGCTCAGCTACATGATCTTCTGGATGTCCAAGCAAGCCCGCTACATCAAAGGCTCTCTTGAGCAGACCATGAAACAGAGCATAGTCAAGGGCGCTGCGTGGGGCTTGTTTGGAGTGGCCTTCCTGACAGTGGCCCGCGAAGGCGTGGAGACCGCCCTATTCCTCTCCGCATCGGCTTTCCAGTCTTCGGGCATGGAAACCCTGGTTGGGGGCATAGTGGGGCTGGTGGTTGCCCTCGCAGTGGCCTGGGCGGTATACGTGGCGGGGGTGCGCCTCAACATCCGCACCTTCTTCAAGATAACCAGCGTCTTACTGCTCGTCTTCGCCGCCGCGATACTGCGCTACGGCATCCACGAGTTTGAAGAGGTAGGGTGGGTGCCGCCCATCATCGAGCACGTCTGGGACACCGGCCAGTGGATACCCACAGGCAGCGCGCTTGGCTCGGTCCTGCAAGCCCTGATAGGCTACACCTCCAGGCCGTCCCTGCTCCAATTGATAGGCTATTTCGGCTACCTGGTGGTCGCGGGCATATTCCTGTTCGCTCCGGCCAGGAAAACCTCAACTCACACGGCTGCCCAACCGTCCACTACGGGCGCGGCAAGCGTACATGCTTCCCGTAGCGAAGCCGTCGAGCGAGAGCAAGTGACCGCATAACGGAGCAAGCCCAAAGTCAATGTGAAGGAATGTATCCGTAGGGGCGAGGCATGCCTCGCCCTCGTTGGGGTCACGCGCCAAGCCCGTCTGCCATCTCTACCGGTGCGAGACATGCCTCGCCCCTACACACCTATTCTGAACTTTCCCAAAATACTTGAAAGGATTACATCTACATGTCCAGGAGAATAATTGCAACGGTACTGCTCTGCATCATTTCGGCGCTGGCATTCGCGGGGTGTGGCACGGCAGCAACGCCGGTACCCCCCACGCAGAACCCAGGAACCGAGAGCGGGAGCGGCCAGGAGGATGTGCAGGAGATAACGATAACCAGCAAAGACAACGTATTCGACCCGGCGAGCTACACGGTAGAGGTGGGCAGGCCGATCAAGCTGACGGTGGTGAACGCGGGCCAGAATGTCCACGAGGTTGAAGTAAAAGACCTCATGCCTGAGACTAAGCTAGCGCCAGGTCAGAGCAAGACGGTAGACCTGCCCGCGCAGCAAGCAGGCACGCACAGGATATACTGCGAGATACACGAAGACGAGAAGATGGAAGGCGAATTCATCATAAAGTAGCCATTGGGTGATATACTACAACTACTCTTGCCGCCGCCCTCCCAAATCCAGGCGCGGCGATTGTAGATTGGAGATTACACCATGTCACCCACCGAAGTTAGCGGGAGCGCCCAACGCTTCACCGAGTTCGCATCCAGGCAGCTTACTACCCTGTTCAAGTTCATGCCCACTATGGCGTCCAGCATGGGGCTGCACGCCTACGACGGCATGGTGCCCGACTTCACGAGGGAGAATATCGAGGCCAGGGTCGAGGAATTGAGCCGCGCGCTCGCCGAGCTTGAGGAGATAGACCCCGCGGGCTTCGACGCCGACCTCAACCTGGACTACCACCTGCTGCGCCAGGGCCTGCAAACCGAGCGGTTCCGCCTGGGAGAGTTGAGGGAGCACACCTACAATCCCCTCTTCATCTTCTGGATGGTGGACGTGATGAACTACATCAAGCGCGACTACGCCCCGCCCGAAGAGCGCATAGCCAGGCTGGTAGAGTACGAGCGCCAGGTCCCCAAACTGATAGAGCAGACGAAGGCTGCGCTTGAATTGCCCCTCGCACACCCCCACGTGCACATCGCCATACAGATGTGTACGGGCCAGGTAAAGTACATGCGCGAGGACTTCCCCAGGACCGTCGCAGAGCAGTTGGGCGACCCACAACTCCTGGCCGAGTTCAACGAAGCCAACGGCAGGGCGGTAGAGGCGCTCGAAAGCTATCTCGACTTCCTGACAGAGCAGATGCCCCACGCCAGGCCCGATTTCGGCATCGGGGCAGAGATGTTCAGCCGCATGCTGGCTGTGAACGAGCTGGTTGACCTCCCCCTTGAATATATATTGGAGGTGGGGCGCGCCAACCTGGAAGCCAACAAAGCAGCCTACATCGAGACCGCGCATGAGATCGAACCCGCGATGGACGTGCGCGAAGTTGCCCTGATGATGTCCACTGACCACCCCACCAAAGAGACCCTCATCTCCGACGCGGCGGATATGCTTGAGGAGTTGCGGGACTTCATCATCGAGAGCGACCTCGTGACGGTGCCCTCCGAGGTGCGGTGTAAAGTGGTAGAAACGCCACCCTTCCTGCGCTGGGGCTTCGCGTTCATGGACTCCCCAGGCCCTTTCGAGGAGAAGGCCACAGACGCCTACTACTATGTGACCCCTGTGGAGGAAGAATGGACCGAGCAGCAGGCCGAGGAGTGGCTGCGCCGCTTCAACTACGCAAGCCTGTGCGACGTGTCAATCCACGAAGCGTACCCCGGACATTACCTCCATTTCCTGCACGCGTCGGCCAGGGTCACGTCGCCTGTGCGTAAGGTCTTCGGGTCGTACTCTTTCGTGGAGGGCTGGGCGCACTACTGCGAGCAGATGATGATCGAGGAGGGCTACAGGGGCGATACGCCCGTGCTGCGGTTCGCGCAGTTGGGCGAGGCGCTGCTGCGTAACTGCCGCTACGTGGCGGCCATCATGATGCACACCGAGCGCATGACCCTTGAAGAGGCTACGCGCTTCTTCATGGAGAACGGCTTCATGGACGAGTTGCCCGCCCAGAAAGAAGCCCTGCGAGGCACCTTCGACCCAGGCTACCTGAACTACACGCTCGGTAAGCTCCTAATCCTCAAGCTCCGCGACGACCTCAAGGCCAGACAGGGCGACACCTTCAACCTCAAGCGCTTTCACGACAGTATGCTGGCCCTGGGCTACCCACCCGTACCCCTTGTGCGGCAATACCTCTTAGGGGAAGGCAGCGGCACCATCCTGTAAAAACATAAAAATGAGGTTCGGCGCAGCCGAACCTCATTTTTATGTTTTCCAAACTCTCCCTTACTACGGCGCAGGGCGAGGGGTGGGGGTCGGGAAGAGGGTCTCGAAGTTGGTGATACCCGCGTCCTGGGCCACCTGGCGCAGAGGATCGTAGAAGCTGTCGGTGACGGGAGCCAGATCGTCGATCTGGTACAGGTCGTACAGCAGCTTGCGCCCGGCCGTGTTGTTGGTCAGCTGAAGCAGGCCATTCTGGATCTGCTTCTGCATCTCAGGGGTGAGGCCCTTACGCACCGACACTGTGTCGTTCGGTATCTGCTGGGTCTCGCCTACGATGCGTACCTTCTGGTACACGTCTTTGAACTGCGAGAGCACCAGGCTACGGGCGTCGGTGGGCGCGCCGGTCGCGGGGTCGAGCGGGCCGCCGAAGCATGCGCCACCCACTACCTGGCCGTTGTACACAGCCGTCACGACCTTATCGTGTCCGCCCGCGAATATCACGTTGCCCTTGCCGAAGAAGCCCTCATTATCGGGTGGAGTGCCCGTAATCAGGCCGGCATTCTTGAAAGCAGCCACCGGGTAGAGGTAGCCCGAAGCGGAAGCCGGGTCCACGAAGGCGAACTTCTTGCCCCTGAAGTCTTCTATGGTCTTGATGTTGGCATCGTTGGTGATGAAGACCGAGGGATAGGTCAGCGCGCCCTTGCGGACGGTTGACAGGATCACCTGCGCGCCGTACTTCTGGTTTGCCAGCGCGTATGAGAAGGGCGCGAGCCACGCCACGTCAATATTGTTCGAGCCCATCGCCTCGATGACGGCGGCATACGACGTGGGCACGCTCACCTTGAAGCTGTAACCCGTGACCGCGCCGAGTTGCGCAGCCAGAGGCTCACCGCTCGCCAGGATACGGGTGCTGCTGGCCGACGGGATGAAGGCCATCTTGATGGGGTTCTCTTTCGAGCCGAGGTCGCCCGCCGCCACCGTCACCGGCGACACGTTGGGGTTCGGGAAGCGCTGCGAACCGGCTTCCTTGTAGCGCCAATCGTAGTAGTGCGCGCCGATATTGCCCATAGCCACACGCCACTCGGGGACCTGCGAAGGCTGGTAGGTGAGCACGCGGCGCTCGAATAGCTGGATCAGCACGTCTTCTTGCTTGCCCGCGATCTTCACGTTGGCCCAGTAAGGCTCGGAGATGGCGAAGCCTGTCGTGTAGAACCAGGGGTCGGACAGCTTGCCGTTGGTTATCTTGCCATCCGCGCCCATCACGGGACCGCTCAGGTTCAGGAAGTCCCAGAACTTGTCAGCGATGTTGTGCTTCGTCTCGGCATTATAGAAGCCGTACTTGGCGCCATACTTCTCCATATCCGGGGCGCGGGACACGATACCGGCCTTGTTGACACCGTAGTTGATCGGCTTGCCCGTCTGGTCAATCGCCGGGTGGTCGCCCAGAGGCGAATTGGCGATCAAGAAGAACGAAGCGTAGGTAGGCGCGTTCGCGTCATCGTTGTCGGATGCCAGGGGGATGTTAGCCGGGTAGCGCGTCTCGTAACGGTTGTTACCCGTCTGCATCTTGCCGGAGATAAGCTCCACCGTCAGGAGGCCGTTGGTCACGTAGAAGGGATCGCTCTTGTCCTTGGAGGGGTCGTTGATCTCCATGCGACTCTTGTCGAAGTACTGCACCTTGCGGACGCCGTCCACGCCCTCCGCGTACTTTTCGTTCTCGGTCTTGCCCGGTGTCGGGCCCCAATACCACGAGCGCACCACGGCCTTATCGGCAACCGGCTTGTCGGTGCGGTTCCAGACCGTCTGGAAGGCCGCATCGCCGAACGAGCCTTGCGCCGCCGTGGGCTGGTATGCCGCCGCCATCGGCGCAAGCATCGCCAATAGCGCACCGGCGGTTAGTATACGTCTTGTACTAGCCAAACCCTTGCTCCTTTCTCTCTACTTCAATTGATCAGCTTCACATCAGAAAGCCAACACCCAACCCATACAGCACAAAGAAGGCACGCTGAGCAGCCAGATGAACTATACGGACCGCGATGATTATAGCACCAAAGCCGTCAAGGATGCAATGCAAACGAGGGGTCAGGGATCAGGGGCTAGGGGTCAGGTTCTGATACTAACACCCAACCCCTGACCCCTATCGCCGCCGCCCCAGCCAATCGAACAGGTTATAGGCATACAGGCGGTTGTGAAGCTCGTTGAGGTCGGTGCCCGCGCTGCCTACGCCCGCGTTGAAGAAGGTGTTGCGGTCGAACGTCGCGGCCACTCGCCCCAGGCCCACCTGCGCGACCGCGGTGATGGCGTAGTCCTTCCCCGTGATGGTGTGGCCGTCCGTGAGCGGCAGCCCGTTCCCCCTCACGACAATCTGCGCGGGCGGACCCGTTACTTTGATGAGGCTGACCCCCTCGCCCTTGAAGCTGCCGATACCCCTGAGAAGGGGGTGGGAAGGCATAGCGAAGCGGTCGCTGCCTGCAACCACTACCTGGTAGTTGTCGTGCTCGATATACATGCCGAACTGGGCGATGATGTCGTTGTCGCTCAGTTCGCCCGCGCCCAGGGCGTTGGTGGTGCGGTCGGGTGAGAGGCCGAAGCGGCTGTCGGAGAGGGCCAGCAGCGCTCCTCCCCCGTTTACGTAATTCCCGACCTCGCCTGCCTCTCTAGCAGCGTACCGCCGATTGTTGGAGCCTAGCACTACCAAATCGTACAGCTTCAAATGCTCTGCCCGCAGAGGGTTCACGGAGGGGTCGAGGTCCGATACCTCCTCGAAATTGTGCCCTTGCTCTTGGAGGAGATAGTCAACAAGCTGAGAATAGCCGTTCGCGCCCGTCTGCCCTATGCGGATCATATCGTTGGGATCGGTGCCGGGCGGTACGCTGCCGTAGATGAATAGCACGCGGGTGAGGGTGATCCGCGCCGGTGTTGTTTGCGCGGAAAAAAGGAGTAGCAGGGCTGAAGCTATGAGGATGGGCAACATGCGACGCATATCTAGACCTCCTACCTGTAGCATGCAGCATAGAGCATGCCGCCACAGCATGAACTAACACGTAGAACCCAGAAAATTTGGAAGTAGGTAGGCTTACGAGGGTTTTCTCCCTAATCCGGTATAATAAAGAGATCGAGTTTACCTCGAAGAGGGTAACGCATAACCCTTCAAACACCGTATCGTATATTGGGGTGCGGGCCAATGAGACTTCGCTTACAACACGCCATATTCCCTTCGTTATTTCTTGCTCTCATAGCGGTTGCCGCCATCCTGTTATGGGGTGCAGGCGGCGCTGTGTCCGCCGCCCCTGACGACGGCACAGAGCAGTTGCCGCCTGGGGCTACCACACAAACGGTGTTGAGCGACCTGGATAACCCTATCGCTATGGCTTTTGACCCGCAAGGGAGGCTCTTCTATACCGAGAAGACCACCGGCAAGGTGCGCCTCTTCGAGAATGGAGCGCTTCAGCCTGATGCCGTCATCACGTTCTCTGTGACTTCGGGCGGCGAGCAAGGCCTATTAGGCATAGCCATAGACCCCGACTTCAACACCAACCACTATATTTACGTCTACTACACCTGCGCCTGCACGCCCCTTGAGAACCGCGTTGTGCGCTTCGTGGAGACCAACGGCGTCGGTTCCAGCCCCACGACTATTTTCACCTCGCCAAACGACACAGCCGCCAGCAACCACAACGGGGGCAACATACACTTCGGCCCCGACGGCAAGCTCTACATAAGCCTCGGCGACGACGGGATTACCCCCGCCAACTCTCAGAACGTGGCGGTCAAGCAGGGGAAGATACACCGCATCAACTCCGATGGCACAATCCCAACAGACAATCCGGTATTCACCCAGACGGGCGCGCTTCCCTCCCTTTATGCAATGGGTCTGCGTAATAGCTTTGATTTCACCTTCGACCCGCTCACGCCTGGCAGGATATTCGCTAGCGAGAACGGCCCCGGCTGCGACGACGAGCTGAACCGCATCGAGGCTGGCTACAACTATGGTTGGCGTGCGAGTTACCCCTGTGATGACGCAAACCCCAGCCCCACCTACAACACCATAGCTCCATTGTGGTACCTGGCCAGCGGCGCATGTTGTGAAGCGCCTACCGGCGTAACAGTTTACAGAGGCCACCAGCTACCCGCCTGGCAGAACCACCTCTTCATGGTAACTTACAACAACGGCCTCTTGCGGCATTACTACCTCAACGCGGACCGGACCCTCGTCTCGGCGGTGAACGTGGTCGAGGGCGTCACGGCCAAGATGGATATAGAGACGGGACCCGACGGCGCGCTGTGGTATATGGAGAACGGCGGGTACGCGGCAGGCGACCTCAAGCGCATAGTAGGCCCACAGGGCTGCGCCTCGCCATTCGCCGACGTGCCAGCCGGCAACGATTTCTATGCGGGTACCACTTGCCTCGCGTGCCGCAACATTGTTTCGGGCTACGCCTGCGGTGGGCCAACTGAGCCTTGCGACCCTGCCAACAGCGCATATTTCAGGCCCAACGGCCCCATCACGCGCGGGCAGATAGCCAAGATCGTCTCAGAGTCGGCGGGCTTCAATGAAACGCCGGGGGGCCAGGTCTTCGAGGACGTGCCCACAGACAACACTTTCTACGCCTGGATAGGCAGGCTGGCCGGTAGGGGTATCATGGGAGGCTACCCCTGCGGCGGCGCGAACGAGCCGTGCGTGGCTCCCGCCAACCGCCCTTACTTCCGGCCAAACGGCGATGCTACACGCGGCCAGCTAGCTAAGATCGTCTCCAACGCCAAAGGTTATTCGGATACCCCAACGGGCCAGCGGTTCGAGGACGTGCCCCCGTCCAATCCTTTTTACGTATGGATAGAGCGCCTGGCTTCACGCGGAGCTATGAGTGGTTACGAGTGCGGAGGTGCGGGCGAGCCATGCGTGGCCCCTGGGAACCGTCCCTACTTCCGGTGGGGTGCCAGCGTAACGAGAGGCCAATCGGTGAAGATAGTAGCCAACACTTTCTTCCCGGGCTGTGACATATCTACAGATAGATAATTCTCATGTTCATCTCTCTTCGCAAAGCCTACCGAGACCTCACACGACGCCGCCTGAGATCATTCCTGACCATCATCGGCATCATCATCGGCGTGGCGGGCATCGTCGCCATCACCTCCACCTCCAAGAACATGACCGCCGCCCAGGCATCCGCCTACAACAACAATTCTCAACAGGACATGCGCTGGTGGGTGGGCATCTCGCCCGATAATCTGATGGCTGCCGTAAACCAGGTGCCTAACGTAGAAACGAGCGAATTGCGCGCCCAATACTTCACGAAGTGGTACGCTACGGGCGCATGGCGCGACATCCTCTTCAACGGTATCAAAGACTTCGACAGCATGCGCGTGAACCGCATAGACCTGGTAGAAGGTCATTGGCCCAGGCGCGGAGAGGTGGTATTGGAGGCGTCGGTGCGTGATGTCGCGCCCGTGCAGATAGGCGATGAGGTGGTCTACCGCGCGGGGCCGGGCAACGAGTCGCGCCACCTGCGCGTAGTGGGCTTCGCAAAATCTCCTTCCTATCCCTCGGCCAGCATCATAGGCACATCAGTAGGCTACACGCTCAACACCGAAGTGCATAAAATGTACGAGCAGGACGGCGACAACCAGCTACTTGTGCGCCTCAAGGACTTCTCGCCCGGCGTGCGTACCGACACCAAAGAGGAGATAGAGCGCGCCTTCGCCAAGCGCAACGTCAGTTACGGCTCATACTGGGAGCGTAACCCCGAAGATTACGTGGGCAAGCGCCAGCTAGACGCGCTCGTTACCCTCATGACGGTCTTCTCAATCGTGGGCCTCGTCATCTCATCCTTCCTGGTGGCGAACACCCTGGCCGCAGTTATCTCCGAGCAGATGAGCGAGATAGGCGCGATGAAGGCTATCGGGGCGAGCAGCGGCAAGGTGATAAGCATCTACGTCATAGCGGGCATCGTCTACGGCGTGGTGGGCACCGGCCTGGGCCTCATCCTGGGCGTGTTCGGCGGCTATGCCCTCCTCCTCTACCTGGGCAACCTCTTCAACCTGACCATCCAGGGCATCGCCGTTGACCCGTTAGATATATTGCAGGGCGTCGCGGTGGGCGTGGGCGTGACCACGCTGGCGGCCTTCCTACCCGCCTGGCGCGGCACCGCCATCACTGTCCGCCAGGCCCTCGACAACTACGGCATCAGCGCCACCTACGGGCGCGGCTGGCTAGACCGCATCGTGCAGCGGCTGAGCCAACTGCCGCGCGTGCCTGCCATGTCGGTGCGTAACCTCGCCCGCCGCAAGGGACGCAATGTGGTGACGGTCGGAGCCATAGGGCTGGCAGCCGCCGCCTTCCTCGCCGCCCAGAGCACTTCCGACTCGGTAAACGCCTCCATCGAGAGCGCCTACAACGTCTACGCCTCCGATGCGTGGGTGTGGTTCAACGAGCCTGTGGGGAGTGGCTTCGCCAACACCCTGCGCTCCATGCCCGAAGTGGTGGAAGTGGAGGCGTGGGCGTCCACATCTGCGGCGGTGGACGACCTGCGCGTAACGATGTGGGGCATCCCCGCCGGTACCACCCTCTACCGCTATCCTATGGTGAAGGGGCGCTGGTACACCGACGCCGAGCCGGATGTAGCGGTAATATCTTCGCGCTTCGCCGAATCGCGCAACTATCAGTTGGGCGACAGGATGGAACTGCGCGTGGGGGGAGAGAACGCCTGGCTGACGATAGTCGGGCTGGTGAACGATAACGCCCAGGGTCTGCAATCGTCGGCGAGAGGCAAAGTATTCGTGCCCGTTGACACCGCCGCCCGCCTGATGAATCGATTGGGGGCTGCCGACTTCTTCGCCGTGCGTTTCGACAGGTCGGACGGGCCATACGTGGAGCAGACCCTTGCCCGCCTTGAGCGGAAGTACCATACCCTCTCCCCAGGCATGTTAGCCGCCTACGCCGACAAGGAGAGCAGCCTGGAAGCCAGCAAGATACTTAGCATCCTGCTCTACGCGATGACCGTGATAGTAGGCACAATCGGCGGCATCGGCATCGCCAACACCCTCACCCTCAACGTCCTCGAGCGCCGCCGCGAGATAGGTATCATGCGCTCGCTAGGAGGGCGCAACTCCCACCTGATACAGGTCTTCATGACCGAGGCCCTGATGATGGGAGGCGCGGGCTTCATCCTCGGCATCGCGCTCGGATACCCGCTTGCCCTCCTGCTAGTGTGGCTGATGAGCACCGTCCTCTTCCCCCTGGATTTCGTCTTCCCCGCCGGCATGGTGCTGAATGCCCTCGTCTTCACAATCCTGCTGACGATGGTAGCCAGCGTTGGCCCCGCCCTCGGTGCCGCCCGCCTGAAGGTGAGCCATGCGTTGAGGTACGAGTGAGGGGCGAGGGGTCAGGGGTCAGGGGTCAGGGGTCAGAACTTGTAGGGAGCAAAGCAAGCCTGTGGACAAATTGCTCGCCTCAACAAAACAGCCCCTGAAAGGGGCGAAAGATAGTAGCCCCTGGCGTGAGCCTGGGGAAAGCTATATTGTTTATTCATCAAGCCCCCGAAGGGGGCGAAAGAAAGGTTGTTGCAAAGTCGGAATGATGAGGGAACACCACCCCCACCATCCTTGTCATTCTGAGCGCAGCGAAGAATCTCGTCCCTCGCATATCAAGTGGCGTAGAGTAGAGACGAGAGACTAAAGGCAAGAGAATGCGCGAGGGACGAGATTCTTCGCTACGCTCAGAATGACAAGGGCTAGAGACGCCGCTTACGTTAGGCATAAATCCGACTTTGCATCCACCCTGGCTGCATAACAGGTAATTACCTAAACCTTGCATACAACATGTATAATTAATCACAATGTGCGTTGTGTAGAAAGAAAAGCGGGCAAAACAGATGGCAGATACCCTCAAGAAACCAATCACTACCCTAAACGAAGGAAACACGAACGGCGCGGACCATGCCGATGATGACACGCTGGTAGCGGCACCCATCATACCCAACCCTCCCGTTACCGTCGAAGATATGCCCATGTTGACCCACAAGCGGTCACGCTGGCGGCTGGCTATCCCTATCGTGTTGCTCATTGTGGTGGCGGCAGGCACGGGCTGGTACTTTTTCAGGCCGGCCAAAAGCGCGCCCACCGCTACCGTGCGGCGGGGCACGATCATCTCTACCGTAGAGACCACCGGCAAGCTGGAAGCCGAGCGGAGCGCCAAGCTCTCGTTCAAGGCGTCGGGGCGCGTGGAGAAGGTGCTCGTCAAAGAGGGCGACACCGTGAAGGCGGGCGACGTGCTCGCTGAACTGGACACCGCTACTTTGCAGAGGCAGCTCAGCGAGGCGAAGACGCAGCTAGAGATCAGCAAGCTCAAGCTCCAACAGGCGAAGGAGGGCGCACAGCCCGAAGACATAGCCGCCGCCACCGCCGACCTCAACGCGTCCATCGCCCGCCTCAACCAGACGCGAGCCGGGGGCCGTGCGGAGGACATAGCCGCAGCCCAGGCGCAGCTAAACCAGGCGCAGGCCAGGCTCGACGCGGTCAAGAAGGGCGCAACCCCTGAAGATATAGCCCAGGCGGAAGCCACGTTGCGCCAGGCGAAGGCTAAACTCGAAGCGGCCAAGCAGCCCGCCACGCCTGAGCAGATAGCCCAGGCCGAGGCCACGCTGAATCAAGCGAAGGCCAGGTTAGCAGCGGTCAAGCAGCCAGCCACACCGCAAGATATAGCCCAGGCCGAGGCCCAGGTGCGCGAGGCCAAAGCCAGGCTCGACGCGCTCAAGGCTGGTGCCACCCCAGAGGAGATCGCCGCCGCACAGACTGGTGTGGACCAGGCGATTGCCAACCTCAACAAAGTCAAGGCCCCGGCTACCGCGCAGGATATAGCCGCCGCGCAGTCCAGGGTGGACCAGGCG
Organism: Chloroflexia bacterium; assembly: GCA_036399775.1. Lineage (GTDB taxonomy): Bacteria > Chloroflexota > Chloroflexia > QHBQ01 > JADMIH01 > JADMIH01. Next base: position 35,041 of record DASWMJ010000007.1, on the reverse strand, counting down.
AAGGCCAACCGCGACCAGGTAGCCGCCACCGCGGGCAACAGCAAGGAGCAGGCGCGCATCAGCATGGAGCAGGCCAGCAACGCCCTCCAAAACGCGCAAGATGCCTACGGCAAAATCAAAGATGAGAACGACAACACCGACCCCAAGGACCTCACCAACGACCAGAAGCAAGCCGAGGAAAAGGCGTTCCGCGACGTGCAGGACGCGCAGGGCAGGCTTGAGCAGGCCCGGCTCAATTACGAGACGGCCAAACAGAACGAGATAGCCCAGCTAAACTCGGCCAACGCGCAGGTAGACGAGGCGCAGGCCGCCCTCGACAAGCTGAAAGCAGGCCCCACGCAGCAGGATATAGATGTCGCGCAGGCAGGGGTTGATGCTGCGGTAGCGAAGCTGAACCAGGTAAAGGCCGGGCCGCGCCCCGAAGACGTAACAGCGGCGCAGGCAGGGGTTGACCAGGCGCAATCGAGGCTGGATGCTCTCAAGGCGGGCGGCACCCCCAACGACGTGGCTTCTGCCCAGGCCGAAGTGGACCGCGCCCAGGCCAGCCTCAATGCCCTCAAGGCGGGCGGCACTCCAAATGACATTGCTGCTGCCCAGGCCGACGTAGACAAGGCTCAGCAGGCGCTCAACAAACTCAAGGCAGGCCCCACAGCCGAAGAGTTGCGCGAGGCCGAGGAGGGCGTGGTCCAGGCGCGGGCGAACCTCGACAAGGTGAAGAAGGGCGCTACCCAGGAGGAGATAAACGAAGCGCAATCGCGGGTGGACTCCGCCCAGGCCGCGCTCGACAAGGTGCAGGCAGGCCCCACTACCACCGACATAGCTATCCTTGAGCAGCAGATCAACCTGGCGCAGATTTCGGTGGACAACGCCAGCGCCCAGGTGGCCGATGCCCAGCTTGCCTCGCCCATTGACGGCACGGTGCTCGCCCTCGACCTGGAAGTTGGCGAGACGGTAGCGGGGCTGCAACAGGTCGCCACTGTCGCTGACACTACATCGCTGCGTATCAAGGCGGATATAGACGAGATAGACGTAGGCCGCGTCAGCCCCGGACAGGTCGTCACCGTCACCCTCGACGCCTACCCAGGCGTGAAGATGCCCGGCAAGATCGAGTCCCTAGCACCAGGCGCGACCCTCAAGCAGGGCAGCACCGTCTACCAGGCGACCATCAGCTTCACTACCACCGAAGGCGTAACCGCCCGCGAAGGTATGGCCTCCAACGTGGACATCACTGCCCAGCGCAAGGACGACGTGCTACTCCTGCCCAATCGCGCCTTCGAGACGGTGGGCACCCGCGATTACGTCACAATCACCGAGCGCGACGGCACGGCCCGTAAAGTAGAGGTGGAGACCGGCCTATCCAACGCCACAGACACCGAAGTAGTCTCCGGCCTCGAAGAGGGGCAGGTTGTCACGCTCAGGTAACAGGCAAGCGTATGACTTCCAAATACGACCCGGCTTACATCCGCGACTACTTCGAGCGATGGGGAGAGCGCGAATGGCAGAGGCTCGACGTAGGCCCCGCCGATAGGGTCAGCTTCCACCTCCACAGATGGCATCTTGAGCGTTACATAAAGCCTGGGGACCGCATACTCGAGGTGGGCGCGGGGCCGGGCCGCTTCACCATAGAGCTTGCGAAGCTCGGGGCCACAATAACCGTTGGCGATATTTCTCCCGTCCAGCTAGAGCTGAACCGCCGGTACGTCCAGGAGGCAGGCCACGAGCAAAGTGTGGTGACCCGCGAAGTGCTGGACATGGTTGACCTCTCCCGCTTCCCCTCTGAAAGTTACGACGCGGTAGTCTGCTACGGCGGGCCTCTCAGCTACGTCTTCGACCGCGCAGATGATGCCATAAGTGAGATGCTGCGGGTGACGAAGCCGGGCGGGTTCCTCCTGTTGAGCGTCATGTCGCTGGTAGGGTCGGCCAGGGCTTTGCTGCCGGAAATCCTTGCCATTCGCCACCAAATTGGCCTCGACTTGGTAAATCAGGTCAACACCACAGGCGACCTGTACGGTGAGGCGGCAGTTTCAGGGCACATCTGCCATATGTACAGGTGGTCCGAATTAGAAGCTCTGCTAAAGCGACACGCGGGCACCATAGTTGCTGCTTCCGCTTCAAACTTCCTCTCGATACGCCACGAAGAGGCGCTACGCGAGATCGAGAGCGACCCGGTAACGTGGCAAGCCCTCCTCCAATGGGAAGTTGATTACTGCCGCGAACCGGGTGCCCTGGACGGCGGAACCCACATGATCGCTGTCATGCAGCGCGGCTGAAGCTTTACGAATTTGAATTTTGAGTTATGAGTTTTGAGTTATTATGTAGTCGTCGTGCAAACCACAATTCAAAATTCATAACTCAAAATTCAAAATTACTATGGTTGATTCTGTTCTGACAGTACACGATCTTATCTCCCCTGGCAGGCCACTCGACTCACTGGAGGTGCTGGCCGGGCGGGCTAATCTGCTTAACCCCGTCTCCTGGGTGGTGTCGTTTCGCCCCTTATCACCGGCCCTCCCCCAGATGAAAGGCGGTGAATTTGCCCTGGTCGCTGTCGAGCACTTGGCCCCCCTAGATACCACGCTCGTTAGTGTAATCAGACAATTAGTCTCCCTCCAGGCATCAGGCGTGGCCGTGCGCGGGGAGGTAGACGCCCCCGCCATAAGCGCGTCGGATGAAACGGGCCTCCCCCTTATACGCCTGCCACCTGACGCGCCCCTGCACGACATCGAGCAGGCCATCATGCGGGAGTGCGCGCTCCACCAGGCCCGGCGCGAGATGCTACCGCCGGAGGACCCTACCGCCTGGGTAGAAAGGTTGCTGGCGGGCCGCTTCTCTTCAGCAGCCGAAGCGCATAGCCATGCAAAGCGGCATGGTTACACCCTGGCCTCCCACTATAGCGTCGCGTACCTCATACCATCTGACGACAATATAGCCAATCTTGAAGAGCGAAGCGAGACAAGCTACAACGCAGCAGCCCGGATAAACAGCCTTAGCGCCAGGCAGGACGCTACTTTCTTAGCCCGCCCCATTGATGAAGGAGTCGCGGTCCTGCTGGCTCAAGGGACGGAGTCAAATCTATACTCGGCGCTGAACGGCATGCGATTGGCGTGCGGCATCAGCACGGAGCGGCCCCTGGCGCAAGCGCCGGAGGCGTGGGAGGAAGCGCGCCTGGCAGCCCTCGCATCCGCGAAACTGCACGCGCAACGGCCCACGCACTTTGCCTCCATCGGAGCTGACCGCCTCCTCATGCTGCTCTACCGCCACCACCCTGGACAGGTAGCGGCCTTTGTCGAAGATACTCTTGGCCCCCTGCTCCGGCATGATGCGCGCTCGGCAACGCCCCTGCTACCCACGCTCCGGGCCTTCATAGAGCATGGTGGCCGCCTGCGCGAGACCGCCGCCGAAATCTACGTCCACCGCAACACCCTGGCCTACCGCCTGGACCGCGCCGCCGAAATTCTCGAAGCCGACCTGAAGGATCCAAACGTACATCTCGCTATCGAGCTTGCTCTCAGGGCTTTACCCCTGGTCGGGGACTGAGGCTCGAGATCGCGGCACACACGCTTGGTGTCGTTTCAGCGTCTAAGCGGAACCAGCAACCGATAGCAGGTGTATTGATGGTAGAAGCCAGTAATCAGGCCGGATAATTGAACCGTTTGTCTCCTGATCGTGTGTAAAGAATACACAAGGGAAAGCTGCGGCCTGGGAGGGTTATGCCTGGCTACTGGAGGGTTGCCACTGTTCCCTAATCCCTGACCCCTGGCCCCTCATCACCGATGGCACTCATTATGCAGAGGCTATAATACGTGCCTCTGTACTGTTGACATAGCGTATGCTTTTTGCTAAACTGTGAAATAATTCTCACTTGCACCCTGGCGTGCGCGTAACGATGCTGAAGGCATGAACCGTTAGCGAGCTAGGGTAGGCCTATACCGGAAGCACAACCCACTCACTCAAGAAGCCCGATACGATACTGCCAGGTATGACAATTAGAGGGCTAGCTGTTACAAGACATCGCTATAACGGCTCTATCCAACAAGCAACATCGGAAGAAACAACCATAAAAAGCGCGAATCGTCAGGTATCTATGCGGCCCCTGGGCTAGAGGCTTATCTCCGAGATTTAAATTCCGGGTGCGGGCGAAGCAGCTTATTTTCTTCGGGCACCTTGCTGATAGCCATAACCGATGCTAAGTGGTATCTGAAAGGAGCAATACCCTGAACACGCGAACCGATACCCCAACCAAGACCGCCAGGGAAGACCCGCGCGCCAAGCGTAAGGGCGCGACCGGCGGTAGCACCCACCCCCTGGAAAAAGACTACCCGGATAATATGAACAACCCGGAAGAGTTGTTGAGAGTCGAGAACCTCAAGACTTACTTCTTCACCGAGGACGGAGTAGTGAAAGCCGTGGACGGCGTGAGCCTGAGGCTCAACCGGGGCGAGACGCTGGGTGTCGTGGGCGAGTCCGGGTGCGGCAAGAGCGTTACCTCCATGAGCATCATGCGCCTCATAGCCGACCCCGGCAGGATCGTAGAAGGCGAAATGCGCTTGCGCGGCCTGGACATGGTAGCCTTGAGCGAAGAAGAGATGCGCTTCATCCGGGGCAATCGCGTCTCGATGATATTCCAGCAGCCTACCTCTTGCCTCAACCCCGTATTCCGCGTGGGCGACCAGATTTCGGAAGCCCTGATGATCCACCGCAACTACACCAAGCAGCAGGGCCGCCAGCGCGCCATCGAATTGCTCACGATGGTCGGCATCCCCTCCGCCAAGACGCGCGTCGACTCCTACCCGCACGAAATGTCGGGCGGTATGTGCCAGCGCGTCATGATCGCTATGGCTCTCTCCTGCGAGCCTGAGCTGCTCATCGCCGACGAGCCGACCACTGCGCTCGACGTGACCATCCAGGCGCAGATACTTGAGCTTATGCGCGATCTGCGCGACCGTTTCAACACCGGCATCATGCTCATCACCCACGACCTCGGCATCATCGCGGAACTGGCCGACAACGTTTCGGTCATGTACGCGGGTAAGGTGGTCGAAGAAGCGCCCGTAAACGAGCTATTCGAGTCGCCCAAGCACCCCTACACCCAGGGCCTGCTCGCCTCGATACCCGTGCTGGGTGAGGTCAAGGATAAGCTGGCCGTCATCCCCGGCTCGGTGCCCTCCCTGCGCAACCTGCCGCCGGGGTGCCGCTTCGCGGGACGCTGCCCCTACGTCATGGATATTTGCCGCACGGAAGAGCCGGGCCTTCTCAAGATTTCGGACAAGCGGACCGCACGCTGCTGGCTCTACGCAGACGATGCCAAAGGACAGACCGATAAACCTCCCACCAGGGCCACTACCGGCGTAGGCGGCCCCGAAGGCGCAACTACGGAAGGGGTACATGCCCAGTGATCGGGGATTTTAGATTTTCGATTTTGGATTTTAGATTTCACGTTGCATCTATCAAGTCTCACTGAAATCTAGCATCCACAATCTAAAATCCAAAATCGAAAATCTAAAATCGGAAATCTTTAGGAGGAGCAACCGCTTATGAGCGACCAGCAGAGCACACAATCACTCCATTCGCCCGCCGACTTGGGATCGCCCACACCGACCGAGCAGGGGGCCGATGGGTCAGACATGTCGCCTAACGGTGTAATCCCCGAACCCCAGGCCGAGATGGCAAGGACCGATGGCCGCAAAGATAAGACGAAGGCTGACATGCTCCTGGAAGTGGACCGGCTGGTCAAATACTTCCCGGTGCGTGGCGGCCTCTTGCAGCGCACAGTCGCCTGGGTGAAAGCGGTGGACGACGTGAGCTTCTTCGTGCGGCGGGGCGAGACGCTGGGCCTGGTCGGTGAGTCGGGCTGCGGCAAGACCACGGTAGGGCGTACCACTTTGCGCCTGATACCGGCCACCAGTGGAGAGGTGCGCTTCGAAGGCAAGAACATTTTCGCCAACAACAACGAGCAGATGAAGCGCCTGCGAAGCGACATGCAGATCATCTTCCAGGACCCCTTCTCCTCCCTGGACCCCCGCGTACCCATCGGAGAGAGTATCGCAGAGGGTCTTTTGATTCACGGCATCTCCAAGGCCGAGCGTACGCAGAGGGTGGACGACGTGCTCTCCCGCGTAGGTCTGCTGCCTGAGCACGCCAAGCGTTTCCCGCACGAGTTCTCAGGCGGGCAGAGGCAGCGCATCGGTATAGCCCGCGCGCTGGCCTTGCGCCCCAAGTTCATCGTGTGCGACGAGCCGGTGTCCGCGCTCGACGTTTCGATCCAGTCGCAGGTGCTCAACATCTTGAAGGACCTCCAGGAAGAATATGGCCTGACGTATCTCTTCATCGCCCACAACCTGAGCGTGGTAGAGCACATCTCCGACCGCGTGGGTGTGATGTACCTGGGCAAAATGGCCGAGCTAGCCGACCGCACCGCCCTGTTTGAAAGCCCTCAGCACCCTTACACCCACGCGCTCCTATCGGCCATACCCATCCCCGACCCGAAGATCAGGCGCGAGCGTATCATCCTGAAGGGTGACGTGCCCTCACCCCTCAACCCTCCTACCGGCTGCCGCTTCCATACGCGATGCTGGCTGGCCCAGGAGATATGCAAAGAGCAGGTGCCGGTGTGGCGCAACGTGGCCCCGGCAGGCCAGATAGAGCACTTCGTAGCCTGCCACTTCGCCCCCTTCACCAAGATGCCCATGCCCGGCGAGAGCAAGGATATCCTCAACAAGGACGAAACTACGGTGGTTCACCACTAGGGTTTCTTCAGAATGCAAAGCAAAAGAGCGGCCCGCAAGCCGCTCTTTTGCTTTGCATTGTAAATTAACTATTCCCTGACCCATAACCCCTGACCCCTAATCGCCGGTACGCTTCCACGAGCTTGCGCGCCTGCGCCTCCCATGTGTACTGGGGCGCGACCCTGCGCAGGTTCCTCTTGAACTCCTCTCCGCCGTCGGGCAGCGTCAGCACCTGGTTGATAGCCTCGGCGTAGCTCTCCGGGCTGTCCAGCTTACTCACGGTCCCCAGGCCATCTGTGACGATCACTTTGCGCAGGAAGGGCAGGTCGCTTGCGACAATGGGCAGCGCGGCCTGGATGTAATCGAACAGCTTGTTGGGCGAGCTATAATAATTGTTCAGGTCAACGGCCTGGTAGGGGATGACCCCCACGTCCGCCGAAGCGCAATAGGCCAGAAGATCGCGCTGGGGCACGGCGGGCAAGAAATAGACCCTGCCGGGCGGCTCCCCCTGCGCCATCTCCTCCAACACCGCCTGGTACTCCCCATAACCCATCAGCACCACCGCTGCATTCCGCGCCAGCTTTGAGGCTGCGCGCACCAGGTTCTCCAGGCCGCGCCCCTCCCACATCCATCCCTGGTACAGTACGATTGGGCGCGTGTCTTCAAGCCCCAAGCGTACACGGATATGGTTGTGATTAGCTGAGGCGTCAAAGTCCGCCGGGGGGTTGGGGCAGTTGAGCAGCACCATCGGGGGCGGGACCGCATGCCGCTTGGCAAGCTCCTGCGCGATGAAATCGTTCACCGTGATAACCAGGTCGGCGTGCGGCAGCAGCCTGCGTTCGAGCCGCATCCACCCCTTTCGCCTCATCCTTATCCAACGATTGGCTATATCGGGAAAGAGTTCGTGAGAGTCGTAGACGAGCTTGGCCCCATTTGCACGAGCCGCGCGATATGCCACTTCCAGGTTGTTCAGGTCGTGCGCGTGATAGACTTCAGCGTGGGCCTCGATAGCGTAAGGCAGGGCGCGCTGGGTGAAGGTGTGCCGCCCGGTAATCACGCCCCACAAAGCGGCAACCTGGCTCCCGCGCTCGATGCCCGCTAATTTATAGAGCCAGCGAAAGCGCCGGTCCCGCCCGGTAACAGCCACCCACGTCGCCGGGATGCCTTCGATCTCACCATGCCTATCCTGAGTGTCGTCTGAGCGCGTGAGGATGCGGACGCAGTGCCCGGCATCGGTGAGGCTGCGGGCCTCCTGCACGATGCGCCGCGTAACCACCGGCTCCTGGACGATCATCAATACCTTCATATCAGCGCCCAACTATCTCCCTGTACAGACTTACCAGCCTGCCTGCCACGCTTGCCTGCCCATAACGTGCGTCCGCTACCTGCCGCGAATGCTCTTCCGAAAAGTCATCTAACCTGCCGAGCACGTCCATAATACCACTGGCCAGCGCCTCAGCATCGCCAGGGCTGGCCAGCACCCCCAGATCGGGCGACACCAACTCTTCGGGGCCGCCGCAACGTGTCGCCACCACAGGCAGCCCCGCCGCCATCGCCTCCACCAGCACCACGCCGAAAGTCTCGGCCAGCGAAGGCAGCACGAATATATCCGCCTCAGACATAAAGTGGGCAATCTCCCCATGCGGGGCCAGCCCATGAAAATGACACGTACCCGCCACCCCTAATTGACGCGCTAACGCCTCGTACTCGCCCCTGTTGCGGCCCTCTCCCACCAGCGTGAGGAAAACGTCCCATCCGCGCTCCTTCAGGATTGGCAGAGCGTTAAGCAGGTATTCTATGCCCTTCCTACTCGTTTCCATCTCGCCAACGAAGAGAATGCGATATGGCTCGCCTGGGTTGCGCTCCCGCCTGGGTGCCGAAAACGCGCTAGCGTCCACAACATTGGGTATAACATCTATAGGCATGCGTAGCTGTGGGTAGGCCAATATCTCGCGGCGCAACGCCTGGCTCACGGCTATACGCCTGTCGGCGGCGCGGAGAGCGGTGCGCGTAGTCAAAGCCGCGAGAGGGTTACGCATCAACAGCGAGAAGGGGGATGTGTGCTCAGTGAGCACGAGTGGAACGCCGGATAGACGCTTGATAAGAGCGCCCGCCAACCCCGCGGGCAGCGAAACGTGGGCATGCACGACATCAGGCTTCAACCCGTATCTCCTGGACAATCGCCTCATAGAGAGGTACGCCCACACGACATAGAACATAGGCCACACACCCGGCAGGCGCGGCATCTGCGTGCGGTAGACCTTAACCCCTTCCTCATCTCGGAGCGCAGCACGCTTGCGCCAGCCCCTGAGCCACTCCCGCAGAGGCGCGCGGTCAACGAAAAGCACTACAAGGTCAACGTCACGCGTGGAAGCCAACGCCTGCGCCTGCGTCCGGCAGAATACCCCTCCCACAGGGTAACGAGCGGTAGGATACCACGAAGGCAGTAGCAGCACCTTCAAAGTGTCATTCCGAGCAGCCATGACCCTACGGGCCGCCACAGGGAATGCAAATAGTGGCAAAAGCTGACCCCTGTCCCCCATTTTCAGAGGAGCGCTTGACTAAAGAAATAGTGTCAGGGTAAGAGAGAGAAGTACCCTTGTCATTCTGAGCGCAGCGAAGGATCTCGTCCCTCGCGCATAATCTTGCCCTGAGAATTCTGAATGAGCATATACGCGAGGGACGAGATCCTTCGCTGCGCTCAGAATGACAAAGTCTGACTTGGTATCCGCTCATTTTAGATGCCTAATCCCTAATCCCTAATCCCTAATCCCTGATCCCTGACCCCTGAGAAGCAACGCAGCCACATCAGGAGGTTGGCCCAGCGCCACACTCTGGCGGTATTCACCACAGGCGCGTCCAGCAGGCGGGGGGCTTCACGGCGTATGGCGGCGAGGTCCACGTATTCGCTGCCCGTATCATCCGCGTTGAGAATATCTAGCAGCCGTTGCTTACCCTCCCGGAACCACTGCTGCTCAGGCGTTTCAAAGCCGACCTTGTCTCTGCGCCACACTATTTCTGACGGCAATTTATCCTCGACGGCTACCCGTTGCAGCCACTTGGTCCACCCATCGTATATCCTCAGCGAAGCGGCCTGCGTGAAGACGTACTCCACCAGCCGGTAATCCAGGAACGGTAGCCGGGCCTCAATCGAGAAGGCCATTGAGTTGCGGTCCTCGTACCGCAGCAGGCTCGGCAGCGAATCTTCCACCAACAGGCGCGCCAGGTGATCGTTCATGTCGCGCTGGTCCGCGTAAGACTCTCCCGTATCGGCCTGCCGCGCCAGCAGCCTGTCGCCCAGGTCGTCTGTAAGGCCGGATGCTGAGACAGCATCCTTGAGCCGGGACCCCCGCAGACGTGCCAGCACCGGCGCGGGCAGTTGCAGCACCATCGCTCGCGCTAGCAGTGGAGCAGGATTGAGGCCCGTCACAGCACGTATATCGCGCATCACCCTTGCCGTCTCAGGGAAGCGGCCCGAACGGAGGAGTTGCGCCAGCCATGTAGCGAATGGCCGGTAGCCGCCAAGCGCCTCGTCAGCGCCCTGCCCGTCCAGCAAGACCGTTGCTCCACGTTGCCGGGCCAGGTCCATCACGCACCACTGGGCGAAGATGCTCGTGGACTGGAACGGCTCGTCCTGGTGCCACACCAGCCTCTCAAGGTCCGCCCAGAGTCGCTCACCCGTCGGCACGACGTAGTTTGCCCCGGCCCCGGTCCTCTCCGCCACCTGCTCTATGTAATCTCGCTCGTTCCAGGGGCCTTGCGTGTCGTAGACCGCGCTGAACGTCTGCTGGTGGTCGCCCAGGCGCTCCAATGAGACGGCATGCTCGTGGCGCATCAACCAGCCGCCCGCAGCCACTATGGACGACGAGTCCAGGCCCCCCGACAGGCAGGTGCCCACAGCCACGTCCGCACGCAGGCGCAAGCGCACGGCATCTGTAAAGAGTTCGCTGTATCGCTGTCTCACCTGGTCAATTTGCGCGCCGTCCACCTCTTCACGCGAGGGTAGACGCCAGTACCGCCTGGACGTGCGCCCCTCCTGGGATATGAGCGCATAGTGGGAGCCGGGGAGAGATTGCACACCCTCGAAGAAGGTCTCCCCTTTCTCATGGCTGGGGAAGCGGCCCTGCGCGACGTAGCCCGCGACGGCAAGCGGCGAAGGGCGGAAAGGCACCACACCCATTGCCAGGATAGCCTTTATCTCGGACGCGAATACAAAGGTCTTCTCGCTCGTAACGGTATGGAAGGGTTTGACGCCGAAGCGGTCGCGGGCAACGAAAAGCTCGCGCCTGGCGCTGTCCCAGAGAGCGAACCCCCACATGCCGTTGAAGCGTTTCAGGCACTCCGGCCCCCACTCGGCGTAGGCCGCCAGCACCACTTCGGTGTCGGAGCCGGTGTGGAAGTCGTAGCCCAGCGCGCACAGCTCTGAGCGCAATTCGATGTAGTTGTAGACCTCGCCGTTGAAAACCAGCCAGAAGCGGCCATCGGGGCTGGACATGGGCTGGTGCCCGGCGGGAGAGAGGTCGAGGATGGAGAGGCGGCGAAAGCCCAGGGCAAAATTGAAGCGCTCGCCGAAGAATCGCTCTATCCGGGGCAGCGCCAACTCCGGGTCGGTGTGCGCGCCACCACAAAGCACCGTGCGGCCCGAATCGGTATCCACCAGCAGATAGCCCTCGTCGTCCGGTCCCCTGTGCCGCAGCACGGTCGTGGCGCGCCGGACGGTAGCAAGGTCTAACGGCCTGCCGTCAATATGCCAGATGCCCAAAATACCACACATGCACGTAATTATAGGCAATCGGGAGGGTAGCGTCAAAGCTGATCGAGTCGGCTCAGGCTATAATCATTCTCGCTGGCACCGCCCAGCGACTGAAGTCGCGGGCTACGACTACAAAGTCGCCCTTCGGCGACTACTCTCCCCAATATAGTCCGCGCAGGCGGACTTCGTTTGCGTTGCCCGCGACTTCAGTCGCCGGGCGATGTCCAGGGCAATAGCTTGAGCTAACACATGCTTATCTAGTATACTCCTCACATGGCGGCAAGCATGAGCGGCGCTGGCGACAACCCACTGGTGAGCGTGATAATCCCTGCTTATAACCAGGGGCCGATGCTCGTCCGCGCCATAGAGAGCGCGCTGTCGCAGACCTACCCCAATGTAGAGATTATCGTGGTAAACGATGGCTCGCCCGACCCTATCACATGGCAAACGGCAGCACAGTTCGAGGGCCTTATCAGGTACATCGAGCGCGAGAACGGCGGGGTGGCGGCGGCGCGCAACACCGGCATCGAGGCGGCAAGGGGCGAGTTGATAGCCCTGCTGGACCAAGATGACGTGTGGCTACCTCACAGGCTAGACGCAGGGGTGCGCGCTTCGAGGGCACACGAGCACGTTGCCCTGATACACTCCAGCTACTACCTTATAGATGAAGCCGGACACCGCACGGGTGCAGCCCGCTTGCCTGAGCGAGAGTGGTATGCGCTGCCCGATCTCCTGCTCGATATACCTATCGCCTCCTGCACCTGCCTTATCCCCAGGTGGGCGCTGGACAAGACAGGTTTGTTCGACCCTACGTTGGCGGGGTCGGACGACTGGGACCTGGAGCTACGCATGGCAGCGTCAGGTTACCGCTTCTACTGCGTGGGGGAACCTACTGCTGAGTACCGCCTGCATGCCGCCAACACTTCGCGCGATGTCAATCTCATGGCGCGGGCGGGACTGGGCGTTTTGGACAAGTTTTACGCCAGCCCCAGCCTGCCCGCAGCAGCGCACGGCTATAAAGATCGGGCATATTTCAACAGGTACGCCTGGGCGGCCTCCATCAGTTACGGCGCGGGCAAGCAGGCGGAAGCCAGGGACTACATGCTGAAGGCCGCGCAACATTATCCCCAGGGCGTAGCGAAAGGCCGCTTCCTGCAATCGCTCGTATACGCGAAGAGCGAGCAGCCATCCCGCGCAACCGCACAGGCGGCAGTCCAGTTTGCCACGCGCACGCTAGACCAGGCGCTTCTCCCGGCAGGCGTCCGCCGCAAACTCCGTTCGAGGGCAAGGCTGGTCCTGGCGTTGCACGCGACAGACAGGCGGGTAGAGATGGTGAAGGGTCTCGCCCGCGCACTCATGTCCGATCCGGTACTGGCGTTCGACCGGGAAATCTGGTCGGCGGCGCTGAGGCTGGTCCGGCGCGCAGGCTCGAAGTACGTGATGCGGAGCGCCGCCAGAAGACGCCACGCGGCATGAGAATCGCCGTCTGGCATAATTTACCCAGCGGGGGCGGCAAGCGGGCGCTCTATTACCACGTGCGCGGCCTGGTGGAGCGCGGGCACACCGTAGAAGCATGGTGCCCACCCACAGCTGATAGGTCGTTCCTACCCCTCGCTCAACTCGTGCCTGAGCACGTCGTGCCTCTCACCTGGGAGCCAAAGCGCAGGCGTGGCCCTGTAACACGCGCCTGGGCCAACTACAAGAACGTAGTAGACAAGCTTGCCGCCCTGGACCGCCACTGCCGACAATGTGCCGAGGAGATCGAGCGTGGCGGCTTCGATATTCTCTTTGCGAACGGCGACCGCGACTTTGCGGTAAGCCCCATAGGCAGGCAAGTGCGGCTGCCACGCGCGCTTTACCTGCAGGAACCATACCGCCCCCTCTACGAAGCGATGCCCCAACTATCCTGGCTCGCCCTCCCCAGCCCTAAGCGGTTCTCGCCAGCATACCTCGTCAGGTTTCTACATAACCTCGTCAAAGTGCAAGGGGCGCGCGTGCAAGCGCGTGAAGAAGTGTTGAACGCCCAGGCTTTCGATACCATCCTGGTGAACTCTCACTTCAGCCGTGAAAGCATCCTCCGCGCCTATGGCCTGGACGCGACGGTTTGCTACCTGGGCGTGGACCTCGATTTGTTTCGCAGGCACGACGTACAGCGCGAGGGGTTCGTGCTCGGCCTGGGGAGCTTTACGCCCGCTAAAGGCGTCAGGGTCGTAATCGAGGCTATCAACCGCATGGAAAAGCCGAGGCCGCGCCTGGTGTGGGTCGGCAACGCATCACAACCTGACTTCTTTGATGAAATGAAGCGCCTGGCGCGCTCTTTGGGAGTGGACTTGCAGCCCCGGTTGCAAGTCACCGACGAGGAGATTGTTGGGCTGCTCAACCGCGCCGGTGTGCTCGCCTATGCTCCGCGCCTGGAGCCGTTCGGGTTCGCGCCTATCGAGGCTAACGCGTGCGGGCTACCGGCTGTGGTAGTGCCGGAGGGCGGCGTCCGCGAGACCGTCATTGATGGGGTCAACGGCCTGTGGGCGGACCACGACCCGGAATCTCTTGCTAACGCTATGCACAGACTTCTCAGCGACGGCGACTACGCGGCGCGACTAGGAGAGCAAGGCAGGCAGATGGCGCGCGAGAAGTGGTCGCTGGATGGGGCCATAGACCGTCTTGAGAGCCGATTGCTCGAAACCATCGAGAAAGCCAGGCGAGAGCGTCCAGGGTATACAGGTAGCCCGCGAAGCTATCCACCGGGCGGTGCCGGTAGGGAATGAATAGCCCCTGGGCCGTGCCTGGATGGGAAGCGAGTTGCTTGGGTGGCGGGGTGTTGTTGCTGGGGCTGGCCGCGCTGCTATTGCTAGGGTCGGCACGCCTGCGGAGAAGGAGCGGTCTACCCGGCGGGCGGATATTGCTCTCGGATACGTCTGAGGAGAGGCGGGGCAAGCCGCTCTACTCCGAGACGTATGGGTTGGCGGGCACGCCCGACTACCTCGTGCAGACCTCAAAAGGATTGGTGCCCGTAGAAGTGAAGCCGGGGCGCACCGATGCCGAGCCGCACGAGTCTCACCTCGTGCAAGTGCTGGCTTACTGCCTGCTGGTTGAGGAAGTCGAAGGGAAGCGGCCACCCTACGGCCTGCTGAGATACAGCAACAACACGTTCAAGGTAGACTACAACAAGCAGACACGTGCCTACATCATCGGAGTGATTGAGGAGATGCGATCAGCATCGGAGCAGGCCGAGGTACATCGCAGCCACGAAGCGCCGGGGCGATGCCGGGCGTGCGCCTACAAGCAGATATGCGAGGAATCGCTGTGGCCTCAGGAATAAACATTAACCTCTAGGCCACAATAGGCGATGAAAAAGTGGTAAGCTCTAATCCCTAATCCCTAATCCCTAATCCCTAATCCCTAATCCCTAATCCCTAATCCCTAATCCCTAATCCCTGATCCCTGATCCCTAATCCCTGACCCCTGACCCCTGACCCCTGACCCCTGACCCCTATTCTTTGCCGTTCTTGCCGAAAGCGCGAGTGTAGATAGGCTCCATCGTACTGCCGCCACAGGTGGGACAGCCCGCCTTGTTCAACACCTTCTGCTCGGCCCAGATATCGGCTTTGTCGTCGCTGACGAGCGTCACCTGGCTGTGGCAAGAGCTACAGACGTAGGTATGCAGTACGGGGTGCTCCTGCGCGGGGTGGACCGGCTCGGTGTATTCGCCATCAATCAGGGGCGCGGACTCTTCCGTGAGCCTGATATAGTAGAGATCGGTGAGAGCGCCGTCCGCGTACCTGTTGAAGCCGGGCGTTAGCTGCTCTACCGATAAAGACATGTCCAGCAGCGTGCGCTGCACACCCAACCGTTCGTCTGGATCGAGAGAGCGATAGCTGAGGAAAATGCGCCCCTTATCCTCCTTGCAAGCCTCAACCGCGCGGGACACGTAGAGCGCGAGATGCCGCAGGGTATAGGGCGGATCAACTATCACGGTATCGAATTCACTTTGCAGGTCCTTCGGCAGCGGGTGGAATAGGTTGTGCGTCACGAGGCCAACGATCGCCTCTTCGGCAACGGCTATATCGCGCAGCCGAGTCAGGGCGCGTTCGTCATTGTGCAGGGCAACCACCCTGCGGGCCAGCCTGCCAGTAGTAGACAAAGCCTTCCCCGCCAGCGCAATTGCAGCCGATACAGATACATCCTCCCCAAGCACCAGCACGTCCTTGCCCGACAGAGCCGCCAGGCTGTGCATGTAGGCAGTGCGGCGCAGTTTGGTCTCCGGCGTGGCCTGCCTGCCGCCTCCTTCCGGCACGGGTTTAGTATGCCTTAGTAGAGAGGCGAGCACTCCATCCCACTGTGCGCCCGTGGGGGCAACGCCTGTGCCCTCGCAGGTCACGCACGACGCGGACTCCACTGCCGGCGACGAATGCCATCCCCACCTCTCGGTGAGCACTTTAGTAGCATCGTTGGTAAGGCGAAGTTCCAAGCCGGGTTCTAGCACGCCTGCCTGCTCAAGCTGCTGGTGGATGGCCGAGATGACGGGCACCGGCATGCGGCTGACGCGGGCCAGGAGGCGGTCGGTGAGCGTGGTAGTTGGGTCGTGCTGGGTGTCGAAGATGGCGCGTAGCACGCTCTCCACGCCACGCGGCCCCTGCCGGAGTCGCGCAGCCTCAGCGATGCGCTTCAGGAAGGCTTGCTTGTCCGCGAAGTCTGCCGCCATATCATTTCTCCAGGGGTTAGGGATCAGGACTGACGAAAATAGCATTAAACCCTGATCCCTATTTTCAAAGGGTAAACGAGCCTCCCTGTACAGCTTCCAGTACAAGGGCCGATTGAGCAGGCAGGTGTACCCTTATATTGCCGTCTATGACCGTGTATCGGTCGCTGCCCCATGCATCACCCAGGGTAACGCCGTTGGACATGAAGCCCACGACGGGGATAATTGCCTCCTGGGGTGTCGTGCCTGCGTTGAACGCTACCAGCACCATGTCATCTTCCAGGCTCCTGCCGAGGGCGTACACGCTGCCCTCACCGTACAGGCTGTGGTAGTCCCCCCTGCGGAGGGCGGGGTGGGCATGGCGCAGGGCTATGGCTCGCTTGATGTAGTCGCGCAGGTCGTCGTGCCACACCGCCGGGTCCCAGGGAAACGCGCCCCGGCATTCGGGGTCCTTGCCGCCGATCATGCCTATCTCATCGCCGTAGTAGACGCAGGGCGCACCGGGGTAGACCATCTGAAATAGGGTAGCGAGCGCCAGGGCAGCAGGGTCATTGCCCGCCGTAGTCACGAAGCGGGCGGTGTCGTGGCTGCCGAGCAGGTTTAGCTGCACCTCCGTCACCTCTCTTGGGTAGAGCTTGAGCAAGGCGTCTATCTCCTGGGCGAACTCCCCGCCCTGGATGTCGCGCACGGGCCAGAGGGATGTGCCCTGCACGTACCTGGGGTCTATGTGCCTGGGGGTGAAGAACTCAAGGCATAGCTTGGTCAGGAGGTAGTTCATCACCGCATCGAACTGGTCGCCCTGTAGCCAATGCCGGGCGTCGTGCCAGATCTCGCCCACTATATAGGCTTCGGGGTTGGCGGCCTTGACGCGCTGCCGGAACTCCTGCCAGAAGGTGTCGTCTTTTATCTCCCCAGGCACGTCCAGCCGCCAGCCGTCTATGCCGAACTCCACCCAGAACTCGCTCACGCCCAGCAGGTACTCCCTGACGTGCGGGTTGGCGACGTTGAACTTGGGCAGCGCGTGGAGGTTCCACCACGCGTCGTAGTTGGGCGGCAGGTTGGTCTCGTAGGCATGCAGGGGCCACCCTTTGATGTTGAACCAGTCTATATAGGGCGAATGAGGTCCATTCTCCATGATGTCGTGGAACTGGAAGAAGCCCCGGCTGGCGTGGTTGAGCACGGCGTCCAGGATGACCCTTATGCCGCGAGCGTGCGCCGCGTCGAGGAGGGTACGTAGGGCCGCGTTGCCACCCAGGAGAGGGTCAACGTTGTAGTAGTCGTATGTGTGGTAGCGATGGTTAGAGGCCGACGCGAAGACCGGGTTGAAGTAGAGCGCGTTGATGCCCAGGTCCATGAGGTAGTCCAACCGCTCGACAACACCCAGCAGATCGCCCCCCTTATAGCCATGTGTGGTAGGAGGGCTGTCCCAGGTCTCCAGGTAGTGTGGTTTCTGTAGCGATTTGCTTATGGCGAAGCGGTCGGGGAATATCTGGTAGAAGACCGCGTCGCGCACCCATTCGGGCGTCTGTATATGATTGTCTGGCATTGATGTATGTTGTCCCGCAAAGGTCTTGTATCTCCTTGCGGTATGTTGCTCCTTCTCTCAAAGTATTGGCCAATGCTGTATGATCGGCCCGTCGGGGCAAACACTCCAAATTGCATGAGTAGACGCTTTCCATCAGCGAACCCACCATCAATGTCATTCTGAGCGCAGCGAAGAATCTCGTCCCTCGCGCATTATCTTGCCTTTATTCGCTTGTCTCTCCGTGACGCCAACTAATACGCGAGGAGCGAGATTCTTCGCTGCGCTCAGAACGACAAAGGCTAGTTGATATGACAAAAGGTAACAGGTTCTTTCATCTTATAGCATTTCGCCTACTTCACATCCGTCCCGGCGGGATAAAACACCGACCTGACCCTTGCTACTAGCATATCTATTGCCACGCGATTGAAACCGCCCTGCGGGATGATAAGATCGGCATAACGCTTGCTCGGCTCAACGAAATCAAGGTGCATAGGGCGCACGGTGCGCATATATTGCTCCACTACAGAATTCACTGAGCGGGCGCGCTCTGAGACATCGCGTTGCAGGCGACGTATAAAGCGCAGGTCGGAGTCGGTGTCCACGAACACCTTTATATCCAGCAAATCTCGCAGGTCGCGCTCGACCAGGATGAGTATGCCCTCCACTATAATGACCGGGCGCGGTTCCAGGCGCTCGGTCTTTTCGAGGCGCGTGTAGGTGCGAAAGTCGTAGACGGGTATCTCGACGGGCTGACCATGAACCAGGGACGCCAGGTGGCCCACCATAAGCTCTGTTTGGAGGGAGTCGGGGTGGTCCCAGTTGACGGAGGTGCGGTCTTCGAGGGAGAGATGGCTGTAGTCGCGGTAATAAGCGTCGTGGGGGAGAAAAGCAGCGTTGCCAGGCCCGACGGCCTCCATCAGCGCCCGCACGACTGTGGTCTTGCCCGACCCGCTACCCCCTGCCACGCCTATCGTCAGCGGCTTCATGGCAGGAATTATAACATAGGGGCCAGGGATTAGGGGTTAGGGGCTAGGGGTCAGGGGCAATTCATTTTGGGAAGGCTTGTGCGCGAGCTTTGCCCAGCGACTGAAGTCGCGGACAACAAAGACAAAGTCGCCCTTCGGCGACTACTCTAACCTAAATAGTCCGCGAAGGCGGACTTCGTAATCGTTGCCCGCGACTTCAGTCGCTGGGCAATTCTCACCCCCGCATATGATGCTTATTGCTAATCTTTAGCCGTCTCAACAGTACGAACGTGCGGGAAGGGCTTCGGGACAGGCACACCAGCCCGTGCGGATGTGACATGCTCGTAGAGGTCGAGCGTAGCGCGGGCGGTATTCTCCCAGGTGAAATGGGAGGCGCGCAGGATGCCCTGGCGGCTCAACTCCTCGCGAAGCTCAGGCTCCCTGTGCAGGCGATATAGCGCGTCGGCCAGCTCCTCCACCGAGAGGGGGTCCACCAGCAGGGCAACATCGCCCGCTACTTCCATGAGAGAGGAGGAGCGAGAGGTCACGACGGGCGCGCCGCAAGCCATTGCCTCTATCACGGGCAGGCCGAAGCCCTCGTAGAGCGAAGGGAAAGCCATAGACTCGGCCAGCGAGTAGAGCGCGGGCAGATCTTCGGACGGCACGTAGCCTGTAAACAGTATGTCGTTTGCCAGGCCCAGCCGCTCTACCTCCGCGAATATGGGCGCGCAATGCCACCCACGCTGGCCCACGATGACCAGCTTGTGCGGTAATCTCTGCTGTTTGAGCTTGCCGAAAGCCTGTATCAATCGTGTGAGGTTTTTGCGCGGCTCTATAGTGCCCACGTACAGGATGAAGGGCTGGTGGAGGCCGTACTGCGCTTTCACCGCCTCCAACCGCTCCGGGTCGGTGACGGGCTGGAAGAGCGGGGACGCGCCACTCAAGATTACGCGCACCTTCTCTTTTGGCACTTTCAGGTAGCGCAGGATGTCATAGCGCGCGCTGTTCGAGACGGTGATTATAGCGTCGGCCCGCCTGGCAACTTTGGGTATGAGGGTGCGGTCTAGCACCAGCGTCTTGAAGCGGTGGAAACGCGGGGTGATGAAGACCGTCATATCGTGGATCGTGACGATATTGGGGCAGTCGCACGACAGGGGCGCAAGGTAGTTGGTGAAGTGGCAGAGGTCGGGCTTCACGTCGCGCAGGGCGAAGGGGAGTACACCCTGCATCCAGGCGGCACGCACAGGGAAGAAGCGGCGGTCGTATACCGTCTCTTTCGCAAGCTGACGCCACTGGCCGCGCACGTCACGGTTAGTGAAGAGCACGTACTTGTGTTCGGGCGCACAGTTCATGACGCTGGTCAGCAAATTCTCGGTGTAGTACCCCACACCCGATTTGCAACCCTGGAGAGAAGATGCCTCGAAGCCTATCAACATTGGGGTTACGCAACCTCCGTGTGTCAATTTTGAATTTTGAATTCTAAATTTTGAATTAGTAGGTAGCGCTCCAACAATTCAAAATTTAGAATTCAAAATTCAAAATTATTAGATGATACCAGCCTCCGCACGGCGTGCCAGATTCGGCCATTGGACGCTTACTGCGAGTAAGAACCAGAAGATGAAGTATAACGGAGTGGCGAATAGGAAATAGTCAACCACCCCATGAACGTAGAAAGCCACAACACCTGCAGCAGCCCCCAGGCACACTATCCAGGGCGGCCCAACAGACTCGCGCAGTATATTGCGGACGGTTCGCCACAACGCAAGCCCCGACAGCAAGATGAAGGCCATCCCACCTACCAGGCCCAGGTTAGTGAATAGCTCCACGTACATGCTGTTTGTGTAAATATTGCTATTCCAGTCGGTGACGCCCGCGTATTTACCGTAGAGGTGGCGGAAGCCGTCCGGCCCCACGCCGGTGATGGGGTGCTCGCGGAACATCCTGAAGGCTATCCGCCAGAGCGTGCCGCGCTCGACGGTTGCGGTATCGGTGTTCTCGAACATCTGCGCGTTGATGAGCGGCGGGGCAACAGGAGGCGGTTTGGGCGGCTTGGCACCCCCCGCTACACGCTCCGTCACCTTGTGCAAGGTAGACTCCCTCGGTACGCCCGTCTTGACCGAGAACCACGCAACATCCTCCTGCACGAGGTCCCATTCGAGATAATATTCACCTGGCTTGGTCGGCGCTGTCACATATGCATCCAGTGTTACCGTTTCGCCGGGCTGTACCTCGCGGGGGAGCCTGGTACGCACTCCCTCGAAAACCGGGTAGCTGCCCTTGTCGAAGCTCTTCCAGTGATAGCTCAGGTTGACCAGAGGGGCGCGTTCAGGACTCCAGATTAGCTCTCCATCGTTACGTAATGTTACGGGGACGGTTACGGTCTGCCCCGCCGACATCGGAGGCGCTTCGCCCGCCACGATGCTATGCCTGTACCAGCCCCGGTCGTTCTCGCCCGTCAGCCGCAGCCGGAACAGAGGTTGAGTAAGCATGAGGTATGCCCCGCCAAAAGCGATGACGAGCACGGCGGCGGCAAGCGGGCGCAATATCATGGGCGCAACCTTGAGCTCGCCGGGCGAGCGCCTCTTCACCAACGCAACCAGGGCGAAAATGCCTACGGCGAGCACTATGCCCACCCAGGCGGCGCGGCTGAAGGTCAGCAGCACGGCCATAGTCATGATCGCCACCGCCACGAAGAGCGCGGCCTGCAAGACCCTGCGCGCCCGCTCGGAGAACCGGCCCTCCCCGAAAAGCTGCGCGACAAGCTGCCTTGACGAGAACAACAGCAGGAGACCGAGCGTCACCGGCAGCGCCATCTCGAAGTACATCGCCGCGCCGTTGGCATACTCGAAGCTGCCGCTCAGCCGGAGGAAGCCGCCGACGGTGGTAGGCTGCGGCTTGAAGACGCTGAGCAGGCCCGTGATGTTGAACCAGGGCGCGAATTCGAGCAGGCCCAGTATGGCGGATAGGGTTGCGGAGGCCACCAGTGTCGCGAGCGCGGTGAGCAGGCGGCGCGCGCCCCGCAAGGCCTCCCAGGTGCAGGCGTATATCAGCGCACCCATAGTGAGGCGGTATATGAACTGCACAGCCTGTAAACGGTACTCGGCGAAGATGGTAGAGAGCACGGCAGCGCCAATCAGCGCGAGTATAGGCAGGAGGAGAGGAAGTCGCAGCAAGCGGCTCCTGGCTGCGGGGTCTACCGCCAGCTTGAACAGCCACGCGGCGGCGAGTATGAAGATGGTCACTTCCAGGTTGGTGTAGGTAGCGAACAGGAAGCGGCCCAGGGGAGGGTATCCCGCCTCGAAAGGCCCCATCGCCACCACAAGCAGAAACGCCCCGTAGAGGAATCGTTGTGCCAAAGTGGACAGGCGCGATTCAGGCGAATCCACCGCTAGAGGTACGCTCTTAGCGGCCTGGGCAGCCGGGGTGGCTGTCGCGCTCAAAGGGGACCTTCCGCGACGGCGGGAGCAGGCATGCGAGCTACCTGGCGCAAGACGGCAGCGGCGCACAGGGCAAGCAGACTTGCTTCGGTGGTCACAGTTGCCCAGGCCGCGCCCGCCGTGCCTATGCTCGGCAGGAGGGCGAGGTTCAAGATTACGTTTACGGCAAGGGTCAAGAGGGTAAACGCCGCGTAGAGATGAGGCTTATCCATCGCTATCAGCGCGTGGGTGAGGCCATAATTCAGGTACATAGGCAGGCACCCGAAGGCCAACACTTGCAGCAAGGGCGCGGAAGCAGCGTATTGCTCCCCGTAGAGCAGGCTTATCACGGGCACGGCAAAGAGGGCAAGCGCCAGAGTAGCGGCAAGTCCCAGGCCGAAAAGCAACAGGGAGGTCTGGCCGAGCAGGTCGCGCAGCCCGCCCGCCTCATGTGTAGGCTTCGCCGCCTGGGAAAGCAAAGGGAAAGTGGCGGCAAGCACCACCGACGGTATTATGAGACTTGGCTCGTAGAGCTTATATGCCACGTTGTATACACCTAAGGCGTCGCGGCTCACAAGGGGAGGAATGAGCAGATTATCTACGCGGAATGATATTATACTAAATACCATGCCTATTCCCAATGCGGTGGGCTGCATGCCCACCCGCCGCCAGTAGGTCCAGTCGGGCCGCCAATCGGGGCGCACGTATCGCAGCAGGCGATTGTAGGAGAAAGCCAGCGCGGCCAGCATCGCCAGGTTGCTCGCTACCGCCAGTCCCCACACCGCAGCACCCACGTAGAGCAGCCCCAGCCCCAACAGCAGGTTAGTGCAGCGGGCCACTACGATGGCGGTAGCCTCGTATTCGAGCCGACGCAAGGCCCGGAAGCAGTACGACAGGTAATCCAGGCCCGTCATGAGCACCATCGAGAAGCCGATCAGCAGCAGGGGCGCTTTGTTCCCTACCGGCTCGACTAAGACCAGCACCGCCATCAGGAGCATAGCCGCGACGGAGAGACCCGCCTTTATAACAAGTCCGCCCCCGACCAACCGGGCAGCCGCCGCTTCGTCCATGAAATATGGCCGCCCCACCGCCGCTGGTATCGCTAGCCGGGCAAGCTCGCGTTGGACGAAAAGCTGTAGGCCAAAATCGGCCACCTGGGCCAGCATGTAGCCTATGCTAAGCGCGAAAGTGAAGTCGCCGAAATCCGCCTGCCCCAGGCTGCGAGCCGCCGCCCAAAGGAGCACGTACTGCAATACCCTGGCAACGAGGTCCGCCCCCAGCTTCCAACCCATCCCCCGCGCCAATCCCGGCAATCTCGCTCTCAAATAGCCATCCTAATCATTAGATGATTACCCACATCTTACACCGGGTAGAGTTCTAATCTAACCGCCAAGACGCCAAGAGCGCCAAGATACCGCCAAGTATCTTATTGCATTTTCTCACGCGCCCACTATTCACCTATCACATACAACCCACAATAACTTGGCGGGTTCTTGGCGCTCTTGGCGTCTTGGCGGTTCCCGTCTAAGGCTGCACGGAAGGATCTGTTAGCCCTAGTCTGACGCTGTCTACCGCCACGCCCAGCCTGCGGGCCTCGTTGCCGGGGGGTTTTTGGGTAGACGTAAATAATTCTATCACATGCAACGTGGATTTGTCGGCCCCAGGCAAGGGCACGACGACATCCTCCCAGCCGGGATGCGCGGTGAGGGTGCCCACCTCGCGGCCATCCACGCTGACGCGCACCTGCCCATCGGGGTCGGGCTTGCCGGGCCACGCCAGCGAGTGCCAGCGTATCCTCAGCGTAAGGTTGCCCTCCCCGGCAGGCGTGGGCAGGCGGATATATCCATGCTCGGTGCTCCACCTGTAAGTAACGTCCGCGCCCTGGACTCCAGGCTCGTGCTCTTGCGCCTCGAAACCCATGACGTAGCCGATGTCCACCGCGCCCACGTCAACTTCATGCGCGGCGGGTGGGGCAAGGTTCTCCCAGGCCCAGCGCTGCTGCACCATCTGGAACTCCGCGCGGGTCCCTGCATAGGGCCTGTTGGCCTGCGGGTCGCCCGCCGCGCGCAGCCGGTCGGTCAGCAAGGCGCGCGCCTTCCAGTCGTGCTCTTCTCGCGCGATAGCCGTCGTGTAGGCCGCCCGCTCCGCGTCAGACTCGCCCAGCATGCCGTGAGCGAGGCCGATGTTGCGGTAGAGGCAGGCGCAGGTCTTGTCAATCGCGGCGGCTCCCTCGAAGTCGGCCAGCGCGCCCGCGTAATCGCCCGCCTCCATGCGGCTCTTGCCCGACATATACCTCCTCTCATAGCGTATCGCATCAGTGAAGCCCGGTAACGCCAGTGAAAGGGACTGCAACAAGAACACCAGGGAGAGCAAAGCGGCCAATAGAAATGCGGAATGCGGAATGCGGAGTGCGGAATTGGCGCTGCGTGATGCGTGATGCGTGATGCGTGATGCGTTGACGGTATTCCGCATTCCGCATTCCGCATTCCGCATTCGGTTGCTGCGCAGACTGGCTAGAGAGATAATCGCCCAGCCTGCGTAGATGCTGGCGAAGGGATAGAGCGGCATGCGGTAGCGAAACTCGGCGTGGGTAATCATGGTTGTAAGGGCATAGTGCAGCAGCACCAGCAGAACGAGGCCCTTGAACGTGCGGCCCGGCGCGAGAGCGAAGCCCCAGATGGTGAGTATACCCAGTCCAATGTAGAAGATCGTGCCGAGCCAGGCGTATATGTCGCGTGGGGTGGAGTCGCCCGCGGGGTATTTGTTGCGGAAGAAGGTCTTGTACTCGGAGAAGTCGTCCACCGGCCAGGCTTCAACGAAGCGGTGGACTGCGTCATTGGCGAAAGCAGGGAGGTTGGAGAGGATAGCGTGCTGTGCCTGCTGAGAGGCGTACTGCTCGCGGTCAACGGGGTTGCGTATCGCCATCAGGCGGCTATTTACTTCGTCCCGGCTGATATTGTCGTTGTAGAGCCAGAGCTGGTAGCCGCCCGTAGTTTCCACCAGCAAAAACCGCTCGTATCGCGTGTAATTACGTACCGTCCAGGGCAGTATCACCGCGAACATGGCAACCACGAAGGCGGCTAGTGGAAGGAGAGCGCGTCCCGACCACCGCAGCGCGAATGGGTTGCGCCTGGTACTGTCGCCACTCCTGGGTAGCACCCACCAGAACCAGGCCAGGAGCAACGGGGTAAAAGATAGCAAGAGGGAGCGCACCAACACCGTCGCCCCGCCAACAGCGCCTGCTACGACCATAAACGCCACAGCCTGCCGCGAAGCTCCATCAGTACGCCAGGCGCGGCGGGCACGCAGCAGAGCCCACATAACCATTGTAAGCCCCAGCAAATACAGCGTCTCCACCATGAAGAGGTTAGAGTAGAAGACGACGTGCGGGTTGACAGCCATCAGGCCCGCCGCCACC
Organism: Chloroflexia bacterium; assembly: GCA_036399775.1. GTDB lineage: Bacteria > Chloroflexota > Chloroflexia > QHBQ01 > JADMIH01 > JADMIH01. The sequence goes on along the minus strand of DASWMJ010000007.1, from coordinate 9,540 downwards.
AAACCAGCAGCTTGGGCTTTGGCCGGAGGTACATCAGAGCGCAGCCTGAAGACCTCAACAGTGAGCGCATACACCACACCGATATTGGCAACCGACAAGAGGACTTGCACGAAAGCGGCTGCTGACAGGCTGCCACCCGTCAGGGCCAGGATAGAGGCGAGGAACAGAGGATAACCCGGCGGGCGCAGCCACACCCACTTGTCCACGAAGCCCATCCCCTGTGAGAGCGGCAGCGCCAGCCCCACGTAGTTGCCTTCGTCTACGATGAGCGGCATACCGCCATAAGGCAGAGAAGCAGTAAAGAAGATGAGCCGCAGCAGGAAGCCGCCCACCATGATAAGAGCTAATAGGATTGGAGCAATAGACACGCGGGGGAGTAGAAGCCGTCTAACGACAGGATTCCGCGACACGCCAGGCTCAGTCGCCATCACCGACCTGCAACCCACAACTTATGCAAGGCAAATGCAAAGGAGGTAATTTGCCCAACGTAAGCGAACCCACTCCCCCTTGTCATTCTGAGCGCAGCGAAGAACCTCGGTCCTCGCGTATTAGTTCGGGGCAGCGCATAGGCGGACGCACAAGGGCAAGAGGCTGCGCGAGGGACGAGATTCTTCGCTGCGCTCAGAATGACAAGGATGTTGGGGTGGCTTGCCCCGGCTACACAGACTCTGCGATAGCCTACGAGGGACCTGGCATTGTTATCAGTTCTATGGTAAGACTTCATCAGAGCAGCGCCACGCAGTTTGAACCCTTATAGCCGTTAGATTGTACCACAGTATAGCAGGCAGTCTAATAGCAGAGAAGCGCCCTCAAATGCAGCTACCATTCAGGAAAGAGGACAAAAAGAAGAATACCGTCCGGGATGCGCCTGGGGCAGAGTTGGACCGCCAACTTGCCGAGGGTATAGGCAAGGGCGACAGGAAGGCGCTGGCGCGGTGGCTGGACAGGCACCTCACGCCCCTGTATAGGTACCTCACACGCCGCCTGGGGCCGGGGCACGAGCAGCTTGTAGAGGAAGTCGTCAGGCTCACCTTAGAGGAGGCCATCCGGCGCATGAAGCCGTATGCGCGGGGCAAGGCGTCCCTGCCGATGCACCTGTGGCTGCTCAGGCTGGCGAACAGGCACCTGGCGCGCAGTAAGCTCAGGGCCAGGATAAAAGCCACTCCAGGCGGCGAGGGCGTAGAAAGCGTGGGGTTGGAACACCTGAGAAAAGTCATGATTACCATGCCCCCGCGCCACCAGGCGGTAGTGGCGCTGGCGCTATTCGAGAGGATGGACCCCGAAGACGTGGGCGCGGCGGCGGGCATCTCGCCGGGCAGGGCCATGCGGAGGCTCAGAGACGCTCTCAAGCGCATAGACCAGGACGACGCCAGGCTAGAGGACTCGCTTGAATATACGTAACTTGCGCGGATTGCGCCTGCGCTTGCCTCACAACGGCAGATCGCCACACCCTACGGCGAGCCGCCCGGAGCTAATATCGGTCCGGCGCGTGCGTGCGGCACGGCTGCGTGGAGCAGACCGCGCGCTCGCGAATGCGCTCAGCCAACTCAGGGATGGGGTGCCTCTCAACTGGACGCAGATGGAAGACGACCCGGAACTACCCGTGCTGGCGAGCCTACACGAAGTAGCGCAGGAGTGCGTGGACAGGGTGGCGGGCGATGCCCCGGCTGAGATGCGGGCAAACCTCCTGGAGCACCTGGGTAAGAAGCTGCCTGAGATCAAGCCTGAACCTGTAAAGGCCCCACCCAGGACGCTGGCCGGTTTCTCCGAGCGGGTGCAGGTGCTGACCCAAACAGAGGAAGATGTACCGCCCCTCATTACCAACGCGCCCAGGTGGATAGCGGCCACAGTCGCCGCATCGCTGGTAGTAACCTTTATCCTGTCGTGGGTGTCGAGCTATGTGCAACTCAACAATCGCCCTACCTTCACCTGGATTGAGGTGAGGCAGGGGGATAAAGTCCTTGCCAAAAGGACGCTTCCCGGCGACTGGGAAGGACAGCAGTGCGGTAAGTTCATCACCGACAGCGAGGAGGCCACCAGACGCAAGTTTAACACGGGCAATGCGCCTCTCACACGCGAGTTCATAGGCGTGCCTCCAGCCGACGTTCAAAACTACATAGGCTTCTCCATAGATACCGTACCGCCCAGGTTCTCTATTGGGTCGGAGATAACCCAGACTTACAACCTGCATCCAAGCGGTGGAGGGGTAGCGACGTGTACCGAGGAGATGCCCAACCCTGCGGACAAGGCGGCTATCGCCCAGGTTGAATATGACACGTACCAGGAACGTGAGGGTGGCTCTGCCCGCATAGGCCACATGTCGGTCTTCCAGGCGGAAGAGCAGCCGGTGACGATAAACGTACCGACCACCGGGTTGAAAGAGGTGGGCGTGGGCGGCACGCGAGGCATCTACTGGCGGGGCAACGCGTACACCGACATATCGGGTCGCACTTGGTCGGGGCAGGTCAACGTCATGGCGATCGAGCGCAATGGGCTGGTCACGATGTTGGTAGGGGACGGCGATGAAGGCATAACCGAGGAGCTGCTGCTGTGGGTGGTGGGGCGTCTCGACGCGGCGCAAGCGGCAAGGGAGATAGAGGAGAGCAGGCCGGTGCCCACCTTTACCTGGATAGAGATGCGCAGAGCGAACCGGGTGATCTCGCAGCCGGAGCCTCCTGCAGACTGGCGGCCTTCCGAGTGCGACCCAAACCTGATCGGGCAGGGTGGAACTATGAGCCTGGAGGTAGCCCAGCAGTATGGCGGATTCCAACTGGTGACCCTGCCGGTGACCGCTACTCTCCCCGGCTCGGTGTTTACGGTGCCAGTGCCAACCGGACCCGCCGCAGGCACGCCTAGTCCGATAATAAGGCCAACAGGGGGAAGTTCGGTCTACAATTTCCGCGTGGAAGAGGTATGGTATGCCGCATGTGTCTCTAACGCCTTCGGGCAGACGGTCAGCCCGGTAATCAGGTTGGGGTATACGTTGCGTCCATCGCAGGGTTCGTCGCAAGGACCGCAGCCCGTACAAGGGGCGAGGGGCAATATCGACTTGTCTCAGTCGAGCAGGCATATAGTAGCGCTCGATATTACGAGAACCAGGTGGGAAGAGGTGCAGGTAGGAACACTGCACGGCATATTTTTCGAAGTGGAACCGGAGGCGTTCTATTTCGACCCGATCGGCAGGCCCTGGCGCGGAGGCACAAACGTCCTGACGCTTGAGAAGGACGACATGGTATACACGCTGGTGAGCGTCGAAAGCAAGGAACTGCTCATGGAGACGGCAAAGCTGCTGGAAGCCCGAATCCCAACCAACAAACGCTCGCTTTATGTAGCGCCTGCGGCTTCCGAGACGAAGTAAGCAATTGATCTTGAGAGCAACGGGATCACCGGCAGTTGAGCGGCTACTTCTGAGGTACAGTTTGACTTAGAGGTACAATTATTGCTCCTCGTCGGCACCAATATATGTACATCTATCTTACTGGGTTACTGGAACCGGCTGCCCTTCGATCCCAGGCAACAGGCCTGGACGTCCTGACGATGGTTTCTGCGTCGGCGCTCGTGGTGGCGGCCATCGCGGTCTGGGTAATGAGATTGAAGGTGCCAATGTTGCGCCATGTCCCGGTGGCGCATCGCTCATTTTGGGCCGCCTTTTCCCTGGGTTTCTCCCTCCTGGCTCTTGGCGCTGCTTACGATGTAGGGGAGCGCCTCAACATCCTTCCTTCTATCGTGCCAATAGCGCAGGCTGCGCCGGTCGCGGCGCTGGGGTGCTGGCTGGCCGCCTTATTGCTGGCAGTCCGATATGTCCCTCTCACCATCAGGATGGGGCCGGCCCTCGACGCTCTGACTCTCGTCACCGCAATGGTGGCCCTCCTGGAGCGCCTTACGGGGGCGATAAGCAATCTCTCACATGGTGCGCAGGTGACCTCCCCAGGCTGGCAGACCTTGCACCTGTATGGCGCGTTGGGTCTCGCTACTGCCTCCATATTGGCGCGCCAGTTCATAGGCGGCCCCCTCCCCGCGTCTCACGCCTGGGCTATGGGAGCAATGCTCGTCGCCCTCGCAAGCGGCCCGGAGTGGTGGGGAGAGGACCAAAATCAGCAGGCTCCCGCTATTGCGCGCCTGGTAACCGCCGGGTTAGCTATCGTAGCAGTATATGTAACAGTGAGCAGCCGCAGGCAGAGGCCGCCGCGCGCTCTGTGGGCATGGGCAGCGCCCTGGCTGCCTATTTTGGGGACAGCCGCGCTCCTGGCGCTCACCATCGGGCCGAACGTTATCTCTTATCTACGACCCACCGCGTCTGCCGTCCAGGGCACGGCCAGCAACGATCCGTCTCTAAGCACGAAGATAATACTGGGCGTCGCTGTAGTTGGCCTGGTCCTCTCCTTGATGCGTTGGGGTACTGCCGCGGTTGAGGCCGAGCGCCTACGACGCGAGGGTAAGCGCCTTGCGGTGCAGAACGAGGAATACGTCCGGTTGGCTATCAGCGACTCTCTCACGCACCTTTTCAATAAGGGTTACTTCTCATACCGTCTCAAGGAGGAGTGGGAGCGGAATCGCCGCCGCAACCAACCCCTCACTCTGATTGCCCTCGACCTGGACAACTTCAAACAGGTCAACGACCGCTATGGACACTCTATGGGCGACGATCTCCTGGCGGACGTAGGCGAAGTGATACGTAGCGTGGTGCGTAGTATTGATTGCCCCTGTCGTGTGGGTGGCGACGAGTTTGTAGTTATCTTGCCACAGACCGACATCGCAGGGGCTATGGTGGTAGCTGAGAGGCTTCGCGTAGGGATGCTCCGCGTGCTGAAAAAGCTGAGCCTCTCCCCACTTGTCTCCGTCTCATGCGGGGTCAGTGGCTACCCCAATAGCGCAAGCAGCCCCGAAGAGATGATGGAGCAAGCCGACGCGGCCCTTTACAAAGCCAAGCAGGCAGGCAAAAATCGTGTCGTCCGGTGGGAGCCGGAATCTAAGGTAGAGGAATCGTCACTGTGACAGCGGGCAGCACCGTCAATGTAGGCACAGGCGGCAGGGTCGGCACTAGCGAAGTCGGGACAGATGTAGGTTCAGATGTAGGCACAGGCTGCGTCGGAGCTTGCGTAGGCAAGGGCTGGGTAGGCATGGGTGGTGCCGTGGGTGGTGCCGTGGGCGGTGCGGGGGGTGCCGTGGGCAGCGGGGGGATAGATGTCGGCACTGCTACGGTTAGCGTTGGTATGGGCGGCGTCTCGACAGGCAAGGGCTGAGTAGGCAAGGGCGGTGCCGTGGGCAGCGGAGGGATAGATGTCGGCACTGCTACGGTTAGCGTTGGTGCAGGCAGGGTCGGCAACGGCGGCACCGTTACGTCTACTGTGAGCGTAGGTAATGGGATCGTGAGCGAAGGCTCAGGGAGGATCGTCCTGCCCGGTAACGGCGAGATAGTAGGTCTAATCGGGGTCGCCATAGGGGTGGGCGAGGTTATAAGGGCAGTTGGTGTAGCGCTGGCAACGACGGCAGCCGTAGGGGTTGGTAAACCGGGCAGCGCAGTTGGCCCTGCGACATTCGTGGGTATAGGCGTCCGGGTAGGGAATACGCCTGTAGTGGCAGGCACATGGCTGGGTATAACAGCGTACTGGGTAGGCGAAGTGATCCCGGTAGGAGTTGCTGGTTGTGGCTGAGCACCGGCAGGTCCCGCCGTGCGCGTTGCGGTTCGCTCCCCCGCCGGGGTGTGCGCCGGTGAGAGCGTAGGCGTAAGCGCTGGCGCGGTCCGCAATGTCGGGGAGGAGGTAGAGCGTGGAGATTCTGTCGCTCCGGCTCGCGGCGCGGTCGTGGGTGTCTGCTGGGCACGCACGGCCTGTGTAGCAGAAGGTCCGGTACGGTCCGGCAACTCTACTGTGGCCGCAGCAACCAGGCCCCTGGCGGTGGCTACCACTGATGGCGTCTGGACCTGCTGCGCGTGAGTCGGAAACGCCAATCCTTCCGACGATGCCACATCCCGGCGCACTGCCGTCTGCATAGGGTCTGGTCTATGCGGCAGAAGGCCGTCTATCAGCCTGCGCACGTCATTAAACCAGAAGAGGGTCGCAAGCGCGGCTAGCATCACGGTGGCCGTGATCCCTATACGGATGAGACTCATGCGCCTGGCGTAGGCTTCCTTCTCGGCAAAGTCCGGCGCTTCGTCTTCAACCTCTTCCCGACCGGCGGAGCACTCCTCGCAGAGAGGGCTGTCACCCCTGGCGACCTTGCCGCACTCCTCGCACGGGTGGAAGCGAGCTGCATCCGTAGGCTGTGACGCTAGCATCTCCCCCAAATCGAGAGGTTTCGTGATCGCACCTGTTGCAGTTGCCGGTTCAATTCTGTCAGGCTTTGCACCATACACAGTGTGCACGGGGCGCTCTCTGTTGGTCCCCAGGCTGCTGATTCTCCGAATGCTCATTACTCTGCTCATGCCACCTTCCAAGTCAAATCGCGCCCCTCCTCGACAAACTACAGGTATGTGCGACGGCGCATCCGCACCTGGCGGAAAGTCTCGACGCTATCTTAATCTTACAAGGCCTCCTACAGAAAGATATGGGATATACGTACCAGAGATAGCCAGAACATAGTCACGACGGATGATGACAAGCGCAGCCACCCTGCCGCCATACCCTCTTGCATAGACACCGGGCAGCAGGAAGTATTGGAGAAAACAGAGTCCGGCGACTTCAGTGGTGGGGCTGGGCCTGGGGAATAAATAGACCTTAGTTCCGAAGTCGTGTAAGTGTTCAGGATCGGGGTAAAATGTAGAAGGGCAGGTGTATGTCCGCGCTGCGCGCACTCACGAAGCTTCGGCTTGACACCATCCTGAGGGACGCCGTATAATTGGGAATCTGCGGGCCTGTAGCTCAATGGCAGAGCAAGCGATTTTATTGACAGAACCAAGACGGGCTGATATAATCCAGTCTACCAGGAGGTCCTGTCGGTAAGAGTAGCTATGAAGCATAAAGACAAGGAGTACGAGCAGGCGCGATCGTTACGAGCACAGGGCTACTCAGTCAGAGAAATAAGCAAGCTGGTAGATGCTTCAAAAGGCACAATCAGTGTTTGGGTGCGAGATATTCCGCTTTCTCAGGAGCAGTTACAACGGCTAGATAGTAGTCGCTCCATAGGACGTGAAAGGGCCAGGGCAACGGTTCTAGCGAAGCGGGACAGGCGCATAGCACAGTATCACGCAGAAGCTGAACAAGAATATGAAGTGTTAAGGCAAGATCCTACGTTCATGTTCGGTTTGGCCCTCTACATAGGGGAAGGATATAAGGGTATAAACCCTGAGATAGGCTTCATAAACTGGAACCCCCAGGTTGTGCTCAAGGCTATGGAGTTCTTTGCAAGGATAGGCCTCTCAAAGTCTAACATCAAGTGCAGAGTAACCTTGCATCCATCACAAGACAGGAGAGAGGCCGAGGTTTTTTGGAGCGAAACTCTGGGGATACCCCTGGCCCAATTCAACCAAACATACCAGGCTATCAGTCCTGGAAGTAGAGGCAAACGCGGTCAAAAGTGGCCGCATGGAGGGTGTACCGTCAGGGCTTACTCGGCCCACCTTCGGCACAAGCTCAACAAATGGATGGAACTGGCTTTAGCTGAGAGTACGGAAAGTAATCAAAATGGGCCTGTGGCGCAGCGGTAGCGCAGGGGACTCATAATCCTTTGGTCGGAGGTTCGAATCCTCCCGGGCCCACCCACTACACTTTCTCTTGGCATCCCTTCTCCGTTCTTTCGCAGTCACTTATACCGGCACCCTATCCATTCGCGCCATCCCCACCGGGTGGCGTTTTTCTTTGCCTGCAAGCCACAGGAGGGTGTATGATGGTACGCGACATGCAGCGATGTGCCTTAGCGCGGCTATAGCGTGGTGATAAGGCTCTTACCACTGCGCTGATGGTGTATAATATCCCACCAGACGACCAGAAGGAGGTGATACGTAACCCACTACTACAAACCAACCTTTCGCGTGCGATCACGCGTTGCGAACCGACTATAACGTTTAGAGTTATCAGTCCAATGGAGGAAAGAAATGGCAAGAAAGCGATTCAACATATTCGCATTGTTGGTGGTACTCGCCCTGTTGCTGGCAGCGTGCGGCGGCCCTGCGGCCACAGCCGTTCCACCCACGGCGACCGTCGGCACAACCACCGAGCAGCCAACTGCTATGACGGAAGAGCCTACCGCGATGGCCGAGGAAACCACCACGACAGGCGAGCCTACTGCTATGACCGAGAAACCTACAGCAATGGCAGAGGGCGACAAGCCGATGGCGGGCAAGAAAGTGACCATCTTCGGCGTGGCGGCGGACGAGCAGGCCCGCCTGTTCGACCAGGAGTTTGCTCCGTTCGAGGAGCGCACGGGCATTGATGTCGTCTACGAAGGCAACAAGGACTTCGAGACGTTGATCCTGGTGCGCGTCGAGGGCAACAACGCGCCCGACATCGCCCAGTTCGCCCAGCCCGGCTTGCTGGCCGACTTCGTCCGCAAGGGCAAGGTCATTGACCTCAACACCTTCATGGAGCCTGGCTACCTGGAGAAGCAGTACTCCAAGACCTTCCTCGACCTGGCTACGGTTGACGGCAAGATGGCCGGCCTGTGGCACAACAACGACGTGAAGAGCCTTGTGTGGTACCCGAAGGACGATTTCGACGCCAAGGGCTACAAAGTCCCCACCACCTGGGACGAGATGCTCGCCCTATCCGACAAGATAGTGGCCGACGGCGGCACCCCCTGGTGCATCGGCATCGAGTCGGCGGGCGCGACCGGTTGGGTCGGCACCGACTGGGTCGAGGACATCATGCTCCGCACGACCACCCCTGAGAACTACGACAAGTGGACCAGGGGCGAGCTGAAGTTCAACTCGCCTGAGGTGAAGAATGCGTTCCAGAAGATGGCCGACATCTGGCTCAAGGAAGGCTACGTGTATGGAGGCACCCCAAGCATCCTGACTACGGCCTTCGGCGATTCCCCCACGCCTATGTTCGACAACCCGCCCAAGTGCTGGCTGCACCGCCAGGCGAGCTTCATCACCAACTTCTTCCCCAAGGACGCGGTGGTGGGCAAGGACATAGCATACTTCTACCTCCCGCCGATTGACCCGCAGTACGGCAAGCCCGTGCTCGGCTCCGGCTCCATCTCGGCCATGTTCAACGACAGGCCGGAGGTGCAGGAAGTCATGAAGTTCCTGGCGACCGGCGAGTCGATGAAGGTGGAGGCCCAGGCGGGCGTAGGCGTTGCCCCTCAAAAGGACGCCGACCCAAGCTGGTACCCCAACGAGGCGACCAGGGGCTTCGGCACTATCTTGCAGGAGGCTACCACCTTCCGCTTCGACGGCTCAGACCTGATGCCCGGCGCGGTGGGCGCAGGCTCCTTCTGGAAGGGCATAGTAGACTACGTCGGCGGCGCGGACCTCGATACGGTCCTCAACACGATTGACGCAAGCTGGCCCAGCCAGTAACGGCTTACGCCGAGTTATGAGTTTTGAGTTATGAGTTTTGAGTTGGGATTACCCTAACTCAAAACTCATAACTCAAAACT
>DASWMJ010000006.1:0-27244 GCA_036399775.1 Chloroflexia bacterium | reverse complement strand
TCGAAGTTGTTGATCTTGCGAGTGTTGCCCTGCGCGTATGCGCCGGTGCTTGCGGCAGGCAAGATGGAGACAACCATTGCGCCGATTACGCTAGCGTAAAGGGCTATGCGGCCCAGACCACGCTTTGAGTAATTCATTCTTTCCTCCTACCTATTTTGGCGTTCAGCCAAACGGTATGCTAAGGGTTTACGAAACTTCACACGGAAATTTTTGCTCTGTATCACTGAATGGGCTGTGACATGAGCCTGGGGAACGGCGTGCGTACATGGTAATACGTCGCCTGAGTTCATCACTCGCCACCTTCGCGCTGTGCGCTGGCCCGGATAGCCCCGACCCGGTGCCGGTGGATCTCCACCACCTCCCTCCCAAATAAGATAAAATTACTTCTTTGCGTTATTCAATTGTTTCGTAACACACAAGGCGTGTCAATAAGCCAGCCTTGCGCACATACTCAGACCATCGTACCACAATCGGGGTGAAATGGCAAGATTGGCCGCGTCATGTCGCAAGGTATGCGGAAACCAGAGGCTACTTAACGCCTTCCATCTATAGTTACAACAATTCCAACGGGTCGGTTCATTTGGGGTCCGGGACCTCTTACTTGAAGTACATCGCCGCAGCCTTATAGGTGGAGTATGTGAGGCCGCCGGAGGTCTCCCAGTTCATCAACGTGCTCTTGTGGACCTCTATGTTCAGCCGCGTATAGAGGGGTAAGGTAGGCAGGTCCTCCGAGATTATGGCCTGCATCTCCGCGAGCAGAGGGGCCTGAATAGCACGGTCAACCTCGTTGGCGGCGCTACGGGATAAGCGGTCAAAATTCGGATTTCTATAGCCGGAGTAGTTGGTGCCGGTGCGGTTGTTCTGCTCGGCGGGGATGTATTCACTGTCGAATTGCTGGCCGCCAGGCTCTATTCCAAGCACAGACGCGTATTGTGCCAGGTCAAACCGGCGCTGCTCGATGTAGCCGCCGTCAGCCGAGAAGAAGCCCGTGGGGAAGATGACCGGGGTTGCCTCAATGCCAACAGCCCGAAGGTCGTCGGCGACAAGGTACATCACAGTCTGTCGTGTGGCGTTTCGAGAAGAAGCATAGGTCAGGCTCAGCTTCACACCGCCTTTGGATCGGATTCCATCGCTGCCGCGTATCCAGCCTGCTTCATCCAGCAAACGGTTAGCCCTCGAGGGGTCGTAATCGTAGCGCCGAAGAGGGAATTGGCCTTCCCATTGGCGAGCGAAGTCGGGATTTTGCATGGACGCCCAGCTTATTGGCGGCAGGAAAGTATGCAAGATGGTTGACTTGCCGAGCATGACCCTGTCTATGAGCCGCTGGCGGTCAATGGCGTAAGCGATGGCCTGGCGAACGGCTTTCTCCTTTAGAGGCGCACGGTCGAGATTGAAGTCCAGGCGCTCCCAAATATGGCCGGGCACATACTCGACGACCTGGTCCGTGCCTTCCAGGCTGTTCAGCAAGGTAGTGCGGCTGTAGAAGATGTCCTGTGTGGCGGCGTCAAGCTCGCCCGCCTTGAGCATGTCTACGACCTCGTTTATATCCGGGATGAACTTGACCACGATCTTCTTCAACAAGGGTGCGGAGGTCAGGTTATAGTTAGGGTTGGGAACCAGGACGATTTGAGAGCCGTCGTACCAGGTCTCCACCTTGAAGGGGCCGCTCGCGATAGGATTGCGGCCATAAAAACTCTCCGCGATCCTGGCAGGCGGGATGCCTTCGAGGATGTGAGCAGGCAACACATCCGCTATCATGTTATAGCTGGCGTCAATGACGGGCCGTTTCTTTTCTATGAATTGTTCCAGGAAGGCGAAATGGGCCTTATCCTGTCCCGGCTTGTTGTAGAAATCCCTGGCCTGGGCAAGCGACATATAGTTGAAGAGAGCAGTGTATTTGTCGGGATTGTCCATATAGTAGAGCTTCTCCCACAGCGTCCTGTCTTCGACGGGGGAGTCGGGGTTCATAATGAGCGCGTAGTGGAAGAAGAGGTCGTTGGAAGTTATCTCTTTGCCGTCGGCCCACTTTATGCCGGGGCGCAGCTTGTACTTCACGACCAAGTGGCGATCTTCACCTATCCCGACGAAATAAGCGCCGCCATTTTCGAGGGTGGGCACGTACCAGGCTATTTCGGGATAAAGGTTATCTTTGGCGTCATAAGCTACAAGTTGGTTGAAGATGAGCCGTGAGACAATCGCTGAGGCGTTTAGATTAGAGAATAGTGGGAAGAGGTTATCAGGTTCATAAGACATCGCCAGCACTAACGTATCCTTTGTGCTGACAACACCCTTAGGAGGGGATATGGGCAACTGGTCTGCAGCTATGGGGGTGGTCTTGTATTGCTGAACGCCGAGTAGACCCAGCTCAATTTGGTAGTCGGGCGGGTTCTCAGGGTGCAACTCCATGCGGTTGCGCTCGAAATACTGCACGCGATAGATGCGCCCGTTTGCGGATGAGATTTCATCAAATTCTTCGCTCACGGGGAAGCCGAATTGCTTCAACCCACCGGAGCGGTTCCAGAACTCAAGGAAACGCCCGGTTAAAGAATGGCGGGTTTCAGGGAACCATACCTTCTTCTTGCCATCCGCGTCCGCGGGCATGTTTATGCGGAGGAAGGGGCGGTCGGCAGCGTGGCGAAGCTCCCCGGTCCTGGGGTTCGTCCAGCCGCGACCCTCTACCAGGTTCGAGCCAAGCAGACCAAGCTGAACGTCATACGGTGGCTGGTGCTCCGGGTGGGCCTCGTATTTGGCACGCTCAAACCACTGGGTCTCATACAGCTTTCCGTCGGTGACGGAGATTTCCGGCCTACGCCCTGTGATTGGGAGGCCATTTATGTAGAGGCTGGCCCGCTCGTTGCCAGGCTTGCCCCACTCTTCCAGGAAGCGCCCGCACACGGCGATATCGCTGATGCTGCGGCAATCTTGCTGGGCAGACGCAGTAGACGGAATGCCCGGAAGGGAAGATAAACCGAGCACAATCACTGCCCCGACGTAGAGGGCTGCTCTGCTGATGTGGCTTCTCGACGTGCTCATACATGCCTCCAAAAGAGCGTTAGCAATATTGACGGCAACACAAAGAACAAGCATTGACTAAGAACGTCAATGCTTGCTGTACTCTTCTACACCATTTCAGCCGATTAGAGGTTCATTCGGGATAGAAAAGGTGTGCGCTCAGGTCCGTAGGGCGTCCAGATACGGGTAGCCATCAATCAGCGTCAGCCACCGCAGCCGCGTTGTGGGCCTGCCGGGTCGGCTCCGGCAGGCGGTACCCCCGGCAGGCGGAGAGCACATACTTGATGGCTGTGGGCAGGTCCATTTTGTGGCCGGGTGAGATATAGAGGGGATTGGACCGGAGTTTGGTGCGAACTGCGGCGGCAAGAACCTCGCCGCGCCTGTTGGTCCACTCGGTCCACGTGCCAGGCTCCGGGGGCGGCTCAGGGCCTCGGATGGCAAGTGGCGATTTGGCTACGCCTATAGTGGGGAGATCGAGGAGGACGCCCATGTGAGAGGCGATGCCGATTTTGCGGGGGTGGGCGATGCCCTGCCCGTCGAAGAATACAAGGTCGGGCCACCTTGTTAGCTTTTCAAATGCGGCCAGGACTGCGGGGCCTTCCCTGAACGATAGGAGTCCCGGCACGTAGGGGAAGTCGAGGGGCTTCTCGGCGCGTGCGACCTCAAGCACCTGAAGCTCAGGGTAGGATAGGAGGACCACGGCGGCCCGCGCCACGTCCTTCGCGCTCATGTCAACGCCCGCGACCAGGCTCACGTCGCCCAAATCAGGGGTCAGAGAGACCTTGTCCGCCAGGGAGAGTTGTATGGCATGCGCTTCTTCGGGGGTGACATCCCACCTGTGGTAGTTTGTGAGAGATAGACGAGGCACAAAACCCCTCCTGATTTTAGATTTTAGATTGTAGCTAACGCTAATCTCTATCATATCAGTAGCGGCCCGAAATCTAAAATCTAAAATCTAGAATCGTCTGATTCGTCGCTTGATACCGGAGAAGACTACGTCGGCTACGGTGTGGCTCGCCCCGCCAAGTACGAGGCCCACTAAGGCGTAGCCGACGGTTACGGGGTTGCTCTCCAGCCAGCGTCCTATCGTAGTGCCGATATTGAAGAGCGTACCCGTTGGGTCAACTGGGGTCATGAAGTTTATCAGGGCTAGCACGGCAAGGGTGAGCAGAGAGATAACGACCGCGAAGTAGGCTACGCGTATTAGCGGACCAGCTACATAACTGTGCGACACCCAGCTACGGTGCGGCACCATCCACTGGTAGGGCAGCCATATCCAGCGCAAGCCCCGCCACCGCTTGTATGGCGTGGAGTGCAGGTCGAGGTCGGGGCTGAAGAGGAGGCCGGAAGCAAGGTAAGCCCCAACCATCACCCCGACGTTGAGCAGCCCCACCCCAGGCAACCCGGAGCAGGCAAGCCCGGCAGGTGCGAGCACAGCAGCCGAGGCAACGGTAATGAAGTCGTGGGTGCGTGAGTTAGGCATGTTTGTTAGGGGCTAGGGGTTAGGGGTTAGGGATCAGGAGTTTGGTGTTGAGGGCTGGTCTCTGACCCCTAACCCCTAGCCCCTTCGTTCAGGAACTCGTAGATAATGCGTCCTGTTGCGCCCCATATTTCGTAGGGGCCATAAGTGTAGTAATGGATGGTGTGGGTGACTTCGTTGACGGTGCGTAGCTCTACGTGGTGAGTGGCCTCGTCGCGTAAGGCTCGGAGAGGCACTTCGATTATCTCGGCTACCTCTCCGGGGTTTGGGCTGAAGGCGATCTGCGATGGGTCAACGCCTTCTTTGAGGCGGGCGACTACGGGCGTGATGACGAACCAGCTTACGGGCACGTAGACATCCTGTAGGGTCGCGACGACTTCTACCTGGGCAGGGTTTATGCCAAGCTCTTCGTGTGCTTCGCGGAGGGCGGTGTAGGTTATGTCCGGGTCGGTGGGGTCCTGCGCGCCGCCTGGGAAAGAAATCTGGCCTTTGTGGTGCTCTACCGTGTCGGTGCGGCGCATGAAGACAACGTACTCTTCACCTGCGCGGGGGTAGAGGAGGAGTAGCACGGCGGCTTTGCGGTAGGTGGTGCCCGGCTTGGGTATGGGGCGCAGGTCGCCCACAGGCTGGACGGAGGGGGTATCCAACGTCATGCCTCGCGCAGATGCCCCTGTAGCCAGAGGAAGCCTTCTACGTCGTCGCCGCGCTTTATCCCTTCCATACCCGCGCCCAGGACGTGCTCGGCTGCATACAGGGGGAGGTTCATCTCGAAATGCTCAGGGATGGCAATGGTGATGGGGTAGATGCTGAGGCGCTTCCCCTCCAGCTCTACCTGCTGGACTTCGCCATCGAGGGGGCTGCGGAACCAGAGGTCGTCTATGTCGGCGTGCTCGTTGCCCATTCCGGCGGGCATATAGGCGCACGCTCCTTTGAAAGAGACTTTGGTGCCTAGCTCGTCGCTCACCCCTTCCAACTCAGTGGCAGGTTCCAACGTGTAAGCGAGCGCGCCCATCTCGAAGTCGTAAGTCTGTCCAACCGTGTATTTGTGGCCGTTGGCATAAAAGCGCGTGTCAAAGAAGCTGATGATCGCGCCATTGCAATCGCCTGTTATCTGCCCCTCAAGGCCGTTCGCCCAGGGCACTACCTCCCTCACGGTTATGGGCCAGGCCGCGCCTACCTGCGCCTCCGGGTACGCGCTGATAAGGTCCTTTCCCTCGACAAGCACGCATACGCGCAGCCGCTCTCCTGCTGAACGGTAGGCCGAGTCTTGCTTGCCGGGGCCGAACTTCTCCGGTTGGGCGTCCGTGCTCACAACTGCCTCTATCATATTGAGCAGCACGTCCTCCTCCACGTTGCGGAAGATGCACCCCCAGTGGTCGCCATGCCCCCCGGCCTTCGGCACAGGAGCAGAGTTGCTTTGCCCATTGCCCATGACGCTATCTCCCCACCGGCTTCAATCCTTCGGCTATGCCGATTGCTTCTTCCTGTGATGATGCTCTTATCTCAATCCAGGTGCCATCCCGCACCATCCTCAGCAGGTCAGTCCCGCCACCGGTTTGCCACTCGGCGTCCAGCCCGCCCACCTTTATGGATGTGCTCTCTATCTCACCCAGCCTTGCGCTCGCCCGCATCGAGAACCGAGTGCCATCATCTGTTATCTGGGGCAAGTAAACCCCTTCGAGAATAGTCCCATTCATGAATGAGACGATAGGCACGCGTTTACCATCTTGCTCCACGAACCCCCATACCGGCACCTCCCCCTCCCACGTACCTCCGGGGGTGAATAACGGCACTCCCGCCTCTTTTTGAGCTTCGAGAACCGAGTTGAAAGCCGGTATCGTGTAGCCTGTCCATCCTGGCTGCACAGGCTCATGGATGACCCTGGAGTCAGCCCCGAACGGCGGTCTGAAGTCGGCGTCGCTCATAGGAATGTTGATTTCCAGCCGGGTAAAGGTCCGCTCCCAGCCTGGTGAGGCCTGCGAAGTCTTACTCGTGGGATAGAAGCCCAGGCGATACGGCAAGTAAGTGGCCTCATCCAGGAACACGTGCGTGCCGGTCGTGCCGCCATCAGCATAGTTGCCTTGCTTGACTACTAGCTCAATTACGTTCCGCCCGTCCAATTTGCGCTTGCCTGCGTAGCTATATAGGGCAGGCGTAGGGCGCAACATGTGTAGGAAGGCAGTGCTATCAATATCATCTGCCCAGTACGCATTGGGGGCACTCTTGTCAGGCAAGGGTTGGAAGATGTCGTTCATCCATGTCCACGTCCTGTAACCCTCGCGACCATCGTAGGACGTGATGAAGTCTCCTCTACGTGTATGGCCCGCGACATAGTAGCGGGGGCTTACTTCCGGAGTATCAAGCCCGTCATAACGCTCGTCGGTGCCTGTGAGGCTGTAATGCTGGTCTTCGCGCCGTGACCGCCGGGTGCCATCCGGCTCGATTTGCATCAATAACTGGCTACCGCTTACCGACTTGACCCCCCGAATGGCCTCTTTCCAACGATTGAGAGCCTCTTCAGCTTCCGGGCTGTCCCCGTTCAGTTCCAACCTGTCAACCCAACTGCGGGCATAAGCTACACTCGTAGCCTGAATGGTGGTAGCTGTGGCCGCCACCATTTCCCTGGTAGCAACTCCATCAGGCACGATAGCAGCGCCACCCGTGGCAACTGGCCGAATGGCTGCGTATCCGGTGGGTACCGGCTGCTCGACAGTCGCTTGCGATGCTGCTCCATCTTGAGGTTGAGTTGTAGATGGGCCATGCGCTCCCTCTTGCGTCGGGTCACACCCGCCCAGGATGAGTAGCATAGCCGCTATCACTAAAGTAAGGCCAAATGTATGCTTTCTTTTAGCTAATATGGGCATTATTCTCCATTCTGATGATGATTATTTTTCACGTTACGCCTCTTCCCCAGCAACACTCGCGTCTTGCCGTCGGCGGCGATGGCGTAGGTCTTGCCGCCCTTGCCCCGTAGCTTCTCCCCTGCGTCTACACCTATAAAACGGGCGGGAGTGTTGGAGGTGGTGCGGCCTGCGCGGTAGGCGGCGTCCAGTACCTGTACGGGGTGGAGCACCGGCTTGTCTGAGCCTGTGGCGCGCCTGCCATATTCTAGCTGCAAGAGGCAGCCGGGATTGCCGGTGAGCACCACGTCCGAAGCGGATGCCTCGATATTGTCCATCTTGCGGTCAAGTATGAGCATGGAGCGTTCGTTGTGCGTGATGTTGTAGATGCCCGCGCTGCCGCAGCACATATCGCTCTCATTGAGAGGGGCAATCTCCAGGCCGGGCACAGATTCGAGCACGCTGATGGGTTCTTTGCGGACCTTCTGGACGTGGCACAGGTGGCAGGCTTCGTGGTAAGAGACGCGCTGAGCCACTTCTCCGAGGGGTTCTTTGAGGGGTATCTGGCCCAGGAACTCCATGATGTCGCGCACTTTCGCGCTGAAGCGGGCGGCGCGGTCCCTCCATTGGGGGTCGTCGTGCAGCAGTTCGGCGTACTCTTTGGTCTGAGCGCCACAGGCCGCGCAATCGCAGATAATATAGTCCACGTTGTAACGCTCGAAAAGGGCGATATTCGCCTTCGCAAAGCGCCTGACCGACTCAAAATCGCCTTCCTCGGCGTGGGGAGCGCCGCAACACTTCTGCGTCTTGGGGGTGACTACCTCGCAGCCGTTCTCGCTGAGCACGCGCACGGTGGCCTGGGAGGTCTCGGCGAAAACGGTGCTCATCACGCACCCCAGGAAGAAGCCGACCCGGTAACGCTTGATACCCTGCGGCGGGACCACCGTAGCTATACGCTGCCGTAGCGAACGGAGGGGTATGCGCTGAGGCAGCAGTTCTTCCATGAAAGCTAATAGCTTGAGGCGGCGGGGAAAAGCCCAATGCAGCACGCGGGTCTTACGGACGAGCCATTGGAGGCCGAGGCGCTGGTAGATTGCTACGGGGAGCATGAGTAGCTCAAGCCTGCGCTGGTCGCCCAGGGCGAAATCGAGGCCGATCTTCTTCGCGAGGGGCTGCTTCTTACCCTTCTCTACCTGCACGCGGGCGCGCAACACCTGCTCGCCTATCTTCACGCCGGTGGGGCAGGCTGTCTGGCAGGCGCGGCAATCGAGGCAGTGGTACATATGGTCGAGGAAGTTCTCGGTGGGAGCGAGGATGCCTTCCTGCACCTGACGCATAAGCTGTACCCGGCCACGCGGCGACTGTATCTCAAGGAGGTCGGTGTTGTAGGTGGGGCAGACGGGCAGGCACGCGCCACACCTGATGCAAGCAAGAAGGTTATCGTAGTCGGGTGCGTCTTCGACACCTTCGTAGCGCGTGTGAGAAGCAGGCGGCTCGCCCAGTGGGATGGTAGCATCTCGCAAAGCGCCCTGCAACAGCAATTCCAGGGGCGTTAGCTCTTCCTGGCTCTCGGTCATAGGCAGTCCCATAGGGAGAAATTATACCATGTCGGGCGAGGGAGCAGGGGCCAGGGATTAGGGTTCAGGCGTGATGAGGGTTATAATAGGACTGACTATTCGCATTGGAGGGGCAACAGATGGTCTCCATTACACCTGAAACTACTCAGCACTCAGCACTCGGTACTCAGCACTTGCCGGGGCAGGCATTTCTCTCCTGGTTGGACGATTGGGTTGCCAACCTGCCTACGTTGGACCTGCAAGCATTTATGCAGGAGAATGGTATCACGCCTGAGAATGTGGGCGTGATTAGCGCGGACCTGGTGGTGGGTTTCTGCTACGAAGGTGCGCTGGCGTCGCCTCGCATCGCGGGAGTGGTGCCGAACGCGGCAGAGGTGATGAAGAGGGCGTATGATTTGGGCGTGAGGCAGTTCGCGCTGGTGCAAGAGTACCATACCCACGATGCCCTTGAGTTCGAGCAGTTCGGGCCGCATTGCATAGGGGGCACGCACGAAGCGGAGACGGTGGAGGCGTTGGCATCGCTGCCGTTCGCGGACTTATTCAGCATCATCCACAAGAACACGCTCCACCCCGCGCTCGGCACTGATATGGATAGGTGGCTGTCTGAGAGGCCCAACCTTGATACGTTTGTGGCGGTGGGCGACTGCACGGACCTCTGTATCTACCAGCTTGTCATGCACCTGAAGCTGAAGGGTAACGCCGCCAACAAGCGGCTGAATGTAATAGTGCCCGCCGATTGCGTGCAGACATACGACCTGCCCGTAGAGCTTGCCCAGGCCATAGGCGCGATGCCCCACGACGGCGACCTCTTGCACGGGATATTCCTCTACCACATGGCGTTGAACGGGGCGCGAGTGGTGAAACGTGTTGTGTGAGAAGCTAGAAGTTAGAAGTTAGAAGTTAGAAGTTAGAAGTTAGATAAATGCCTCGCTTTGAGTAGATGCAATCTGATTTCTGATTTCTAACTTCTACAAGGGAGATGCGATTTTGCTATACCGTCTTACTTACCTCCTGGTTGTGTGTTGCTCGGTTATTTCTGTGCTGGCGGCTTGCGACAATACGCCACCCGCCAGCCCCACCCCACCGCCTACGGTTACTCCTCTGGCCGCACTCCCTGGTGGTGAGCCTAGTGGCACGCCGCCAAGTTCATCTGTGGCGGAAGGGACAGCTACCCAGGAGAATGAGGCGCTTGACACGCCAACTGCCTTGCCTGCGCCTACGGGCGCGGTTGTGGATAGCGCGGTTGCGACTGCGCCACCTACCGATGAGAGCCTGCCAAGCCCTACGGCTGTGACGGCAACCGGCACAGGGGAGGCGTTGACCGCGCTACAGGCCCTGGGCGAGTTGAAGCCGAGGGCGCTGGCATGGCAAGCAGACGCACGGTTGGTCATGCTGAGCAACGTGCGTCCAGGCCAGGAGAAGAACCTGCTTGGCGGGGCGTTGGGTGACCCTAGCGTGAACGAGCCAACGCCGGGCGGTAAGGGGCGCAACTGGACGCTCGTGGCTTTCTCGCCCTCTACGAACGGGGCAGTAGCCCTCAGCATGGAAGGCACACAGGTTGACCTTGTGAAAGAGGGCATGGCGAGCGACGAGTTGCTCAAAGGGTTCGCGCCCGCTGAGATGGTAGCCCTCGATCTTGCTTCGCTGGACGCGGGCAGCCTGGTAGATTCGGATAAGGTATTGGAGAAAGCAGGAGAGCGAGGCAAGTCAGACAAGGTAGGCATCGCACTACTCGCGCCGGATGGCCTGGGTATCGGCCCCTTGCCTGCACCTCAGACAGGCGGCGACCCACCCCAGATAGCCTACGAGCTATTCAGCACCGACCCCATTCAGCAAACCTTCATCTTCTTCGACGCCACCACAGGTGATGTAGTGCTGGATAGCTCCACACCCTAGTGACCAGGGGTCAGGGGTCAGGGGTCAGGAACGAGATTAACTTACGCAATACGAACTACGGAATACGTCTCACGTTTCACGTTTTGGAGAATACCTTGAGCAGGCTGACAGTTTGGTTGTGGAAGCACGTCCCTATGCCGGTTGGGGCGCGCAACGTGGCTGTTTGGGCGCTCAGCCCCAAGTTTATGGTGGGGGTTGTGGGGTTGGTTAGGGATGAGGAGGGGCGGGTGCTGCTGGTGCGCCACACCTACCGAGGGAGAAGCCCCTGGGGGTTGCCTGGGGGCGGGTTGCAGCCGGATGAGAGCCTGGAAGAGTGCGTGCGCCGCGAGATTCGAGAGGAGGCGGGACTCGACGTGCGGGTGGACCGCCTGCTTACGGCGCAAGCGCACTATGCTCGCAGATTAGTAGACATGATCTTTGCTTGCTACCCCAAGTCGGGCGAAACCCTGGATAACTTCGTGGCCAGCGCGGAAGTGACCGAGGCGCGTTTCTTCCCGCCAGACGATTTGCCCGAAGGCACCTCGCCAGGACAGCGGCGGCTAATCAGGATTGCGTTAGAAGCAGCTACCTTAACTTGATACAATAACAGGTTGTGGCCCGTCTGGATGTTGGGACCCCACCAGGCGGGTTACGTCCTCCATTGTACTCTCATCAGCAAGCACGAATAGTTTGTCACCACCGGCAACAACCGTTGCCCCATTTGGGACCATATTCTTCTCACCCCTCGCCACAAGCACTATCAACGCCCCCTTTGGTAGCCTCAATTCCATAATTGACCTGCCCCGTGCCGGTGAGGTCGCGGGCACCACTATCTCATGCAGCCTGCTGTCGGTGCCGATAGCGGGTACAAACTCCGATGGATAGTGCTGTATGGCGCTCGGAGACGGGGTCGCGGCTTCGACCTTAAGCCACTTGGCAACCAGACCCAGGGTTGTGCCCTGCAAAAGAACGGAGAAAAGGACGATAAAGAATACAAGGTTGAAAATCGTATCGGCCTTAGAAACTCCTCCAAGAAGCGGGAATGTTGCCAGGATGATAGGCACAGAGCCTCGTAACCCAACCCACCCAATAAATGTCTTTTCGCGCACGCCCAGCTTGGAGAGGGAGAGGCTTATAAAGACGCTGACGGGGCGGGCAATGAACATCAAGAATAGGGCTACCAGTACGCCTGCCCCGGCTACAGGTAAAAGGTGGGACGGGAAGACCAGAAGGCCAAGAGTGAGGAACATGGCGATCTGCATGAGCCAGGCAAAGCCATCATGAAACCTGGTTAAGCTGCGTTTGTGTACGAAGTCGCTACTCCCCATTACGATACCTGCGATGTAGACAGCAAGAAAGCCGTTGCCATGCAGCGCAACAGTGACCGCATACGCCAGCATCATGAGCGTCATCGTAAGCACGGGATATAGCCCTTCGTAATCGAGTCTGATGCGATTGACTAGAAGAACCATCCCTCGTCCAAACAGGTAGCCTAAGATACTGCCAACAGCCATCTCAATAACAAACTCAGGGACCAGGCCGATCAGGGAGGAGCCTAACGAGAGTAGACCATCAAGCACATTTTCGGTGCCTGATCCAGGAACAGCCTCCGCCGATCCTAACCGGTCAGAATGGACAAGTAGCTCGGTAAGGCTGACTGTCAGGAACACCGCCATAGGATCATTACTGCCCGACTCCAGTTCGATAAGCGGGTCCAATCCACTCTTTAACCTGAGGCCTTTGGCCCTCAGTACCGCAAACACCGCAGCAGCGTCAGTAGAGGATACAATCACACCGAGCAATAAGCCTTCAAGTAGGGTGAAATCCAACACCACAGTAGCGAACAAGGCAACGAGAACACCGCTTATGAGCACGCCTATCGTTGCAAGGGCCAACCCCTTACCGAGTACGGGCCGGACCCCCGACCAGTGAGTATCCAATCCGCCCGCGAACAGGATGAAAACTAGCGCAATAATACCCAGGAACTGCGCTAACCAGGCGTCGTCAAAGTAGAGGCCACCCAGGCCCTCGGAACCGGCAAGCATACCGATAGCCACGAAAAGGAGCAAGGCCGGTATACCGAGCTTGATGGAAATCTTGCTGGAGACTATGCTCACAAGAAGGAGCAGTGCCGCGCCCAACAGAATATATTCAATCGAGGCTGGTATGTTCATACTCACTGTCTATTTGCGGCCTGCCTGTTGCGTTTATGCAGGCTACGCTCCTGTCCCTACCCCCGCGAACCTGGGCAGCACGTCGAGCACGCTGGCGCATAGCTCGTAGCGCCCGAAGGAGGGCATCAGGTAGGCACCGGCGTACCTGTTGTGGGCGTATTGCAGTATCTCCTGGGCCATCTCCAGACCCGCCTGGCGGCCATTCGGGCCGGCTTCACGCATGCGCTCCAACACGAAATCGGGGATGGTGATGCCCGGCACCTCGTTGTGGAGGAATTCGGCGTGGCGGTGGCTTTGCAGGGGGAGGATGCCAAGCAGTACGTGGGCGTTGAACTGTTTGACGTGCTCAAGCGTGCGCTCTACCAATTCAAGGTCGTACACAGGCTGGGTCATCACGAAATGCGCGCCCGCCTCGAGCTTCTGTCCCAGGCGGTCTATCTCAAGGGGGAGATCGCGGGCGGTGGGGTTGAAGGCGCACGCTATCAAAAAGTCGGTCGTGCCGCCGATGCTGTTGCCCGACAAATCTACCCCGCCGTTGAGTTGCGCGAGCATCTTTATCAGGCCAATCGAGTCTATATCGAACACGGCGGACGAACCGAGCCTATCTACAGGGTTGGGCGCGTCGCCCGTCAGGGCAAGGATGTGGCGCAGGCCCATCGCGTGCGCGCCCAATAGCTCGGCCTGGATGCCCATGAGCGTGCGGTCGCGTGTGGTGAAGTGGGGGATGACGTTCATGCCCGTTTGTTGGAGCACCAGGTAGCAAACCGCCAACGCGCTCATTGAAGCGCGGCCCAGGGCGCTATCGGTGACGTTCACGGCGTCCACACCCTTCTCCACGAGCATCTGCGCGCCCGCCAGCAGCTTGGCGGGGTTCACGCCCCTGGGAGGCGCAAGCTCGATGCTGACTACGAACTCCCTGCCGAGCTTCCACCCGAACGACCCCTCTTCGGTATGTACGGATGCGCGTTCCTCGCTCACTACAAGCGGCGCGGCCTCACGCAGCATGGGTGCTTCCGACTCAGCGACGCGGATAGCCTCCCTGGTATGCGGGTGAGAGCCATTACCCTGCACCATAGTAGGAGCCTCGGCCTCTCGCAAGCAGTCGGAGAGGGCCTTTATGTGGGCGGGCGTCGTGCCGCAACACCCGCCGAGGATTTTCACCCCGCCCACTGACATCCTCTTAGCGAAGTTCGCCATGTAGTCGGGCGTAGAGACGTAGACGATGCGGCTGTTGACCATCTCCGGCCAGCCTGCGTTGGGCTGCGCCGAGAGAGGGCGGTGGGCGTGAGAGGCCATTTCAGCGACGACCCGCGCCATCCTCTGCGGCCCAGTCGAGCAGTTCGCGCCTATAACGTCCGCGCCAAGCTCTTCCAGGGCGGTCACCACTTCCTGGGGCGTGTTGCCCATCTGCGTGCGCCCATCCTCCGCGAAGGTCATCTGCGACATGACCGGCAGGTCGCACGCCTCCCGCACTGCTATCAGCGCCTGCCGCATCTCCTCAAGGTCGCGGAACGTCTCCAGCACAAGCAGGTCAACCCCTCCCTCAAGAAGCGCCTCGACCTGCTCGCGGAAGATGGCGCGGGCTTCCAGGGCGGGTATGAGGCCGACGGGAGCTATGGGCTTGCCTATTGGGCCGACCGCGCCCGCCACGAAGACCGGCTGGCCGCTCACCTCGCGCACCTCGCGGGCGAGCTTGGCACCCCTGATGTTTATCTTGCGTACCTTGTCGGCCAGGTCGTAACCCGCCAGCTTGGAGCGATTAGCGCCGTAGGTGTTGGTCTCGATGATCTCCGCGCCGGCGTTTATGTAGGCCTCGTGTACCTTGCGAACCAGATCGGCCTGCGACAGGTTGCACTCATCAAAGCAGGTGTTGGCGGGCACCCCCATAGAGTAAAGCATCGTGCCCATCGCCCCGTCGCAGATGACGGGGGCGGACTGCCGCAGGCGCAGCAGGAACGGGTGATCGCTGTTCACGGGCTGAATGTTGTGGACCATCAAATACTCCGAATTTTAGATTTTAGATTTCCGATTTTAGATTGAGGATTACAGTGTGAATACGGGCTAAATCTAAAATCGGAAATCTAAAATAAAAAAGCCTCTACATTGAGAGGCATCAATTTGCCGGTAGTCGGCCTAATCCTTCCCCTCAGGGGCTGGGTGGGGCACCGCGCTTTGCCGGTTGCCGGGTAGTTCAGCGAGCCAGGACTCTCCCTACCACTCTCGATTTCTATTCTATTGTTGGTCTAGTCTACACCACCTGGGCATAGCTGTCAAGGCTGTGAATCCCAGAGATAGGGGCTGTGTCAAAATCGCGCCTCTAACTTGTACAGCCCAAACAAGGCGAAGTTTTCTTTTGTAATTGTGCGAAAATGGGCGGTGAAGCCGCCCATTTTCGCACAATTACAATTCTCTCTTTTCCAGGGTTAAGGCCTTCCGGCGACTTTGACACAGTCCTAATCCCTGGAATTTGCGTATTGACATGGGGCGCGTTCGGTGCTAGAATTGAGCAAAGACGACTCCACAGCCCTCTGTTATGAAGGACCTGACGTATGTTTGGGTCCATTTTCCGTGTGTATAGACTGTAGTTCACTATGGACCGGGCTATCTTTAGCTTACAGGTTAGCTACAGGCTAGCTCCATTATAACCCCCGCGTAAAAGCTATTCTCAACGTTGATGCAAAAGGGGCACAGCAGTGGATGATGAGCAGTTTGTCGAGATCATAGTGGAGCGAGCCAGGAGTTGGCCTGCCGGTTATGCGAGCATCTGGTACCTCGGCCCGGTGCCTGAAGAATACAGGGACGTGCTTGAACAGGCAAGCGCCGGACACCCAGGCAGCACAGTTTCGCCGGAGAGCTATACCCGCTATCCCGGCCTGCGGGAGTGGCTCATAGGGCATGGAAGGCCCGCAGCTGCGGTAGCGGCAATGACGGGCGTTGACTTTAAGACGGCCTACGAAGCCATAAGCAACGCCGTCGTTTCACGATGGGTAAGCGATGGGCTGGTTGACCCTAAGGCAACCGAGGTGTGGGGGAGCAACCCATATGCGTTTGCTCTGAACCAGCCGCCCGGTTCGGCCATGAAAATAAACCTGGGGGAAACGCTCAGGATTGTACTGCCGGGAGTGCTTGCGGAACTGCGGAAGATGCACGGGCAATAATATGGCTTCACGCAAAGAATCCTTATCAATCATGTATTGTTGCCCCTTGCCAGCCTGAGCAACTCGTCTACTATCTTGTCTGCCGCCCCCGCCGTTGATAGCCTGGACGCTCCGGCGCGCATACCGGCCAATCTCTCTTCATCCGTGATGAGGCCGCATACCATTTCGACCAGGCTATCAGGCGTGAGGTCGCTTTCCAGCAGCGTGATAGCGCCGCCCTCTCTTTCCAGGGCGCGGGCGTTGGCTTCTTGCTCTCCTCCCGCCGCGCCGGGGAGCGGTACCAGGATGGAGGGTTTGCCCAGGTTCGCTAGCTCGTTCACGGTGCCCGCGCCCGCCCTGCCCACCACCAGCGACGCCAGCGCGTAGATGTCTCCCAGTTCGTCGCCTACATATGCCTGCACCCTGTAGCGCGCTTGTTGTTCGGCGGGTAATTCCTCCCGCGCCTGCTCATGCATAAGCAGATCGGCCCCCGACCCGTCAGGCCCCTGGCCGCACTGGTGGACCACCTGGCAGCACTCAAGCAGCCGGGGCAGCGCGCCTAGCACCGCCATGTTGATGGCATGCGAACCCTGCGCTCCGCCGGTGACGTACAGGGTGGGCACGCTAGCGTCGAAGCCCAGCAGCGTGGCAGCATGCCTCGCGTCTCCACTGAGAATAGAGGGGCGCATAGGGTTGCCCGTGACGATGGTCTTGCCTGGGGGAAAGTAGCGCGCCGACTGAGGGTAGCTCACGGCTACGCGCGTGGCGAAGCGTCCCGCCACACGGTTAGCCAGCCCCACCAGCGCGGTCTGCTCGTGGGTGAGCGAAGGCACGCCCAGCAGCCTGCCTGCCGCCACAGTTGGTACACAGACGTACCCACCCGTGCTGAATATCACGTCGGGCCTGAAGCGCCTCACGGCCCTCAGCGCCTGCACGCCGCCCAGTGGAAGCCTGAAAAGCAAGTCGATGGGGGTCTGGGGGGAGAGGTAGCGGCGCAGCTTGCCCGTTTGTATCGGCACGTAAGGCACGCCCATCTCAAGCATGATGCGTCTCTCCACACCCGCCACGCTGCCGATGTAGAGCAATTCGAGCGGCCATGCCTCCTCAGAGCTACGCTCGCGCAGCCGTGTTATGACCGCCACCGCAGGGCTGACATGCCCCCCGGTGCCACCGCCGGTTACTGTTATCTTCAAAGTTTTGAGTTTTGAGTTCTGAGTTTTGAGTTCCGCTGCATTGCCGCATTATTGTAAATGGAGTTGCGCCACCAGGCAAATAAAGACATGAGACTCCCGAATTTTATATTCGTGCTTGCCTCATGCACACAAGAACTCTTACTCCTCTCCCCGCACGCAGGGGCGGGACTTTCAACCAAATGAAAAAAGCAGCAACTGGGCGGCGCAGCCGCCCAGTTGCTGCTTTTTTCATTTGGTTGAACTTAAGATATTGCGCTTGTCCAAGCGTAAATCTTAAATTCGGGATGTCTCATGTCAAAACTCAAAACTCAAAACTTATGCAAGGTGTCCTGTGGTAACTGTCTTGCCGTCTTTCAGCTGGCCGAGGTGAGGCGTCGTATTGGTGGAGGCTTTCAACATCCCAGGGTAGGCGGGCAGGTGGCCTGTGGTTGTGGTGGCCTCCTTCATGCCTGACGCTTCGTACACTATTAGCTGGTTGCGTCCGCGCCTCTTGGCCTGGTAGAGAGCGGCGTCCGCCTGCTCGATCAGGTCGCTGGCGGTTGGCGACGGGTGCGGGTAAGACGATATGCCCTGGCTGACGGTTGGATTAGGGATAAGTTGGCCGTGCCCGTCTACCGGGTAAAGCTCAGCTACCGCGCGCCTGATGAGCCGTGAGACCCGCTTGGCCTCGGTTATACCCACACCTTGCAGGAGCACGCAAAACTCCTCGCCGCCCCATCTTCCTACGAAATCGGTGTCGCGCACGCTGCTCTTGAGCGCGTTCGCCAGCATCCGTAGCACGTTATCCCCGGCTACGTGGCCGTAGGTGTCGTTGTACTGCTTGAAGTGGTCAATATCGAGCATGATGAGTGAGACTTGCGTGTCGTCTCTGTCGGAGTCGACTACCGCCTTGCGCGTCAGTTCCAGGAAGTGGCCGTGATTGTATACCTTCGTCAGGCTATCAAGCTTCGCCTGGTCCTGCGCCAACTGGTGCAGCCTGGCATTCTCCATAGCCATAGCCGCCTGCCCCGCCACCGATATCAGCAGCTTTTCGTCGTGGTCGTTGAACGCCATCGGCCTGGCCGCCTGCACCGATATGACACCCACTACCTTGTCTTCCGAGATCATAGGCACACCCAGGTAAGAGAGCATGTCGGTGCCCGTCTTCTGCGCTATCGCGTTATACTGCTCACCCTCGGTCAGCCAGTCCTGCACCAGCACAGGCTTGCAATCGCGCACGATACGCGCCGTCAGGCCGCCTTTATCGAGCGACATTCTCATCCGGGGCATCTGCTCGCCATTCTCCACGAATATATCGAAGGAGAGGGTATCGGTCACAGGGTCATAGAGCGCCATATAGTATGCGTCCGGCTCCATCAAACCTGTTATCGTGTCATACGTGCGCTTGATTACTTCGTCTTTCGAGAGGGTCGAGCCGGTATAGAGGCCAACTTCGTAGAGGGTTGACATCTGCTTGGCCAGGCGTTGCGTGTCGGCGAAGAGTTGCGCGCGCTGCATAGCCGCTCCGGCCTGCGCCGCGATGGTCGCGAGCAGTTCGTTGTACTCCTGGCTGATCCTCTTCGCTTTATCGAACGACAGACTGATGGCCCCTACCACCTTCCCGTCCGATTTAATTGGGAAGGCATAGATAGACTTCGTCGAAGGGTCAAAAACGAACGGCTTGTATTCAGGATGCTTGTCCACATCTTCAATAATCAGAGGCTCAGCCCTCTTGACCAGGGCCTCTATTCCGGGCGTGTTCTTATCCAGAGCGCGCAGCTTCGCTAAATGTTCAGGCGGCACCCCGGCGCTCGCTCTAACGTCTACGCGCCCCTCTGTATCCATCAGGGCTACCAGGCATGTCCTGGCATTTTGTATAGTCCTGAGCGTGGTGGTCAGGTAGCGCAGCATGCTCGCTTCGTCCATGTAGTTGCTCAGGCCGTTGGTGATGTCGTAGAGGGTACGTAAGTCCTGTATCCTCGTTTCGATCTGCGCGTTTCTGTGGCTGATGATGTCCGCGATGCGGTTGCCGATGTAAGTAATAGCCATCAGCATCGTGCAGATCGCTATCAGCCGCACGCCGTAAATCGAAAGGTCTGCTGCCTGGTAATAGCTGAAAGGTCCCCAGTAGCCCTCTACGTAAGGTATCAACCTGTACGCTTCAAGCACGGAGAGGCCGCAATAGAGGAGCACGGCAATCCCGCCGGTGCGGTACACGCCTTTCGGGTCCAACAGGATGATTGAAACCAGTATGGTGAGCGTGTAGGTTATGAACATGGGCGTGAGCACGCCGCCCGCCAGGTAGATGACTACGGTGCTCAATACGGCATCGAAGGGGGCCAGCACCTGCTTGAGCAATTCTACGCGGCGCGTCGAAGGCTCGCCCCTCAACAGGAAAGCATAGACGCTATTGAAGGCGAGGAAGGCGAGGGCCACCACCGACAGGTTTAAAATGACGTTGCGGGGGATGCTCTCAATCAGGCTTGTGAGAAGCAATACGGCGGTGAGGGCAATCACCACCCTGGCCCTCATATTTATGAGCCAGCGTAAGGTGCCTACAGTACCTTCCGGCGTGGGGGATGCGCGGTAGATGCGGGCGAAGCCACTCAGTTTTCTAGTCTGTTTTTCTTCTTCAGGCATAGTGCCGGTCAACTTACGCCTTTCAATGTAGTTGTAGCGAGAGGCGTATGCGTGATGCGTAAAACGTGCAACGTAAAGCGTGATAGAGTCGTGAGGACCTATAACTATTCGCCTCTATCCTATCGTAGTGCCTGCGCCTGCCACTGTCAATAGTATTTGACTCCTATAAGGGTGGTATACTATAGGAGTATTGGCTACTTCTTCCATGCCCTATTACCAACCGTAGCACGCAATACGAATCACGCTTCCCGAACAGGAGACTACCTCAGCTTATGGCTCCACCTGGAAATGGTCACGCGGCGGGAAATGGGTTAGAGCGCCAGGTGGGCGCGCCGCTTTTGGCGCAGCCGACCTTCACCGAGGACGAGACCGGCGCTACCCTGGATAGTGGCGAGGCCGTGTGCCGCTTCAACACCCAAGAGGGGGGGAGGCTGCAACGCTGGCAGTGGCGCACCATCCCGCCTCCCGACGCTCTCAACCCCGCCACCCGACACGACTCGCCGCGACCCCTTGACCTTGTGGACCCCACACACGGCGCGCTGGTGGACCATTTTCTGCCGCTGGGTACGAAGCCGCAGGAGGTCATGGAGGGTACCCACCGCGAGTTTGGCGACTTCGCGGACGGCCCATTCCGCAGCCAGGTAGTAGACTCCGGGGGAGAGATACGCATCGGCATGCTGCGAGATGGCGCTATAAGCACCGGCAAAAGGAGCGCCGAGGTGCGCATGGCAAAGAGCGCGGCGATAAGGCCCGGCGCGAGCGACATAGCCGTCCTATACCGCGTAATAAACTCCAGCCTGCGCCCCATGCAGATACTCTTCGCGGTGGAGTTCAACCTTTACGCGCCCGGCCTGTCGCACGCCAGCAGCCCAGGCGCGGGCGAAGGCTATTACTTAATTGACGGCCAGCGCCCCGACGACCCCACTCTCGGCTCATTTGGCGTCTCGCCGGGCGCTACTCACCTGGCCCTGGTAAATCCTGTGGGCGAGATGGCCCTGCAAGTGGGCTGGGACCGCGAGTGTGACCTGTGGCGTATGCCCCCGGCGGACGATGGTGCGGGCGCACGCATCCTAACCGTATGGCGCATCCAGCTTCCGCCGCGAGATAATTGGGCGATGGGCCTCTGGCTGGCCCCCGGATAGCGTGTAGATGTCAGTGTTCAGAGTTGGGATAAAGAAATGTCTCCTGTAGGGGCGACCCGGTGGGTCGCCCTGGCGGGGGTATCAGACAAGCATGGTACGCCATCCCCAGCAGGGCGACCCACCGGGTCGCCCCTACCGTAAATTGAAAATTTAAGTGTAGAGAGGTCCTTGCAACAGTAAGGAGGATCCTGGATGAATAAAAAGACGCCTCCCTCCCTAAATGACCCTACCGCGCCTCCATTCTGGGAAGCCCGCTACCTTCAGGGGGACAACGGTTGGGACATCGCGCAGCCCGCCCCGCCTTTCGTGGACCTCCTCTCGGAGCCTGACGCGCCTGCTCCCGGCCATATGATCGTGCTGGGCTGCGGGCGAGGGCACGACGCGATCTTCTTTGCCCGGCACGGCTTCGACGTGGTTGGGGTGGACTTCGCCCATGCTGCAATAGAGGAGGCGCGTCAGACGGCAGAACGGGTGCCTTCCGGCATCACTTTCGTGGAGCATGATATGTACACGCTCCCGGCCTCCTACGACCATACCTTCAAATATGTGGTCGAGCACACTTGCCTCACGGCGGTCCCGCCTGAGAAGCGGCCCGATTACGTGCAGTTGGTGCTTCGCCTGCTGGCCGAGGATGGTCTTTATCTGGCGTTGTTCCTCGCGCATGGGCAGCCTATCGCGCCACCCTTCGACATCTCGGAGGAGGAGATACACAACCTCTTCGACCCCTATTTCACCATCGAGAGATTGGAGCCCCCCGCTCACTCGGTTGATTTGCGTGAGGGCATGGAGCTATTCGGCATCATGCGCCCGCTCGCTCTCAAGAAGAAGTAAATTGCGTTGACATAACCTGCTCACCTGGTCCTGCGGCCTGTATCCGCGCACGGTGGTAGTACGCACACCAACTCTGTACCACGCACGTCTCACACAAAGGACGTTGGGCCTTGCAAACTCTGCGCCCGTGCGTGATCATGTTGATGTGGAAGGTGTATCGCTGCTCCGGCTCAAGCATCTCTTCGAGCACGGTATGGGCTTTCTCGGCGTTGGTGCGACGGTCAATCAGCCCCAGGCGTTGCGACACGCGGTAAACGTGCGTATCCACCGGCAGCACCGGCATCCCACACGCGAACATCAGCACGCAGGCTGCCGTCTTCGGCCCCACACCCTTGAACCCGGCTAACCACGCTTTTGCCTCCTCGATGGGTGTCTCCATGAGGAAACTCAGGTCTAATTCTCCCTTCTCCTGGGAGATGAGGCGCAACACTTCTTGTATGCGCGGGGCCTTTATGTTGGCAAGCCCGCCCGCCCTTATGGCGTCGGCCAGCGCCACAGTGGGCGCATCGCGTACCTCTTCCCAGGTAGGATAGCGCCGCTTCATCTCGTCGAACGCTCTATCACGGTTCACGTCAGACGTGTGCTGGGAGAGTATGGTCAATACCAGCTCAGATAAGGGGTCAATGCGTGGCCGCCACTCCAAATAGCCGTAGTGCTCGGCGAGCGCCGTATGCACCTGTTGCGTCTTTTCTGCGGGTGGCAGCATGTAGTCGTCGTGTGAATTGCTCATCATGCCGACAATTCTACCACACGCTACCCATTACCCAATACCTACTCTTTGATTTCCTTCGCCGCCTGCACAAGGAGGTCGAAGCGGATGGGAGGCCAGGGTTTGCCCCTTTTGGCGTGGTACTCGCGGGCCTTGCGCCGCCCAAGCAGCATGAACTGTATCAGGTGCAGGGGCGCGCCCGCGTGCGGCATCCTGTCGGTGTCCTGCCGACCCGAGCCGGTTACGAACTCGCTCGGCTTGAAGGTGAGGTCGTCGCCTTCCGTAGAAAGTTCGCCTTTTATCAGCAACTCGTAGAAGTCTTCCAGCACTTCATTGTGCCTGTGGAGCAGCACGCTGGCCGGGCCTCCCCACCTCCGCGCCATCTCAGGTAACTCGGCGAAGGTGACGATCTCCCGCGCGTCATCAAACTCCACCTTGCAGCGCACGCTCAATGGGTATCCCGACGGCTCCACGATGGTGAGCACCGCGCTCTCATAGACGCGCCCGCAAGCCGCTAACTGCTTATTCCACATGGCGCACCTCGATCTCCCTTGGCGTACCGTTGAAGTCCAGCCCCGGCCACGCGAGGATGCGGCGTGGCGTGATGAATATGGCTATGCGCTGGAAGTAGAACGTGAAGAGCTTCTGCGCAAGGGGGTTGCTGATGTACTTGCGGCTCTCAGGCTGGCGGCGCACCGACGTTTGGAACATCGGTATTGACCACTCGTTCTCCTCAAGCACTTCCTCCACCGTAGCGTCCCCCTGCACCAGCACGCCAGGTGGGTTGCTCAGCTTCGCCCCTACAGGGTCGGAGTAGAGCAGCGACACTTGCGGGTGCCTTCTCGCGTTGTACGTCTTCACCGGGAAAGCAACCGACGCTGTAATGATTATCCTCCCGCGCGCCTGGTCGTAGTAGGTGAGGGTGGGCCAGGTTATCGGCTGGCCCTTCTTGTTCACGGTAGTAAACTCTGCGGTATAGAAATCGCGGATCACCGCCTCCACGTCGGGCGGCAAGCTCAAAGCAGGCATAAGTCTCTCCCTTACGAGCATTTTTCAGCTTATATTGCTGACCCACACAGTTTACGACACGCCTATGCTCACTCGCCAGCCCAAAAGGTGCTCAAAACCTGCTCATTTGCCGTGCAAGCATGGCCTGACAGCATAGCTGCGGTGATGCTCACGTCACTTGTCAAAATACCATTGGGCTATATTCCACCACTGCGGTACGGTGCTGTTGGTGGTCTTGCGGCCCTTCACCTTGCCACTATATATCTCTATGTTGGCACGCTGCACAAGGGGTATCACGGCGATGTCGTTCATTATCTCCACCTGGATGATGGCGGATTGCTCGGCTACCTTGTTTCTATCTATTTCTGTCTTGAAGAGCCGGTTGGCTTCGTTTACTCTAAAGTTCTTGTACTGCTGCTGATTTAGGTTAGGGCCGCAAGCACCCGTGTCTGGGGTTGGGCAGGTGCTGTATACCCAAAAATCAAAGCTGCTCGTTGCAACGGTGACATACGCAAATTGTGCCAACTTAGTCTTGCCGGACCGGATAGGGCCATCAATGTCGAAGAAGCCGGTCGGATAGTTCACTGTGATGGCATCTATGCCGATGGCCTTCAGGTCTGCTTTCACCGACTCCTGGGCAGCTTGCCGAATTACGCTTCTGGTGGTGCCGTATTCAAAGGCGAGCTTTGCCCCGCCCTTCTCACGGGTACATTGAGATGGATTGCCGCAGGGAGCAATCCAACCCGCCTCATCCAGTAGCCGGTTGGCCCTGGCTGGGTCGTAGTCGTAGATGGGCAGCTTGTACTTCGCGGCAAGCTCAGGGAAGTTTGCGGCATAGTCGGGGTTCTCCAACGAGTGATACACGCCGGGAGGAACCGGGCCGTTCATGATGCCTGCGCTACCCCTGTAAGCCACGTCAGCGACCTGCTTGCGGTTGATACCACGAAAGATAGCCTCCCTCACCTTCTTATCCTTGAAAGGTTCAAAGCCGAAGTAGAAGTCGAGGTGCTCCCAGTAAGACCCAGGGACACTATCTACCACGGCCCCTTCTGCTATAAGCTGCGGTGGCACAACCATACCTACCCCGGACATGGCATCCAAATTGCCTGGCGGGTATTGTGAGCCAAGCGAGCCGTTGCCGAAATCAGTAGCGAACCTGACGACAATTCTCTTGATAAGGGGTATATCCGTTAGGCTGTAATGCTCGTTCTGCACCAGGACCACATGGTCGCCCTTCTTCCATTCCTGCACCCTGTACGGCCCGTATCCCACAGGCGCGGTTGCGTAGCTGCTATCTTTCAGCTTGTCTACAGGTATGTTCGAGAGGATATGTTGTGGGTGGACCGTACCTACAAGAAGGTAGTTTGGGTCTATAGTTGGCTTGTTCAAGCTGGCGAAATCGTGCAAGAACCAGTAGTTAGGATCATTATACGCGGCGGGCGTGCGAGTCAGCGCTCTAGCCTCCCAGACTGCCAGCCAATAGTAGACAACCGTGTACTTGTCAGGGTTATCCATGCCGGACAGCCTGGCGTGGATGGATCTTCTGACCGCCTCGCGGTCACTCATAATCATGTTATGCGAAAAGATAGCATCCTGTGAGGTAAGCTCCACCCCATCGGACCATTTGATGCCGGGCCGCAGCTTATACTTCGTCACCAGTCTACGCTCCTCGCCACGCCCCACGAAGTAAGAGCCGCCATTCTCAAGCGTGGGCACGTACCAGGCCGCCAGGGGGAAGTAGTTCCCTTTGTCGTCTATTCCTACCAGCGCGTCCCCGAATGTGAGGGCAGAACAGAATCGCTCTTCAACCAGGCCACCAACGCGACCGCACGCGAGACTCTGCGGCTCCTGCATCGAACCTTCTATGTAGGTATCTCTCGCGCTCGTCACACCCTTTGGCGGCGCGACAGGTAATTGGTCGGCGGGCACGGCCTGCTGCCCGAATAGCTGCACGCCCAGTAGGCCAAGCTCTACCTCGTAAGGGGCAGGCTTGTCAGGATGCAACTCGAAACGGTTGCGCTCGAAGTACTGTACCCTGTAAGGCTTGCCGTCGGTGGGCGAAACCTCCTCAAACTCCTCGCTGAGTGGGAAACCAAACTGTTGCAAGCCGCCATATCGCTGCCAATATTCAAGAAACTTGCCTGCAAGTATATGCCCCGTCTCCGGGAACCACATCTTTCCTTCTGCCTCGATGCCATCAGGTCGTTCAACGCTGACGAAGGGCTGGTCCGTAGCATATCTGGCTCGCCCCGTCTCTGAGTTGAGAGCGCCACGTCCCTCCGCGATGCGCGAACCGAGCAGCCCCAGCAGCACGTCGTGTGGCGGGTTATTCTCAGGGTGGGCCTCGTAGCTGGCACGCTCAAACCATTGAGTCTCATAAGTTTTGCCGTCAGCAAGGGAGATCTCAGGGCGGCGCGGCGTGATAGGCAGTCCATTTACGTAGATGCTACGCTGCTCGCTACCTTGCGCGCTCCACACCTCAAGGAAGCGCCCCGACACCTCGAAGCCGTTGATCCTCCGCACCTGCTCCTCTGTTTGGGCTGGGACATCATACGCGGGAGAAAGGTAGGCCAATAGAGCACACAGCATAAGAACTGTGAGCGTCTTATGGCGGGTGCTACGCCTCGATTTGGTCATAAGCCCCTCGATGCGCTATGAGGCCGGTAATCGCTGTGACTTATACACCCTTAACCGTGAACCCATACAAAGGGTTCAGATGGCAATATCCTGCCATCCTCTATGGCTTAAGCTCATCAAGTAGCAAGACGCGCAACTCACTCACGCGGTGGAGCGTTGCGTCGTTCGTTATGAACACCTGGCAATTGGCATTCAAGGCTGTGGCGATTTGCAAGGCATCGGGGGTTCGCAGCCGGTAACGGGCACGGATATTGGCTGCGCGTTCAGCAACGGCCGCATCTACTGACACGACTTCAAAGTTATCGCTCCACAATAGCAGGTCACGATAACGCTGCTGAAGTTGAGTATCATCATGCAGTAAAGGCTGAATGAGCACTTCTGTCAGTGTAATAGCAGACGTGACTCCAACAAAGCGGCCCGTAGCTATGTCGTTGAATATGGCTGTGATGAGGGTATCGTACTTAGGATGGGCTTCGATGAAGTAGATAATAGCCGAGGTATCAAGTCCCAGGCGTGTAGCTCCCGATAATGCTACGTCAAGTTTCATCGGTAATTGCCTTACGATCCCATTCGTCCCGTAGCTCGTTTACATAATCCTGGGGATCAACGGCTTCCCAAATATGTGCGCTTAGTCCATGCAACTCCATAATGCTATGCCTCTGTTGCTTATGTGATGCGGTATGGGAGTTTTCGGAGGCAAGATCGTGTGCCACGACAGCCAGAAGTTGCAGCCGTTCCGCAATGCTCAGGGATCTAATGTACTGCTCATATATTTGTTGTGCGCTCTTAGGTGGAGTCATTTCGGCAATCCTCTATTCTTACTTTACAGTATAACAGTATAGAGGCAAAAGGAATAAAGGGGAAATAAAAAGAGGAGAGGAAGCCCCGCAATGGCGTACTCTCCCATAGCCTTGCGGCTATAGTACCATCAGCGCTGCACTGTTTCACTTCCAGGTTCGGGATGGGGCTGGGTGGGTCCAGTGCGCTCATATCACGGAGCTTCCTCTCCT
>DASWMJ010000005.1:0-9342 GCA_036399775.1 Chloroflexia bacterium | reverse complement strand
TGTCTGCGTAGGGGCGACCCGCATGCTCGCCCTGGTGGGGAAGGCGAACCAACTTTACGCGTGACCCTGGCAGGGCGACCCACCGGGTCGCCCCTACCTTACACATTTTATTCCTGGACATAACTTTGTTAGTGCTGTACTCAGAATGACAAGGATGGTGCGGTGGCGCTCCCTTGACATGCTGATTTTGCAACGACTATGTGCGAAGGGTGATGATGTGTGTCCTTGTTTTAGAACCAGGGGAAATAAGAGATAATAAGGAAGATTGTGAGCGTATAGAGGTCTGTAAATGGGTGACGGAATGAGGTTCGGGGCGTGGCTCAAGCAGCGTCGTAAAGTGATGGGGCTGACCCAGGCGGGGCTGGCCGAGTGCGTCGGCTGCTCCGTGAGGACCGTCATACAGATCGAGCTTGGCGAGAGGCGGCCCTCCAAACAGATAGCGGAGTTGCTGGCTAAGTGCGTCAACGTTCCTTCGCAGGAAGTACCCGCATTTGTCGAATATGCCAGGGAGACGCCTGGGCAGGCTGACGCGCAAACTCCCATGCCCTGGTCCTCGCAGCAGCGCAGTCCGAACAATCTACCCGCACCGCCGACCGCCTTTATCGGACGTGAAAGGGAAACGGCGGCAGCATGCGCCCTCCTGCGCCGCGCCGAGGTTCGGCTGGTAACGATGACGGGAGCGCCTGGAATCGGCAAAACGCGCTTGAGCTTGCAGGTGGCGTCGGCGCTGACCGGCGACCCTGACTTCAGGGATGGGGTATTCTTTGTCGCCCTGGCTTCGATACGCGACCCCGGCCTGGTTGCCTCTACCATCGCTCGTACTCTGAAGGTACAGGAAGCGCCAGGCCAGCCCTTGCTGGAACGACTGAAGGAAGCTCTGCGGGACAGACGCATGTTGCTGCTGCTTGATAACTTCGAGCACGTGATACCGGGGGCACCCGTGCTGGCAGATCTGCTTGTGTCGGCTCCCGGCCTGAAAGTGTTGGCGACCAGCCGCGCGCTGCTGCACCTTTACGGCGAATACGAGTTCCCGGTCCACTCGCTGACCCTGCCCGACCCCGGAGAGCCGTTACAGGCCGAGCGGTTGGCACAGTACGAGGCGGTGCGCCTCTTCACCGAGCGGGCAGTCGCGGCAAAATTCGACTTCGCTATCACCGATGAGAATGCGGCGCTTATCGCCGGGATATGCATCCAGCTAGAGGGGCTTCCCCTTGCCATCGAGCTAGCCGCCGCGCGTACCAGGGACCTCACGCCGCAGGCTATAGCAAGCAGGCTGCACAGCAAATTGGATTTGCTGGTGGGAGGCCCGCAAGACCTCCCTGCCCGCCAGCAGACGCTAAGGGCTGCCATTGATTGGAGCTATGACCTGCTCAATGGAAGAGAGCAAGCGATATTCCGTCGCATGTCTGTGTTTGTAGGAGGCTGCAAGCAGGAAGCGGTGCAGGCAGTGTGCCTCCTGGAGAGCGAGTTAGAGGTTGATTTACCTGGCAGCATAGCCTCCCTGGTTGATAAGAGTCTATTGCAGCAAGAGCCTGCGGGGGAGGACATGCGCTTGCGTATGCTGGAGATTACCCGCGAGTACGCATGGGAGAGGTTGGCCGGAAGCGAATCTAGAGAAATACAGAAGCGGCACACCGAATACTACCTGTCGGTGGCCGAGGCTGCCGAGCCACAATTGAAGGGAGGGCAGCAAATCACCTGGTTAGAACGGTTAGAGGCAGAGCACAATAATTTGAGGGCGGCTCTTCGATGGTCGCTACAGCATGGGGAGGTTGAGATAGCGTTGCGGCTGGGTAGCGCGCTGTGGCGGTTCTGGCTGATACGCGGTTATCTGAGCGAGGGACGTGAGTGGTTAGAAGAAGCCCTGGCATTGGGTAAGGATAGTACCGGCGCGGTGCCTGCGACCGTGCGAGCAAACGCGCTCAATGGAGCGGGCAACCTGGCTTATAGCGCGGGCGATTACGCGGCGGCGCTTGTTCTGCACGAGGAAAGCCTGAGGCTGCGCAGGGAGTTGGGGGACAAGCAAGGTATGGCAGGCGCGCTCAACAACATCGCGGTGGTGTGGCGAGACAGGGGAGACTATGAGCGAGCGTCAACGTATTTCGAGGAGAGTCTGTCCCTGAAACGGGAGTTGGGCGACAAAATGGGCATAGCCTCCTCTCTAAACAATCTCGGCGTGGTGAGGCAGCGCCAGTCAAACTATGACGCGGCGCAGGCATGTTGTGAGGAAAGCCTGCTCATCTGGCGGGAGTCGGGTGAGAAGTATGGCATAGCAACCGCGCTCACCAACCTGGGGATATTGCAAGGATATAGAGGCAACTACGAGGCAGCGCGCTCTTTGCACGAGGAAAGCCTGCTGATGAGGCGGGATTTGGGTGATAAGCTGGGTATTTCCACCTCACTGGGCAACATAGCAACAGTTGTGGTTGCCCAGGGCGATTATGTAACGGCGCGCTCTTTGCACGAGGAGAACCTGGCGATACGCAGGGAGCATGGCGATAAGCCGGGCATGGCCCATTCGTTTTACGACCTGGGGTTCGTGATGCACCGCCAGGGCGATCTGAAGCAGGCGGCATGGCTCATCAAGGAAAGCCTGTCAATCTGGAGGGATTTGGGCAATAAGCAGGGTATCGCTGAATGCCTGGCTGAGATGGCTGTGATAGCCGTATCAATGGCGCAGGCGAAGAAGCATAAAGGGCAGCAAAGAGCGACTTTGGAGCGTGCGGCAAGGCTCATCGGGGCGGCAGAGGCCCTGTCTGAGGCCATAGGCTTCCAGTTGCAACGAGCAGACCGCGATGGCTTCGACCACAAGGCGGCTCTCGCCTGCGCTCAGTTGGGCCAGCCAACCTGGGAAGCATTACGGGCGGAAGGGCGTGCCTTGACTATGGAGCAGGCGGTAGCCCTTGCCTCAAGAGAAAGTTAGTGTAAATGTTCAGATTTACCGGTAGGGGCGACCCGGTGGGTCGCCCTGATTGGGTCATCACGCAAGCATGGCACGCCCTCCCCACCAGGGCGACCCACCGGGTCGCCCCTACGGAGACATTGTCGTTACCCCTAATCTGAACATTCACAAGTTAGTTCCTGATTGACACTCACCACCTAAGCGTGGTATAGTTCCCGGTGCAACGTCCTTACGTATCGCTGAGGTACGGCATACCGTTATATGTAGCGGTGGGTATGCTGCCAGGCGTTCGGGAAGGGCGTAAAGTTGGGTGCCGGGAGTTGGAGGCAGGCGGCTTGGGAGGAAATCTGTGACAGTTACGCTGGATTTATCAGGCAAGATCGCGCTCGTCACGGGCGGGGGTCGGGGTATCGGGAGGGCAACCGCCATCAAGCTTGGCGCTGCCGGGGCGAAGGTTGCGGTCAATTACAATGCCAGCGAGTCGGCTGCCCAGGAAGTGGTGGAAGCCATCACCTCCGAGGGTGGTGAAGCCATGTCGGTCAAGGCCGACGTGAGCAAGAACGACGAAGTTGAAGCCATGATAAACGGCCTGGTGAAAGAGTGGGGCCGCGTGGACATACTGGTGAACAACGCAGGTATCACCCGCGACAACCTGATGATGCGTATGTCCCAGGAAGAGTGGGACGCCGTGATGGACACTAATCTGCGCTCGGCCTACTTCTGCACCCGCGCCGTGTTGCGGCCCATGTTGCGGAACAGATGGGGCCGGATCATCTGCCTGTCAAGCGTGGTGGGCCTCACGGGCAACACAGGGCAGGCCAACTACGCGGCGGCTAAAGCGGGCCTGATAGGTTTCACCAAGTCGATAGCCCGCGAGGTAGGGGCGCGCAACATCACGGCCAATGCGATAGCCCCAGGTTTCATCCAGACCGACATAACGGCAGGTCTGCCGGAAGAATTGAAGGCCAACATACTCAAGACCATCCCGGCGGAGCGTTACGGCCAGCCCGAAGACGTAGCCAACGCGGTGCTCTTCCTGGCCTCCGACCTGGCAGCCTACGTAACCGGCCAGGTGCTAAACGTAGACGGCGGTATGGTAATGTTCTAAGAAATCAGAAGTCAGAAATCAGATATCAGCTTTCTCAGTTCTGACTTCTGATTTCTGACTTCTGATTTCTGACTTCTCGCAAAAGGATATTTATGGACAAGATCAGCTTCGTATTTCCGGGCCAGGGTTCGCAGTTTGTGGGCATGGGGCGGGAGGTGTACGAGAGGTCGGAGGCGGCGCGAGCCATATTTGAGGAGGCCGACCGCGTGCTTGACTACCCCATAACCGAGCTATGCTTCAACGGCCCTGCTGACAATCTCAACGACACCCAGTACGCGCAGCCCGCCATCCTGACTGTGAGCATCGCCTACCTGGAAGCCCTGCGCGAGAAGCTGCGCTCCACCGGGCGGCAGATCGAGCCTGTGTTCATGGCCGGGCATTCGCTTGGCGAGTACTCTGCGCTGGTCGCCGTAGGCTCTATCAGCTTTGCCGATGCGCTGAGGCTGGTCTGGGAGCGCGGGAGGCTGATGAAAGAGGAGGGAGTGAGGCGGCCCGGCGGGATGGCAGCCGTCATCGGGCTGACCCCGGAGCGCCTGCAAAACGTGGTGGACCGGGCAAGCTCGGAGGGGTTGGTGGTGATCGCCAACTCCAACTCGCCCGTGCAGACGGTTATCTCCGGCGAGATAGCGGCCCTCCTCAAGGCGATGGAGCTTGCGAAGAACGAGGGTGCCGCGAAAGTAGCCCGCCTCGCGGTGAGCATCGCTTCCCACTCTCCCCTGATGCAGCAGGCGGGCACGCAGCTCTCTCTGCTAATTGGCAACATCAACCTGGTTGACCCCCTCGTGCCCCTGGTCGCCAACATCACCGGGCAGGCCCTCACCACCGCCGAGGACATCAAGCGCGAGCTATCCGACCAGCTTTGCAAGCCCGTCGCCTGGGTCGCGTCAGTGAGCCAGATGATAGAGGGCGGCGTCAACACCTTCATCGAAGTGGGGCCAGGGCAGGTGCTGTCGGGCCTCATCAAGCGCATATCGGAGGACGCCCAGGTGCTCAAGCTGGAAGACGTAATGCATGCCGACAACAGCGGCGATGCCCTGGCCCCGTCGGTGTCTTAGCCGTTCCACAAACCACTGGGACTAGAAAACGAAATGCCAACCGCCAAGACGCAAAGACGCCAAGATGTAAGGGGTTAGGGGTTAGGGGTTAGGGGTTAGGGGTTAGGCGCAAAGTTATGCAAGGAGCCACGTTACCTTAACGTTCCTGGCGTCTCTGCGTCTTGGCGGTTAGATATAATCCGTTACAGCAGGCATGTTGATAGATAAGGCAAGGTAGAGAATGCAGGAGCAAAGGAGAGTCGTAATAACGGGTGTGGGTGCCGTCACCCCGGTCGGCAACACCGCACGCGAGACGTGGGACAACCTTGTGGCGGGCGTGTCGGGCGTTGGCCGCATCACTCTCTTCGACCCCAACGACTACGGCATACAGATAGCGGGCGAGGTCAAGGAGTTCAACCCCGGCGACGACATAGACCCCAAGGAAGTCCGCCACATGGACCGCTCGGTGCAGTTCGCCATAGTCGCTACGAAGCAGGCGCTCAGAGACGCAGACCTAGACATCACCGAAGAGGAAGCGGACGATATAGGCATCATATTCGGCACGGGCGCTGCGGGCGTGGGCACGCTCATCGCCCAGCAGAAGGTGCTTGAGGAGCGCGGGCCGCGCCGCGTGTCGCCCCACTTCCTGCCCAATTTCCTCCCCGACTCCGCTTCGGGCCAGGTCGCTATCGCGGTAGGAGCGAAAGGCCCTAACATGGCGGTGGTATCCGCCTGCGCTACGGGTGGGCACGCCGTAGGTGAGGCGATGGAGACGATACGACGAGGCGATGCGGATGTGATGATAGCGGGCGGCACCGAGGCGGTGATCGTGCCCGTCATCGTGGCGGGGTTCATCAACATGCGCGCCCTGGGCGACGACCCCGATCCTACGAAGGCCAGCAAGCCCTTCGACGCAAGGCGCAACGGCTTCGTGCTCTCTGAAGGGTCGGCGGTGCTCATCCTTGAGGAATTCGAGCACGCTAAGGAGCGGGGGGCGAAGATATACGCCGAGGTGGTGGGCTACGGCTCGACCAACGACGCCTATCACATGGCCGCACAGCTTGAGAGCGGCGCGGGAGCGTCCCGCACGATGGAGCGCGCTCTACGCAAGGCAGGCATCTCTCCTGACGAGGTAGACTATATCAACGCGCACGGCACCGGCACTCCCCTCAACGACAAGGTTGAGACCCTCGCCATCAAGAACGTCTTCGGCGATGACGCCCGCAAGGTAGCCATTTCCTCCACCAAGAGCATGACGGGCCACATGATGGGGGCGGCGGGCGCGTTAGAGGTTATAGTGTGCGCCCTCGCCATTCGCGACAACTGCATCCCGCCCACCATCAACCTCGAAGTACACGACCCTGAATGCGACCTCAACTACACCCCTAACAAGGCCCGGCAAATGAAGGTTGACGTGACCCTCTCCAATTCGATAGGATTAGGTGGGCACAATTCCTGCGTCGTCCTAAGAAGAGTATAATATAGGGGGCAGGGACCCGGTGTGTTACGAAACTCGGCATGCTGGGTCGTAGCGGCGTAAGGGTAATTGTTCATGATTAGCTCAGGGGCCTGTAATTCTCGCCCTTGCCAATGTTTTCTAGTTTAGGAGTTAGAGGTGGTATACAACGGTAGTGGGCGTAGGGTGGTCATCACGGGTGTAGGGGCAGTGACGCCTATCGGCAACACGGCTGAGGAGTTCTGGAAGAACCTCGTGGCGGGGAAGTCGGGCGCGGGCATTATCACGCGCTTTGACCCTTCCAACTCGACTGTGAAGATCGCTTGCGAAGTCAAGGGCTTCAACGCAGAAGACTATATCGAGCCGAAGGCGGCGCGGCGCATGGCCCGCTTCTCGCACTTCGCGGTAGCCTCCGCCAAGCAGGCGCTGGACGACTCGGGCTACGTTATAGACGAGAGCAACTCCGAGAACGTAGCGGTTGCCTTCGCCACAGGCGGCGGTGGCCTCGACATAATGCAGGAAGCCAGCGTAGCCATACGCGACAGAGGTTCACGTGCCATCACGCCCTTCGTGATGCCCGCTATGATCAGCAATATGGCGTCAGGGCAGGTCTCCCTCATGTTCGGCACACACGGCCCCGCGATAACCAGCGTGGCGGCCTGCGCGAGCGGTATCTTC
This sequence comes from Chloroflexia bacterium, assembly GCA_036399775.1. GTDB lineage: Bacteria > Chloroflexota > Chloroflexia > QHBQ01 > JADMIH01 > JADMIH01. The sequence goes on along the minus strand of DASWMJ010000005.1, from coordinate 2,164 downwards.
GCTTTCGTGGATGCATATCATTTCATCATGCGTGGCGAAGTAGACATGGCTATCGCCGGTAGCACCGAGTCGTTCATCACAGACCTTGCGCTTGCTACCCTGGCGAATATGCAGGCCATCTCGCGCAACAGCGAATTGCCACCGGAAGAGGTGAGCCGTCCATTCGATGCTAAGCGTGACGGCTTCGTCTTCGGTGAAGGCGCGGCCGCCGCTATCCTTGAGACCGCCGAGAGCGCCCTTGCACGAGGCGCGAAGATATACGCCGAGGTAATGGGCGGCGCCTTCACAGCGGACGCCTACCATGTGACTGCCCCTGCCCCCGGAGGCGTGGGCGCGGCCCTTGCTATGACCCGCGCTATGAAATACAGTGGCCTCACCCCTGGTGATATAGACTACATAGCCGCTCACGGCACCGCCACCGTCCTGAACGACGCAGCCGAGACCGCTGCTATCAAGCGCGCTCTTGGCGACCACGCATACAGGGTAGCCATCTCCTCCAACAAGAGTATGATAGGCCACTCTCTAGGCGCGGCGGGCGCGCTGTCGGTGGTCGGTACTGCCTACGCTATGCGAGACGGCATCGCCCCCCCCACCATCAACTTGCACAACCCCGACCCGGAATGCGACCTCGACTACATCCCCAACGAGGCCCGCGCCATGAAGATAAGAGCCGCGCTTGTGAACGGCTTCGGCTTCGGCGGGCATAACGGCGTGCTCGCGCTGAAGGCGTGGCAAGAGTAAGCAGGGGTCAGGGATCAGGGGTTAGGGGTTAGGGGTTAGGGGTTAGGGGTTGGTAGGAGGGGCGCTGGTTAGTGCGCCCCTCTTTTTGTTTGTTGTGGGTCACGCGGGCAGGGTGATAGCCTAAGCACGCTGTTTACGTCAGATGCTTGCCCCTGCCAACGCAACTGGTTGGGTGATAAGAAGTCAGAAGTCAGAAGTCAGAAATCAGATTTCCGGCTTGTTGGCTTGTGAGTTCTTATCTTGTATGGGTGCGTGGTCCGGTGGCCTTTGGCACTTTGTGGGTGCTGTGGGGCATGGGGCCACTATGGGTTTTGTACAGAGCGGTGAGGCTCGGTACGGAATGGCTCCTTGTGGGAGCTGGGAGGATGACGATCAATCCTTGTGGCAGGGACACCAGCGGGACCCTTTCCCTGAGAATTACTAATCACGAATTGCTAATTACGAATTAGGGTGGCTCTCAGGGTTTGTGACTGCTGTTGCGCTACAGTAGTCGGAAACATGCTTCTATTAACTTAATCCCTTTTGGGGGTGAAAACGGGACATGATTTGGTGGGGATTTGGGATGGAGTTTTACACATTTTTGGGGTGGGTGGAAGGGCGCGTGTGCATTGGCGGTTTGCGGGTAGACTTATGGCCCATATTATTGCAAAGCGCAGAGCCGGAGGGTATAATTGACTTGTGGGGATAACCTCTCACGCTCGTGTAGACTTATGGAGGTGTAAAACTGGAACCAAACGAACTGGCACGCGCCGCAGTGGAAATCGCATCGGACCGCAAGGCAGAAGATATAGTGATGCTGGACATAAGCAAGGTCTCCATCATCGCGGACTATTTTGTGATATGTACGGGCACCAGCGACAGGCACGTCAAGGCCATCGCGAAGGAGATTGACGAGAAGCTGGGCCACAATAAGGTGAACCCGCTAAACGTAGAGGGCATGAACGAAGCCAGGTGGGTGCTGCTCGATTACGGGCCTGTGATAGTACACGTTTTCGACCAGGAGACCCGCGACCTCTACCGCCTGGAGCAACTCTGGTCGGGGGCACAGCCCGTGCTTGTTGTGCAGTAAATGGGCGCACGCGTAACATAGCTGTAATTAAGGGCGTATATATTGTTGGAGGGTATCCAACCAATGCAGGTCAGAACGGAACATAGACTCCTGAATATCGGAGACCGGCAGCGCCCTGCTATCAGCGTCGCCATAGCCCCGAAAACATCGCCTGCGCACCTGATGACAGGTGTTATAGTGGGTGCGGTGTTCGGCTTCGTGGCGGGGTCGGTAGTCACCCTGCTCATCGGCGAGAAGAGCCTGGTGCTCGCGCAACACCTGTGGAGCCGCCTAGCAGGCGTGAATGACGACGGCGAGCGGGTGCATTTCGAGCTGCTCTTGCAGTAAGGGAAGAATAAAACAAACAAGGAAAAG
>DASWMJ010000004.1:0-26677 GCA_036399775.1 Chloroflexia bacterium | reverse complement strand
CGTGTGGATAGAGAGGCTGACCTCAAGGGGAGTGATGAGCGGTTATCCATGCGGTACGATGCCGAGCGAGCCATGCGGTACGAGCGGCAAGCCATACTTCCGCCCGAACAACAACGCTACGCGTGGGCAGACATCCAAGATTGTGGCTAACACTTTCTTCCGAGACTGCCAGGTCCGCGACCTCCGGCAATAACTGACATAATCACAAGCGCGGGGCGGGTTTCAAACCCACCCCGCGCTTGTGAATCTCCAATCTGTTGGCAAGGTTATTGCTGCTGATTTATACTTGCGCTATGCAAATATAAGGGCAGTAATATGGCGCATCAATATCCCCAACATTAGTGAAGGAGCTTGCAAGAAATGAGACGTAATTCCCCGGTAACGGCCGTGTTTATTCTCTCTTTGTTCCTGGTGCTAAGTGGAGCGGCTGCGCTCACGGCCAGCGCAGCATATCCCAGCCAGGGCGCGCCGTCAGGGGTGCGCGTGCTGACCCACCCTGACGTGATCTATCCCGTCAAGAGCGACGTATCGCCGCCTCTGCGGTCAATCGCGCCGATACGACCGCAGCCGGGCAGCGCGGGCGAGTTTCCCTTGCACCCCGTCGTCAAGGACCGCAGCCAGGGCACGAGTGGCGTGGATAGCGCCGTGCAAACGCTGGCAGGCCCACTCGCCATGCCCACGCCCATCGCCAACTTCGAGGGGATGTGGAACATCTGGGGTGGCTACCCGCCCGATACGTCGGGCGACGTCGGCCCCAACCACTTCGTCCAGATAGTCAACGTGGGCTTCCAGATATTCAACAAGACCGGCACGTCCCTCTACGGCCCCGCTAACAACAACACCCTGTTCAGGGGCTTCGGGGACGTTTGCGAGAGCACCAACAGGGGCGACCCTGTGGCCCTCTACGACCCGATGGCTGATCGCTTCCTTGTGAGCTGGTTCGCCTTCACCAACAGTAACGGCCCAACGTGGCAGTGTATCGCCCTCACGGCGGGACCTGACCCCCTGGGTGCCTGGTACCGCTACCAGTTCGCCACAGGCGCCGCGTTCGAGGACTACCCCCACCTGGGCGTGTGGCCTGACGCTTACTACATGACCACTAACACCTTCGGGGCCGCGACCAGCGCCGCCAATTACGCGTTCGAGCGCGATAGAATGCTCGTTGGCGACTCCAGCGCGCGTATGGTAGTGTTCCGCAACAACGACGGCGGCTACCTCCCATCGGACGTTGATGGACCGCCGCCACCCGCGGGCAGCCCCAACTACTTCCTTGAGTGGTTCAACACCTCCAGCCTCCACGAGTATAAGTTCCACGTAGATTGGGCTAACACCGCCAACTCCACGTTCACCGGCCCGTTCATCATCCCGGTGACTCCTTTCACTACCCCAGGAGGCATCCCCCAACCGGGCACCTCGGCCACTCTCGCCAGCCTCAGCGACCGTATAATGTACCGCCTCGCCTACCGCAACTTCGGCACGCACGAGTCGCTCGTGACTAACCATACGGTGAGTACCAGCGGGGTAGCGAGCGTCAGGTGGTACGAGATACGCAACCCCAACGGCAACCCGCCTACCCTGTTCCAGGAGGGCACCTACGCCCCAGGTGACGGCGTCCACAGGTGGATGGGCAGCGTAGCGATGGACCACGCAGGCAACCTCGCGGTCGGCTTCAGCGCCTCAAACAGCACCAACGTCTTCCCCTCGATACGCTACGCGGGCAGGCTGTCAACCGACCCTGTCGGACAGCTTGCCCAGGGAGAGGCCACGTTGATCGCGGGCACAGGCTCGCAGACCGGGCCAGGCGGGCGTTGGGGTGACTACTCACAGATAAACGTTGACCCCAGCGACGACTGCACCTTCTGGTTTACGACGGAGTACATACAGGTGACGGGCGAGCGCACGTGGCGCACGCGCATCGGGTCGTTCAAGTTCCCCAACTGCACGCCATCACCGCCCACGCCCGCGCCAACCGTGACCGTAGGCGTCCCCAGCAAGACGCCCCTGCCTCCTTCGCCTACGCCATGCGCTATGACCGCTAACTACACAGGCTCCATCACCAATACCGACCTTACGCAGACTTCCCGCATCATAACGGTGGGCCTGCCGCCGTCTACGTGCAACATTCCGCGCACGTGCCCAGGGCAGGATACCAGCGTCACGGACCAGCACCACTACGACAGCTACACCTACCAGAACACCACAGGCTTATCGCAATGCGTGACCGTGAGCCTCACCCCAGGCTGCTCCAACAACGCCCTCACCAGCGTGGCCTACCTCGGCACCTACGACCCGGCCAACAAGTGTACTAACTACATCGCCGACGGAGCGCGCGGCGGGCCTAACAATGTTTACTCGTTCGTCCTCCCAGCCGGGCAGACCGCAGTAGTGATAGTCTTCGAGCATAACGGCGGGATCGGGTGCGAGACCTACAACCTGCGGATCAACCCGTGCGACGTGGGCGGCCCGACCGTCACCCCAGGCGCTACCATGACGAGCACGCCCACAACCGCAGCCACCAATACTTCAACGGTAACGGCTGTCGCCTCCAGCACCACAGCCGTGCCAACCGGGACGCCGTGCGCGGTGACCCAGACGGTAGACATCGTAGACTTTGAATTCGTGCCTTTGAACCAGACCATTAACGCAGGCGACACTATAATGTGGACCAACTCAGGCTCGTTCGATCACACTACCACCAGCGATACCGACGAGTGGGATAGTGGCACGCTGTCGCCGGGCGACGATTTCAGCTACACTTTCGACACGCCTGGCGTCTACACTTACTTCTGCGCGATACACCCAACCATGACCGGCACGATCACCGTACTGGTAGGGTCGGGGGGTTGCCCTCCGACGGGCACAGCCACTCCTGTCAGTGCTTCACCCACGTCGGGGGTTACTCAGACAGCTATACCGCCCACTGCCGTGGCAACCTCCACAGCAGCGGCAACCTCCACAGCAGTGGCAACCGCCACAAGCTGCACGTTGATGTTCACGGACGTGCCGCCCTCCAACACCTTCTACCCATACGTGCGATGCCTGGTGTGCAGGGGCATCATCTCAGGATACTCCGACGGCACATTCCGCCCCAACAACGACATCACACGCGGGCAAATCTCCAAGATTGTGTCCCAGTCGGCAGGGTTCTCCGACCCTCCGGGCAGCCAGATATACGAAGATGTGCCTCCCGAAAGCCCCTTCTTCACCTGGATACAGAGATTGTCCAACAGGAGCCTGGTGGGTGGGTATCGATGCGGTCTGGTGCCTGAGGAGCCGTGCGTACCGCCCAACAACAGGCCGTACTTCCGACCTAACGCATCTGCTACCAGGGGACAACTGTCGAAGATAGTAGCCTCAGCCAGGGGCATCACCACCACACCTACAGGGCAGACCTACCAGGACGTAGGCACTACCCACACGTTCTACGTATGGATAGAGCAGCTATCGCAGCTAGGCGTAATGGGAGGTTACCCATGCGGTACCATGCCCAGTGAGCCATGCGGGACGAGCGGCAAGCCGTACTTCCGCCCCAACAACAACGTGACGAGGGGGCAGGCGAGCAAGATCGTGGCTAACACCTTCTTCCCCGACTGCGTAACCCCTGGCAGGTAGGAGAATAAAACAAGCATAAAGATGCCGGCTCGGCGCGCCGAGCCGGCATCTTTATGCTTGTTTTCAGGATGTTTATCCTCAAAAATGGTAGAATCAATTGTTATGAAAGTTACCGTGAAATTGTTCGCCTCCTTTCGAGAGGCCACCGCTACCCCACAACGTGATGTTGAGGTGGAGCCGGGCACTACCATCGAGCAGCTCTGGGGGGAGATTGTCGAGCAACACCCGCGCCTTGCTCCGCTCAGCCGTAGCGCGGGGTTCGCACTCAACGGGCGCTACACTCAGCCCGCCACACCCCTCACCGAAGGCGACATAGTGGCGTTCCTCCCACCCGTTAGTGGCGGTTGATTCGGTGATGGAACGCGCCGTCACCGATCTTGCTCATTCGCTCTTTGAAGTGACCGCAGACCCCCTCTCGGTGGACGATCTGGTGCGGGTGGTGCTGACGGGGGGCGATGGAGCAGTGGTGACGTTCGTGGGCACGGTGCGGGATAACCACCAGGGACGGCGCGTGCTGGCCCTCGAATACGAGGCGTATCCAGATATGGCAGTTGCGGAGATGCGCCGGATCGGCTGCGAGATGATAGACAAGTGGGGCTTGCACGGTATAGCCATGCGGCACCGTACCGGCAAGCTCGACGTTGGAGAGATAAGCGTGGTCATAGCCGCTTCCTCCCCACACAGGCGCGAGGCATTCGAGGCGTGCAGCGAAGCCCTCGATATGCTCAAAGCAACGGTGCCCGTCTGGAAGAAAGAATACTTTGAGGATGGCGAGGTATGGGTCGGCCAGGGTGCCGGGTAAGTTGCAAATAGATGTTTGATAGTGTTACAGACAAGCTAAACAGGCCCCTACGCGACCTGCGTATCTCCGTAACCGACAGGTGCAACTTTCGCTGTACCTACTGCATGCCCAAAGAGGTCTTCGGGCGCGACTTCCAGTTCCTGCGGGCCGGCGAGTTGCTCTCCTTCGAGGAGATCGCCCGTTTGGCGCGCATCTTCATAGCCAACGGCGCGGAGAAGATAAGGATAACGGGCGGCGAGCCTCTCGTGCGCCGCGACCTGGAAAAATTGATAGCGATGCTTGCGCCTCTCGACGGCCTGCGCGATCTCACCCTCACCACCAATGGCTCGTTACTCCCCAGGAAGGCGCAAGCCCTCAAAGACGCGGGCCTGTCGCGCGTCACCGTCAGCCTCGATTCGCTGGATAACACCACCTTCAAAGCGATGAACGACGTAGATTTCCCCGTCGAGCGCGTGCTTGAGGGGATAGAGGCCGCGCGGGAGGCGGGACTGTGGCCCATCAAAATCAACATGGTAGTGAAGAGGGGCGCGAACGACCACTCGATAGTGGACATGGCGCGCTACTTTCACGGCACGGGCTACATCCTGCGCTTTATAGAGTATATGGACGTAGGCGCGACCAACGGATGGCGGCTGGACGACGTGGTAGGCGCGGGTGAGATCGTGCGGATGATACACGCGGAGATGCCTATAGAGCCTGTCGAAGCCAACTACAGGGGCGAAGTAGCCCAGAGGTACAGGTACGTAGACGGCGGCGGGGAGATAGGTATCATCTCGTCCGTCACCCAGCCCTTCTGCGGCAGTTGCACCCGCGCACGCCTCTCCTCCGAGGGCCTGCTTTATACTTGCCTCTTCGGGCGGCACGGCCACGACTTCCGCGCCCTGTTGCGCGGAGGGAAGTCCGACGAAGAAATCTCCCGGCTAGTCCGTAAAGTATGGCGCGTCAGAGACGACCGTTATTCAGACATCCGCACCGAAGAGACCGCCCACCTGCCGAAGGTAGAGATGTCGCACATCGGGGGTTAGCTTTAGTTGCGTAAAGCGATCAAGATTCTCTTGCTGTGTGGTGTGATCCTGGTTTCTGCGCTCTCCCTATGCGTTATTGGATCCATCGGTTTTGTCACGGTATCAAACCATAATCTGGTATTCCAGACAAATACCACTGAGATCCAGCTAGGGCCATCTGGTAGTTCTGAAGATACCAGCCGATTCGCCAGAGAGCAACTTGTCATTAGTTTGTCATCAACGTCGTGCGCCGCGTTCGATAGCAGGCATGTCAGCGATATTGGACCAGTCGCGCTCTGGATTGGGCAGTGTGATAAGTTCCTAACATTGGAGCCAATCTCCTCACCTGCTCTACCGTCTTTATCTCCTATACCGTAGACACGTTATGAGGTGCAGCATTTCACGCCGCTACTTCTCGCGTGAAGAGGCTCTCTAGCTCGGAACCTGGGACGGGGCGCGAGAAATAATAGCCCTGGCCCCAGTCGCAGCCCAGCATCTTGAGTTGGGCTAGCTGCTCAAGCGTTTCGATGCCCTCGGCGGTTACGCTTAGTTTTAGCGCCTTGGCGAAGGAGATGACGGCATGCACTATGGCTGTATCCTCTACGTCCTGCCCTAAGCCGTCTATGAAGGAGCGGTCTAGCTTGAGCGTGTCTACCGGGTAGTGCTTGAGGTAGCTGAGGGCCGAGTAGCCTGTGCCGAAGTCGTCTATCGCCAGGCGAATGCCCAACGCTCTCAGTTCGCGCAAGGTGCCAACCGTTGTCTCTGCTTTATCCAGGGCGACGCTCTCGGTGATTTCCAGCTTCAGGTGGCCTGGGTCCAGATCGCTCTCTTGCAAGGCCCGCGCTATGTCGGCCACAAGGTTCGTGTGCCGGAACTGTCGCGCCGACAGGTTGACGCTGATCGTCAACGGCTGATCGCCTGGGTGCTCTAGCTGCCACGCGCGCACCCGGCGGCACGCCTGCTCAAGCACCCACTGGCCTATAGGGATGATCAGGCCAGTTTCTTCCGCCAGGGGGATAAACTCCATCGGGGAGACCATGCCGCGCTGGGGGTGCTCCCACCGCAGCAGCGCCTCTAGCTCTATCACCTGGTCGTGCGCCAGCTCAACTACCGGCTGATAATAGACCGTAAACTCTTCGCGCTCGATGGCCCTGCGTAGCTCCAACTCCATTTCGAGCCGCTTCCACGCCCTGGAGTTCATGCTGGGGTCGAACACGGCGTAGCGCGCTTTGCCTTTCCGCTTGGCGTCGTACATCGCCACGTCGGCGCTGCGCAGCAGATCGTCGGAGAGGTCTTGCGCTCCCCCGCCCAGGGCTATGCCGATGCTCGTGGTCAGAAAGACCTCGTGGCCTTCCAGGCTGAATGGCATATCAAGCTGCTGGGCTATGCGCTCGGCCACCTCGATGGCCGCGCTCACGCCGCCAACATCCTCAAGCAGCACCGTGAACTCGTCCCCACCGAGCCGCGCCAGGGTATCGGACTCCCGCACGCACGACTTGATGCGCTGCCCCGCGCTGACCAGCAATTGGTCCCCTGCCTTGTGCCCCAGGCTATCGTTTATAACCTTGAAATCGTCCAGGTCGAGGAAGAGCACGGCAATCGAAGTATCCAGCCTGCCTGTACGCGTAAGGGCGTGCCCCAGCCGGTCCGCGAAGAGGACGCGATTGGGCAGCCCCGTTAGAGAGTCGTGGAACGCCTGGTGGGCCATCTGCTCTTCCGCCCGCTTGCGCTCCGCTATCTCGTATTGCAATTCCTCGTTGGCCGTCTGAAGCTGGGCCGTGCGGCGCGCCACCCGCCGTTCGAGGTCTTCGTTCAGCTTCCTAATCTCTTCCTCGACCCGCTTCCCCTCGGTCACGTCCAGCATCAGGCCGCGCAACTGTAGCGCCTGGCCCTGCTCGTCCCGCACCACGCGCACTATGTCGCGGATGGCGGTTGCCCTGCCCCCTACCGCTACGGCTTTGTATTCGATCACGTATTCGTCGTCCATGCCGAACACGGCCTGGTAGATAGCCCCCACCGCCTTGTAGCGGTCTAGCGGGTGGATGTGGTTCCCCCACGTTTCCATCTTCTCCATGCACTCTTCGGGCGCATACCCAAGCAGACCTTTGGCGCGCTCGCTCACGAAGGTGAAGCGGCGGGTGGCGGCGTCCGCCTCCCAGACAACCGCGTCAAGCCCCTCAACGAGGTCGCGGAAACGCTGCTCTGATGCTTCCGCGCTGACCCTCTGGTGACGCTCGCGGTCCAGCAGCAGCACATTTTCGGTTGCGATAGCCGCCAGGTTAGCCGCCATCCTCATGGCTATTAAGTGCTCTTGCGTGTAGGCGGCCAATTCTACGCTCTGCACCTCGAACGCCCCGATTACCCGCCCCATGACCGCCATCGGCACGGCCACCGAGGACTGAGGCCTGCGTGCGCCCCGGCCGGCGACCAGGTTGACGAGGGGGTTGCCCAACATAGCAGCCTGGAAATCGCCCGTGACTACGACCTCGCCCGTCTGTATGGCGCGGCTCTGGGGTCCTCCGTTCATGGGCATAGGGGGCAGCGTAGATACGTCTATCTCATCGCCTTCGCTCCACGCGTAAACGCAGGTGCGCTGTGCCTTGTGTAGTTCGTACAGAGAGGTGAAAATAGCGTTGGAGGGGACGGAGGCCGCTATGAAGTGGGCGAGCGTGCGGAATACGCCGGCAAGGTCCCTCGCAGCGCCCATGCCCTGGGCGAGGGAGGCAAGCCGCTCCAAGAGCCGTTCGTACTCATTGAAGGCGGATAGGCTGGCGCCATGCGTGGCCTCTTCGGCATATTGACGCTCTAAAGTATGAGTAGATGGATAAACTTTTCTTTGCAACAACTTGCTACTTTTCGTAGGAAGTGACAATTGTCATGGCTGCCTTGCAGGTGCTACAGGCTGGCGGCGGTAAGAGAGACATGACAATACCAAGCCTATATGATATGCCCTCCAACACAACTATACCGGCCCTCAGCCGCGATAACAATAGACCGATAGGTAGTCTTGCTTTGCCCAGAAGTCCTATGGCATTTCAGGGGAATGAAACACCAGTAATTCCGAATTCCATATTCGTGCTTGCCTCATGCATATAAGAACTCGCACTCCCCTCCCCAACCCCCCCCGCACGCCGGGGGGACTTTCAACCAAATGAAAACTGGGCGGCTGCGCCGCCCAGTTTTCATTTGGTTGAACTTAGGAAATTACGCTTGGACAAGCGTAAATCTTTAATTCGAGATGTCTCATGTATACATGGAAACGAGGTTTATTCGCCGCGTCGAGGGACGATTACCAGCCCTGGGGCGGAGAACCTGGGGTCGAAGGTGAAGACTTCGCTCACGCCCAGGTACTGTATCACCGAGTAGTTTATGCAGTCGGTGAAGGTCCACTGGGGCTGCTCGTCCTCCAGGAAGGTCTCCCATGCGCGGTCGAATATCACGCTGTCCACCATGAAGAGCCGGACCAGGGACGAATTGCCCACGACCTCGTGGAAGGCGTGCGCCGCCTGTAGCGAGCCGAACACCTTGAGGGCGGTATAGACCTGGTCGAGCACGTAATCGGTGGTCACCAGGCGCACAGGTTGGTAGCGCAACTCTTCCCAGAGGCGGCGTGCGGCCTCGTGGTTGCGGTCGTTGGGGTTGTAGAGGGCGAGCCACCCGCTCGAATTGACAAATACTGAGCGCAGCATCAGTTATTACCCTCCCCGCCGGCGCCTTCTCCCATGCCCTGCACGCTCAGTGGACCGAACGATGAGCTGATGTCGGGCAATTGCCATATTGGGTCGTCGGGGCTGGCACCATGAGCGGGGTCGGGCACTTCCGGTATATCCGCGAAATACTGCACTACTGCGTCGCGCACCACCGCGCTGAGGGGCACCCCAAGCTCCTGGGCGCGGTCCACGAGCCGCGCATACATGCCCCTCTCCATATACATATGCACATCAATTGAATAGTTGCTCACAAAAGGACCTCCTATCGGAATAAGCCCCATAGTATACCAGTTGCACGTGCCGAGGGCAACGCTTCATACTTCCTGGGAGGGGAGATGAAAACAAATAACAAAAGCTGTATCATCTCGCATCTCGTCCTCACCCTCAACCCAATTACCACTAACCGTACCTTTATGCTCGTTGATGATAGACCTCGCTATGAACTGCCCCAGCCTGTTATTCGCTTGCGCGGTCCAGATCCCTGTTTTCTTAGGGCTGGGACGTGCTATACTTTTGTGACCTGTATAATACTGACTTTGGAGGGGACAACTATGTATGACACGGCTAAAGACTTGCTGGATGCGTTTCGCGCTGCGCCCGATATACTGGACGGGCTGCTTGAGGGCTGCACCGAGGAGCAGGCGAGGGCGGCGCGTGGCGGCGACGAGGGGTGGTCTATCGTTGAGGTGATGTGTCTGATACACTAAAAATCTCAATGCGCATCCCGATCGAGCTCACACTGCAACTCACTGGCGTGTAAACTTGTAAATGCATGGTGGGGCGCGTATAATGTCCGGGTGGGTACCGAAAGGTGCCTCCAAAGAGTGGGCGGGAATAGAGGTAGTGGGCCTGTATTCCCGTTTTCAATTAAGTCTGCCCGAATATAAAATGGCCAGTTTCTGCGGCGGTGGGCAAGTAATTGTAATCATCTTTAGGAATTACAATTAGTAACTACAGATTGTAACTCGGATTGTAACGGAGTAGAAGCAGATTGTAACCCACCTGGTCATCTACAGGGGCCCATATGCGCAGGGTCTCGCCACCCTCGGCGGACGATTAAGTTTGACCTACAAAAAAGGGTACCTGGCAGGAATTCCTGCCAGGTACCCTTATAGTTTCCGGGCAAGCGCCCCACCGCCTGCCCTTTACGCCTTCACTCGCAGCTCGCAGTTTTGCAGGGCCAGTGCGAGTCCTCTGTTGATTGCAGTGGTCTCGTCCACTAAGTGCCTGAGCCAGGTATTTTCCTCGCGTAATGCATTAACTTGAGCCTGTGTAGCTGACAGCTCTGCCTGGGCCTGCTCTATATGCGCCTCAGGCAAGTAAACATACCATCGGCCCTCTCTTTTCTCCCCGCGCAGCTTCCCAGCCTGCACATGACGCGTTACTGTCTTGGTACTTAGACGAAGCACACGAGCTGCATCATTTAGTACGAGACCTTTGTCGTTATTCAAAGTAGAACCCCCTCTTACGTCACTCATCGAGCCACTTCTCCAAGTAGTCCTGAAGAGCAATGTCTTCGATACCGTCGACTGTGAGCCACTTACCGTCGCCCTGTTTGTAAATTGCATTTTGCGGGGCGTTCTCTTCCGCAGCCTGCCTAAGCTGATCCTGAATGTAGTGGCTCATGCTGCCCATGTAATGGCCCCAAGCCCGGATATACGGATAGGGAAGGCCTCGTCTGTTCTTGCTGCCGTTCATGCGTTTTGTCTCCTTCTGTGTACGTGCCTCGTTGATAGCTTCCATGAGAGTGTCCAGCTCTTCCAGCGTGTAGCTGCGCCAGTATGGATTGCCTGTGTCGATGCCCCGCGGGCCCACATACTGAATTATGACCTCTTGAGGCACCAGCACATGGTCGTACTCGTCCAGGTCCTCCAGAATATCGCTCTCAATGTGGTTGCAGAAGCTGCACCGCCAGGTAACCTGGACCCTGGGAACGTTGAACTGATCCATGTAAGGCTGATCATGGGTAAGTAGTGTCTGCCTCTTGCAATTTGGACACTGCTTGGTTTTATTGCTAGATATCACGTGGTACATCGGAATAGCCCCCCTGATTATGTAATCAAGCGGCACCTCATACTCATTATCTTCGCCAATGCCGTCTTGCCTTTGCACCCGGACAGTGCGCATGGCCCTATCTACAGACAACACCAAGCAGGGACCGATCATCAGCACCTGAACGGTTTTACCAATGATGCGGTCCCACATATCCGGTGCGTCCTGGCTGTTACTCAAAACAGGTCCTCCAATCTCACAGCCGGGGCTACATACTCACGGTGCTCCAGCTGGTAGTGCTTCTCCACCAGGTCACACTCCCTCTTTATACCCCTGAGATAGAACTTAGTCCCACTCAGCGCGCGGCGAGGAAGAGTGGGTAGCACTGTTGCCTTTGCTACGGCTGTCTCCAGTGCCTCGGCAGCACGCTTGAGTTCGCGCGCTGCCTGTATCTGCTCCTCGGATATAGGTTCAAGCTGTGGCATTATATCACCGGCCCTCCTGAACCCTTGTCGTCGAGTATGCACTCTCTGATATCCCAGGACGACTCACTCTCAGACATGGCCTCGCAGAGCACTTTCCAATCGGCATCAAAGTCACCGGACAACTCAAAGTCCTCCGGCAGCAAGTCCCCAAGCTCGCTCACTATGCCGGGAAACTCTGCTTTCTGCAGAGCCCCCCACGACGTATAGGCTGCGATATTTTCGACGCAGCCCTGGTGAGCTTTTGCTATTACACACACGTTCTTGTAAAACATAATGCCTCCTTTACACCGCCCTTGCGGTGTCCCAGTAGTGTAAGAGATCTTCCTTGATTGCTTCATAGACGCTGTAGTAGAGGACCGTCTTTGGTGTCACCGGCTCTATCCCTTCGTCGAGCTGCACGACGACCTCCCGATCCATGAGCTTCAGATCTACGAAGGCCAGCTTGAGGAGCGCCCTGGCGTTATCAGGAACTACCTCGTTGGCTACCTCTGATGCCGCCAGCTGCAGATCATCCTCCGGAGCGAAAGGAAGGGTACGCTTACCGTACCTCACCCTGGCCTCTCGCACCAGCATCTTCATCGATGACGTAGCCATCAGACGGCTACCTTTTCAGGCAGCGCCTTGGCCCGCAACATTTTAATGTAACCTTCCCACAACGCGTCTGCCGTGGCTTCCAACTGGTCACGCGCCACGTAGAGGCCGTGCTTAGCGGTGTCTATCTGCTGGGCATCAGTGGCATCCGGGTTGTAGCCGTCGATAATCTCGCTCACTACGAAGTATGCCAGGGTATCTCCCAACTTCAACCTGTTCAAAGGCAGGGCGATCTTGCCATCTTTGCCGTAGATGCTCGACAGGTAGTGATCCGGGTAGCCCTCGTTGGCCAGGTCAAGTAGTTCTTTGATCGTCATCGGTTGCCTCCCCTCAATCTATATCCGGATTAACGATCAGCCTCTCGTAAGTATCGTCGTCTCCGGGAAACCTAACAGTCCATCTCTCCACGATTACCCCATCGTAAACGCCATAATCCTCCCCTTTGCGAACCAGCGTGGCTTCCCCTTCCAGATGCTCACGTTCTAGGGGGTCCTCATAGATATTCACTTTGTCTCCTGGTTTCATGGCTCCTCCTCTTGAGTGTCTATTGGGGTATCCAGTGCTCAGCCCACTGCTTCGCGGACGCCACGGGGTCCTCGCAGTTGGGCACGTAGTGGGGTAGGTTGATGCACTCCCCCTTGAAGAAGGTTCGTGGCCCATACAGGTATTGCTCAGGGGATCCCTGCCGGTAGATGTAGGCTTCGGCGAAATTGCCCCGTGCTGACACCGTTGCCACATGAGTCTTGTTTCGCACGGTGATGGTCAGGTGGGTCACGCCGAAGTATGGCTTCGTCCATTTATAGGCCGTCTCTTGTTTTGGCATGGTGCCTCCTACAAAGGTATGAGTCCGGGGTACTCCTGGGGGTGCTCCGGCACAGTGACCAGTATGTGGTAGCCTCTGGATCCATCTCTCAAGCCGGGTAACTTGCCCTGGTCCCTCATCTCCTTGACCTCGTCAAAGATCTGAAACATGTGCTCCCGATTGGTCTCGTACTGCCCCTCGCTGTAGTACTTCCCGCTGGACTTGAAGTAGATCAATTCCACTTCCATGCTTACCTCCATTCGGTGGTCTTACCTGGCTCTGCCTGTCCAGGGTAGTTTCGTAAGTACCATCTCCACGCGGCCAGAGAAAGCCGTGCATAGGGCAGTACCCTAGCTTTTCGGCCACCCCACCGCACGAACACGTAAAGTCCTCTGGATAGGCGTCTCTAGCCCAGGCATCGGCTTCCGAATCCCTCGCGATTGCAGCCCTCTCTTCAGGATCCATATAATTCCTCTCCTTTCTGCACGATAGTGTCCCTTATCGTGGGTGCTTTGTCCTGCCTATCACTGTGTTGCTCCCTGTCTGATGCCATTTCTCTACCTGCGTTGGGTCGTAATACATGAACCTTTTGAGCATCTCCGCACCCAGCGCGGCATCAAGGTAAATAACCATGTTATCCGTATTACCCTCTTTGGCGCACGTTACAGCCTTCTCCAGGTAGCCCCTAGCTTCGGCACAAAGGTTTTCCCACTCCCCGAAGGCTATGTAGTTGAGCCTATCCCCATAGTTGAGCAATAGTTCTGCGCTCTCCCTGGCTCTTGTTTCCTCAACTAGCGTATCAAACATCTGTTTCTCCTTTTCATTGCACGATAATCGTAATTAACGTGGGCGATCACTCTTCTCCTAAAGCGCGCACATGCTCAATTACACCTAAGGCGTTCTTTGGTCCCCACTTGCGGGAGAGGTTCACGTCATGCTTGGCTTCTATGGCGCTTTGCAGGTTGAAACCCATATACCCAGCCAGAGCAAATAACAGAATTGCACAGTCAGCAGCCTCGATACTAGGCTTCTTTAGGGCGGGATTCTTCATAGCGTGCTCCAGCTCCTCAACTTTCAGTTTCAGGTGATTGAGGATACCCCACTCGTCCTGATCAAAAGTTGCATCAGCCCAGGTGTCAATTACATGTTGCCATTCATCCATTGTTCTGTTGGCCATTAGATACTCCTATTCCAACCCTAGGACACTCAGCTGAATGTCCAAGCCGGTCGCTTGCTGGATCGCCTCCTGCCAGTTGCCCAGGACCTCCGCGGATATCTCGGTGGGCCTGGCTGCCTCTTCTGGCACCACGATGGTCGCCGACAGGTGCGGCCTCTCGAAGAGTGCCTGCGGGATCTGCAGCTGGCACCGCACCGACACCTGATCTGCTCGCACGCTGGGCGTCTTCTTGTAAACATCCACCGCCCCGTTCCTGGTCACCACCAGGTAGAAAGTTGTGGTTAAATTGCTCATGGCTTCTCCTAATGTGTTGTGAATGGCGGTATCGGCACGATCATGCAGTCGGGCTGCTCGTGGTACCTGCCCTCTCTGTAGTGAGCGCCGCATACGGGGATCTGCCTGTCAGGACTCTTCGATAAGAACACCACATACTGCGCCCTTTTCTTGCATCTACAGAACATGGGCACCTCCTATAGGCCCAGCTCGTCGACTACAGATGCTACCCTGCCCCAGTTGCGGGAGATCTTCTGTAGGTAGGTGCGCGCCTCTTGCTCCCTGGCTAGCTCCTCCTGCCACAAATCGGGATCTCTCCACCTGAGGACCTCCTGGGTAATCAAATCGTCAAGCGTGGAAGGGTCAAGAGCGTCTAACTCCCAGCTTTCGTCACCGAACTTCACCACGTATCCCTCGAAGCGCGAATCTGTGGATTTGGCCGGGTTGGGTGGTGGGTTGTACTCCTGCACCTGGTCCATATTGAGGGCGATTCTTCTTACCACCAAGTCTGCCCCAAATAGATCCATGCGATCGGTGATGTCTCGGGTCATGTCGATGCCGCTGGGGTCGTGGTCCCCCAGGTGGATAATGACGGGGGTTTGCCCATTCTCCGAATAGCGCCGCAATCGCATAGCGGCAGCCCACAGCTCGGACTGCGAGACGTAGCCGCGGCAGGAGAAGTAGTCCACGTCCAGCGGTGTTGCTGCTTTCTCGACGACGTCGGCCAGGGCCTCTTTCTCTACCCACACCTCGACACGGTGAGGCTGGCTCCTCCACTTGTCGTACCTGAAGGAGTAAGCTGCAGAATTGATGATGCTGGAAGGGCTATCCCAGTGGGAGACACCCTTGAGGTTTCTGGTCCTATCGGTGATGTGGTCCCAATCTATGAGGCCTGCCAGGCGTGCATCGTTGATGATAGAGCCCAGGCGCTTATACTCGGTGAGTTTGTTGGCGATGATGCCGCGCGCTACGAACTGGTAGTAGAGCTGCCTGAGCGTCAGGTTGTACCCCTGGCGGGCGTACTCCTCGGCGATCTCATTGGCTTTGTTTACCAGCGCCAAGGTGCTGGACTTCAAGTCTTTGGACACGTACTGTATCTTCACAGGTTCCTCCTATCTCAACAGCCCGTAGGCAGCTATGCAGCCCCAGGCGAAGCCGGTCACCAGTACCGCGATGCCTAGCCTGGCCCCGAAGGGCAGGTGGTTGGGGTCCTCAGTCATAGTTAGCCTCGTCATCAATATGCTCCAAGGCCTCTTCCAGAGTTGCATACGGCCCCATCACTGCCTCATTCGTTTCTTCCAGATGGCTTACGCTGTTCGGTTCCTTGTTGTGCGGAATGACCACATTTCCTGCATCTTCAGTGGTCTCTGCATCCACGATGTACCTTCGATAGGTCATGGACACCGTTTCCACTATGAACTTAGTCATTGGTTCCTCACTTCGGCTTGAATGTTATGAGCAGCCTCGGCGGGAAGGCATTGGCGTGCTCACCGTAGAAATCTCTTGATAGATGCCCCTCGTGTAGGGCTGAATACCTGTAGGGTGTATAGCCGTACCAGACCTGGGCGCGCAGCTTGCCGTAGTAGGCATGGCGGCGCGCCTCTTTGATGGCCTTGTCCAGGGTCTCGTAGCGCATACTGCGCGTCCAGTTACCGATGTGGAGGACTATCTGGTACGGCCTGGGTCTGCTGCGCCTGGGCATGGCTACCTCCTAGAGCGACAGCAGCGCTTGCCTTGCATCTTCGGAGGAGAAGAAGCATCGCGGTATCACAGTGCCGTCTTCCTGGCCTGCAATCCAGCAGTGCTCCTCCCCGTCTTTCGTGATGCGGTTGATGTAGCCGGCCTGGCCGGTAGGCATGTCTTTCGGGTCTATCACCTGCTTGGCATTCCAGTCTTCCTTGTAGCCGCCGGTACCGTTGCGTACAGCTTCTAGGAAGGCCCAAAACTGCTCATAGACAGCGTTCACGGTGCTATCGATCTCATGGTCGCTAGACACGGTTACCTCCTGCTTTTTGCCAACTTACGATCAACGCTTTCCTGCTCTTCGGCTATCCGTTTACAGGCAGCGCATGGATCTTCGTGCGGTAATCCGTAGTAGTGAGCCACCGCGTTGACCGCCTCCTCAGCTGTTGCAGCCTGCATGGAATAATGCCCTAGAGGCGGGTCGCTCACTTTGACCTTGAAATGAACGCCATCTCGCTCGATGGAAATCATAATTTCCTCCTTGAAATCAGTAACGAGAATGCTTATTCTCAGACTCTATCGCAGCTTTATCCGACGGACGTGATCTCGATCATGTAGCCGGCGCTACCCTCCGAATACCATTCAGCTATCTGCTCTACAGTTGCATCTTTGGGCTTTGGGCTGACCTTCCTGTCTTGATCGTCTACCGCCCATTCTTTAAGGCGTTGTCGATACCAGGTGCGCAGCTTGTGAAGCGCACCCTCCTCACTACGTGCCGGCAACACTCGTTCTAGTTCATGGTCGCTGACAATTACTATCGCATGTAAAGGCATAGCTACCTCCCTGGATTTTTACTGGCCCACGCCAGGATATCGCTCTTGGTGCCGTGGATCGTCCCGTCCTGGTCGACGATTAGCAGGGGCACGCAGCCTCTGCTCTTAAGCATTCCTCTGGCTCGCTTGAGGGCGTCTTCTACTGTCGGGTGCGAAGAGTAGCCCGGCGCTGCCGCAGGACCTGTGAACAGGCGTACCAGGATGTACTTATTCTTAGTGTTCAATGGCATGGCTAGTCCTCCTCCGGCTTCTTGGTCCAATCGATCTTGAAATCCAGCAGGTCGCGCACTGCCACCATGAAACGCGACGGGGCATCTAAGCCCTCGGCCAGGTAGTCGCCGGCCACGCGCTGGACCTTGCGGTGGACTATCTTTAGTTGCTCGTTATCACACTCATCCAGGGCACGCTCTATCTGGCCCAGGAACCTTGGAACGCTATCGTATTCAGGCACTTGGTGTTTCCTCCGTTGCTTGGATAGCCCAATCAAGGCGTTCTATCAAGTCGGTGGCAAGGTTCGTGGCAACGCCGCTGTTCAGGTCGTCCTGGATATACGGCCGGGCATCTTGAAGGACATCAAGCAGCCACTGCCTGGCCTCTGCTTTCGGCATGACCTTGATGGGCCTTTTCAGCAGAACCAAGAAGTACGTCTCGCCGTTTGGATAAGCCAACGGCGCGTAGCCTACTGCCTCCCAGCCTTCCTTTCCCTGGGTTGTGAGCCCATCTGATATCTTTTCGTCGCCCCCTGTCAGAGAAACATGCTTATACTCAAACATTGAGATCTCCTTCCCCCGGCCCGAAGTCGATGACTATGCCGATGGTGCGCACTATGCCATCTTTGGCGAAATGCTCAGTGGCCTGTGCATAGAGCCGGTCCAAGGCTTCACAGGTCTCCTCTGGAGTCGCATACTCGAACTCCTCTCGACCGTGCTCTTCACTCTCCAGGAATAGCTTGAACATTGGTACCTCCAGAGGGGCCGTATCAAAACAGCCCCTCGACTAGACTGCTTATTAGGCGGCCATCGCGATCTCGCGCCACTCAGAGCGGGATAGCTCGTAGATGTTGCCGCCTACCTGCTCAAACTCTGTAGCGCGATCGTAATCCGGAAGATCTTGTGACGCGCGGGTCACCGCCTGGGACAGCCCGTACATAGTGAGCGAGCCGCCCTCTATCAGGTGGCGAAGCACCGACGTGCGCTCGTCCTGGTTGAAGTTGGCCTTCTTTGCCAGGACCTCGACCGCCTTCACCGGATCGCCTTCGATGCGTGCGCCCTCGGCCTCCTTCATCTTGTTGACGATCTGGGTGAGCACCGCTTCGGAGAAGGTGCCCTTGATGACATCCACCAGCTTGAGGAAGAAAGCAGTGTTCTCCGCTCGCAGCGCTCGCTCCGACAGCATCGACGCCACCGAGTCACTGTCTCCCTCGCCTGCAAGGATCCGGCCGACGTGGTTGCGCCTGGTGCCCAGTGTATTATGGATAGCGCCGTTTAGGCATATGAGCCTGTACGACAGCGGCTGCACCGAAATCGCACCGTACCCTACTTCGCTATTGCTAATAACGGCGCCGATCTGCACGGTGTCGCCCACCTTCACGTCTGCCTGCCTACGCGGTGATACCACCTTGAGGTAAAGGCGGCGATCGGTGACTTCCATTGACACTATCTGTAGATCCCGCTCATCGTGAAGCACGGGCAGCACCGCCTCCAGCAGCTCGTCGTTGTCAAGCGGGCGGAACTTCTCGGAGAGGAAGGCGCGCGCCGTCCTTACGCCGTCCGGCCTCTCAAGGGTACGCAGCAACCTGCGCTCCTGAGGGGGCGCTGCCCGGAAGAGGGTGTTGACGTTGGTGTCCAGGAGCGCCGGGTGCTCGGTTCGCAGCCTGTCGTAGTAGGGCTTGGGGATCTTCAGGTGCTCCGCTACCTGTCCGTGCGCCAGGTCATTCACCACCAGGTCCGTATAACCGGGGATGTCCAGCCTTGACTCCCCATTGGTGTGCAGGCGTAGCGCCTGGGTCTGGACCTTGAGGTCCTGCTTGGTGTCCGACTGCCGCTGTATTTCTGTTGCCAACTCGACTAGGGTCTTGCCGGTTTTCATTTGAGTGCTTCTCCTTCTTGGTTTAGTTGATTGATTATCGGTTTAGTAGCCCCACTCTCGGAACCACTTGATAAGATCCCTGAAGCTCAAGCCCTTGGAATCGTTTTTAATCACTGCTTGATGGTAAAGGCTCGAGCCTGGGCCCTCTACGCCTATATACACTCCGGTCTCTTTCTCAATTACCTCCTGCAACTGGTCATAACCACTCTTTGGGGGCAACTCCCCCGTCAAGCCATAGTAGACCGCCGCCCACACACACCCTTCAGGCCTGGGGGACTCTCTGGTGTGTTCCCTGATCAGGGTATATTGTGTCTGGGCGACAACTTTGGCGCCCTCTTCCAGGGCATCACTGATTTTCTTCATGGCTTTACTTTCTTACGGCTGATGCGTTTGATCGACTCGTTCCGGTATCGCACCAGGCGGCTCAACTCGCTCCACCACTCCCTGGCGTTGCCGTGTATTGCGTAGAAGTCCAGGGTCTCCTCTATTTCTGCTACCTGTTTTTGGTCCAGGACCGCCAGTTCTCTCAACAGGCCGCCTGCTGCCAGCAGCGTGTAGCCCGTGAGATCCGATTCCTGGTTATGGATCACGTTTGGGATGTATTCGTTGACATCAACCGCCATCGCTTCCTCCTATCTCTTGTACCTGTCGGAGTCGCCTACCAGCCCCTTCAGGAACAGCAGTATCGCTATACCGAATGCCCAGTAGAAGCACTCGGAGCCTCCTCTGGCAATCTTGTCGAGTAACTCATACATTGGTCTCCTCGCTCTCGTCTATGACGTGGTGGCTCGATGTGGTACTAGGCATTGGTTCGCCTCCTCTTCTCCGCCAGCATCTGCAGAACGGTGTTGGTCCTGTTGCCGTGGGGGTCGAAGGCTATCACCGCTCGGCGCTCTAGCAGCGACTTGTCGTTGAAGCACAGCTTGCAGTCGGTGCAGACGCGGCCATGGGTCTGCTCGACACAGGGGATCACCGTGATGTCTCCCACCTTGAATGCTTTACCGTCGGGTGGATGTGCCATGATGACAGCGGCTGCATACCCGCGTTGCATGGCACGCTCGGCGTCCTCCAGCGTCTCGCACGATGCCAGGATGGAGACGTCCTGCCAGCTTACGCGATCCACCACCCGGTGAGCGTGAGTGTATCCCCACGCTTTGACGTTGCCCGCCTTCATGTACTCCATGATGGCATCGGAGAGGATCTTGGTGCCCTCGTTAGTGGTCGAGTCGCCCACCGCGTGGATGCGCATCGGCTTCCACTGCTTCTTGCGCTTACCAGGCTTCTGCATATCTGCTACCAATTGGCGAATTGCTGCGGCCTCGATGCGGGCGATCTCCAGGATGTCGTACTTCTTGGCCGCTTTGTTGAGGCGGTTGGTGGTCCAGCCCTGGAAGGAGTTCTCTGCGTAGCAGCCCTTATTCAGGAGCGGGCAGTCCTTCGGGCATGACTTCTGCGATGCGTGGGTAACCACGGCGTTTCCCACTTTGGAGTTCTGGGTTCTGGCCACCACGATCGCCGGCAGGTCCTCTTTGGGTGCCTTCATTACGCTAGTCTTCATCGGGGTCACCCTCCTCCCAGACCGAAAGGTCTATCGCCTGTGGTTCCCCGTCAGGTCCAATCACCGTAAAGTGGGTGGCCAGAGAGGACTCATCGCGCATGGTCTTCAGAGCCTCCCTGGCTGCTTCCCTTGGGGAGTCGGCATCCAGCTCTATCTTCCAGCTGACGTAATAGGTGGTCATGCTGGCACCTCCAACCCCCATAGCGAAGCGTAGTCATTTAGGACCACCTTACGGCAGTCATCGGGTAAGTCGTTGAATTGGATCTTCTTGCCCAGATGCCCGTAAGTGGGCCGATCTATGGGACGACCGTAGTCGCCTTGGCCGTGCAAGCAAACACCCTGAGGGTGGTATGGTGCGGCACTCATTCCCACATACAAACCGCCTATATCTCCTGACAATTTCGTATAAACAACAGTGTATCTGTCGATTGTTTCCCCTCCATCGTCATAGCAGCGGATCCACTTCGGTATGCCGTTGGGCATCAACCGTTCTCGTCTCTGTTGAATGCTCATGCCGCAACCTCCTGCTTTATGCGGGCTGAACGGGCAGCCTCCAATCTTGCTTCTTCCTCCAGAATGCCCGGCATCAGCTCCTCCATGGGGGTCCACTTGATGCGCTTTCGGGGACCGAAATGGTCCGTGACTAACCACTGGCCGCTCTTGTACAGGTAAAGCCAATGCGCATTGAGTTCAAACTCGGCACGATTGACGTAGTCACGCTCGCTTTTGAACTCTGTAGGTTTCTGTCCCGGCCATCCTTGGCCAGAATCGTCAGTCCAGTCTTCCCAGGGTTCCGCTCGATCGCGGTGGTACGATAGGCACCAGTTATACCAGTATGGGTCGGAGCGACGTCCGACTATCCTGCCCCCCTCCCATATGTTTCGAGACCAGTTCATACGCTCGTCGAACGAGTGCTTCTCTCCTATCTCATTACCCAGTTGAGAGAGATTACCCAGACCCAGGAGCTTCTGTATTTGGGTTAGACTCCTGTATTTCAGGTGGAGCCTTTTACCTGTCCAGGGAGGATCGCCGTCATTGTGGACATAGATGGCTTGCACGGTGCCGTCTTCGTTAAGCACGCCGATTGCTGCGTGTGTTCCCATAAGTTGCCTCCTTAGAGTGGTAAATAGTTTTGAACAGGCCAGTGGGTGGCCTTAGTCGGTTGGCCAGTCGTCTGAGTGGATGTAGCCTGTGGCCAGCAAATACTGTCCCATATCGGTTAGGTCGGGGCCCGTCTTGACGTCAAAATCCGTCTTGACCTCGAAGTCCAGGATGATGTGGCCGTCTATCGGCAGAGACTTCGCTATGTTGAAGCCCAAGTCGAGGGCTACTTGCATGCCCAGACTTGCAGGCACAAAGATGTCGATGCGATCGTCCTGGGTAGGATTTTCAACGACCTGAACAATGCAGCCGTACGCGATGAGGTATTCGACGATACCGTGGTTCAGGTGCCTTTCTTCGAACAGGCTCATTTGCGTGCCGGTAAGTTTCTGGTCCGGGTGTGCTGCTACGACCACCTCATCGATATTTACCGGGTTAGGCATCTATAGTCTCCTCCTATAAGTGGGGTAAGGATTGTAATCAGCCGGCAAGACGATCTTGCCAAAGGCTCACTAATTGACCAGCTTGCCGTGCCGGTTGAACATCCAGCCATTGGCCTCGGCGGTTTCTTTGATGTATTCCTCGGACCCCAGGTATTCCTGCTCTTCGTCGATGTACTTGAGGCACGCGGCCAGGGCCTCTTTGAGGTCTTCAACGAGAAGCCCCTGTAACTTCTGAACTCGGGATATCTGTAGGTCCGTCATTCCGTAGCGTTGGCTTATATCGGCCTCGGCCTCGATGTAGCAGCCCATTGAGGAGCCACCGTAATGCTGTATCTTGGTCTCCGCATAGACGTTGAGCCACTTGAGCATCTGCACTTCAGCTTTTGTGAGAAGCCCTTTCTTTTGCAGCGTGCGCAGCTTGAGGCCCATATCTTTGACGCGCCCCTCAAAGGCAATCGATTGGGATGGGCCGTTATCCCAGAAGCAGTGGGGCCTGTGGTTCTTGCCATTCTGGTCCACTATCTCGTAGACCTCGTAGTTCCACTGCTCTGCAAGCACGAAATCAACTACTTGCTGGGTGGTCTCCTGGGGATCGTAGCCCTCCCAGATCCATTCGAGGCACTTCTCTTTGGCTCTCTCATAGCCCTTCGGGTGCGCTTGCTCAAGCTCCTCGATGGTGTACAGCTTTTGCTGGGTTGTCTCTTCTCTCTGGACCGTGCCCGTCTCCGGATCAGCCAGCACGGTAGTTACTGTTTGTAGCAGCATCGCTGGTTTCCTCCTTTGCATCGATGTAGGCCTGGAGTGCCTGTATGGCTTTTCCTGCGGTTGGGTAGATTGCATCCGAGAGGGCAATGCCTGGCGTCAGTGTTGCCCAGCGCCAGTTGTCGCCTATTTCCTGGATCCTTCCTAGGTACCGGGCGTTAGAGGCCGTATACACGAGAAAGGTGCCCGGATCGTTCGTATCATGGACCGTCCACTGGCCGCTGTTGGGCGGCCCCATTGTGAGCACGCTAAATGACATTTGCTTCCTCCTATTTGGTATCCAGCCCCGCGGTAAGCACGGCATTTCCTTCCTCGTCGAGCTCCGCTTCGGTGCCGTACATTGTGAAGCCTTTCATCGGCAGGTCGTCGGCGAATGTGGCACCCATCAACGCCGCCCGGTCTATGGTCTGGCCCTTAGGGATGACCATCTTGATCTCAACAGGGGACTCGTATGGGGCCTTGTTGGAGACCGTCACGGTGCAGTAATTGGCGATCAAGTACCCTAGTGCTTCAGGTTTCAGCCAGTACTCCACTGCTTTGGCTCGCTGCTCCTGGGTTAGCTCAAAGTCCAGGCGACTCTCCTCGTTCATCCCTTCAGGTGGCGCAAATGTAGTTTCAATCATGGACTTCCTCCCCATATCGCTCCCGGTAGATAGCCTTCTCTTCATCCGTCTCCGCCCACTTCGCCAGTGTCTTCTTGTAGGGCCCCGCTTCGTAGTCTGAGAAGTAGGGGAACAATCCCCACCCGTCGGGGCAGTGCTTGTTCAGGATCTCGGCCTCTTTGCCTGACAGCGTCTCCACCTTGAAGCAGTTGATGTACTCATCTGGGTCGTCAAATATTAGTACATCGTTGTCGTCGTCGTTCCAGTAATAGGAGAGCGGCCACTCATCTTCTTTGAAGTGCTCGTAGTCGAAGCGAATATTCTTCAAATACTCGTCCCATTCCTCCTGGGAGAAGAGTGTCCAGCCTACTGTTTCTGCTTTATTCTCGTCTCGAACCAGGTAAGAGACCTTGATGGGGTTGTTCATACAGTCACCTCCTTCTTGATAAGGCCCTTTTCGACGGCCAGTTTGTAAGCCATTCCCAGGGGCGGCAGTGGGTCGAATTTGGCATCGTCTGAGTAGAGGGAAGCATGGTCAGGCCAGCCAGGCATGGTGTTCTCGTGGAACCAGTAGTTTTCGTCATCGCGTTTGTTGGAATGCTTGCTTCGTGCGATCAATTTGAATGGCTGTTTCTGTCCCTGTTCGTCTCTGTCTGGGATATTGTGGAGGTATAGATCGTATCGTGTTCCTTCGAAGTCGTACCCTCCCAGAAATATGCAGTCGGGGCATCGTTGTCGATACTTTGGCTTTTCAGTTGTTTGTGGCATTGGAACCTCCTGTTTGTGAGAGATTAATTTGTTCACGAGCTTCAAAAGAAGGAGAGAAAAGGCTAAAGATGGTGGGGCGCGTACCAGCTAAGAGAATGGCGGTTGATTGTAAGTGTGGGAGAGGTGTTTCAGATTGGAAATCGTGCCTGGAAAGGTAGTGGAAGTGGCATTGTGGGGTTCATCGTTGGGCCTCCGCAGGGCACCAGCTGATTTCCCCAGGCGTCACAGATCGACGAAAACCCTATGGTGTGTACCCCTGTAGCTCTTTTCACCTATGCGGGCTTCTCCGTGGCTCTCAATTGCATATTTATTCCCTAAAAATGGTCTATTTTAGACCTTTACGACATATCTACGACCATTATAGCAGGGAATTACCATGATTGTAAGCATTTACGTCGTATATACGCCATAAGAATTGATTGTAACTCGGGCAGGGAGTCTGAGAGTGTAACTTATGGGATTGCAACGAGGGGTAGGTTGGAAACCCGGGGTGCGAGTGCTGATTGGAAACCCTGTTGGGCACCGTGGGGGTGCCTGTTGGGGATACAAAGCTGCTGATGCGCGTGGATACCCAGGATTAAGTCTCAAGCCATGAAAAAAGAGGGAACCCTCCGAAGAAGGCTCCCTCTACTTCCTGCTAGGCCGTCTCGGCTGCGATGACGAGGATCGACTCGAAACTGTTGACTAAGGTGGCCACCACGCTTGAGTGCCAGGTGCAGTTCAGCACGCCGTTCTGGTCGACGCACTGGTTGCACACTATGCGCTGCTCGTTGCCCTCCATCTTCAGCCTGGCCAGCCGGACGAGCTCCGCCTGCGCCTGGCGATCCTTGAGGATGCGCATGGCATGGGCCTGGCGCTTGGCACGCCATTCGTACAACCCCTCCATGTCGGTGCCCATGACGGCTAGCGGGTTGTAACTGCCATCCTCCTGCCTGCCGATCTGCACTTCACCCTTGAGGGCAGAGTTGGGGGTATAGCGTGCCACCGGTTTGAGGAAACGGCCAGTGGGGGCTGCTTGCTGCTCGCCGATGGGGGTGTCCTTTACGATGTCCAGGTACTGCTCTGTCTGTGATAATACTGTGGTTGCCATGGTGAGATACCTCCTAGAGTGGTAAAGAGATTAATTCGTCCACAAGCGGACAAAAGAAGGGGAGAGAAAATGCCAAAGCTCTCTCCCCGCGTACCATGTAAAAGTTGAAGATGTGCTACCTGTAATGCCGGATCGCCGGGCGTCGCTTGTGGATATAAAGCGGCACGGGCTCTGCGTACACGAATGAGTGGGGCATCGTGTTTTCCTCCTTTCGTAGAGTGATTAATTCGTCCATTCCTGGACACGACAAGGGAAGAGAACTAACAGAAGCCCTCTCCCCTGGACCATGTCATGTTACGCTACTTCGCTATGTGCAGCTCCTCCTCCCTTAGTGCTACCCACCACTGGGGCTTTGTCTCCTCAAGGTGCTCTATCGCCTTGACAATCACGTCTCCGTGGCAGGGCCCAGGCTTGCAGTGGCAAACCAAGATCGACCTTGGGCCTATCCCTGCCAGCGCCCGCAGCACCTGCTCATCATCCTGCAGCTGTATGCGGAAGTGCAGCCACACGCGGTAGTGGGCGATTGCCTCCTCTACGGTGGCAACATGGTACTTTGCCATGCTCCACTTGAGGGGCTTGTGGGTCCAGTCATTGCCGAGCACCCCTGTTCCCCCGTAGTTGGGGGAGCGCCCTATGTAGACATGGTTGCTGCCGAAGCCTCCGTTACGCTTCACTTCTTCCACTGTTGTTACTTCCATACCATTTCTCCCTTCACATATAGATTAATTTATCCACAGCCGGACACGAGCAGGGGAGCAGAGATGCGGAGAGTTGCGAGACGCGCGAACCGTGTCGAAGTGGCGCGGAAACTCTCTTGGCCCCCCTTTTTCGTGGCTGCGCGCGCCCGGGGTGGTGGTTTAGCCTCAAACAAATTGCGCCAAAAATTTCACCCCGAATTCGCCCTCGAGACTTTCCTTGTGCCAAAAACGCGCCATTTCGATTGCAAATGCGCACTTCTGGCACAAAATGCCAAAACAGGGCAAAAATTACGCACGAAAATAGAACATTTGAATGAGCTGTGTCACTTTCACGCCTTTGCGCTTCTTTAACTAATATTAAAGAGTCATTTAAGACCGGAATCTTTTAAATGGTTAAATTAAGTGCTTATTTAACGTGTTAAGGATGCGCAAAGGCGTGAAAGTGACACAGGCAACCTTCTGATGGCCGGTTTCGTGCGTAATTCCCCCAGGTTCCGCGCCGTTTTGTGTCGAAAAGGCGCAAACTACTCTGAAATTGCGCCTTTTCGACACAATGCTTGCTGGGCTTCGATCCCGTCCGCGATAAACTGGTCGAGATCGGCC
>DASWMJ010000003.1:0-65019 GCA_036399775.1 Chloroflexia bacterium | reverse complement strand
CAGTTCTGTGATAAAATCGAGGGTAGACATAGGGCTTCTCCTTTGGCTGTGGTCTTGACAACAACAGCTTCCGAGAACCCTATGTTTTTGTCAATTCTCTACTAGCACCATTCGTTACGTAATACGCAATACGCAATACGCTTCACGCCTCAAGCCGCTGTGTCAGCTTGCGAGTGGCATAGCGTAGCTCTTTGGCGTTTTCGGGCGAGACCTGGCCGCTTTGCTCTACGCGGGCGGCCTCGGCTTCGACGGCCTCGGCAAGATTGGCTTCTCCCACGCTGAGGAGGCGAGTAGCGGCGGCGCGCAGCTTCTGGGTGGCGGCGGCTGTATTGCCCAGCGCCATGTCGTCCAATGCCCTGGTTTGCAGAACGTATGCCATCACCCGCTCAACCGTGTTCATCACGACGGGGTTCGCCTCTTCGCGGGCCTTGGACATAGAATACTTGAGCACCACGTCGGAAGTAGCGCCCCCCAATCTCTCACCGTTCGCGCCCGCGTGTGTGGTGGAAACCTGAGCCACCCTGAAAGTGCCGCCCTGCTGTGTGGGCACGAGCAATTCAGCCAGGAGGGCAGGCGGATTAGCCGGATCGAGGTCGCCCAGTGGGATTGACTTATCGCGCCCCCCCTTGCGTGCATCGTTGGCTACCGAGATGGCGGGGCGCACCCGGTAAGCCCGGCGCAACTCCACCCCCGCGCTCAGCTTCAAGTCCACCTGCACGTCGCGCAATGTGACTGCCTGCACAGCCGCAAGCTCCTGGCCAAACGCGGGCGGTATCTCCTGGGGAGTGCGGGCGAAGTAGGCGTTGCCGAGGCTGGCGTCGGCCACTTCGACTAGCAACTTCTCGTTGAACTCGCTCCCTATGCCCAGCGTACTGACCGCGATGCCCACGTTGCGCGCGCCTTTGGCGAGAGATAGCACCTTCTTCGGGTCGCGGGTGAAACCGTCCGTCAGGATGAGTGCACGATTGACCATGCCTGCGGTCTGCCCGCGATATATCTCCGTCAATCCCGCTTCAAGGCCCGCGCTGATCTCCGTGTTGTCGCCCAATTGCGCGGAGCCGAGCGCCGCAATCGCTTCAAGCACTTGTTTAGAATCCGAGCCGGACACCCCGCGCAGCAAGACCTCAGCCCGATCAGCGAAAGCCACCAGGGAGACGCGGTCGTGGGCCTCGAAATGGCGCGCGGCCTGCGCGATGGCCGCCTGCACCGCTTCGACGTTGGATGGTGCCTGCCTGCGTATATGCTCAGGGATCGAGCGGAAGGTCCAGACGGGCACGCCATCCGAGGTAGTCCGGCTCACTTCCCCCAGCCTGGATAGCTCCTGAAACTGCTCCTGGCTCAACACAGGCAGCCGCATCGACTCGCTTACATCAAGTATCACCGCGATATTGACGGGTGCCTGCAACGGCGCGGCCTCCGACCCAGGCTTCACATCCACCAGCAGATAAACCAACCTCGGCTCAGCAGCAGCGGGTACGACAGCAGTGTTGAGCATGCAATTCAAAGCAACTTCGTTTGCCATGCAGTTCCCCTTCCAAATGCGGAATGCGGAGTGCGGAATTCGGAAATAATGATGATGGGTGGAGCGTGCGGCGTGATTATGGATGATTAGTACCATCTACATTATATCACTGAAATTCATTTGGAGTTTCGCTCTTCCGCATTCCGCACTCCGCATTCCGCATTACGACGGTTGGCTTACCATGCGGAAGACGTTGGCCGGGCCGCCCTGGGATTCCCATTGGAGCATCAGCTTGAGGCCACGCCCGTACACGTCGTCGCGGCGGAGCATGCGGTCTGAGCGGCGGCGGCAGCCCCAGCTTTCGAGGAGCTTGTAGGCTACCCACTCGGCGAAACCTTCCTGGACTTCGGGGGAGGGGCTTGTCACGCAGTTCTCGCTCTGCCAGGCGTGGGCGTACTCGTGGGCGAGCACTTCGAGGAGGACGATCTGAGGCAGGCCATATTCAACGAATATGCCCCGGTGGTGGCCTTCGCGGATGAACAAACCGAAGCAGCGGCCCCGGCTGTCGGCGTCGAGGTGGTATAGAGAGGACTTGTCTATCAACTGGTGTAGCTGGCGGCGGCTGACCAGCTTCAACTGGCATGGTTGGCGCAGCGAGAGGCCCAACCGCCGGGCAAGGGAGGCGCGCACGCGCCTGTAGAGGGTGTGAGCGTGGGCGAGGTCCGACACGGCGGTGGACTGGCACCTGTCGCACAGCTTTCGCCCATCGCGCCTGCTCCAATAGTGCGCCCCCACCGGGCGGCTACAGGTGTCGCAACGAGGGCGCTGCTCGAAGCAGTAGCGGCAGTAAACGCGTGCCTCCCCTTCGAGCATAATCACCTGCATACCGACGTGCAACCCGCAGGTAGCGCAGCGCAGACGCTCCTGGTAACACTTGATGCAGAGCGACCACGTAGAGCCTCTACCACTCGCCTCCAACCATTCAATTGCGGAATGCGGAGTGCGGAATGCCGAATCGAGCGTAGAGGGGATGGCGGAAAGGCCGCGCGTTGTACTGCGCGTGAGCCGGCAGCCGCACAGGTTGCACCACTGCCCCCTGGTGGGCGTGGCTGTGGTTATAGGTTTTCTCACGCTTACCATAGACGGCGTTTCAGCAGTTTGTAAGTACGTCACAAGGGATGTACGTAAAGCGTCTGCTAAACGCTTCACGCTCCGGTCACGTTTGTATGATAGCACACGCCGGTCAAAAGTGGAGCATGTGGAATAAGCCAATAGGTACTGAAGGCATGTAGATGTTGGTAATACGCAATATAATGCGCGAAAGCGGATATAGCCAATTCAAAATTCAAAATTCAAAATTCAGAATTCAAAATTATGGTATAATCCCGCCGTATGCCCACAACACCCAACGACTAGGAGAGACCCCAACGATGGAAAGAACCCTGGTGCTGCTCAAGCCTGACGCCTTGCAGCGCGGACTGATTGGAGAGATAACCGCCCGCTTCGAGCGCAAGGGCCTCAAGCTGGTCGGCATGAAAATGATGACCCTGCAAGACGCCCTCCTCGACGAGCACTACTCCCACCTCAGCCACCTCCCCTTCTTCGGCGAGATCAAGCAATTCATGATGCGCGCGCCCGTGATCGCCACCTGCTGGGAGGGTGTGGACGCCGTAGCCGCCGTGCGCCTCCTCTGCGGCAAGACCCTCTCCCGCGAAGCCGACCCAGGCACCATCCGGGGCGACTTCGGCATGAGCATCCAGGCCAACCTCGTCCACGCCTCCGACTCCCTTGAGACCGCCGCCAACGAAGTCCCCCGCTTCTTCAAGCCCGAAGAACTCTTCGACTACGACTGGCTCCCCCTCCAATACCTCTATACGCGGAAGGAGCAAGGGGATTAAGGCGCGAACGCAAGGACTCTTGCTCCTATACAATAGCAGGCACAAACACGCTTTATAGATAGAGAAGGCGTACTGGGCATCAACCCTTACGCCTCCTCCAATACTCGTATACCTTATCCTATACGAACCGCTTCTCTACTCTCCAATCGAAGCCCTCTTAGCGAGAAGGTACACAATCCCTTCTAAGTCCCGTATCGCTCTTACAGTATAGGGATGCTCCTCACCTAGGAATTGACGAAAGGTCCAAAGTGCCCGCTCAACCTGCGCCTTAGCACCTTCAAGGTCCCCCAACTCCTGTAAGTTCCTTCCCAAGTTGCCCGCATAAACAGCTATATTAAGGTGGTCGGGATCAAGCACTCTATCACCAATGGCCAGTGCTCTCTCGTAGAGCGCCTTAGCACCCTCAAGGTCCCCCAGCTCTTGCAACACTAAGCCCAGGTTATTGATGCGAATAGCTACACTGGGGTGGGGTTGGGGCCGAGCGCCTTCTCACTGATAGCTAGTGCCCGCTCCAAGTGCGCCTTAGCACCCTCAAGGTCCCCTAAAGCCTGCAACACCATGCCCAGATTGTCGACATCAATAGCTACGCTAGGGTGGTTGGGGCCAAGCACATTCTCATCAATAGCCAGTGCTCGCTCCAAGTGCGCTTTAGCACCCTC
Organism: Chloroflexia bacterium; assembly: GCA_036399775.1. Classification (GTDB taxonomy): domain Bacteria; phylum Chloroflexota; class Chloroflexia; order QHBQ01; family JADMIH01; genus JADMIH01. Next base: position 61,000 of record DASWMJ010000003.1, on the reverse strand, counting down.
AAGGTCCCCCAACAACCTCATAACCGCACCTAGGTTGCTAAGTACAGCGGCAAAATTGGAGTGCTCCAGTCCATAGACTTCGCTCGCAATTGACAAAGCTCGTTCGAGAACATTTTTCGCTTCTAAGTATTGAGCACGTCCTTTCAGATAACCGCTCACCTGATTTAATACCCTCCCAGCATTTCCCTTCGAAACCCCCAATTTCTCAATATGACTTGTCGCAGACAATACATGAGGCAGCAAACGAGTACATTCTGCCCATGTACGCACATTATTGCTTTGAATTGGAAATGCCTCATTCACAACATCTACAGCCGCTTCAGCCCACATCTTGCTCTCATCTTCTTCCAGCCCATCCCTCACCACCGCCTGCATCAGACGGTGTGCTGACAGACTACTCTTATCCATATCTACCTCAACCAAAGAGTAGTGCCGCAACGCTTCGATTGCCCTATTCATCTTCAGTTCGTCGGCAACCGTCTCCCCTAGCTGCTCAGGCAGATACTCTTTCCCATCACTCAGCAACGAGCGCGGTATATCGTCCGGCCCCAGGAACGCACACAACTTCAACAGGTCCACGCCCGCAGGAGCCTCTGCCTCAACTGGTTTTATAGCCAGGCTTAATGTGGCACTTACCGTCCTCTCATAGCCAAGCGGTCCTCTTTCATCAGCCCAAAGTTCTTCTCGCCTCAATTGAAACAACTCCAGGTAATGAGCTATCGTCACCCCGTTCGCCTCAATGTAAGCTCCTGCCTGCGCCAGCGCCAACGGCAGCCCTCCTAGCTCCTCCGATAGTTTCCTCGCGCTCGCCTCGTCCTCTTGCCTGGTCCTGCTCAGGAGAAACTCGGCCCCTTTATCCGGTTCGAGCACCTTCACTTGCAGAGGACTAGCAATCTCTCCCCAAATAGGGTTGCGAGACGTAATAATCACATGCCCTTTCACAACCCCTGGTAGATACTTGTTGACATCTTCCGGCCTGTTAGCGTTGTCAAACACAAGCAGCCAGCGCGGGTGCCCTTCCAGCCAGTTCCGCACCGCCTCAACAATCACCTCTTGCTGTCTAGCGTTCGCCTCTGGCAGTCCCAACCTCCCCGCCAGCCCCGCATAATCCGCCGCCAGCGTCGCCGCTTCCTCCGACCGCACCCACCACACAACGTCGTAATCCCCAGCATGGCGATAAGCGTACTCGGTAGCAAGCTGCGTCTTGCCCACGCCTCCCAGCCCAAATATAGCCTGCGTCAGCGCGGCACGCTTCCCAGATGTCAATTCCTTCCGCAACTCCGCAAGCAACTCTTCCCTACCAGTGAAATTGGGATTGCGGCGGTGCGGCACATTCCAAATGCGCGGCTGGCCCGATACTTTACCCCGACCTGACGACTTAGTACCCGTAGATTGCGGTGCGCCTGCTGGTGGTTTCGCCTGTATCTCCTTAATAACTTTCACAATACCTTCGGCCACATTTTTGAAGGCGCTGTCCTGTTTTCCCAACTCGTTATCGCTCTGGCATCAGTAGGCAGAGCTTGCAGCTTCCCAAATGGCGCTTCTTTCCAATAGACATCTCGCAAGATAACAGGTATGACACGCGCCTCTTTAGCCTTATCCCTCTGCAAAGCCCTTTTCATCTCGATCCCATAACAGTAGTCCGAGGCAAGGAAATCAGAGCTTACCAACAGCAGTATCACCTTCGCCGTGTTCAGTTTCTCGTCAATCTCCTTCTTCCAATTGTGCCCTGGTACGATCTTGCGGTCCTGCCACACGATAATCATCTTCCGCCTTGTCAGTATGCTCAGGTGCTTCTCCAACTCCTTCCGAAGCTTCTCATCCTCATGAGCATACGAAATGAATATCTCCGTAGGTTCCTTAGACCTTGACGCTCGGCCCATTATCACACTCCCCTCTAGCACACTCTCGCCACTACCACTGCCCAAACCACCATGACAACAACCCAACTAAAGCTAACCCATCAAATCATCAACAACTCGATTATACCAGCACCACACACTGTACTGGTTCACCACTCCCTAAAATGTGCAAAACTCCCCCATATTCATCCCCAAAACATGTCCCGTTTTACCTCCCAAAAGGGATTAAGTATATAGAAGCATGTTTCCGACTACTGTAGCGCAACAGCAGTCACAAACCCTGGGAGCCACCCTAATTCGTAATTAGCAATTCGTAATTAGTAATTCTCAGGGAAAGGGTCTCGCTGGTGTCCCTGCCACAAGGATTGATCGTCATCCTCCCAGCTCCCACAAGGAGCCATTCCGTACCGAGCCTCACCGCTCAGTACAAAACCCATAGTGGCCCCATGCCCCACAGCACCCGAACAAGTGCCGAAGGCCACCGGACCACGCACCCATACAAGATAAGAACTCACAAGCCAACAACTCAGAAATCTAATTTCTAGTTTCTAACTTCTGATTTCTTATCGGTCCAACCAGTTGCGTTGGCAGGGGCAAGCATCTGCAACAAACAGCGTGCTTAGGCTATCACCCTGCCCGCGACCCAACACAAACCAAACAAAAAGAGGGGCGCACTAACCAGCGCCCCTCCCACTAACCTCAATGAATAACTCAAAACTCAAAACTCAAAACTCAAAACCATCACTCCCCACAAGGCAACAAAGCGTTGCTGACAATCTTCGACACCTGCCCCCTGGTAGCGTTAGCGTTCGGCCTGAAGTACGGCCTATCCCCCGCGCCGCAAGGCTCTCCTGCCCCACCGCATGCATAGCCACCTATGATGTTGCGCGCAGCCAGGCGCTCTATCCACTCGTAGAACGCGCTGCCCGGCGGCACGTCCTCAAACCTCTGCCCGCCCACAGGCTCATTGAACCCCGCCGCATTAGACACTATCTTCGAGATTTGGCCCCTGGTGGCGTCAGCATTTGGCCGGAAGTAAGGCTTATTATCCGCCCCGCAAGGCTCCCCCGCCCCACCACAGTTGTACCCACCGATGATGCCTCTGCCAGCCATCCTCTCCACGTACAGGTAGAAGGTATTGGAGGGCGTCACATCCTCAAACCTCTGCCCGCCCACAGGCTCGCCAAACCCCGCCGCGTTAGACACGATCTTGGACAACTGCCCGCGAGTAATGTCGTTATTGGGGCGAAACGTCCCATCCGAGTAGCCGCCGAGTATCCCCCGGCAAGCGAGACAGCGCACATATGGATAGAAAGTGCTCCCCGCAGGCACGTCGGTGAAAGAGACAGCGCAGATAGTGGGTGTTGAGCTTACAGTTGCCGTGCCCGCCACCGTAGCCACAACTGGGGGCGTAGGCGTAGAAGAGGGAACCTGCGATGTGGGCGAAGGCGCAACGGGCGTAGTCGTCACTGTGCCCGGCGTTGCGGAGGGCGATACTGGCGTGGCTGTGAGGGTAGCCGTCTGCTGTACAGGTGTGGAAGTGGGCGTGGCTTGCGAGGTCGGGCTGGGGGTCGCGCCTGCCGCATCGCCGCTTATCATGGCGACCACCGCGTCCACCGCGCCGCCAAAGGTGCCCTGAAGCGGGTTGACAGTGGGGAAGTCGCTGGCGAATGTGTCGCCCGCCAGGTAGATGCTGCCCGATGGCCCAACGGCAACGTCATAGCCATCGTCCTGTCCGAAGCCGCCGGTCGCCCCACCCAGGAACGTGGAGAAGAGCAGCGAAGAGCCTGTGCTGCTCAGTTGCGACGCGAATATGTCCCGGTTGCCGCGCATAGTCGCCTGGACGGGATTGACTACTGGAAAACTGGCCGACTCGGTGGTGGTTGACACGTAAGCCTGCCCCGCGCCGTCCACGTCAAGCCCCAGGTGGGCAAACGAGCCTTCGGCTTGCGGGCCTCCCAGGTAGGTTGAATAGATCAAAGCCGAGCCAGCCGGATTGAACTTTGTAATATAGGCGTCGTAACTGCCACCATACTCAGACTGGAAGGCGTTCACGACCGGAAAATCATCCGCCGAGGTCAGTCCCGCCACGTATGCGTTACCCTCAGCATCTGCCTCTATAGAGTAGCCAAAGTCGCCCAGCGTATCGTCGCCGCCCAGGAAGGTCGAATAAATGGGCACTCCCGAAGGGTTCAGCTTGGCGACAACCGCATCCCCTTCTCCCCCTCCGTATTCGGGCTGGAAGGCATTGACCGTCGGGAAGTCGCCCACCGTAGTCGTCCCCACCACGTACATATTACCGGCAGGGTCTACGGCGATCCCCTCTCCCGACTCGTGGTTGATGTTGTCGCCCCCGCCACCCAGGTAGGTTGAATAAAGCAGCTCAGTAGCGGTAGAGTTCAACTGGGCCACAAATAGGTCACTATCCCCGCCGCCGAAGGCCGGTTGGAACGCGTTCCGGGTGGGGAAGTCGAGCGCCGCCGTCTCCCCGGTCACGTAGACCTTACCCTCGCCGTCAACGGCAATCCCCAACCCACTATCGCCTGGGTGGCCGTCAACGGGGCTGCCTCCCAGGTAAGTTGAGTAAACTAGCGCGCCTGTCGGGCTGAGCTTGGTGATAAAGGCGTCGCTCCCACCGGCGATAGCAGGCTGGAATACCCCTGCCGTCACAGGGAAGTTAGTAGAGCCGGTCCAACCCGTCACGTAGGCGTTCCCCTGGGCATCAACCGCGATGCCGAACGCCCTGTCCTGAGAAGCACCCCCCAGGAAGGTCGAATAAATGAACTTGGAGCCATCCGGGCTTATCTTGGAAACGAAGGCATCAACAGCGCCACCCAGGGTGCCCTGCATGGCATTTAACACCGGGAAGTTCGCGGAGCCGGTATAGCCGACCACGTATATGTTCCCCGCCCCATCAACGGCCACCCCACGCGCAAAATCGCCCTCGCTGCTTCCCAGGTAACTGGAAAATGTGAGGGACCTGCCACCCTGCCTGATCTGACCTTTGACTGCCTCCAGGGCGCGTACAGGCGGCGGGTCCACAGCTCTACGTGCCTGCGCCTCCGCCCGCCACGAGGAAAGCGCCAGGCTGGTTAATACCAACGCCAAGGCGAGAACAGAGATCGCGAGTCGGAAAGTTCGCAGAGTGCTTCTAGCGAGCATTTGGCGCTTCTCCTTCTTATATGATTATACGGATTGCAGGATGATAAGAATACGTTGACAAGTTACACAGCCTCTACCGCGTGGCTGCCGGCGCGCTTCGCCCCCTGGCTCGCAGCCGCAAACGCGCCTGTAGCACGATGACCGCGACCAGTATGCACGCGCCTCCCACCATCTGCGGCCACTCTATCGTCTCGTGCAAGATAGTGAAGGCCAGCACGGTAGCCACCACAGGCTCAAATGTGGCGAGGATGCTTGCCACGCCCGCCTCAAGGTAGCGCAGCCCGGCGGTGTAGGCGGCCAGCGCGCCCAGGGTCTGCGCGATGGCGAGCACAAGGAGGAGGCCCCATGCCTCAAAGTTAGCCCCCATAGAGAAGAGTTGCGCCGGGTCGCCCACGAGGGCAGCCGCCAGCAGGCCCGCAGCCCCTATCGTATAAACGTAGAAGCTCATGGTCGCGATGGGGTAGCCGCGCCGCAAGGATACCTTGCCCAGGATGCTGTAGAGGGCGTAGGTGAAGGCCGAGCCGAGCCCGCACAGGATGCCTACGACGCTCACCTGTAGCCGCTCCGGGTCGTAGGCGCGGGCCACCAGCGCGCACCCTGCGAAGGTCAGGGCCAGGGTAACCACCTTGCGCGGGCCGAAGCTCTCGCCCAGCCAGCGCCAAGCCATGACCGCCACGATTATCGGCGCGGTGTAGAGCAGCACGACGGCGACCGCTACCCCCACCAGCACCACCGCATAGATATAGAGCAAGTAGAAAGCCGTGACACCCAGCAAGCCGAAGGTGGCGAACAACAGGAGATCGGCCCGCTGCACGCGCAATTGCCTCCACCCCTTGCCGAACACAGGCAGCACACCGCCCAGCACGACCCCCAGGACGATGCTAGCCAGCGCCGCCCGCCAGAAGACAACCGTCACCGGCGTCAAATCATACCCCTCGGTACCCAGCGTATAGATAGTGCCCAGGGTGCCCCAGAGCGCAGCCGCCAGGAGAACGAGCATCACGCCACGCAGATTCGGAGGGCTTTTCATAGGAAGTCCACAGACGAAAATAGCGTCTAACACATCAAGCATCACATCCTGGTGTATACTACTGCATGGTGCTACGACAGACAAGCCAAAGCGCCGGATATAGAGGTGCAAACGCATCTAAAATGAGCAGATACCAGGTCAAACCGTGTCATTCTGAGCGAAGAATCTCGCTCCTCGCATAGATGCTCATTTAGGCTTCATCGGGCAAGAGGATACGCGAGGGACGAGATTCTTCGCTCAGAATGACAGGGGGCAGTGGGTTCGCTCTCATCGGGCATAGTACATACTTTGCATCAGCTACGCATTTTCTAGCTTCTGATTTCTGATTTCTAACTTCTAACTTCTAACTTCTAACTTCTAACTTCTAACTTCTAACGTCTAATTTCCAACTTCCCACGGAGGTGCGGGTAATGGATACCACCGGGATAAAATATGTGGTCAAGGGCGACGGGCCGACGCTGGTGTTGGTGCATGGGTTCCCGTTCGACAAGCGCATATGGAAAGAGCAGGTGGACGGGCTGGCGGATATAGCCCGCGTCTACGCGATCGACCTGCCGGGCTTCGGACAATCAGCGCCCCTGCCAATGAGCGTGGCCCCCAGCATCGACTCCTATGCAGACGCCATAGCATCGTGGGTCAGGGAGATGGGTCTTGAAAGGAAGATAGTGCTTGCGGGGCACTCAATGGGCGGCTACGTGGCGCTAGAGTTCGCCCGGCAATATGCCGACATGCTGGCCGGGTTGGTGCTGATTAGCACGCGGCCTGGGCCTGACACCAAAGTCGCAAAGGAGAATCGGCGCAGGCTGGCCGAGGACGTGCGTATGCGCGGCCCCCTCGCGGTGGTGGTTGCCATGCTGACCAAGCTCTTCGCGGCGGGCACGGTGGGCCGCGACCCAGGGCTGGCCGACAGGCTGCGCGACATCATGATGCAGCAGAGCAACGACGCGATAATAAGAGCCTTGCACTCGATGGCGGCAAGGCCGGGCAGGGCAAGCGTTCTGCGCCGCATCAAAGTGCCTGTGCTGGCAATAGCCGGGAACGAGGACGCGGTTATACCCTCTACCGAAGCGGGAGGGATGGCGGCGCGAGTTCCCAAGTCGCGCAGGAAGTTGACCATCATAGAAGGCGTGGGGCACATGCCCATGATGGAGAACCCGGGCGAATTCAACGCTGCCCTACGCGATTTTCTTCCGCGATCTTGACTTTGCCCGAGAGCACTAATCGGAAGGTGGGATCAACGCCCAGGTGTTGCCCGATACAAGCTCCTTCGGGAGCAGAGAGCAATAGTGCTTCCACTCGTCAAAGATAGGATCGTGGCGCTCTATTCGCGCTATGAGGCTATTCAGAGTGGCGCGGGCGCGCTCGCATAGATCGGGTGGATAGGCCCAGAGGTCACAGTGGTCCAGGAACTCGTCTTCGTCGTCAATAACATATGATAGGTCGGAATTCACGATGAGGTCGAGGTCAAGGTCCGTGAAGGTAAGCGCACCCTCGCGTAACACAGGTGGGAGCGCGATATTCATGTAGTACCCTTGAAATGTGCCGTCACTCCCCAGGAAACAGGCCATGTTGAACCACTCCTCACGCGGGTAGAACTCTATGGAGATGCCGGGCGGCATCCAGTAATGCCCTTTCCCACTCCACAAGGACGAGCCGTTAGCACGCGCCAGCACCACCCTCTCAGGCTCATCCGCCAGCAAGTAGGAGCACCACCGCTTGTTGAGCAGCCCCGTATAGTAGACAGAGTCCACCTGCACAGGTGTCAATGAGGGGAATGCCATACGCCTCCTCGTGAAACGTAAAACGTGAAACGTGGACTGTAAGGTTGCCGAGATGCCCTTACGTTTCACGTTTCACGTTTCACGTTTTACGTTCTACTTCGATACGAACGTCTTCCACTCCCCAAGCTCAGGTGCCTGGCCATTGTCGAGGCGCTGCCGCCACTGCTCGTCCGTAAGGCGGTTGCCGGAGGGCTGGACGAACTCGTACTGGCTGTAGATGCCGCCACGCGCTACCACCAGCTTGCCTTCTACGGGCACCACCACGTATAGCTCCATGATACGGCCCGTACCCTCTTCAAGGGCCGAGTCATACCCCGTAGCCACATCCGCGACCACCGCGGCGTCCTGGTCGTTGATGGTGCCGCGTCCTTCGCCTTCATCCGGGTCGGCGGCTGCCAGGGTGATATTTTCGAGGCGGCCACCATAGTACTGGATAAGCTGGTACTCTTCGTTTGTGAGCGCGGTGCCCTCAAGCTCCTTCTCGCTGATGCGCTTGAGGTCGAGGGCCAGATTTTCGAGGTCGTTGAGGGCGTTGTAGTCGGTCCTGGCGAACTTATCCTCGCTCTTCTCCAGCAGACCCCTCGACAACAGGCCGTCGCGGGTCATGCCGACGAGGGCGGCCACGCGTGCGTAGAATTCCGGCTCCGGCTCGACGTAACCCTTGGGCATCTTTGGCGGCCCGCCACCCATCTCGGCCATCACCTGCTTGGCGTAGAGCAGGGTATCGTGCTTCAACTCGGTCCAGCTACCAAGCACCGTGTTGAGGTTCTTGCGGGTCCACGCCTGGTTGGTCATGAAGCTGGGGTAGCCGCTATCGGGGGCTTTTTCCACGAGGAGCGGGCGGAAGGTGTAGAGCCACGACCAGTAGAGGTTCTCGGTCCACTGCGAGCCGGGGAGGTTCTTTATCTCGCCGCGCACCTTTTCCAATTGCGTATCGTAGTTCTTCCACTTCGTTTCGCCCATCTCCTGTAGGATGGTATAGGCTTCCTGGGAGCCGAGGGCGGCGGGCACGTCTAGCCCCTTGGGGAGCCAGCGAGCATTATCAACACTCTCGCCCACGTTGCGCCAGATTAGCTGGCCGAAAACGTATTCATCGAGCGTGAAGCGCTGGCCCATCATGCGCAGGCCCTTCGTGACCGCCTCTTTGTCTTCCCAGATGTAGACCGCCATCGAGTTGATGCGCGGCGCGGCCAGGCTCTTGGCAAGCTCGTTGAAGCGGGCCAGCCCTGCCTCGTTGTTGAGGGACTTAGCGTCGGCGTTGGGGCCGAACGCCTGATCCATCAGGGGCGCGTAGTCGCGGTAGGTGAGGTCGTCGGAGGTGCCTACGAAGAAGGCGGTAGGGTCGTAGATATTGGCCCACATGTCGCCAGCCGCCGTGCCGCTCTCCGTCTGGGCGGTCTGGAGGGCCTGCGTCATCAGGAGGGCCGAGCGCGTCTCGTCGGCCTCTTTCAAGCGAAAGGTAATGCGTCCGTACCACATCATTGCGCGGAAGTAACGCTCAAGCTCTTCCGAGCGGGTGTAATGGCCGCGTGGCTTGTACTGGCCGTAGTCCTCTTCAAACCGAGCGCCGCCGATGGACATGACCGCAGATGCAGCGAGGCCGCCATGCTCGTCAATCAGCTTTAGCTCCTGGTTGACCTCGTTCTGAACGGGCGCGGGTATGGGCGCGTTGGGGTCGAGCAGGCGCGCTGCGACGGCGAAGTAGGCCAGGTTGCGCTTCGCGGCGTTCTCGCCCGGCGTGCCCTTGAGGGTGTCGTACTGCGCCTGCGTTGCCTTGAGCAGCGAGTCGGTCAGTTTCCGTACGTCGCCTATAAGGTAGTTGGTCTCGGTGGAGCGCAGTATCTTGTCGAACATGAGGTGGTAGACGTGCAGCACCGAGTCGGTGGTGACGAACATCGGCTGCTCCTGGTAGCGTCCATCCTCGTACAGGTTGTAGAACTGCTTGTACCGTATGTCGCCAGCGGGGAATTGCGCGCCAAAGGCATACTTCTCGATGAGCGACTTCATCCCATCGGAAAGCTCAAAGGCGCTAGCATTGTCAACATTGGCGAGGCCCGGCGCTACCTTGTAAGGCTCAACACCAGGGTTGACCGACGACGGCTGGAGCTTATAGTCGGCGAACTGCACGGTGTATCGCTCTACCGGCGTCACGCCTGCCTGTGGGGTTACGCCTGCCTGTGGGGTTCGGGTGCTTTTGACTACCTCTGTGGTACTCGTAGGCTCGGCGGTTGCCTCGCCGCCAGCCTCTGAGGTGGCTGTGGCCTGGGAGACGGTGTTGGTCGGGTTGGGTGCGGGGGGAGTGGGCGTGGGACTGCCCATGTCGCAACCCACCGCGCTAACCAGCATTACAACGCCCAGGCTGAGCGGGAGTAGCCGGTGTCTGAGTTGATTGTTCATCATTCTGTTCCTCCTTCGATGATGCTTATTACCTGTTGCGTGGTCCGTCTTGCGTGTTACTTGAAGATTAAGACTTTGCCGTCGCTCCACATCTCGGAGTACGTGCCTTCGATGGGGGCTACAAGCTCGTAGCCGAAGCCGCCGGTCCACTCCCACAGGCGGATCTGGCCGGGGGTCTGTTCCTTCTCAGGGTTGCTGCTCTCAAGGACGGCCAGCAGCGGCTTGGCATCCTTGCCGATGGGGGCGACGGCCACCGCGAGAACAGGTGCCGGACGCGGCGAGCCGTGCCATAGAGGTTGCATCTCTCCATTGCGCCAGGTATTGACGTAGATGTGGGGCAGGACCGGCCCGCCTTCCATATCTACATCCATTCCACCCGATGCGGGCCGCTGCCAGGTGAGGCGGCGCTTCAAGAGGGTGTATATAAGGTCTGTATGCCCATCCGCGTTAGCGTCGCCCACCGTATAGCCGGTCACTCGCCAGGACGGTCCCGTTGACCATACAGGTTGCGCGTTCGACGTGTCTTTTATGGTCAGGCCGCCATCGTTGAGGGTTATTTGAGATGGGCCTGACATGCCGATATTCTCTGTGGATGATTGGCGTCCGGGCGCTTCCTTCCTGTTGTAGACGATGGCTATGCCCGGCTGCCGTTGAGAGGCAGACCAGATCGCCTGCGCCTGAAGATCGGGGGCCGTGCTCAAAGCTGCCCTCTTGAGCGCGGGCTGGCCGGAGGCGTCGTCGGCGACGTGCATCACATAGCCTTTGGCGGTGCGCTTCGTTTCAAGCGGGATAAGGCGCGCGCTCTTGACACCTTTACGGTCCAGTATGCAGTCGAGCGCGAGGCCCTGGCGGGTTTCCAGGCGTGCCTCCTGGTCGAAGAGGGCGTTGCCCAGCGAGTAAGCGACCAATGTTTCACGCCATCCGTCGTTCTTTACCGCCATGCCCTGCGCGACGTGGGGGTGAGCGCCCACCACGAGGTCCGCGCCCGCCTTAGATGCTACTTCAGCGATGCGCTGCTGCCCTCCTACGGGTTGAACGGTGTATTCCGCGCCCCAGTGCATCATGACCACAACCAGGTCCGCCCTCGCGCTGCTCCTGGCTGACACCACCTCACGCGAGAGGTGCTTGAGGTCGGCTGAGACGTCGGGGTTGATATAGCTGACGCCGGAGCCGGGCCTGTTCAGGATGGTGGTGTACCCCAGGAAGGCTATCTTGAGGCCGCGAACCTCCCGCACAACGGCTTGCTGGCCGATGCCGCTATCTTCGCCGAATGGCGCGAGGCCCGCGTCTTTCAACACCTTGACGGTTGCCCGCAGGCCGGCAGGGCCGGAGTCGTAGGAATGATTGTTGGCTAGCGACAAGAGGTCGAAGCCTGCGCGGGCGAGCGCGGGGGCCGAGCGAGAGTCCCCCGTCAGGTTTAGCTCGTTGGGGGAGGGCCTGGGTATGTTGAACTGGCCTGGGGGCACGATAGGGCCTTCCAGGTTGCCGATAGCGAGGTCGGCTGAGGATAGCAGGGATGTGACATTGGTGAAGGGCGCATCGTAGCCGTAGGTCCGCACAGACCTGCCCACGTAGCGGCCAAGCATCAGGTCGCCAACGAAGATGAGATGCACTTCCGCCCCGTCATCGGGCTGGTTTGCGGGTGGCACGCCGTGTGCCAGGGCGGGCGCGAGTATTGCGGATAGCATAAGTGCGGCTGCGATGTGTCTCACAAGGAAACCCCTGCCAGTCAAACGAATGTAAGTGTTTGCCGGAACGATACCATTGTACTATGTGGAAAAGGTAAAAGAAACAGCCGCCTGGCTTACGAGGTGATACTCCCTTTGTCGTACCATGCACATAAGAGGGGTAAGGCAAACAGGCAAGTCCGCCCTCACTTCCAGAAGGGCGTAGGGGCGTGATTTATCGCGCCCTTGCTTGGGATCACCCGCCATGTTGGGCCGCGCTCCCGACCTTACAATGTTGCACCAGCACGTGCTTTCGTGTAGAATGAGCGTCGCGTGGTCAGGTGTGGTCGCACTCTTGATTTTGTTTCATCGTTGCCAGGCTAGAAAGGTCCCAAGCTCCCCAGATGGCTGTACGGCCAAACATAGGTGATGACGCTGCGCGGGATAGCGAGCCGTCAGGTCTCTCTGCGCCTCGTGTTGTGCCCGTTCTCGTAAATCTCCAGGCGGACGCTGAATACCTGCGCGAGATAGAGGGCGTGGACTCCGCCGTTGAGGTACTGGCAGCTTATGAGCCTGGGAGTGAGAGCGCGCCCGATGAAAGCAAGCTGGACCAGATGCTGGGGCAGGCCGAAGTGCTCTTTACGTTCCGCTTCCCGGTCGAGTGGGTGGATAAAGCCCCCCATTTGAAGTGGGTGCAGTTAGCGAGCGCGGGGTCGGACACGGTGCTTCGGGAGGGGTTGCTCAACCTCCGTCCCGACCTGCTCCTGACGACCTCCAGCGGCGTCCATGAAGTACCTATCTCCGAGCATATCGTGGCGATGATCCTCTATTTCAGCCGGGGGTTCCACATAGCCACGCGCAATCAGGCGCGGCATGCGTGGGAGCGATATAAGCCGGACGAGGCGTCGGGCAAGACGGTATGCCTGGTAGGGTACGGGCCCATCGCCAGGCGGGCCCGTACCCTGTGCAAAGGGCTGGGGATGCGGGTGGTGGCGGTGCGCGCCTCGATAGCCGAGCAGCAGGCCGGGTTCGAGGCAGTGGAGCGGTTTTACCCCTTAGAGGACCTGGACGCGCTCCTGGCCGAGAGCGACTATGTAGTCATAGCCGCGCCTCGCACGCCCAGGAGCGAGCGCATGATAGGCCGAGACCAACTCAAGGCGATGAAGAGCACGGCTGTCCTGGTAAACATCAGCCGGGGCGCTCTGGTAGACGAGCCAGCGCTCATCGAGGCGCTACGGGAAGGCGAGATAGCAGGCGCGGCGCTGGACGTATTCACGCAAGAGCCTCTACCCGAAAGCAGCGCCCTGTGGGACATGCCCAACGTCCTCATAACGCCGCACGTATCCGGGGGCAACCCACACTATATGAGGCGCGTCACCGACCTGTTCTGCGACAACCTCCGCCGCTACCTGGCAGGCGACCCACTGAGGAACCTTGTTGATAAGGAGAGAGGATACTGACTCGTATTGCGTATTGCGTGAGGGGCTTGGGTACAGGAATTGTTGATGGTGGGCATTGAAGCCTGTAAGAGCCTCGCGCAATAGCAATACGTACTACGCAATACGCAATACGAATCATGTCAAGAAGCTACATCGCGCTGGACCTTGAGGCTACGGGGATGCACCCGGAGCGAGACGAGGTTATAGAGATAGGGGCAGTGAAGTTCCGGGACGGCCAGGTGGTTGACCGTTGGGAGAGTTACGTGCGCCCCTCGCAGCCGGTGCCTTACAAGGTGACGCAGCTTACGGGCATAAAGACCAGCGACGTGGCGCGCGCTCCGAAAATAGGGGAAGTCGCGCCCGCCCTGATACGCTTCGTAGGGGATTCGCCTATTATCGGGCAGTCGGTGGAGTTGGACATGGCGATGCTGGCGCGGGCGGGGGTGAGGCTGAAGAACGTGCAGTGGGACACGTTCGAGCTTGCCACGCTGCTGGTGCCCGAAGCGGCGGTGTACAACCTGCGGGCGGTGGCGCAGAAGCTAGGGGTGGACCTTGAGGAGGGGCAGGCGCACAGGGCGCTGGCGGACGCGGAGCTTACGATGCGGGTCTTCCTGGCGCTGAGGGAGCGGATAGAGGACCTGCCGCTCGAGGTGGTGAGCGAGATCAGCCGCAGCACAGCACGCAGCGATTGGCCCCTGCGCCTGCTGTTTCAGGAGCTTGAGCATGAGAAGGCGCGCACGGCTTTCTCGTCGGGGCTGGGGTCGTCCATTCGGTCGCAGCTTGCGTCGAAGGGGCATTCGGACGCGGAGCTTGACGTGGGGCTGTTGCGGAGGCCGGACGACGGGTATACGTATGAGCCGGAGGGTACAGGGTACGAGGGCAAGTACCCCATAGACCTGACCGAGCTAGAGGCGATATTGAAGCCGGGCGGCGCGATGTCGCAGGCGTTCGAGCAGTACGAGTACCGCCCCCAGCAAGTGGAGATGGCGCAGGCGGTGGCGAGCGCGTTCAACAAGGGGCACCACCTGGTAGTGGAGGCGGGCACCGGCACGGGCAAGAGCGTAGGCTACCTCCTCCCCGCCATCCTGTACGCGCTACGCACGGGCGAGAAAGTGGTTGTGTCCACCAGCACAATCAACCTGCAAGACCAGCTTTTCAACAAAGATTTGCCTCTACTGCATGCCGTGTTGGAAGGCAAGGGATCAGGGGTCAGGGATCAGGGGTCAGGAAAGAAGCAGAAAGCCGCACAAACAGATTCCGCACTCCGCACTCCGCATTCCGCACTCAAGCTCCCGCCGTTCAGGTCGTCGCTGATGAAGGGGAAGCGCAACTATATTTGCTTGAGGCGGTGGTACCAGTTCAGGCGGAACTCCCCGGCTTCGGTGGACCAGTTGCGGGTGATGGTGAAGGTGATGATATGGCTGCCTGGGACGGAGCGGGGGGACCGCAACGAACTGCTGCTGCTGAACGACGAGAACGACGTGTGGAGCCACCTGAGCGTGAGCGAGGAGGGGTGCCCGCTTTACGAGTGCCGGGTGAGGCAGAAAGGGCTGTGCTTCTTCGACAGGGCTAAGAGGCAGGCGCAGGCGGCGCACGTGCTCGTGGTGAACCATTCGCTGCTGCTGGCGGACCTGGCGATGGGCGGAGGCGTGCTGCCGGAGTACAACCACCTGATTATTGACGAGGCGCACAACCTGGAAGAGGAAGCGACGGACGCGCTGGGCTTCACGGTGGACAGGCGCGGCATGATGAAGCTGCTGGACGGGCTGAGCGTCGCGCCGGGCGGGGATTTCAGGTCGGACGACTTCCTGACGGCGCTGAGGGCCGCGCTTGCCGCCGAGCTTAACAAGGCAAGGGAGGGGAAGTCGAAGGGGACGAAGGTCACGCACGAGGCGTTGCGGGCTGTGGATGACGCTATATCCAAGCTGCGGCCCGCTATAGAGAAGGCGAAGTACTCGGCCATAGACCTGTTCGGCAACCTGATAAGCGTGCTTGAGGTGTACCAGGACGAGCAGAACGTGTACGATTTGCGGCAGAGGATAACGGAGTCGGTGAGGCGGCACCCCGCGTGGGGGCAGGTGGAGATCGTGTGGGACAACCTGGGGTTGCAGCTCAAGCAGGTGGAAGAGGGGCTTCTGAACATCAGCAATATGCTGGGGGAGCCGGATTGGGACTCTGCCGTTGTGCCGCCGGACGCGGGAGGGGCGACCTATTCCGACCTTGTAATAGAGCTGCGGAACCACTTGACGGGCGTGCATGAGATACGGACGAACGCTAACGCTGCTGTGACGAACCCGGACGAGGGGGCGGTGTACTGGCTTGAGGCGCGGGTGAAGGGGGGCGACGTAGCGTTGAAGTGCGCGCCCCTGCACGTGGGGCCGCTGCTCGACAGGTATCTCTTCTCGGCGAAGAGGACGGTGGTGCTGACCTCGGCTACGCTCTCGACGGACAGCGATTTTTCGTACATATGCGAAAGGCTGGGTCTGAACAGCACGAAGGAGTTGCAGCTTTCCGCGCCGTTCGACTACCAGAAGGCGGCGCTGATTTGCGTGCCGTCCGACATGCCTGAGCCGGGCACGCAGGGCTACCAGAGGCAGCTTGAACAGACGCTGGTGGAAATGTGCAAGGCGTCGCAGGGGCGCGCTCTCGTGCTCTTTACGTCGCATAGCGCGGTGCGGACCACGTACAGGGCGATACAGAGGCCGCTCGAGGACGCGGGGATTATGGTGCTGGGGCATAATATTGACGGGTCGAGGAAGCAGTTGTTGGAGCGGTTCAAGAACAACCCGCGCACGGTACTGCTGGGTACGTCGTCGTTCTGGGAGGGGATAGACGTGGTGGGGGACGCGCTGTCGGTGCTGGCGATTGCCAAGCTGCCGTTCGCGGTGCCCAGCGACCCGGTGTTCGCGGCGCGCTCGGAGGGGTTTGACGACCCGTTCAACCAATACTCGGTGCCATATGCGATTTTGAAGTTCAAGCAGGGCTTCGGGCGGCTGATAAGGAGCCACACCGACCGGGGCGTGGTGGCGGTGCTGGACAGGCGGGTGCTGTCGAAGCGGTACGGGCAGGCGTTCCTCGATTCGCTGCCGGAATGCACTATCAAGCGTGGGTTGACCGCTAACCTGCCCTCTGAGGTGGCTGACTGGCTGCGTTGATTTTCTGATTTTCTAACCGCAAAGACGCGAAGGATCGCAAAGTTCGCAAAGGTTTTTGTTGTTTTTGGTTGCTAACCGCCAAGACGCCAAGACGCCAAGTCTTGTGTTGGTTTGAACCGCAGAGGCGCTGAGACGCTGAGGTTTTTGGGGTTTTGGGTTGGATTAGATCGGAGGGGCGCTGGTTAGTGCGCCCCTCTGGTTTTGTGTTGGGGTCGCGGGCAGGGTGAACTATGCGGCATGGTTGGTGGTATAATGCGAGTAATTGCTGACACGTATGATGAAGTAGAACGTGTTTCGTCTGAGGGCGGTGCTAAATGAAGGACTTCTTTATCAGTTATAACAAGGCTGACCGTAGTTGGGCGGAGTGGATAGCCTGGCAGTTGGAAGAGGCTGGATATTCGGTTGTTATTCAGGCGTGGGATTTTCGACCTGGCTCGGACTTCGTGCTAGAAATGGATAGGGCTACCAGGGAAGCTGAACGGACGATTGCCGTGCTATCTGATGATTATCTGAATGCAAAGTTCACGCGCCGTGAGTGGGCAGCGGCCTTCGCAAAGGATCCAGAAGGTGATAGGCACACCCTTATACCTGTGCTGGTGGGAGAGTGTAAAGTGGAAGGGCTGCTGAATCAGATAGTTCACATTAAACTCGTGGACCTAGACGAGCCGATGGCTTTGCAGGCGTTGCTTGAGGGTGTGAAGTCTAGAAGAGGAAAGCCTATCAGTGCACCAGGGTTTCCAATGATGAAGACCCAACCACGTTTGATGGTAAACCGGCCGCACTATCCCGGTTTGCCTCCCGTTTGGAACGTGCCGCACCGCCGCAACCCAAATTTCACGGGTAGGGAAGAATTACTTGGGAAGTTACAGGAAGCGTTGATGAGCAGACAACCTGCTGCGTTGACGCAGGCTATACATGGGCTTGGGGGTGTAGGGAAGACACAACTTGCTACCGAGTATGCTTATCGCCATGCTGGGGAGTATGATGTTGTATGGTGGGTGCGTGCTGAGGAAGTGGCGACATTGGCGGCGGACTATGCGGGGCTGGCAGGCAAGTTAGGATTATCTGAGGCAAACGCTAGAGAACAAGAGGTGATTGTTGAGGCGGTGCGGGACTGGCTAGAACGAGAGCAGGATTGGTTGCTTATCTTCGATAATGCAAATAAGCAGGAGGAACTCATTGAGTATTTGCCGCGTATAGTGAATGGACATGTGCTAATAACATCCCGCAACCCAAACTGGGGAGAGTCTGCGAGCACCATACGCGTAGCGGTATTTGATCTTCTTGAAGCAATTGAGTTTTTGATGCTGCGAACCAAGCAACAAGACAAGGAAGATGCAAGGAAATTATCCGAGGAACTAGGCTGCCTACCCTTGGCATTGGCGCAAGCGGGAGCATACATGGAGACGACTCAGGTAACGATAACTAAGTACCTGAGTTTATTTCTATCGAGGCGGAAGGAGCTTTGGGCTGAAGAAAAAGGGCCTTTGGATTACAAGAAAACTGTAAGTGCCACAATGAGTCTGGCGATAGAACGTGTCGTGGCAGAGTCGCCTGATGGCGTGGACCTATTGAAGTTGTGTGCATTCCTAGGGCCGGATGATATTCCAAGCTCGTTGCTGAGTGAAGGGGAGCAGTATTTACCTGCTAGATTAGGGGGGATAGTTGGGGACGAACTAAAGATGAACAAGGCAATTGGAGCGTTGCGACTCTACTCGTTGATTGAGGTAGATATAGAAAAGGACAGTCTGTCAGTACACCGGCTGGTACAGGCGGTAGTGCGGGATGGGTTGGAGGAAAGTGAGAGCAAGATATGGGCTGAGGCGGCTGTGGATGTTGTGGATAAGGGGTTTCTATATGATAGTGATAATGTGCGTACATGGGCAGAATGCGCTCGTTTGCTGTCCCATGCATTGAGTGCAACCGGGCATATTGAGCTGCTTGAGGTTGCTACTGAGAGTGCAGGGAGGTTGCTAAATCAGGTGGGCAATTATCTGGGAGGACGTGCTCAATACGTAGAAGCGAAGAATGCCCTCGAACGCTCTTTGCTAATTATACGCAAAGTATATGGAGTGGGGCATTTCAACTTCACCTCTACGCTTAACAGTCTGGGCGTGGTTTTGAAGGATTTAGGAGACCTTGAGGGTGCTAAGGCTCACTACGAGCAGGCACTAGCTATTGATGAGAAGACTTTTGGTCATGATCATCCAAAGGTAGCTATTAGCGTCAGTAACTTATGTGCGGTCTTGTTGGATTTAAGAGACCTTGAGGGTGCTAGGGCATACTGCAAGAGGGCACTAGCTATTGATGAGAAGACTTTTGGTCATGACCACCCCACTGTGGCTGGGGATGTCAATAATCTTGGCATGGTTTTGAAGGGTTTGAGGGACCTTGAGGGTGCTAAGGCTCATTTGGAAAGGGCATTATCTATTTATGAGAAGGCGTTTGGTCCCGACCATCCTAAGGTAGCTACGTGTGCTAATAATCTTGGCATGGTTTTGAAGAGTTTGGGGGACCTTGAGGGTGCTAAGGCGCACTATGAGAGGGCACTGGCCATTGATGAGACGGCGTTTGGCCCTGACCACCCCGACGTAGCTATTGATGTCAACAACCTAGGTGGGGTTTTGTGGGATTTGGGGGACCTTGAGGGTGCTAAGGCGCACTATGAGAGGGCATTAGCTATTGATGAGACGGCATTTGGACCTGACCACCCCACCATAGCAATTCGTGTCAACAACTTGGGTAGTTTGTTACAGGAGTTGGGGGACCTTGAGGGTGCTAAGGCGCACTTGGAGCGAGCGTTTCAGCTATTTCGCCAATTCCTAGGTGAAGCGCATCCTGATACCGTAACAGTAAGGCGAAACCTAGGAGTGGTTATGGACCTTCTGGCAAGGAAGGGGTAAGGCGAAAAATAGTGGGCGGCACAGAACAAGGGCAGATCGACCCTGTGTTAGTAGGGAGGGAGTTGAAGCTGGGCGGATAGGTAGGTCCGCCCACACGACTTTAATGGGGGTTGTCAAGAGGGGCGGTTGTGGCTTACAGTTATTGGCTATATGGAATGTTACACTTGCAGGTCTAGTTCGGGGGAGAGGCGGATTTCGCCTGGGCCTACCATTTTCGAGGGGGAGTTCTGGCTGGTCGAGCACGCTTACCCTTGCAGGATGGTGGGGTGGCTGGTGCTGGTGTTGAAGCGGCACGTCGAGGCGCTGCACGAGTTGAGCGGGGAGGATTTCGCGGAGTTAGGGGAGTTGCAGGGCAAGGTGGCGCGGCTGCTGCACGGGGAGATGGGGTGCGAGAAGGAGTACATGGCGTGCTTCGCGGAGGCCGAGCATTTCAGGCACGTACATGTGCATATGGTGGCGAAAGACAAAGGGTTGCCGCCGGAGTTGAAGGGCACAGCGATATTCGCGATGCTGAAGGCTTCGGAGGAAGAAGCCGTACCGCCTGAGGAGATAAAGGCGTTTTGCGAGCATATGAAGCAGAAGTTCGAGTCGTAATTTTCGCAATTCGAAATCCGAAATTCGAAATTCGAAATCGGTCCAGGGGGAAGTTATGGGTGAGAGGGTTAGGTTGAGGATTGCGCCGTCGCCTACGGGGGACCCGCACGTGGGGACGGCTTATATGGCGCTGTTCAACAGGGCGTTCGCGCACAGGCATGGCGGGCAGTTCATACTGAGGATAGAGGATACGGACCAGACGCGGTATAACGAGACCTCGGTGGGGGAGATATTGGAGAGCCTGCGGTGGCTGGGTCTGCTGCCGGACGAGGGGCCGGGGCTTGGCGGGGAGTACGGACCGTATGTGCAGACGCAACGCTCGGCGCTCTACAAGGAGCAGGCGGAGGTGTTGATAGAGGGCGGGCGGGCGTACAGGTGCTTCTGCACGAAGGAGCGGCTGGACGAGATGCGGCGCGAGCAGACGGCGCGCAAAGAGCCGACCCACTACGACCGCACTTGCCTGCGGCTGTCGCCGGAGGAGATCGAGCGCAACCTGCAAGAGGGCAAGCCGTATGTGGTGCGTATTCGCATGCCGGACGAGGGGACGACCACCTTTACCGACCTGATACGGGGCGAAATCTCTTTTGAGAACAGGGTGCTGGACGACGCGGTGTTGCTGAAGTCGGATGGGCTGCCTGTGTACCACCTGGCGGTGGTGGTGGATGACCACTTTATGGAGATCAGCCACGTAGTGCGGGCCGAGGAGTGGATCAGCAGCACGCCTATGCACGTTCTGCTGTACCAGGCGTTTGGGTGGGAGCTGCCGAAGTTCGCGCATATGCCCCTGCTGAGGAACGCCGACAGGTCGAAGATTTCCAAGAGGAAGCAGAATACGTCGCTGAAGTGGTACAAGGAGCAGGGCTTCTTGCCGGAAGCGATGATAAACTTCCTCGCGCTCATGGGCTGGTCCATGCCGAAGGGGGAGGATGGGTCGGAGCCGCCGGAGATTTTCTCGTATGAGGACGTAGAGCGGGAGTTTACGTTCGAGCGGGTGACTACGAGCGGGCCGGTGTTCGACATTGTGAAGCTGACGAATATCAACGGCAAGTATATCCGTATGCTGAGTGACGAGGCGTTATACGAGCGGTTGCAGCCTTTCCTGCCGGGGGGGTTGGATGAGGAGAGGGTGCGGAAGGTGGTGCCGGTGATAAAGGACCGGCTGACGCGCCTGGGCGAGTTTATGGAGTTGACGGAGTTCCTCTTTGGGCCGCCGCCTGATTATGACGCGGAATTGCTGGTGCCGAAGAAGGGCACGCGAGAGACGGCTAAGGAGGCGCTAGGGAGGGCCAGGCAGACGCTTGAGGGCATGCGGGAACCCTGGGCGCACGAGGAGTGGGAGAACGAGTTGCGCGGGCTGGCAGAAGAGTTGGGGATGAAGGCGGGCGACCTCTTTATGGTGTTGAGGGTGGCGGTGACGGGGAGCAAGGTGTCGCCGCCGCTGTTCGAGGTTATGGAGGTGCTGGGCAAAGAGGAGACGCTGGCGCGGGTAGATGCGGCGCTAGCAAAGCTGGCATAAATGAATAAGACCCTAATCCCTAATCCCTGATCCCTAACCCCTGACCCCTGGTGTCAGATGAGCGCCTTGTTGGGGTAGGACTCCCAATCGCCTGCTTTGATGTGGGCTACGTAGAAGATGTGCTGTAAGTAGCGGGTGTGGGCGAGCAGTACCTCCTCGTCAGGCTCAAGGACGGTGTGAGAGACGGGGTCTACGCGGAAGATGACGCGCAGGGGAAGGTCCGCGGGGTCAATGTTGCGGGAGGCGGAGATGCGGTCTACGGGCAGGTAGCCACCGCCTAAGCTGGCTGCGGATGTGGGTTCGGGCTTCTTTGGGTTAAAGCGCGGCTCGAACACCTGGGAGCGGTCGGGGTAGGCGAATCGCTGCTCTTCTGTGATGGCCGAGGCTTCGGCGAGGTCGGGGCCGGTATAGCGCGGGATGACGCCCAGCCACGTGCCCGATCTGCGTCCGCCCAGCACGCGCTTATCGGCGACTGTGCCCCTCGTGTAGTAGATGGGGCTGAATATGTCGCGGAATCCCTTGATGACGGCTATGAAGAAGTAAACGGTGCCGATGGCGCACACCAAGCCCGCCAGCCCGCAGAAGGCTGTGCTCAGCAAAGAGCCGCCCTGGTCGCCCGCCCCCATACGCCCTACCTGCGTGATGACGTTGAAGATGGCGAAGGTCATAAGTAAGGCCACCAGCAGGAAGCTGAAGACTGAGGCCAGGAATGTGACGATCACCGGCAGGTAATAGTTCATGCGCGGCAGTCCCTGGACGGGCGTGCCGTCGTGTCGCGGTACGGAAGATGCGGCGGGTAAGCGCGTGCTCATAGTTGGCATTATAGTTTTGCCCCCTTTGCGAGTCAAGGTTTGAGGTCCACTATAAGATACAGGTCCTCCGGCGGCATGGTTCAGGGGTTTCGCCACCAATGCCGGGGGAAGTGATATAATGCCGGGACGAGGGGCGTGAAACGTGATGCATGATGCATGATGCGCCTTATGGTAGCTTATGCGGTTGCAGGCCGTGTTTGGCCCTGTAGTTCTATTTAGAGCAGGTTGCGAATGTTGTATCCGGCAGCGAACCCTCTATCCCCTGTCATTCTGAGCGGAGCGAAGAATCTCGCTCCTCGCGTAGATGCTTATTGGAGGTTCTCCGGGCAGGAGGGTATGCGAGGGACGAGATTCTTCGCTCCGCTCAGAATGACAAGATCTGGCCTGGCACTTCTTCTCCCTACAAGGCATATCTTTCATAGATGCCTTACGTTTTACGTTTTACGTTTTACGTTTTACGCACCAAGGGGAGAAGTGGCTTGCTGCTAAATATCAGCATCGCGCTGACTGTTTTTATGGGGTTGGCTAGTGGGGGGATGCTTTCGCTGATCCTAATGGCTAACCGCAGGCAACAGACGCTTATTACGTTGATGCTGGTGGGGATGATGGTGCTCGCGCTGGCGGGTTTGGGGGTGTCCGCGATACTCATCGAGAACGTGGCGGCGGGCCTGACTAATGGGGCGGTACTATTTGTGCTGTCGTTCGCGCTGGGGTACTCGCTGACTACCTTTTCGGTGCTGTCGCCGGGGAGGCGCAAGCGGGTGGTGAATGCTCCGAGCCAGCAAACGGGGCGCACGGCGGTGATATGCCTTTCGCAGGGCGAGCCGCCGGAGTACGACGTGAGGAGCGCGGTCAGGCGGCTCGAGCTTACGGACGACCCGCAGGAGGCTCCTCTTCTCTTGTTGCGCCCCTTCTACATGCGCGACCTGAAGGGCAAATACGTGGCGATAGGGGGCAGCCCTTAC
Source organism: Chloroflexia bacterium (assembly GCA_036399775.1). GTDB lineage: Bacteria > Chloroflexota > Chloroflexia > QHBQ01 > JADMIH01 > JADMIH01. The sequence goes on along the minus strand of DASWMJ010000003.1, from coordinate 37,717 downwards.
AGAGGGTATCAGACGGAGCTTGCCAAGCAGGTGCAGGCGCGGTTGGAGAGCAACTACCGGGTATACAGCGCTTTCTATACTGACGCGCCCGGCTACGCGGAGCAGGTATGCAACGCGATAGAGGATGGGGCTAGCAGGATCGTCGTGGTGCATGTGCGCGTGACGGAGCCGCCCGATGCCGTAAGGTTGGGGGACGTGTTGGAGGGCCTCAACCCGGAGAGCTACGGGGTGCAGATGGCGCAGGTAGGCCCATTGAGCGACTCGGCGCTGCTGCCGCAGATTTACGTGCGGCGGGTGCTCGAAGTGTTACCCCACGTAGACGCGCACGCTCATGATATAGGGCTGTTGCTGGCGGGGAGGGGAAATGCCGCGAAGGGGCAACCGGCGGAGGTGCGGCGCGAGCAGGAGGAGGAGTTCCAGCAGAGGGTCAGGCAGGCGCTGGCGGAGGCGGGCTTTGACGAGCGCCGGATAGCGATAGGTTGGCTGCGTAACCCGCCCGTTGTGGCCGAGGCGTTGCGCTCGCTGGTCGGGTTGGGGTGCAAGTCGGTGTACTGGATGCCCTCGTCCTATCCAGCCGACGGCGTAAATACGCTATACGACATGCCCGCGCAGATGAACGCGCTCGCCAGGGAGCAGGGCGTGAAGCTGGTGGCGCTGGGGGCGTGGAACGGCGACGAGCTTGCCGCCGAAGAGATAGCAACACGGGTGCGAGCCGCAACGGGCATGCCCGCAGGCCGTTCGTTGTAGCGGCGATGGCGTTCAGTTATAATACAGGTTGCATGCCGAGAATCGTAGTACGTATTGCGTATTGCGTAACATGTTTGAAGGTAGTTTTAGAGTGACCACGCACTTATCACCGAATACGAAATACGTACTACGCAATACGCAATGGATAGAGGCTCTATGAACATGCAGAGGTGGCTACCTAGCGGGTATGGGTTCAGGAAGTGGACCCTGGTGCTTGCTGTGGGCGTGGCTATTTTGAGCCTCGGCACGGCTATGGGGGTGACTAACCTCTATAAGGTTTATATTGTGCCTAATAGCGGCACTACTTTTCTTTATTACGTTACTTTGCAATTCATACCGCACCCGGCGCGGGAGTTGCTGGTGGGGCTGGTGGGGCTGGCGCTGGCGCTGGTGGGGGCGCGGGGCATAACCAGGGCAGCGCGTTCGGCATCGCTCAGGGGGCGGGTTGTTGAGGTGCCTGTGCTGGCTCCGTTGAGGGCTGCGCGCATGGCCCATGGGCCTCGAATAGTGGCTATAGGCGGGGGCACCGGGATGCCCAATCTACTGCGCGGACTCAAGGAAGTGACGGACAACATCACCGCCGTTGTGAACGTGGTGGACGACGGCGGGTCGTCGGGGCGGCTGCGGCGCGATCTGGGTATTTTGCCCCCTGGAGATTTCCGCAACAATCTCGTGGCCCTCTCCGACGTAGAGCCTCTCATGTCTGAGCTTTTCCAGCACAGGTTCGAGGGTGCCGGGGAGCTTGAGGGGCACTCTTTCGGCAATCTCTTCCTCGTGGCTATGAACGGTGTGACCGGCAGCTTCGAGAACGCGATACGAGAGTCGTCACGCATCCTCGCGGTGCGAGGCAAGGTGCTGCCCGCTTCCCTGATGGATATCGAGTTGTACGCCGAGTTGGAGAACGGGGAGACGGTGCGGGGCGAGTCGGTCATCCCGCGAGCGCCCGCGCCCATCAAGCGCGTATTTATGAAGCCCGCCCATGCGCCGGGCTACCCGGAGGCGCTATCCGAGATATACGGGGCAGACGTGATAGTGCTCGGCCCCGGCTCGCTCTACACCAGCATCATGCCGCCGTTGCTGGTGGGCGACATAGCGCGTGCGGTGAAGTCGAATACGAGGGCGGTGAAAGTGTATATCTGCAACGTGGCTACCCAGCCGGGCGAGACGGACAACTTTGGGGTGGTTGAGCACGTTCGCGCCCTGCACAACCATATCGGTACGGGGCTTTTCAACTATGTGCTCTACAACTCCAACCGCTCGGTTGACGACCAGATAGAGCCGGAGGCGGGGGTGTCAATGGTGACGCTCGACCCGGTAGCAGCCAGGCGGTTCCACAACCTTGAGTTTATACCGGCTGACGTGGTGCGCGACGACAACCCTCTCCGGCACGACCCCGTGAAGCTGTCCGAGGCAGTTATGCGCCTCTACGAGAACAGAGGCGGCAAGGGCGCGCCCGGCAGGGTAAAAGACCGGGAACGCTTCTCGCAAAACGGGAATGGGCGCTACGAGGGATCAGGGATCAGGGATCAGGGATCAGAGGTCGGGGACGAGGAGTTGGGGGTCAAGGGTTAGGGGTCAGAGCACTTATCAATCCTGATCCCTGGCCCCTGACCCCTGAACACTAAGTAGAAAGGAGACAATGCGATGGTAATGAAGGTAGGCATCAACGGGTTTGGCCGCGTAGGGCGGCAGGTCTTCAAGGCGTTGCGCGACTACTATCCCGACGATATACAGGTGGTGGCGGTCAACGACCTGACCGACAACCATACCCTGGCGCACCTGCTCATGTACGACAGCAACTACGGCCCCTTTGACGGCGACGTGTCGGCTACGGAAGAGGCGATCACGGTTGACGGCGACGAGATCAGGACGTTCGCGGAGCGCGATCCGTCGAAGCTGCCCTGGGGCGACCTGGGTGCTGAGATCGTCATCGAGTCGACGGGCGTGTTCACCGACGCGGACAAGGCGAGGGCGCACATTACAGGCGGCGCGAAGAAGGTGATTATTACCGCGCCCGCGAAGGGTGAAGATATTACCGTAGTGATGGGCGTGAACCAGGAGAGGTACGACCCGCGTGAGCATACCATCGTTTCCAACGCATCTTGCACGACCAACTGCCTTGCCCCGGTGGCGAAGGTAATCCTTGAGAAGTTCGGCATCGTGAAGGGGCTTGTGACGACCGTCCACTCCTACACGAACGACCAGAACATACTCGACCTGCCGCACAAAGACCTGCGCCGCGCCCGCGCAGCCGCCTTGAGTATTATACCGACGACTACGGGTGCTGCCCGCGCTGTGGCCCTGGTGATACCTGAGTTGAAGGGCAAGTTCGACGGCTTCGCGTTGCGCGTGCCCACCCCAACAGTGTCTATAATTGACTTCGTGGCGCAGACGGAGAGATCGGCCACCGTGCAGGACATCAACGGCGCGCTGATAGAAGCGAGCGAGGGCGAACTGGTGGATATCCTCGACTACACGGAGGAGCCATTGGTGAGCGTGGATTTCAAGGGGGACCCGCACTCGGCGATAGTTGATGGGTTGAGCACGATGGTTATAGGCGAGAACCTTGTGAAAGTGATAGCCTGGTACGACAACGAGTGGGGCTATTCGTGCCGCGTGGCTGACCTGACGAACTATATGGCGGAGAAGGGGATTTAGACTCGTATTGCGTACTGCGTAAGACGGAACCGCAAAGACGCGAAGAATCGCAAAGTTCGCTAAGATTACGTGAGTTAGTTGTAGGGATATTATTGGCTTTACGCAATACGCAATACGCAATACGCAATACGACGAAAGGTGAGTATGGATAAGAAGAGCGTTCGGGATGTGGAGGTGGTGGGGAAGCGGGTGCTGGTGAGGGTTGACTTTAATGTGCCGCTCGATGAGGAGATGCGCATTACGGACGACACCCGGATACGGGCTTCGCTGCCTACTATACAATACCTGCTTGAGAAGGGGGCGGCGGTCATATTGATGTCGCACCTGGGGAGGCCGAAGGGGAAGCGCAACTCCGGGTATAGTCTCGCTCCGGCGGCTGCGCGTTTGGAGGACTTGTTGGACGGCACGCCCGTTTCCTTTGCCGGCGATTGTGTTGGGCCGGAGACGCGGGAGGCGGCGAAGCAGTTGCAGCCAGGAGAGGTGTTGCTGCTGGAGAATCTGCGCTTCCACGCTGAGGAGGAGGCCAACGACGGGGCTTTCGCGGACGAGCTGGCGGCCCTGGGCGACCTCTACGTGAACGACGCGTTTGGGTCGGCGCACCGGGCGCATGCTTCTACCGAGGCGGTGGCGCGGCGGCTGCCTGCGGTGGCGGGGCTGCTGATGAAGCGCGAGATCGGCATCATGGGCGCGGCACTGGCTTCGCCTGAGAGGCCGTTCGTGGCTATCCTGGGCGGCGCGAAGGTGTCGGACAAGATGGGCGTGATAGGCAACCTCCTGGGCAAAGTGGACACGCTGATTATAGGCGGCGGCATGGCGAATACCTTCCTCAAGGCGCTGGGCTTCCCGGTGGGGCAGTCGCTGGTAGAAGAGGACCGCGTAAAAGACGCCGAGGCTCTTGCGGGGCGGGCGCAGCTTCAGAACGTGGAGCTAATGCTGCCCAGGGACGTGGTTATCGCCTCGGAGTTCAGCGCGGAGGCCCGGACGCAGGTGGCGGGCGTGCGCGCCATGCCGGAATATATCACGCAGGAAGGGCGGCGCATCCTCGATATAGGGCCGGAGACTGCGGCGGCTTACGGGGAGGCCATCAGGAAGGCAAAGACGGTGGTGTGGAACGGGCCGATGGGCGTGTTCGAGATGGAGCCTTTCGCGCACGGCACGCTGGCCGTAGCCCAGGCGGTGTGCGACGCGACCCGTAACGGCGCAACGACTATAGTAGGTGGGGGCGATTCGGTGGCGGCTATCGAGCAGATGGGGCTGGCGGATTGCGTGACGCATATCTCGACGGGCGGCGGCGCTTCGCTGGAGTTCCTGGAAGGCCGGGAGTTGCCGGGGGTGGCGGCGCTGATGACCAGGGATTAGGGGTCAGGGGTCAGGGGTCAGGGGTTAGGGGTTAGGGGTCAGGGATCAGTAGCGAGTGGCGAGTGGCGAGTGGCCAGGGGTCAGGGGTCAGATGATAGGTTATTAACGATAGCTTATTAGATAGAGAGGAATGTTTTATAAGATGAGCAAGCAACCTGTACGGAAGAATCAGCCGGGAGCGGCTAAGGTGGAGAGGCCCAGGGTGGAGGGTAATGGGGCGCGGCCAGGCGCGGGGAGCGGTAGGCCGGGCGGTAGCGCGCCGGTCAAGGGGGGAGCGCGTGGGGCGCAGGGTGGCGCGCCGGTGAGGCAGTCGGCATCTGCACGAGCAGCGGCGGCAGCACGGCCACGCCAGAAAAGCGGCTTTACGTTGCGGCCACTGGACATAGCGTTGCTGGTCGCCGGGGTGGCGCTGGTGGGGGCTATAATCTGGGGGGCGCTTGGGGCCAATAACAACAATCTGCCTGCGGCCAGCGTGCCCACGGACGGCAGCACCCCTGTCCAGCCCGCCGCCAATACCGTGCCCATAGGCCAGGCCGTTCCTGCGTTCACGCTGCCCGATACCGACAACAAGAACGTTTCGCTCAGCGATTACAAGGGCAAGGTGGTGGTGTTGGAGTTCATGGCCCCCTGGTGCCCGCACTGCCAGGCGGACGCGCCTATGCTCAACGAAGTGGCCGCGAAGTACGCAGGCAAGGACGTGCAGTTCCTGGGCGTGAGCGCGACGGATAAGGGGCGCGACCGGAGCAAGGACATAACTATGGAAGATATGGTGTGGTTCAAGAACGAGTTCAAGGTGAGCTTCCCGATGCTCTTCGACAAGGACGTGAAAGCTGCCTCAGAGTACGGGGTGATGTTTTACCCGACCATCTACGTACTCGACAAGGCGGGCAACGTGTCGGCCATACCGACGGGCGCATACACGATGAAGGACGGCCAGCCCGAATCTATACGCACAACCGCTATGACGGCGGACGAGCTATCTGCTGAGATAGACAAGGCGCTCGCCAAGTAGTAATCACTTCATTTATAAACCTTTGAAATTTGGGGCTTTCAGCCCCAAATTTCAAAGGTTTATAAATGTCAGAGTTTGGACGGGAATGCATTATGGCTAAAGTAACAGCTACGGGGAATCGGATAGCGGCTGATGAGGTGGTGGAGGCTGAGCAGAGCTACGCGCCCTCCGCATGGGGCCGGGTCTGGGAGTTCCTGCGGGGGCCTTACCCGACGCTGGTTTCGCGGCTGGCGCTTGGGGTGCTTTTCCTCCTTTCGGGGTTGAGCAAGCTGGGCACGACGGCTGCTTTCGCCGCTAATATCAGGTCGTATGAGATGAACCTGCCTGATTTCCTGGTGAGCGTGATGGCGGTGGGGTTGCCGCCGTTGGAGGTCGGGCTGGGGGTGTGGCTGCTCGCGGGGCTGTTCTTGCGCTTTTCAGGGGCCGTGAGCGCGGTGTTGATGGCGGTGTTCACGGTGGCGATAGCGCAGGCGTGGCTGCGGGGACTTGACATAAACTGTGGATGCTTCGCGGGATCGGAGGGCAACCCACTGGGGACGGCGCTGATAAACGCGCTGGGGCCGGTGGGCACTTACCTGGCTAACGAGAAGGCGGGGCCTGACACCGTAATCAGGGATGCGATACTGGTGCTGATGTCGGTACACCTGATATTTGTGCCGTCCGTGTTCGCGCTGGATAATTTGCGTAAGCGCAGGGCCACTCCCGAAGAAGAGGAATACTTGGAGGAAGAGGCGGCGGAAGCATGAGAAGGCCGATCATCGCGGGCAACTGGAAGATGAACACCGACCCGGACAGCGCGTTCGCCTTGATGGACGATATGATCGAGGAGCTTGAGGCGTTTGACGAGGTGGACATCGTGATATGCCCGCCGTTCGTCTCGCTGGAGACCTTCGCGGATATGTTCGACGGCACGGCGCTCTTCCTGGGGGCGCAGAATATGTTCTGGGCCGAGAAGGGGGCGTACACGGGTGAGATTTCGCCTTTGATGCTCAAGGGGCGGTGCGACTACGTCATCCTGGGGCACTCTGAGCGCAGGCAGTATTTTCATGAGACGGACGGCGACGTGCGTAAGAAGGTTGAGGCCGCGCTGGCGCACGAGTTGATGCCGATCGTGTGCGTGGGGGAGAACCTTGAGCAGAACGAGGCGGGGCAGACTTCGGAGGTTATCGGCAGGCAGGTGACGGCGGCCTTCCAGGGGCTGCCCACGCACCAGGTTAGCGGCTGCGTGATTGCCTACGAGCCTATATGGGCGATAGGAACGGGGCGTCCGGCGACGGGCGAGGGGGCCAACCGGGTGATAGGGGAGATACGCCGCCTGGTCGGGGAGATGCACGGGGCAGATGTGGCCGGGGAGATAAGGATACAGTACGGCGGGAGCGTCAACTCGAAGAATATCGCGGAGTTTATCGCGCAGCCGGAGATAGACGGCGCGCTGGTGGGCGGGGCGTCGCTCGACCCGAACGAGTTCGTGCGGATTGTGGCGACGACGAATGAGGTGAAGCGCAAGACACCGCACGGGTAAGTCTGATTACCCCGTATTTGAGGGGATTATTCGAGAAGACATCAAAAAGAGCGGCATGTCCGCTCTTTTTGATGTCTTCTCGACTTTATGAGCCGTGATTGTAAGTGGGCTTATGGCTGAGCGTTACGGGGCCACGGAGCGTGGGCAGCCATTCGCCGGTACGGGATAGATGTCGCCATGCGCCTGGTGGGCCGGGACGGCACTCTCGTTGATGGTGATCTCGACGTAAGGGTTGTTCTGCGAGCCGGTGCGGTGGCAGATATTTACCCTGTTCTCTGATGTGGCCGTGCCGGTGGGGCGTGGCGTATTTGTAGCCCTGGGCGTGTTCGTAGCCTGCGGATTTGGTGTCTGCGTCATCTCAGGCACGGATGTGGATGTAGCCTGAGCCGTGCTCGTAGCTTCGGGTATGCTCGTGGCTTCGGGCGTCCCGGTAGCAGAAACAGTGGGCGTGCGAGTAGCAGGCATCGTCGGTGTGGCGGTCATTTGCGCCACTGTGCCCGTGGCCTGAGGCGTGTGGGTCATTTCCATTACAGCGGTAGACGTAGCCTGGGCTGTAGAGGTCATCATCGCCGTGCCCGTTGCCTCGGCGGTAGTAGTGGCGGCGACTGTGTTTGTAGCCTGAGCCGTGTGCGTGGCGTGTGGCGTGTTGGTCATATGGGCCGTGCCGGTGGCCTGGGGTGTGCCTGTCATAGTGGCAGGAGCAACCGTGCCCGTAGCCTCGGCTGTACTGGTCATCTGCGGCGTGGCTGTGGCTTCGCTCGTACGAGTGGCATGAGCGGTATGAGTGGCGTGCGGGGTATTTGTCATATTCGCCATTGTGCCTGTGGCCTGGGGCGTTTGTGTCATGTGAACGACAGTGCCGGTAGCTTCAGGCGTGCTGGTCATGTGGGCCGTACCTGTGGCGTGGGGAGTCTGTGTCGCATGAGGGGTTCGTGTGGCCTCTGCCGTGCCTGTAGCCTGGGCGGTGCCGGTTGCTACCATCGTCTGTGTGACTGTCTGCGTAGCGTTGACCGTGCCTGTGGGTACTACCGTGCCTGCGCCTGGGCAACCGCTAGCGGGCGCGGGTATGATGTCGCCGTGATTGCTATGGCCTTTGAGGGCGTTCTGGCTCACGGTTATCTGTACATAAGGATTGTTCGCGCTGCCCGTGCGGTGGCATATGATCACCCTACCGTCAGTAGCTGTTTCTCGCGCTTCAGGAACGGTAAGCGAGTTCTCCGCGAAGCCGTATGAGGGCGAGCCGGTGGATGCCGAGTTGATGAGGATGCCGCCGCCCCAGGCAACAGCCGCTGTGCCCAGGACTAGGAGCGCGACGACGCCGAGCGTCACCGGCAAGGACTTTAGGGGGCCAATCGATAATTTGTTCATGGTTCGTTACTCCTCCTGTTTTTGAGCCGTCACCGGAATATCCTCAAGTGTGCGCCCACCACATGGGTGGCATGCGTGGCACCACAATGCGGTGGCCCGGATTCGCATGCGTCCGGTACGGTTCTAGCCTTTTACCCTTTAGATGTGAGATTGATTGTTGGTGTTGCGCGCTTCGCACGGTCCGCGCCCTGGATATGCGGCGGCAAACGGGAATTGCTGAAGGTAGCAAGTGGAAGCGCCTTTTGTTCGGCGCTGAGAGTGGGGAGCAAGTGATGTGTAGGTGGTAAGTGAGAGTATAGTCTGTTCTGTGATGTAGGTTATGAGCGCTACCCTTCCCTGGTTCGACTGCTAGGCAGTTCTCACCAGAAAGTGTGACCTCGCTGTTGCATGTTTACTCTCCTTTCGTCCTGGTTCGAGATGTTACTTGCCACTACCCCAGGTAGCAGATTTTGTGCCAACCCTGTGCCTTTCCCACGAAAACTCCTCGATTTTCTGAGGCAAATACGATGGTACAGGCAGGCTATCGCGCTTGTGGCGTGGGGTGTGCTGTTGTTGGTAGGCGTGTTCGTGCTGGGGTACGATTGGGCAAGCTGGTGGGGAGGCGTGAGGTCGACCCTACAAAACCCACTAGCAAGACGATGACACAAAGAGGCCATCCGCGTTCCTATATCAACAAAACTTTGAGCCATTCCAAAACTTTGGAATGGCTCAAAGTTTTCCTCAAACTGTCAGCATTACTCCGTTATGCCAGCAGACGAATTTAGACGAGATTAGGTTGTGCAAAACCACATAGTGACCACTTGCAAAGGAGTATAAAGGAACCAGGCAGCACCGTAGCTGACAACTACTGTGCTGCCCTGAGACCAAAACCGCTCAGGAGCTTCTGACGGGCGCACCTGAGCGGAAAGTTGAGGAGTGGAAGGCCACAGTTGGATTTTACCTTAGCAGCTTTCCTGCCAGAACTATAGCATGCAAGGATGCGAATGTAAAGCCTTCAGTGGTTTTCCACATTGTTGCGAACATAAGCAATAACGGAGGAAGACTACTATGGACGAAAATAGAGTAACTTTGGAATGGCTGATTTTGGCGGACTCTGCCGAGATCGTAGGTGGCAAACTTTACATGTTGGGCGGTGGGTGGAAAATTTTCTACGTACCGGAGTTCCCTGCGCAAGCACGATTCAAACTTGCGTTGGCTTTTCAGGTACCCTGGACAATGACTAACCAGCATCATGACTTTGAGCTTGAACTGGTTGATCAGGATGGTCAGCGCCTGATTGGTCTCAATGCTACTTTTGAAGTCGGTAGACCCGTTGGTCTGCCTGCTGGACATACACAACGATTCCCTGCTGTACTAGGAATGGGTGGAACCTTTCCCAAAGCAGGAACCTACGTGATCATCGTCAGGGGTGCTGATGGTGAATATGGTAGGACTTCGTTCGACTTGATACGTAATCCTGTCACCCCGCCAGTGCTTCCTGGTCGTAGATGACAAATCTAACGTTGGCCAATCTACCCGTCAGGATTGGCCAATCTACGAAAAGTAAGGAGACTTGGGAGTCTTTGGGAAATGAATGAGCAAATGATAGAAACGCATGAGAAGGTGTCGCCGGGAGACTAGTTATAGTTGAGAGGGGGAAGGATATGCAAGTTCTGCACGGACAGGTGACTGAGGACATAACATTAGAGGAAGATTTGCGTCTTCATGGTATGGTGGTAGGTTCGGTAACCGTAAGTCCAAATGTAACGCTGGAGCTAAACGGTTACGTAACCGAAAACGTGATAGTGTTGCCGGGAGCAAGAGTCGAGTTACATGGACGTGTTGGGGGTAATGTCAGAAACACGGGCGGACGGTTAAAGGTATGGGGTGTTATAGATGGGTTGCTGATGCGCGAAGCAGGAGATACGATAGTATATAGTGGCGCGCGCGTGCGCTTCGGAGGTGATAAGGTGGAAAAGTTAGTGATTGATGGGCTTGAGTTCAGACCATACGATTATCTTGAGGAAGAGACGAAAGAGGTCGTGAGGATAGAGGCCAAGTTGAGATTATCCGAAGACGAGTATCAAGAGTTGCGTAAACTTCAATTTCAGGGGGCTATCAAGAATGAATACGTTCCCGTTGTGCGTGTGGGAGTGAGCGATGCACCTGTGGAAATGCGATTTGGGACGGGGTACTGGTCAAAGCATGAGGACTTTTACAAGTGCCATATCTTACTACTGCCGCGATCTTACGACGATGAACCACCAAAGGAGAGGCCCGATCTAATTGACGATTTGTTAGGGCTTGAGTGGGCGTTGACGATCCAGATGGGAATCATGGATGCACTACTTGAGCAGTTAGTGGCGAAAGGAGTTCTCACTATGGAAGAGGTTGAACAATTTAAGGAGACGGCTAAGAGTCAACAGTGGTGGAAGGTTCAAGAACTATATAAAATCAAAGATTTAGACGATGCATTGAACCTTAGTATGAATGGTAGTCGCATCGAAGCATCAAACCCCGACTGATAGATTTGTGCTAAAGAGGGAGGCTTTAAAGCTTCCCCTCCTATTATGAGCGCTCGCTCTTAGCTTGATAAGTTTTGTATATGCAAAAGCATCTGCATCTGACTCCATGACCTATGTTCTACGACCAATCCGAGTTTGACATCAGGCAGGAATGGGGCCTGCACGGGGTCGAAGTACAGGCACTTATCAGCGAGCTAACAGAACAGTAGCCTCAAGACGTTTGATCTGAAAAAGCTGTTTCCCTGACGATTACGTAGAGCCGTTAGAGCAGGGCGCTCCGGATAGGGTAAATGACAAGAGAAGGGAGATGGAGGCGCAGGGTGGAAGAAGGCGCTCAGGTGAGGCAAGAGGCACGTATGAGGCCGATGCGACAAGTCAGACGGGTCAGTGTTCGGAAGCTGCGAGCACACAACAAGCGGCCTGTAAACTGGACAGTAACATGGGTACTTGCTTGGGGGCTTGTCGGAGCTATTGTTCAGATAGCCGCGTGGTCGATCTTGTTGTCGCGCTTGCTCTATTTTGTGTCGGATCCCTTACCCTATCGCTATCGAGATATTTTGGGGTCTAATGAGCGACCACCGCCCATCAATATCACCAAAGACCAGTACGAAAGCGCCCTCGCCAAATGGAAGAGCCTCAACATCGAGGCATATGAAATATGGAGCGATACCCGAGCGTTTCTTGGGGGCAGTCACAGTCTGCGCGTCAGCAACTACGGCAAAGATGTCGAGTTGATAATCCCCTGGCGAAATGGTACGCCAACAACTGATGACTTGGAATACTTGAAACGATACAGCGTGGAAGGGATGTTTAAAACGGTAGAAGCTATGCTGAGCGAGGACTTCGTAACTGAGTCGGGTGCCATGTCAGCGAGTGGGTGCTTCTACATGGCATACACCGTCGAGTTTGATCCGCAGCTAGGCTATCCATCGCGGTTGGCGGGTGTCCCTGTCACGTGTCCTGACGCAATGGTGGATGATGCCGACTTCGATACGAAAGTTACCACCTTCAAGATACTGAAACAGGGCGCGCCGACACCGATAAGTCGTTAGAGCGGCCAGGACCATGTTCTACGACCAATCCGAGTTTGACATCAGGCAGGAATGGGGCCTGCGCGGGGTAGAGGTACTGGCACCTATCAGCGACGTGGTTATCGTCGTTGATGTGTTGTCGTTCTCTACGTGCGTGGACGTGGCGGTTGGGAGGGGGGCGGCGGTCTACCCTTGCAGGTGGCGGGACGAGTCGGCGGGTGAGTACGCGGAGGCGGTGGAGGCGATATTGGCACTCCCGCATCGTGTAGCTGCCGGGGGATATTCGCTCTCTCCGACGTCGCTCATGGGAATACCAGAGGGCACGCGGCTGGTGCTCCCGTCGCCAAACGGCTCTACGCTGACGCTGGCGGCGGGTGGGACGGTAACGCTGGCGGGGTGCCTGCGGAATGCGAGGGTGGTAGCTGAGGCCGCACAGGGGCTTAGGGAGCGGATTGGCGTGATAGCGGCGGGCGAGAGATGGCCGGACGGCAGCTTGAGGGCGGCGGTTGAAGACCTGCTTGGGGCGGGGGCTATTATTCACTATTTGGCGGGTAAGAAGTCGCCAGAGGCGGTGGTGGCGGAGGCTGCTTTCGTGAGGGTGAAAGAGGACTTGCCGGGGTGGCTGACGCAGTGTAGCTCCGGGAAAGAGTTGGTGGAGAGAGGTTTCGCGGGGGATGTGGAGTTGGCTGCGGAGTTGAATGCGAGCGAGTGCGTGCCGATCTTGCGGGATCGGGCTTATGTGAGGCTGGCTCATTCTTCCTAACCCCTGATCCCTAACCCCTAACCCCTAACCCCTAACCCCTAACCCCTGACCCCTGGTCATCGGGTTGTTGGGGGGTGATATAATTAAAGGGTCGTACTTGGTTAGTCAGCAGACCGCGAACTGGTACCCCGAATTAGGGCGAGGGGTGTCCTGGTGAAGAGCGAGTGGATAGGAGAAGGAGAATTATGACAAACAGGGATATTGTAGTAGAGGTCGAAGCACGTTGCGGAGAGATATTGAACTCGCCATATCTGCGCCAGAAGCCGCCCATTGAGCTTCAGAAGCTGCGGACTTTATTGCTGAAGATTGACACGCTGACACGGGAAGAGGTGCCCGCCCTCATCACGGAGGTAAAACGGCTGCGGACCCTCAACCGCCGCCTGGAAGCCGAAATGGAAACGCTGCGCCAGCCTTTGCAGCAAAGCTCGCTGGCTGAGCGGGAAGCATAAACGTGGTGCGTATTGCGTAGTACGTATTGCGTATCGTCTTGAACCACAAAGACACAAAGAGCACTAAGATTTATTGGATTGAACCGCAGAGGCGCGGAGACGCAGAGGTTATTTAGGGTCTTACGCAATACGTACTACGCAATACGTTTCACGTTTGCGGCCTGTAGGGGCCTGTGATGCGCTCGAAGCTGGGGCGGTAGCGTTCGGGGTTGTAGTCGGCGGGGTCTACCCGGCGGGCTGAGAGGTGCTTGCCGGGGATATCGGTGCAGATGAATTCGCCCTTGCGGTGGGCCGCCATCACGCCGTAAGTGCCTTCCTCTACGAAGCTCATCACCAGGTTGGCGTAGAAGATCGCCATGCGCTTATCGTAGACGCTTGGCTCGCCGCTACGTAAGATGTACGTCAGGTCTACGGGCAGGAAGCGCACTTCCGGGAGGCGCTTCGACAATTCACTCCCCAGGAACTCGGCTACGTTGGCCTTTTTGCGGTGCCCGTAAGCGTCGGGCGGCCCGACGTCGGGCACGGGCGCGCCGAGGTTAGCCCCTTCTGACATCACCACTATAGAGTAGCCTTCGGGGTTGCGCCGGTCGTGCGCGACCAGGCTTGCCAGCCTGTCAACGTTCACTGGCACCTCCGGTATGAGAAGGCGGTCGGCCCAGGTGGCGATAGCCGTTTCGAGGGCGGTGAAGCCCGCGTCGCGGCCAAAGAGCCTGAAGAGGACGGTCTCACGGTGCGAACCGGCTGTGGAGCGTATCCTGTCAATGGACTCTGCCGCACGGCTGATAGCGGTCTGGAAGCCTATGCAGTAGTCGGTGCCCGGCACGTCGTTGTCCATCGTCTTGGGGATGCCCCACACCGGCACCTTCTCGGCGACGAGGCGCGTGCCGTAGCTCAGGGTATCGTCGCCACCTATCACTATCAGGCCGTCCAGGCCGAGAAAGTCGATATTGGCGAGTACCTCACGCGTCAGGTCTACGGTGTCGCCGGGGGCGCGGTCGTGGCTGTATGCGGCGAGGTTGGGGGGCAGGTCGGCCACTTTGACGCGCGCGGGATTGGTGCGGGTAGATTGCAAGACGGTACCGCCCGCGCGGTCAATCGTGCGCGTGTCGAGCCTGTTGAGTGGTAAAAGGTAGCCGTGCTCCCAGGTACACTCCTCTTCCATGCGGAAGGTGAGCGCGTCTTTGCCGCGAGCGCGGTCCAGGAAGGTTATGCCCTGCCAGCCCGCCCGCAGGCCTAGCACTTCGATACCAAGCGACTCGGCGCGATATGCGATAGCTTTGATGGCGGCGTTCAGGCCCGGCACGTCGCCCCCGCCGGTAAGGACACCCAGCCTACGCACCTTGCTTGAGGTACGCTCGCTCATAGTACGACCTCCAAAGAAAGCGTGTAGAACGGCGGTGTCCTCAGCGCGGCGTCGGTGCCTGCTTTATTATAGCAATTATGGGTGAGGTTAATGTTTTGTCTAACCGCCAAGATTATTAGGGATCAGGGGTTAGGGGTTAGGGGCCAGGCACAATGATATGAAAGGAGCCACGTTCCCTTAACGTACTTGGCGTCTTAGCGGTTAGCTGCGTATTCTTGCTGGAACTTTTGGTCAGGTAAGCGTTCGGATTGGGGGTAGGGGCGACCCGGTGGGTCGCCCTGGTTGGGGCAGCACGTAAGCATAGTACGCCATCCCCATCAGGGCGACCCACCAGGTCGCCCCTACGGGAAGTATTTCTTTTTCCTTATTCCGAACGGTTACCTGACCAAGTAACCGTTCGGAACATAGCTGTAGGGGCGAGGCATGCCTCGCCCCTACTCTACATATTTCTTTACCTCAAGTGTGAACTGTAACTTAGTCGGGCGTCCTTGACGATGAGGGCAGAATGAGTACAATACTATTGTGCGCTTTTCGGCCTTCCACACTTCCTTTGCTGCCTGCCGATGCACGCCGAGTAAGTTATTCGCGATAAGAGACGTGACAAAATAGGACACGCAAAGATACCTTTTACCAGGAGGAGAAAGATGGCTCACGAAGTACCACCCTTGCCATACGCTTACGACGCGCTTGAACCTTACATAGACGAAGAGACGATGCACCTGCATCACGACAAGCACCACGCCGCGTATGTGAACAACCTGAACACGGCATTGCAGAAATATCCCGAGTTGCAGGACAAGAGCGCGGAGGAGTTGATACGCGACCTCAACAGCGTGCCTGAAGATATACGCATGGCCGTACGCAACAACGGTGGGGGGCACGTCAACCACACTATGTTCTGGGAGATCATGGGGCCGAAGGGCGGGGGCGAGCCTACGGGCGCGCTGGCCGATGCTATCAAGGAGGCGTTCGGCGGCTTAGACGGACTCAAGCAGCAGTTTAACGACGCGGGCACCAAGCGGTTCGGTAGCGGTTGGGCGTGGCTGGTGCGTACGGCAGACGGCAAATTGCTTGTGACCAGCACCGCCAACCAGGACAATCCGATGTCGGAGGGTAGCTACCCGATCATGGGTAATGACGTGTGGGAGCACGCTTACTATCTGAAGTACCAGAATCGCCGCCCGGAGTACCTTGCTGCCTGGTGGAACGTGGTCAACTGGGACGCAGTTGCCAAGCGATTCCAGCAGGCGGGGTAAATATGTAATTTGGAATTTCGAATTGCGAATTGCGAAAACGCCGTTCGTAATTTCAAATTTGGTGATAGGTAGCGAAAGACCTGACCCGTAAGCACCCCCGGCGTAAAAACCAGGGGTGCTTACGGGTCAGGTCTTATTCGTTGCAGTTAGAGGCGCTACTTCTTATCGCCGTCGAAGACTTCGCCTATGGCATCGCCTATGTTGTCGGCTGCGTCCTTGACGTTACCAACTACCTGCTGGCCTTTGCCTTCTACCTGGTTGGCCTGGCCTTCAGCCTGCATGTCGGGGTTGCCCGTAACGTTGCCGATACCCTCCTGGGCCTTGCCGCCGACCTCTTTGGCCTCACCTTTCAATTTGTCGCCTAGTCCATCACTCATTTTAGGTCTCCTTTAGCACGTCTGCAATCGCTGCCGGCCCGGTTGATTGTGGCCGGGTGTGTAAAACGCGCCCTTACCTGTCATTAAGTCAATAAGCGTGCCAGCGTCCAGGGCCTATCTGCAAACTATGGAAAGTTGGTAAGGTACGTGCATAGGGCCGGAAGGGCCGTACTTAATCCAACTCGTATGTGAGCGGTCCTCGATAGATGCCCGGCTCGGAGCCTTCTATTATCGTCGCACCTACAGTTTTCGCATAGAATTCAGTTGGGCCAGCCCAGCCAATGATAGCGTATGCGTAGCGTTCGGACGCCATCGCGTGAAGGCAAGTCAGGAGCAGCGCCTTGCCGATGTCGCGCCCGCGATAGTCACCCTGTACACCTGTTGGCCCAAACATGCCTCGCGCCGTAGCATCGAAGCAGGCAAAGCCTACCAGCTTTTCGGCGGGCAAGGAATAGGGACTACCATCGGGTACGTGAGTTCGGTCCTTCTCCACCGCTACGTAGCAATGCACAGGCCTTTGCTCGATTGCTGCCTCGCACTCAGCAGCCCACGTCTCACTGAAGTGGCCCCTAACCCAATCCGCGACAATGCGCTTCTCAAATGGAGCAGCCTGACGAACCTCTATGCCCTTTGCTTTCAATTGGGTAATTAGTGGCACAATTTCCGGCAGATCGTATAACTTTACCAACATATCGGCCATACTGGACCTACCTTTGAACTATAACCGGAAGGACGTGGCGACAACCATCATCAAAGTGTTGAGGTGTCGCCAGGGTATTTTACCAACTTTCCATCGTTTGCAGATAGGTGCTAGCATGAAAGCAAGGGCCAGAGAGTCGTGTTATAATTGCTTTAGTGTAGTATGGGCGTGCAACCTCTGATAAGTTCGCCCGTTATGACCATTGCGAACTTACACCATACTCACTCATTTGAAAGGACGAGCTATGACACGTCTGAAATCACCTGTGAGAGTGCTGTTGGCGGCCCTGGCGCTCGGTTGGGTCACAGATTTGCTCTTCTACGGCAACAGGCTCGGCGTCTCGGTCCCGATCTTCCTATTGTTCCTGCTCGGCGCGCTCTTTATGCTGGGTAGAGTGGAGAGCGTGCAGCTTAAGCATCGCAATCTGTGGCTGCTGGCCCCACTCGTATTTTTTGCCGCCATGGTAGCGGTGCGCGCCAACGAGATGCTGACGTTTGCTAACGTCACAGCCGTGATCGTGCTGCTCGCTCTCCTCGCGTTCTTTTATGCCGCCGACCACATCGAGCGCCTGGGTATGCTGGGCTATCCGGTGGTCGTGGGGCTTGCCATCGGGCGCATGCTGACCAGGCCCGCGCCGGAGGTATCAACGGTTGCCCAGTCAGCGTCGGCTCACAAGGCGCAGTTGCGGCGGGTGGCTCCCATTCTCAGGGGCATAGTGATCGCGCTGCCGGTGCTGATTATCTTTACGGCCCTGCTGTCGTCCGCCGACACCGTCTTCGCGGGCTACCTGGGCGACGTGTTCAAGCTCGACCTGTTTAATAATATGCCCGAAATGCTGCTGCGACAGGTATTCATCCTTATGGCTACCTGGGTGATCGCGGGGGTGTATTTTCTGGCGCTCACGCGCCGCACCCCGGAGAATGCGGACGAGCCTGACAAGTTGCCCGGCAGTCTCAACCCAGGGTCGCTCTTCGGCTTTGTGGAGGGAGCGGTGGTGCTGGCGCTCGTAAACCTCCTCTTCATCGTCTTTGCGTGGATACAATTTACACAGTTGTTCAGTGGGGAAGCCGCACGCACGATGCACTTCGAGGTCTTCCGCGAGTACGTGCGCCGGGGCTTCGGGGAGCTGCTGGTCGTAAGCATACTGACGATGTTGCTGATACTGGGCCTGCGCTGGATGGCGTGGAAGGAAACGGCGCGGGAGATACGCATATTCAACGGCCTCAGCACGCTGATGATAATATTAGCGGTCGTGATGCTGGTGTCGGCGTTCCTGAGGATGATAGTGTGGGAGGGGATAGACTTCTACATCTATACGCAACTGCGCCTCTACATACGGGTATTTATCGTGTGGCTGGGGGTGCTTTTCGCCTGGCTGTTGTATACCCTGTGGCTGAAGCCGAACCGCTTCGCTATCGGCGCGTTCGTGGTCGCGCTGGGGTTTCTCGTGACTATCAACTATATGAACCCGGACGCGGACGTGGCGGCGTACAACCTCAAGCGCAATGACGAGCTATCCGTGCGGTATCTGCACCTGCTGTCCGACGATGCCGTGCCCGCGCTGGTGGCGGGGCTGAATAGCACGACGGGCGATGTGCGGGAGAGGCTGCGCGCCCACCTCGGCGAGCGATTGCAAATTATGGACTATGACCGCAACCTCGACAGGTGGCCTTCATTCCATCTCTCACACTGGCAGGCCCAGGAGATGTTGAACAAGCTCCACGCCGCCGGGGTGATAAAGCGACCAGGGGAGATAGCACAGCTACTACGGCCGGAATATGCCGCACAGTTACGTCAGTGGAATTATACAACCGGGCGAATGCGGCGGCCAGATTATGGTATAGGATATTACGCCAGGTGAGCGTCTAGCTATCTTGCCAGCCGGTCAGGCGCTCTCCCGGTTGGGCGAGAATGTTGGCGGCTGCCACCAGGGCCTCAATCAAGGCTTGTGGTAGCGGGGGGCTGCCTGGGACGGTGATATGCACGTCGGCGTAGTGGCTGAGGGGGTAGGGTTCGAGGCCGGGCATTTCCAGCTTTGCCCATGACCCGCCGTTGATGGCGCAATCCCCTGCGGCTATCAGCACCGAGGGTGAAGGCATACTGCTCAACTCCGCGAGCACCGCGTCGAGGTTGCCCCTGGTGAGGAGGCCCGTGACCGCGACGATGTCGGCATCCTCTGCCGAGGTGACGAACGACACGCCCATCCCCTTGAGTTTTGCCTCGTAACGTGGCGCGAGGAGAGCGCGCCATTCCAGCGCATCACCGTTCGACCCACCCATGTGCAGGTGGTAAACTGATAGGGATCTCTGCCTGGCTCTGCTTGCAAACATGGTTTGTTCCTTTTATGCGAAATTATTGAACCACAAAGACACAAAGAACACAAAGTTCGCTAAGATTATTGGATTGAACCGCAGAGGCGCAGAGGCGCTGAGGTTCTTGAGTAATTACGTTTCACGTTTTACGTTTTATGGGGCAGTTATCCAGGGGATGGGTGCCCAGGCTGCTAAGAGGGATGATAGTTGGGCCGATGCCAGGAATAGGGCTAGCTGCGCGGTTATTAGCAGGCAAACGAGCAGGGGTATGGGCGAGGTGAGGGTGGCGCGGATGTTTGCGGTGGTATTGGGTGGGGGATTATCTGGTTGTGGTGGGTTGGGTATCGTAGCGAGCCATGCGCCTGCGGTTAGCGCGGACCCTGACAGGAGCATTGTAAGCCATAGGCCGCTGCTGTTGGTCGCTGCCTGGGCTACTAGCAGCATGCCGGTGAAGCCTCCGAACGGGGGTAGGCCGAGGAGCGAAATTGCGCCCACCGCCAGGCCGAACCTTAGCAGCCGCCTGTTGTTTATACCAGGATAGTCGCGGGCTGCTATTACTATGAGGGGCACGGCGAGGGACAGATTGGCGGCCAGCAAGATCGCGCCCGTCGCACCTGAGCGCGAGCCGGATAGCACTCCGAACAGTCCCCACGCTACCTGAAGCAGTATGGCGGCTCCGATCAGGGTGGGGTAGACTTGTGCGCCATGCCTCTCGCGGATGGTTGCCAGCGCGCGCAGGCCGGCAAGGAGCGCACCCACAGCGCCCAGCCATTCGGCAGAGGCGGCGGGCACTAGACTGCCTTCTATGGGTGCCAGTATGAGCAGTCCGGCTACCAGCACGGCAGGGGTGGCGGCTCCCAGCATTATAATGGCTGGCCCAGGCGCGGCGCTCACCATATCATTGGCGGGCGCGGAGAAGGGCATCGTGCCTGCCCTCACCGCCAGCCCTGCGGCTACCAACCCCAGGGCGAGTTGCAGGAGGCCGCGATTCTCCAGGTTGGCGCTGTAGCGTGCCAGTAAGAGTATGCCCGCCAGTAAGACTCCCGTGCCCAGAACGGCCAGTGAGAGATGCTTCAGGCCGCTTGCCACGCGCTTAGCCACACGCGATAGGGCTTCGTCGTCCTGGCTGTGAAGCAACGTTGAGCGCGGGCGACCGAGCGCGGCACCCGCCACCGCCGCCGCGACCGCAAGGAGGCAGACTACCGTTATAGCGCGATCCTGCGCGAGCAGCGCGGCGGCAAGGAGAGTTGATACCGCCATCGCGGGTAATGTTGCCCAGGGACGTGTGACGCTATCTATACCGTCGTCGCCGCCTCCCCAGGTGAAGAAGAGGCAGCAGAGGAGCGACGCGTTGGCCGCTATGAGGGCAACTCGAGCCGGTGGGGTGGTTGCCAGCGTGACGCCTAACCATGTTGACGTGCCGTTTGAAAATAGCAGCAATAGACCTTCCGCCACGAGGCCCGCTACCAGGACGGATAGGGATGCCAGGTCCAGCCATCTCTTCAGGCGTTGAGGGGTCCGCCCGAAGGTGTGCGCCCACATGAGCAAGGCAGATATAGCGCCCGCGATCAGAGGCACGACGATGGTCCAGGCCAGCGGCAAATCACTCACCGGGCTGCGGCTCCTCACCTCTAGATTCTACGTCGCTCGCGCCGGTTCCTTGCACGTCCTCGGCCAAATCTACCGGCCCTGGCTCGCTATCCTGGGACACAACCTCGGAACTTTGGTCATCAACATCTGACGCCTGATCCCTGGCCCCTGGCCCCTGGACAGCAAGCGCGGTTTGCGTAGAGAGGCCGCTACCGGTGTCGAAGAGAACGTTCAGGTTGAGGTCGAGGAAGACCACTTTGAGGAGCACCCACCCATATGCCAGTATGCAGGCAATCGAGATACGGGTGAGTGCAAGGAGACCCAGCATGACCGGGCCTGGGAGGGTTGGGCCGGCTGCCAGGGTAAATAATAGGGTGCCGTTGAGAAGGGTAAGCAGACCAGCAGCCAGCTTTACGGGGCTGCGCGACCCCTCTACCACCAGGGCCAGCACCCCCGACAGGAGGACCCAGTAGATTGCTACCATGCTCCCTTCTAACGCGCCGAGCGGATAGAGGGTGGCGAGGCCGACACCTACCACGCCGCCCGTGAGCACGATAGCCGCCAGCCAGGCTAGCTCGTAAGGGCCGGGGAGGGCGCGCGCCTGTTGCGATTGCTGTGCGAGTGGGTGCTGTTCGGTCTTGAGCTTCTGAAGATTCAGCAGAGTAGTGCTCAGCATGGCTAAGCACACGACGGTAGTCACTACCTCTACCGCCGCTACGCTCAACGCGGTCTCGGTTGGAGAGAGTAAGAATGCTACCCACGCTACCCCCAACCACTGAACGGCGAGCGCGCCCAGGGTCATGCGCGCACTACGTAGGGCTACGAGGCCCGCGCCACCCAGGGCTATCAAGATCAGGGGGATGATTAGCTGCATGACGTCGAGTGCTGAGTGCTGAGTGCTGAGTGCTGAGTGGTGGGCGGTGAGTACCGAGTACCGAGTACCGAGTACCGAGTGCGGAATGCGGGTTGATGAGGAGTCTTTGCGTTGGTCATGGGATTAGCGGCTTACGATTAGGATTATTATCAGGGTGAGAATGAGGGCGAGGGGCAGGTAGAAGCGGCCTTCCAGGCGTGCGAGGAGGCCGCCGGAGCGGATGCCTAGACGCGAGAGGAGAGCGCCGAAGCCCCATATGCTCGTTTCTAACCAGGATAAGGAGAGCCACCAGATGGCGGCGGGCGGGTTGGAGAGCAAATCAGTGAGAGGTCCTTCAGGTCCACTTCCCACAGGTGGACGATCTGACTTCGCCAGGCGGTCGAGGGCTGTGGGGAGGAGCAGGCCGGTTACGCTCACTCCAGATCTTGCCCACGATGTGACCAGCCAACCTATGCCCGCGAGTAGCGCCGCGCCTCCCGCCAGGAGCAAGAGGGGTAGCAGGCCGTCGCCCGCCCGGATGCCGGTCCAGGGGAGGGCGAGAGGGGGAGAGCCGCCCGCTATGCCTGCCATAGCCTGTGCTTGCGGGAGCCACCAGCCCGGCAGCACGCCTGCCAGCAGGAGCGCGCCACCTGCCGCTATGCCCGCCCACGCGAGATATTGCCGGTAAGGAGGTTGTGGTGTATCGAGGGGCCTGGGTGCCGCCACTCTGAGGGCAGTACCGCAGGCAGCCAGTATGACCGCGCCCAGTAGGAGCACCGCAAGCGAGGGGTGGCCGGTGCCCGCCAGGGACGACGCCAGCAGCCACACGCCGACGAAGCCTGGCGTGAGGGGCACCGCCGCTACCGACGACATTGCTAGCAGACCGGGGAGTTTGCCCCAGCCCTGCACGCTCGTCAGGCGGGGAGAGAGTGTCATGCCGACCCGCGCCGCGCCGAACGCCAGCAGGATGGAGAGTGCGGCGGTGCGAGAAGCCGGGTTGTCAAGCCCCAGCGCCCAGACGACGAGGCCCAGTGTATGGGCGGCCAGGAGCGCCGTCCAGCGTGGAGTGGCGGCCCATAACACCATCCCGGCTGCGGCCACAATGGAGGTGGCGCTGCCCAACCAGATCAGGGCCGAGGTGAAGCCCGCCCACTCCGGCGGTATGGTGCCCGCCAGCGATTGGGAGGTAATCAGCGCCTGTAGCCTTAGCAGTAATGTGACGGCAGGTATGCCCAGAACCAGGGCCTGCACGAGCGCCCCGTGCGTGCCGTTGTGGCCCTGCGCGCTCCAGCCTGTGAAGGGTGCCATCCCTAGCCAGAGGGCCGTAAAGAGGGCAATCAGGGAGAGAGGCCATACGGTCAGGGCCGAGAGCGACAGGTCTGCCAGGTGGTATGCGCCTCCCGTTGTGCGCCCGATGAGCAGCGCCGCGCCCAGCAGCGTGATAGCGCCCAGGCCGAGGGCTACGAGGTGTCGCCCGGTGCCTGCCCGCCCTTGTTGGGGTGCGGCCCAGGCGTGATATGCCCACACGAGCAGCGATAATAGGAGGACTTGTCCGGCAAACGCCAGCAGGTGTTGGGTATAGGTGAGGCTGTACAGGGTGGCTAGCGTCAAGAGGGTGGTGGCGAGCTGGCGGTGCGCGTTTTCGCCTTCCTCTATTGTCAAGAGGCACACGCCCCCGGCCAGAAGGCACCAGAGGCCCAACCCCACCGATAGCGTATCGCTCCAGTACAGAGGCCCGCCCAGCCACGCCAGCGCCTGCGGCCAGGGTAGCGCGGCACCCGCCAGGCCGCCACCATGCAATCCTTCACGCAGCAAGGCGACGGCGAGCGCTGCGGCAGCGCCAAGCACGGCAGGTATCCTGGCTAACGCCGCCATGCGCGGTAGGAAGCCCAGCGCGGCACAGAGCAGGGCCGAAACGAGCAGGATTAGTAGTGTAGAAATCATGAGCTAGATTAGAAGGTGCGGTGGCCTACCGCTCGGTTGATGGTACGCACAGGTCGAGCGACAGGATGAGCAGGGGCAGGTCTTCCAGCCTTTGCCCCTTGAGCAGGCCGGGCACGATCCCCAGCGACGGGAAGGACCCCGCGCTGAGGTGGAGGCCGCGCAAGCCGTCCTCTCCCCCCTGCACCCAGCAGAAGACCTCTCCTCTCGGCCCTTCGGCCCTGCCTACCGCGCTGCCCGTTCTCAGTTCCATGTCGCCACGCCCCCTGGATGGCCCGGTAGGGAGGTCGTCCATCGCCTGCTCTATGACGCGCAGGCTTTCCAGGCACTCTAAGAGGCGCACTATGAGGCGGGAGAAGGCGTCGCCTGCCCGCTGGACTACTATCGTGACCCCTTCATCCTCGTAAGCCCCGGTTGGGAAGGTCGCCCGGATGTCTGCGGCGACGCCCGACCCTCTCAGGACTGGACCGCGCAGCCCGGCGACTACCGCTTCCTGGGCGGTGATTACTCCCAGGCCGACCAACCTGCCTGCCGCCTCCCGGCTATTGATCATGCCTGTGACCTGTGCTCGCAGCGCGCGCTCCACCCCGCGAGCGGCAAGGGTGAGGGCACGAACGTCGCTCTCTTCAGGGTCGCGCGCCACGCCGCCATACACGATGAGGCCGGGCCGGCTGCGCGCTCCACTCCACTCGGCAACTGCATGCACGATGCGCTCCCGCAAGTCGAGCAGCGCCGCTCCCTTATCGCGGAGGCCAAGCGCCCGTAGCGTATCGGCGGCATTGAGCAGGTGGGAAACGATACGCTCGGTCTCGGCGAGCACCAGGCGTAGATAGGCGGCCCTCGGCGGCACGATGAGGTTTGCCATCGCCTCGGCGGCCTGCACGAAGGCAAGCGCGTTCGCCTGCGAGCAACAGCCGCAAATCTCCTCTACCAGTGCGAGGGCTGCCTGCCAATCCACACCCCCGGCCCTGATGCGCTCTTCCAGGCCGACGTAGTTGTAGCCGCGCTCGATCTCTACCCCGGCTATCTGCGTGCCCCAACCGAGGGGGCTGTTATCCCCCGCCGGGCGTAGTGCCAACCGCAGGCGTATAGGCGCAGGGAGGATGGGATCGTAGGGGCCTACGGTACAGGACGTAGAGTCTGCGTGTGGCTGGGAGGCGACGAATGGGTTGGAATACGTGGATTGCAAGCTGGTTATCAATTCCAAATAGAAGTAAGCAGTTTTTCAGCGCCGTGAGGTTATGGTTTGAATACGACTGCGATGCGGTCCCGTATCTCGTGCTCGGAGAGGGCAGCGACCGGGTAGACGCCCGCCACCGACTCGACAACGCCCGAAGGCACGGCTATCCCGACGGTGTAGACTACCTCGCCAAGCGAGTAGAAGTAGCGAATGAGCGCCTCGCCCACCGGAGGGGACTGGGATGCAGCGTGGCGCTTGCGAGATCGCCTGGGAGCATTGCCGTCTTCCCCCGGTGGCGTGCTGGGTTCCGCGCTCGCGGCGTCCGGGAGTGGCGCAGCCGGGGTAAGCCTCTCGCCGTAGATGGTTATCAGGGATGCGCCTGATGCGCGGAAGGCGCGCGCCACTTCGTCTGCGGGCACGTCACGGAAGAGGAGGCGCACTTCGCGGTCGCGCTCTTCGCGGATGAATGCGTACTGGGCGAGCTGCCGCTCTACGCCTGCCGGTTCAGGGTCAGGGTCGCGCCCTGGGGTGGGACGTGTGAAAGCGCCGGGGCGGGGCGCGGCGTTACTCTCCTGGTCCATAATTGTCCACACTTTCCCCTTTCGGGCGGCATTCGTGGCTCCGGCCAATATACCAGTGTTGCTTGGGGGGAGTCAAGGTGGGGATAGGGGTCAGGGGTCAGGGATCAGGTCGCAGTTGAAAAGCTCTCGCGGCGATATTGCCCGGCGAATGAATTCGCGGGCAACGAATACAAAGTCGCCCTTCGGCGACTACTGTTCCAGCATAGTCCGCGTAGGCGGACTTCGTAACAGTTGCCCGCGAATTCATTCGCCGGGCGATGCCGCACATAAAAGTAATTCCTGATCATCAACCCTTAGCCTCTGACCCCTATCGCGCAGCCGCGATGGCATCTAGTGACGAGGTGTTTTCCAGCGCGGAGGTGTCGCCTAGAGGCTCGCCCAGGTATTGCTGGCGAACGAGGCGGCGCAATATCTTGCCGTTGCGCGTGCGGGGGAGGTCGGTCGTAAAGAGGAGGGCGTGGGGCTTGAGCGTCTTGCCTAATTGCCTGATGATAGCGGCTTCTATCTGGCCGCGTAGTTCTTCGCTTTCTGTATGGGCGAGGCGTGGAACTATAAATACCACCAGCGCCTCACCTTTCAGCGAGTCGGGCACTCCTATGGCTGCCGCTTCCGCTACGGCGGGATGTGATACGGCAGCAGACTCTACCTCGGCGGGGCCTACCCGCTTGCCCGCCACCTTGATTGTGTCGTCGGAGCGGCCCAGGATGTACCAGTAGCCATCTTCGTCAATGCACGCCCAGTCGCCATGCACCCAGAGGCCGGGGATGCGCGACCAGTAAGTTTCCAGGTAACGCTCGCGGTCTTGCCAGAAGCCCTGCGTTATGCCGGGCCAGGGCTGGCGGATGGCTAGCTCGCCTACCGCGCCCCGCACAGATGCGCCGCCGGTATCTATCACGTCGGCGGACATGCCGGGCACGGGCGCGCTGAAGGCGCACGGCTTGAGGGGGAGGAGGGTATTGCAACTGAGGATGCCGCCCGATACTTCGGTGCCGCCCGAATAGTTGATGATGGGGAGCGCGCCCCCGCCTACGACTTCAAAGAGCCAGCGCCAGGGGTCGGGGTTCCAGGGTTCGCCCGCGCCCGCCAGCACGGCCAGGCTGCCCAGGTCGTGGGCATGCACCCACCTGTCGCCCTGGCCCATGAGCGAGCGGACGGCGGTGGGGGATATGCCCAGGTGGGTGATGCGGTGACGCTCTACCAGGGACCACACGCGGTCAGGCTGGGGGTGGCTGATTGAACCTTCATATAGGAAGCAGATCGCGCCCAGCATCAGCGCGCCTGTGATAGACCAGGGACCCATCATCCAGCCGATGTCGCTTATCCAGAAGAGGCGCTCTTCCGCGTGCAGGTCGAAGCAGTGAGCTAGCTCCTGGGCTGCCTTGATGGGGAAGCCGGAATGCACGTGTACGACGCCCTTTGGCCTGCCGGTGGTGCCTGAGGTGTAAATGATCATGTAAGGGTCATCTGCGTCGGTGTGGATAGTGGCGCACTCCTCGCTCTGCGCGCCTGTAAGATCGTGCCACCAGAGGTCGCGGCCATGCGTCCAGGGCACCTCGCAGCCCAGGCGACGCACCACCAGCAGATGCTCTATGGTGGGGCTTGTGGAGGTGGCATCGTCGGCGGCTTCTTTCATGCGTACCTGCTTTCCGGCCCGGTAGAAGCCGTCGGCGGTGATTAGCAGCTTCGCCTGGCAGTCGTTCAGGCGCGAGGCTACGGCGGGACCGCCATAGCCGGAAAAGATGGGGATGTAGATAGCGCCTATCTTGGAGATGGCAAGGGTGGCGACGGCTGTTTCCGGTATCATGGGCATGAAGACGCCTACACGGTCTCCCCTGCCCACACCCAGCGATAGGAGCGCGTTCGCCGCCTGGTTCACCTGCTTATATAAGTCGGCGTAGGTTAGCGAGCGGGTATCGCCGTCCTCGCCTTCCCATAGGATGGCTGTTTCGCCGGGACGCAGGCGTAGCGCATGCTTGTCCACCGCGTCATGCACGTAGTTGTACTTGCCGCCTAGGAACCAGCGCGGCCACTCTATGCCGTCCGAAAGGTCGAGCACCTGGGTGTACGGCTCGTACCACTCAAGGTCAAGGTCTTTGACGACGGCAGCCCAGAACCACTCTACGTCTGTGGCGGCCTTTGAAAGCAACTCTCCGAAAGACTGGATGCCGTGCTTGAGCATGAAGCGGCGCAGGCGGCTTCGCTCTATGTAAGCGGGGGTGGGCCGCCAGGCGATGTCGGGGAAGTTGCTATCGTGGGCGAAGGGAGGGATTTCAGGAGAGGCCAAGCTTGTCTAGCTCCTCTTTGAGGGCGCGCAAAGATTTGTTGCGGGCGCGCAGGTCGTCTATGTAGCTCTGCCATTCTCCCTCTTTGCCTTCTTGCTCGTAGAGCTTCTTGACTTTCGCCAGGAAAGCGGCGGCTTGCTGGTAGTTGTCACGGCCCCGGTAGTCTATGACTTCCTCGGCTCTCCGCGTGTAGATGGCTCGCGACCTGCTGGGGTAGTCTTTCTCGGCGGCCTCGGCCACTCGCATGTTGAGGTCGCCTCGCGGTAGAGTTTGGTAGTAGCCACTGTAGATGGAGGGCGCGGGGCGGCGCTGAGGGGATTCATGTTTGTCCAGCGCGTTTATGGCCTCGCCTACCTCTCCCTCATTCAAGTGGATGCTCACCAGCGCGGCCCACTGTTCCTTCGATCTCAGGGTCGCCAGCAGGCCGGGGCGCACTTCGGCCCACAAGCTGGGAGGTTGTCCTTCTAGCTGCGCGGCGCGCTTCAACGACTCGTAGGTCGAGTCGCCGGGGTTATTCTTGAAGCGGGTCTGCGCTGCTTCCAGGGCTTTATCGTGCATGCCGTACTGGGTGTACTGGCCTTCCAGCCACACCAGATATTCCTCGATATTTTTGGCTTCTTTTTCCTCCCAGAGCCGCTCTTCTATGAATTTTACGGCCTGCATCTGCTCCGCTTCGCCCAATTCCAGTAGATGCTCCGCGAAGCGGGTAGATTGCATAGCGACCTGCAATCTCTTGCGAGCGAGGCGTATTGCTTCGTCCGTGCGGCCCTGATCCAACAGCAGAGAGGCCATCTCCTCGTACATGCCGGCCTGGCGGTACTCCTCAAGCGCGTCGTCTATCCGGCCCCGGTCGATGAGGAGGAGAGCAGCCTGGTCGAACATGTTCGCTTTGCGGTACTCGGCCAGGGTATCCTCGTCGGTGAGGCCGAACTTTGCTTTCAGAGTGAGTAAGAACTCTACGCGCGCATGCTGCCCAAACCTCCCGTAATACTCCGGTCCCTCAGCTTCGATGTCGGCCCGCACCCATTCCTGCACCTGGGCAAGCTCCGCGCTCGTGGCAGCATCGGCAATCAAGGCGGCGACATCCTTATCCGGCTCCCAGCAGGAATAATTGTAGCTGTGGTCCCATAGCGCGTACAGGGTCTTGAAGAGGGCGATACGGGCCTCCGAAGGCAGGCGGTCGGCAGGGCCGAGGCGATCTTGCGCTTCGAGGCAATCGAGAAGGCCGTCGCCGCAAGCGGCTATGACTTCGCAAATCTCGCCATCGCTGTCGTCCACCTCCTCGTAGTGGGACATGGTTTCCTCCGCGATGGCGGTGTAGACTACCTGGGCGTCGGCCCATTGTGCGACCTCAACGTAGCGGTCCCCAACCGCAACTAACTCGTCAAGCTCTGCGGCTATATCTTCATCCCCATCCTCGCCCCAATCGTACCCATAATTCAGGCGTGAGAAAATGGATGCCGCTTCCTTACGTATCTTAGCAGGGTTGATTGTGACTTTCGCGGCGGTGCCGGGGGCCGTGCTTTTCGACGGCTTGATGAGCATCTTTTCGAGCCACTTATCGAGGTCAGGCTCGCGCTTGAGCAGCCCCATGACAATATCAAGCAATTCTTCCCGGCTCAGGTCTTGCAGCAGGGTGGTTACGTCTGAGCGCACCGGCACGTCTTCCGGCGTTCTAATCCATACAAGGAGCAGGGCTATTATGTGCTTGCAGAAGCCGCCACGCGGGCAGGTGCATGAGTAATCGGCCACCAGGCCCGGCCCGGAGGCGTCAGCCGCCGCCAGCGTTACCGCCATCTTGTACGGCCCGCCGCTTTGCCCATGGCTCCTGCCCCTCAGGACTGACCCACGCAACACAACATCGTAAACGGCGTCCGAGTTGAAATACTCTTTCCCCTTGTTGTATTCTTTGTCGCCCACGTACTCGCGCAGATCGTCCAGGGTAAAAGTCCTGAACTGCTCCAGCGCGTCTGCGCTAGTCAGGAAGGAGTCATCCTTATCGCTTTGTTTTTTCTTTGCCATATACGTAACCCCTATCACACCATCCTTACCGTCATTCTACCATCTTGGATATTATTCTGTTAATACGCTACTCAGAGGGTATCTAAAGACAATAGTAGGGCGGTGTCAAAGTCGCCAAGATGCCTTACCGCTAGAAAAGAAGTGGTCTTTATGAGGAAAATGAGCGGCGACGCCGCTCATTTTCCTCATAAAGACCAAAGAATACTTCTCTTAGTTTGGGCTGTATGAGCAGGAGGCGAGACTTTGACACAGCCCTGAACTTTACCCGCGTTGCCATTGCGCGCAGCATCAGCTTGTGGTATAATAACGTTCGTGCCCAAAAATCGGCGTATTTGAAAGCTAGGAGAAGACTGAGCAATGAAACCCACCCAGGCGATTACATTAGTCACGGCCCAGATGCTGAAGGAGACTTTGCCGGAGTTCGGCGTCGGTGATACCGTGCGCGTGAGCGTGAAGGTAGTTGAGGGGAGCCGCGAGCGCACGCAGGTGTTCGAGGGTGTAGTGATGCGTAAGCGCAAAGGTGGCATCAACACCAACTTCACCGTGCGCCGCATCGCCTCTCACGGCATCGGCGTCGAGCGCACCTTCCTGCTACATTCGCCCCGCGTCGAGAAGATCGAGGTCATACGTCGTGGCGTAGTGCGCCGCGCCCAGCTTTACTACCTGCGTGGCCGCACAGGTAAGGCCGCACGCATCAAGGAACGCCGGTTCAACCCTGCTGCCGAGAAAGCACGGCAGGCTGCCGCAGCCGCAAGAGCTACCGCAACCGCCGCGCCTATAGTTGAGGAGCCGGAGAACGAAGCTGTTGACGAGATTGAAGAGACTACCACCGACACCGAGGAGTAGTCTTCGAATTCAAAAACAATAAAAGGGGTGGCTCAGCCACCCCTTTTATTGTTTTTGAATTCTTATTTTTGTGCTGCTGAAATAGAAGGGTCTCTAATTCTGAAGAGTCCGAGTCGTAGTTAGCGGGTTCCTGTTCCTGACCGGGAGCGTCAAATCGAGTGTCGTGCGCATGGTCGGCGCTGGGCGCTGGGCATGAGAGTGTTCTACTGTCTTGAGGAAGGCTTCTACCACCACGGGGTCGAAGTGGGTGCCGGAGAGGGAGCGGATGTGCTCGCGGACCTTGCTTTCGGGCCATGCAGCGCGGTAGGGGCGGTTGGAGCGCAGGGCGTCCCACACGTCTATCACCGCGAAGACGCGGGCAGCCTTCGGTATCTCTTCGCCTTTCAGCCCGCGAGGGTAGCCGGTGCCGTCCCACTTTTCGTGGTGGCAGTAGGGTATATCGAGCGCGGGACGCAAGAAGGAGATAGGGGACAGGAGTTCGTAGGCATAGACGGGGTGCATTCTCATTATGTCCCATTCTTGCTCTGTCAGGGGTCCCGGCTTGAGCAGGATGGAGTCGGGGATGCCCATCTTGCCTATATCGTGGAGCAACGCGCCGCGACGCACCTGCACTAACTCGGCTTCGCTCATGCCGAAAGCTCGAGCGAGACGTATCGACATCTCGGTGACGCGGCGGGTGTGGCCTTCGGTCTCATTGTCGCGCAGGTCGAGGGCGCGGGACCAACCTTCCAGGGTGGTGTCGTAAGCGAGGGCAAGCTCGGCGTTGGTTATTTGCAGGTCGTTGAACATGGAAGCGCTATCTATAGCAATAGCGGCCTGCCCGGCTAGCGCCTCCACGAAATCTACCCATTCCGGCTGGGGGTCCAGGGGAGCGCGGTGGAATATCTCCAGTACGCCCTTCACGTGGCCTTTGACGAGCAGGGGGACGGCGTAATAGGCGACGAAGTCTTCGCCCACAAGCTGTAGAGAGCTATGCAGGTCGCTGGTCGCGGTGATGTCCGCTATGTGTAAGGTGCGGCGTTGGGCGGCGGCGCGGCCCGCGTAGCTCTGGCCGACACGCACGCGAGAGTGGGTTATGCCGTCGAAGCGAAATCCGCAGGCGGCGGCGTGCTCAAGTATCTGGGTGTGAGGGTCAAGAAGCAGCACGGAGGCGGCGTCTACACGGAGTTGCGAGGTAACCTGGTCGAGAATGACGTTGAGGGTCACGCGCAGGTCATGGCTGGCGCTGATCGCCATGTCAACGTTGCGCAGGGCGGCAAGCCGTTGGAGTTGGTGCTGGATGCGCTCCTGGAATTGCTTGCGCTCGGTTATGTCGCGCACTATGCATACTATGGCGACCGGCTCATCTCGCTTGTTGCGCATCACGGATATGGAGATGCTGAGGGTGAGCAGATCGCCTTCCGGGCGGTGGTAGGGCATCTCGTAATTGTGGGTTGCGCCTAGCTCTACCAGCTTTGCGGCTGGACAGGAGAATAGAGGGCCGCCGATTGCGAGCGCGACGGGCTTATCCATCAAGTCTTTTTCGTGGCAGCCAAATAGGGCGGTGGCAGCATCGTTGGCGAGTCGAATGACGCCCTCCGTATCAAGGACGACCAGGGCATCGCTCATCGTGCGGATTATCTGGTTGGCGGCGAAGGCGGGGGTAATATCCACCAGGCGGTAGACCCAAACGGCCCGCGCCGCCACGAGCAAGAAGCCGAAGATAAATAAGAAGCCGGAGGGGTACACAGGCACGCCATAGACGGCGAGGAAGTCAATAGAGCCGATGTAGCCGATAGCGAAGGCTACCATGAGCCATTTCACGCGGTGTTTATGCATGCCGGGGGTGGCCTTGCGGTAAGCGGACCAGAAGCGGCCCATGCTCACGAGAAGCATCGCGCCGAAGAAGGTCAGGAAAGGGATGCCGAGTAAGTTGTATGTGGGGTAGTAGCCCCACCAGTAGCTATGCGTGCCGGTAAGTAATAGATCGGAAAAGAGCGATAGTGCGGAGAAAACTGCCCCGATGAGCCAACTGGCGGTCACGAGGATGACGTTTTGCTTCCAGATGCGTAGGACGGAGACCGTGAACAGGTAGACCGCAGGCGGGATGAAGGGCACGCCGAGGTATGCAAACCTGGCCCACGCCACAGCCGTCTGCTCGTTTGCGGAGGAATAGATCCAGGAGAAGCCGAAGAGCCATACGCTGACGAAGAACGTCACCGAGAAGAAGGCAACGCTCACAAAGGATGCGTGCTCCCGCACGACGACCAGTATCCCCAGGGTGAGGATAGCCGCCATTACTACCAGTGTTGGAATGGAATATAGAGTGAAGTAGTAGTTGGACGGATCAAATAGCTGAGCTAATATCAACGCCTTTCCTTTTCAAGGCAGAGTGAGGAGGCATCAACCCATAGGAAGCGGACAGCCGGAAGGTAGGAAGGGTTATTAGTATGCTTCCACTGGAGAGCCTGCATAGAATGTCGGTATAAAGCCGGAGTCACTATAATCACTGGAGAGAACCGCTTCGTTACAAACCCCAGCTATAGCGTGGCAGCAATAAGGGAGTTCGCTCGCACTTAGATATAGATATTATTCATAGCATATGAGCGCGCTGCGTGTGTGTCAATAGGACTTTAGGGCTAGCGGGGTCTACTCCTTTTCGGAAAGATCATGGGAAAGCCGTGCCAGGCGACTAATGAATAGTAACGACTTGATATGGATTGGCATGTGTAGACGCGAATGGATAGAGCAACCCTTTGTCGGATATTATTGGTAATCGATTCGAGACTATGGGGTATAGATAGTTATGCTACCAAAGTTATATACATTATCTCAGATTCCAGTGGTCGGTCATCAAGGCAGCACGGTCCCACCCAGTATCAACTGCCTTGAATGCAACCGCCCGGCGGGCCAGTATCGAGAGATAGAACTGATTCTGGACACAATACCGTCGTGCGACCTCATGACGGATATGCTGAGCGGCTATTACGTTACACAACGGCTACTGGCGGAGCTACAAAGGTATGATCTTCGAGGATATATAACGGGCGGGACGGTTTCTGTTGATATCAGCGAGGACTTTTTTATCGCTTATCCGGACGCCCCTGGAGTACCGGAGGCACTACGTGATTTGCAACTCCTACATAATTACAGGACGTTGTGATGGCCCGTGGATCCGCCATAGGAAAGATGGAACTTGTTCCACCTGCGGTCAAGCCAAATCTACCATTCTAGATCATGACAAATTGGTTGATGAGATATTAGAACGTAGCGTGGCGCGGTCAGTGTTAGTGTACCCTGAGACCTGGCATGGCGAGGACTTTTTCTATGTTACAGAGCCTGGCCCTGCCGTGGTGACGGAAAGGGTAGCCGCCATATTGGAAGCAACACGAAATCTCAGAAGGGAAAAAGTAGAAAACCAGGGGTTGATTCGCCGCCTGATGCCAAAATATGCCGAACGGTTAGAGGCCCAAGATTGGGAGATCGCCCTATGTGTAACACTGGGACCGGCTGGCTGGGCGCGAACCACTTAGCTCAACCGCGCAGCGTGGCTTTAGTCGAAGGAGTCGCCCATGACGATGCGGGAGCCTGTGCCCGTTTTGACTATGTTGATGCGGGCGGGGAACTCGTCTCTTAGCTCTTCGATGTGGGTGATGACCAGTATCTTCTCGAAATCGCCCTCTATAGAGCGGATAGCGCCCACCAGCTTCTCGCGGCCCTGGCCGTCCTGGCTGCCGAAGCCCTCGTCTATGACCAGGGTCTGCAACTGCGTGCCCGCTCGACGGGCGAGCAGCTTGCTCAGGGCTATACGCATAGCGAAATTGACGCGGAACGCCTCTCCGCCGCTGTACATCTCGTAAGCGCGGGTGCCTATCTCGTCCGATATATTTATGTCAAGTGTCTCGATGACGCTCTTGCCGCTTTTGGCGTCGCGCTGGGTGGCGAACTGCACAGACATGCGGCCATCCGTCATGCGGTTGAGCATGGCGTTGGTCGCGTCTTCTATCTCCGGGATGACGTTCTCGATTATCATGGCCTGGATGCCCTTCTTACCGAAGGCCAGGGCAAGCTCGTCGTAGATGCTTTTTTCTTCGTTCGCCACCTGGAAGGCGGCCATGTAGCGACCTTTCTCCTCCTGTAGAGTGTCGCAATGGAGGAGCTTGTTCCGCAGTCCTCCGCGAGACTCGCCCAGGCTGGCCGCCCGGTTAGCCAGTTGCGCTTCGTCGCGCTGCTTCTCTTCCAGCAGGCGCGTGACGCTCTCCAGGGACGCCACTTGCGGGGTTAGCGTGGCGATCTCGGTGTGGTCCTGCTCTTGCTCGGTGATGGAGGTTTCGAGGCCCTGGTTGTCGGTCTCAAGCCTTTCGAGCACCGATGTTAGAGCCTGACTCGCGCCCTGCAATTCATGGTAGAGCCTTTCGTACTCCTTCGGCCTGAGTTCCACGACCCTGCGAACGGCTGCATCGTGCGCTGCCTCGTCGTAGGAGAGGCGGGCCATCTCGGCGGCAACCTCGGCCTGGCCCTGGCGGGCCTCGTGCGCGTAGTCGCTTGCGTCTAGCCGGGCCTGCACCTGGGCAAGCAGCTTGTTCTCCCTGGCAAGGGACTGCTCGGCTTCGTCGAGGCTCTTGAGGGCTTCTCGGCGCTGGGCCTCACGCTGGCGGGCCGCACCCAGGTCTTTGATACGGGCATCGTGATCCGCCAGGCGCTTCTCGATAGCCAGTATCTCGGCTTTGGCGGTGTCGCGCTCGTCGCGCTTGCGCTTGTAGTCGAGGCGCTTGGCCGTTATGTCGGCGTCGAACGATTGGCGGACGCGCTCAAGGGCCTCGGCGGATAGGTCGGTGCCGCAGAGGGGGCAACCGGCATGGCCGCTACCCTGGGCGTGGGCGCGCATTATCATGTCAAGCTTCTGGCGCAACTGGTCGCCTTCGTCCTTGAGGGTGTCTATCTCGGTGGTGAGGGTGCGGTGCCTGACGTCAAGGTTTTCGCGCTGGCACCGGATGTCTTCATACTCAAGTTGAAGCCGGTCAAGCTGGCGCACCTGGTCAACGGCGTGGGCAAGCTGCTGGGTGACGGTATCCCGGCCCGCCAGCCTGCTTTCGAGGTCGCGGATGATGCGCCTGTGGTTGGCGACGTCGCGCTCTAAAGCGGCCTTCTCGCCATGTATCGCCTGGTCGAACCTGGCGCGCTTGCCTTCGAGGGTACGTAGGGCGGCGATAACGTCGTTGAAGCGGCGCTCCTCCGCCAGCGCGGCGTGCCAGTCGGCGTAACCCTGCTCTATCTCTGCGCGTTGGGCCAGCAGGGTTTCAAGCTGCTCCTTGCGGGCGACGTACTGGTTGATGCGCGTCTTGACCGTGAGCATGGCGGCTTCGCGCTTGTGGGCGCGGTCCCTCAATTCGTTGAGGCGGGCGCTGCTGTGCTTCAGGCTTTCGTGCGTGGACTGGACTTCGGCAAGCTCCGCCCTGAGGTTGGCGAGGCCCTCCTGCGCTTCCAGTAGCTGGGACTCTACCTCTTCCAACTCCTGCGCGTAGGCGGGGCGCTTGAGGAGTTCTACGTCAATATGCCTGACGGTGGCGTCAAGCTCCATCATGCGTGATTTGCGCTCGCGGGCCTCCTCTTTGGCGCGCTCTTCCAGGTGGTCGTACTGCGATAGGCCCAGGATGTCGGCCAGCACGCGCTTGCGGTCGGCGGGGTTCTTGACGGTGAACTCGTCGGCGCGGCCCTGCAAAATGAAGGCCGAGTTGATGAAGGTATCGTAGTCTATCTTGAGAAGCTCGATTATGCGGGCCTGGGTGTCGCGCACCGTCGCGCCTGAGATATTGCGCCAGGTGCCGTCTTCGCCGTCGGGGCTGACCTGTAGGTCGAGGATAGTGGTGCCGCTGTTGCCCTTGCGGGCGCGCTTGCGCATCACGCGATAGTGCTGGCCGTTCAGTAGGAAGTGATAGTCCACCTCCATCTCGGACGCGCCCTTGCTGATGAGCTCGTCGTCAATAAAGCGGTCGCGGGCCTTACCCCAGAGGGACCATGTGAGGGCTTCCAGGAGGGCCGACTTGCCCGCCCCGTTCTCCCCTGACAGGCAGGCGATATGAATGCTGGTGAGGTCCAGCACCTCGGCAACATCCCGGTAGCACATAAAATTGCGAAGAGACAGTCTTACAGGAATCATAGCGGTTTCTCAGAAACTAGAAATTAGAAGTTAGAAATTAGAAATTAGAAGTTAGAAGCCGGAAATCCGAAGCTAATTTCTAACTTCTGACTTCTAACTTCTAGGGAACGATTTGCCAGTCCATCGGCAGGCTGTAGTGGTAGAGGCGCTCGGTGGGTTCGCCTCCTTCGTGGATGCGGCCACTGTCGCGGCGCTTCACGTCGGCATAGGTGTTGTGTAGCTGGATGATACGACGTTCTTTCAGGTTGAATAGCACGAGGCCCGCCTTGACAGGTTGGAGGCTGGCATGCCGCGTCACCTCGTCCACCACGCGGAAGGCGGGTATCTCGTGGTGGTTGCGCTGCTCGCCCGCGTAGTCTATCGCGCTGTGGATGTGCTCGTGAGCGCCATGACTGTTGTGCTCATCGAAGACGGATAGGCTGTTCAGCACGTAACCTTCAAGCTCGTTGTCATAGCGATTCGATGCGGAAAGGAGGCTTTCAAAGCTGGCAGGCCCTGTTCCACACGCGGCCACCAAGGCCTTGAGGGCGTTACATGGCGCGACGAAACTGACTGTGCCGGTGGGATCAATTACGGTATAGCGCATGACGTACATAACTGGAAATGGAACTCCTATTGAAAATGCGGGCGCGCATGCTCGATTGAAGCAAGAGAGTGCGGAAGCATAACTGCCCGCCTGTTTGGAACATGCGTGCATATTTACACACATAATTTTACCATATCTGATGGCAGAGACGCTAATTCTTCCACAGGGGTCAGGGACCAGGGACCAGGGGTCAGGATGTCGTAGGGGAATGATTGCTATTATAGCTCTTCAGTAAGTGTTCAGAATAAGGATGCGGTAGGGGCGACCCGGTGGGTC
>DASWMJ010000002.1:0-65408 GCA_036399775.1 Chloroflexia bacterium | reverse complement strand
CATGCTCGCCCTGGTGGGGATGGCGCACCAACTTTACGCGTGACCCTGGCAGGGCGAGCATGCGGGTCGCCCCTACCTTACACATTTTATTCCTGGACATAACTTTGTTAGTGCTGTACTGAGCGCAGCGAAGAATCTCGTCCCTCGCGCATTATCTTGCGTCTAGTTTTTCTCCATTTACATCCTCAGCATGGTATGCGAGGGACGAGATTCTTCGCTGCGCTCAGAATGACAAGGATGCTGGGGTGGCGTTCCCATATATCCCGACCTTGCGGCAGTTTTGTATGCTCCTCAATTCGGCTTCACATCCAATATCGCGTCCAATATCTTCCTGTAGCCCGTACACCTGCATATGTTGCCACTTATGCCTACCTGCACATCTTCCAGGGTGGGGGTAGGCTTTTCTTCCAGCAATTTGGCCCCGGCCATGATGAAGCCTGGGATGCAGTAGCCGCATTGAACGGCGGCGTGCGAAATGAAAGATTGTTGGAGTGGGTGCAAGCCGTCCGCGCTCTCCAGCCCCTCGATGGTGGTGATAATAGCGTTGTGGGCCTGGGGCGCGGGCACCAGGCACGACATGACCGCCTGCCCGTTGAGCCAGACCGTGCAGGCCCCGCACTCGCCCTCGGCGCAACCCTCTTTTGTGCCCGTTAGCCTGGCATCCTCGCGTAGCGCGTTGAGGAGGGACTTGTTTTGCGCGTGGGGTAGCTGCACGCGCTTGCCGTTGATGGTAGTGTCTATCACCCCCACGAACTCGGCCATGTTGTGGGGATCGGAACCCGTATCTAGCAGTACGGGTTGTGCGGGGAAACCTGCGGCCTCCGTGCCCGCCGCTATGCTTTCCAATCCCTGTGTAACCAGCGCGGCCAGCGTCGTCAGGCGATATTGGGCGGAGCCGCGTAGGTCGCTGATAGGCTTGATGCCCGCGCACACCAGCCTTCCCGCTTCGGCGCAGACCTCCGGGCCGAGCCTCTTGCCTACCAAATACTCCTCTGCCTCTTTTGCATGCACGATTACGGGGGCCACGCAGCCTAGGGTAATACTGGCATGGCTCACCCGCTCATCCTCGAAGGTAAGGACGATAGCGAAGTGGATCACGGAGATCGCCTGGGCGCGGCGCAACCCCAATCTCATCCACATGCCCCTGCGATTCTCTGTGAGGGCAGAGAACCTGATCTCGCGCAGCAGTTCGTCCGGTGCTATGGCCGTGCGGCGCACCCCCTGGTAGAAGCCGTCGAGGGGTACGACGCGCTCTCCTGATTGGCTGACCAACACGACCTCGGCCCCCAGCGCCATGAGCGGGGCGATAGTGTCGTTGGCGGGCGAGGCAGTGAGCAGGTTGCCCGCGATGGTGCCTCGCGTGCGTATCTGCGGCGCGCCGACCTCTATGCAGGCTTGCGCCAGGGGCAACGCGGCGGCTATGCATTCCGGCGACGCCAGCACGTCGTTGTGCGTAGCAAGCCCTCCGATATGCACGGTGCCATCTTCCACCCGCACATATTTGAGGTCGCGCAGGTTGGTGATGTCTATGAGGGTGGATGTGAGCTTGATGCCTCGCTGAAGCTCCACCAGCACGTCGGTGCCGCCCGACACGATGCGCGCGCCGCCAGCGTGCTCGTGTAGCAGGCGCAACGCCTCCTCAATCGTGGTAGGTTGGAAGTAGGTTTGCCACATCGCAAACTCCTGTCGCCTATTTCGCTTTGCTCTTTTCTAATGCCTTTTTGCCTGGAGAGTCCGGTTGCTTCGCCTGCTCTATTCCCTCGTCAACAAGGTGCCTGGCGCGGGTGGGGCCGGAGCGTTTGAGAGGTTTGAACTCCTTGCCTTTCGCCTGGTTGTACGAGATGAAGAAGTGCTCTATCTCGCCAACAAGGTTGGTGGTGATGTCGCTCAGGGTGTTGACATCCTGGTGGTTGTGCGAGCTGGCCGCGACTGCAATCAGGCGGTCGTTGCGCGTGGTCTCGCCGTCGCGCTCGGTCTGCTCTGCCTCTATCACGCCAATCAAGCGGGCGGGTACCAGGCAGCCCGTGAAGGCAGGCTCGTCCATCAACACCAGCACGTCCATGGGGTCGCCGTCTCCCCCTAGCGTGGCGGGCACGAAGCCGAAATCGTAGGGGAAGACCGCGCCCGCAGGCAGCACGCCCGCCAGCATGAAGATGCCCAGCTTCGGCTCATAGTCAAACTTGTTGCGGCTCCCCTTCGGCGTCTCTATTATCACGTTCAAGTCGCCCGATTCGGCATCGAACGCTTCCAGGCAGTCATACGGGGTAGGTTTGGTCGCCAACAGCGTGCCCTCTCTATTCTTGCCAGGTCTTACGCAGCACGCGCACCCAGTTCCCGTGCGCCAGCTTGCGTAGCGTATCATCGTCGTAGCCGCGAGCGCGTAATGTGTCCATCAATACAGGCAGCCTGGAAACATCGCCCAGGGCGTCCAGTACAACCGCCCCATCGTAGTCTGAGCCGAAGCCGACGCGATCCACGCCCAGGCGCTCTACAAGGTAATCTATATGGCGCACCACTATATCAACGGGCGTACCGGGATTGCGCTTGCCGTCCTCCCGTAGAAAGGCGGTGGCGAAGTTCACGCCCACCATGCCGTCCGACTCCTTGATGGCGTCCAATTGCTTGTCCGTGAGATTGCGGGCCGAGGGGCAGATGGCGTGCGCGTTGGAGTGGGTGGCGACGAGGGGCGCATTCGACAGCCGGGCCACATCCCAGAAGCCCTGCTCATTGAGATGCGACAGGTCCATCATTATGTGAAAGTAGTTGCACGCCTGCACGAGCGCCTTGCCCGCGCCCGTGAGGCCAGGGCCGGTATCGGGCGAGTGTGGGAAGCGGAACGGCACCCCATGTCCGAAGGCGTTGCTGCGACTCCACACCAATCCCAACGAGCGCAGCCCTGCCTTGTAGAAGATCTCAAGCGCGTCCAGGCCGGTGTCAATAGGTTCTGCTCCCTCGAAGTGAAGGATGGTGGCGAGCGTGCCGTTTTCCAGGCATCCTTCTAACTCAGACGCGGTACGCACCACCTTCACTTCCCCCTGCGAGGTTGCCTCGATGCGGAAGAGGAGCGCGGACATTGCAACGGCGCTACGTAGTGCGTAGTCGTGCTCGATTGGCGGGTAAGACTCGACGTTTTCGGGCGTGTTGAAGAGCGGATCGGGGACGGGGGTTGCAGGATCGGGCACGAAGATGGCAAAGAAGCCACCGCCAAATCCACCCTCGCGGGCGCGAGGCAGGTCTATATGCCCCTTGTCGTTGCGCGTGAAGAAGGTTTCGCCCGCCGGATCGCCCGCGAGATGCATCCTCAGGAGCGCGTCGTTGTGGCCGTCGAAGATCGGGATGGTGGTAATCGTCATGCCTCCTTTGCGGCAGTCAGGGCGGGTGAGGCCGGTAGCGCACGCTTTTCGGCCCGCGCTTCCTCACCTGCCAATCCAGGCGTGTGTACTACGAAGTGGAAATAGTCGGGTGAGCTTGATAAGAACGTGTGCGCCTCTCCTGGCTCAACGATAATCATGTCGCCTGCCGCCAGGTTGACCGTCTCGCGCTCTACTTGCATAACCGAGGTGCCGCGCGCCACCATGTATATCTCCGTTATCCTGGTGTGCAGGTGCGGCTCGTTGATACCCTCGTTCGCATAGCCGATGGAGACACCCAGGTCTGAGTTCCAGGGTCCTACGTACCAGCCCTTCGCCGTGTCTCCGCTTGCTTTCTCTATCCGCATGTCAACGTCTTTCTTGAATGCTTATCGTGTGGGCTTCACCAGCCTGCCTATCGGCCCTGATACGATTTTACCGTCCTGGTAAACCGTAGTGCCTCTCACCATTGTCCGCACGATGCGCCCGTGCAGGGTCTTGCCCACGTAGGGGCTATGGCGGTGCCGGTACAGGAGGTCTTCCGCCTGGAGGGTCGCGCTGTGAGCGAGGTCTACCAGGGTTACATCGGCGTCGGCCCCTGCCGCGAGGCTACCTTTGGCGGGCGCGACATGGAAGCGACGTGACACGTATTCGGCGGTGATGCTCGCGATGGTCGTAAGGGGTAGTTTACGCCGGACGTAGCCATCCGTCAAGAGGAGTTGCAGCATGGACTGGCAGCCTGATATGCCGCCCCATATCTTGAAGAAGTCGCCGCCTACCTTCATGCCAGGCGGCGAGGGCGAGTGGTCGGAGGCCACCATCTCAAGCGAACCATCTGCCAGGTGTCGCCACAAGGATTCTTGTTCGCCCTGAGAGCGTATGGGGGGCGCGCACTTCGCCACCGCGCCCAACTGCTCCACGTCGTCCTCGGTCAGCGAGAGGTAGTGTGGGCACGTCTCGCAGCTTACGTCTATGCCACTCAAGCGGGAGGCAGCAACCAGGCTCACCCCGCGCCCCGTGCTGACGTGTACGATATGGAGCGCGCAGCCTGTTTCCCTTGCGAAGAGGATGGCGCGTATTATCGCCTCAAGCTCGGCAATCACCGGGCGCGAATCGAGGTAGTCGCGCACGCTCAGTTTGCCTTCGGATATCGCGCGGCGTGCCAACATACTTGTTATTGAATCGTTCTCTGCATGTACCGCTATGATGCACCCCAGCTTCGCGGCCTTCACCATCCCTTCGTAGAGGGCCAGGTCGTCTACCGCTGGGAAGTCCTCTATGCCGCTATTAGACATGAACGCCTTGAAGCCCACCACCCCACGCTCGACAAGCTCCTCCATACGGTCCACGTTCCCCGGCACCAGGCCACCCCAGAGGCCGAAATCCACCAGGGATTGGGCCTGAGCAGCAGCT
This sequence comes from Chloroflexia bacterium, assembly GCA_036399775.1. Classification (GTDB taxonomy): domain Bacteria; phylum Chloroflexota; class Chloroflexia; order QHBQ01; family JADMIH01; genus JADMIH01. The sequence continues at coordinate 60,645 of DASWMJ010000002.1, read as the reverse complement.
AGCTTCATGTCAAAAGCCTCTGCGTCAATAGTAGGTGGGTGCGAGTTGAGAGGCATGTCGAAGTAGGTTGTGGTGCCGCCAGCCGCCAGCGCGCGGCTGCCCGTGGCAAAACCCTCCCACTCGGCGCGCCCCGGCTCGTTGAAATGCAGGTGGGCGTCTATTACACCTGGGAAGACGTGCAGTCCTCCCGCGTCTATCTCCTCTTCGGCGGCTCCTTCAAGCGCAGGTCCTATGTCAGCGATGCGCCCATCCGCCACCACTATATCTGCCTGGGTGACGCCACCGGCTGCAACAACCTGTCCGTTTCGGATGATGAGATCGTACACGCTCATGCTTGCGCCTGCTCCCGCGCCAGCACATCAAGGAATTCTCCCATCACCTCAATAGCCACCGCCACATCCTCCACAGCCACCGACTCGGCGGGGTTGTGGCTGACGCCCCCCTTGCAGCGCACGAAGAGCATCGCAACGTCCGTAAGGCCGGACATAGGCACGGCGTCATGCCCCGCGCCGCTTGGCAGGTATCGTGGCGCGTAGCCTGCCCTTTCAACGGCCTGGGCCAGCATTCCGGCGAGATGGGACGCGCATCTAACGGACCGGCTGCTCTGCAAATGCTGCCATTCCAGGGCAACCTGCCTTCGGGCGCAGATCTGCTCTGCCTGCTCACGGAGTTGCTTGCACGCCTGTTCCCTTATAGCGTCGTCAATGTGGCGCACGTCCAGGCTCATCTGGACGTGGCCTGGGATGACGTTACTCGCGCCAGGCTCTACGCTGGCCTGCCCTACTGTGGCGACCAACCCCTCTCGTTCGCGGGCAAGCGCTTCTACCGCCAGCACGAACTCGGAGGCGGCGCATAGCGCATCCCGCCGTAAGCGCATTGGCACCGTGCCCGCGTGCCCGGCTTCCCCGTTGAAATGCACGTTCAGGCGAGTCTGGCCCGATATAGCCGAAACCACCCCTACGGGCAGCCCCTCCGCTTCCAAAACGGGACCTTGCTCGATATGCACCTCACAGTAGCCCAGCAAGTCCTCACCGGAACGCTTATCGTGAGCGAGCGCATCAGGGTTGCCGCCGAAAGCGCGTATAGCCTCCGACACAGTGACGTCATCCTCGTCGGCCATGTCGAGGTAAGCCGGGTCGAAACTGCCCGCCAGCACATTGCTGCCCAGGTACGCGGTATGGTAGCGCAACCCCTCTTCATCCGCAAATGCCACCACTTCTAAAGCAAATGGCAGGCGCTCGCCCAACTCACGCAGACGCTCCACGCAAGCAATAGCAACCAGCACCCCCAACGGCCCGTCATACTTCCCCGCATCGCGCACCGTGTCGAGGTGCGAACCCATTATCAACGTAGGGACCAGGGGCCACGGGTTAGGGGTCAGGGACGAGGCACGAGGGGCGAGGGGCGCGCGGTCAGGAACCACAGGTTGAGCTGTCGAAAGCCCTGATCCCTGATCCCTGATCCCTGATCCCTGGTCCCACGCCCCTCGCCACTCATACCTCCCGATAACGTTGCCTATATTGTCCTGGCGGACGGACATGCCTGCCTCGCGCATCCACCCTGCCGCTAGCTCGTTCGCCTGGCGCATGGCGGGGGTGGCGAAGCGGCGGGTGAGGCGATCTGGCTCCTCGCTGATGCTGCCCAGGATATCTGCGCGTTGCATGACCCGTATTGCGTGTTGCGTATTGCGTAAAGGGTGTTGGTTGGGCATGGGTCAGCTTCCCCGGTAGGTGCTGTACGACCAGGGGGAGGTTAGCAGGGGGACGTGGTAGTGGGCGTTGGGGTCGGATATGCCGAAGCGGACCGGAACGCGATCCAGGAAGCGAGGCGTGGGGGTGACGATGCCTTGCCCCGCGAAATAGTCACCCACCATGAAGACCAGCTCATACGTATCTGCTTGTAGCTCGTCACCTGCAAGCAAAAGCTCGTCAGTACGGCCACCTGCGTTGGTCCTGACGCTTTTCACCAGCGTTCTCCCGCCATTTCCTGCGCCTAACCGCCAAAGCTCAATCTCCATGTTAGCGGCGGGGCGGCCCTGGGCGGTATCGAGGACGTGGGTGGTAAGGCGGCCTGTCATAATGACCCCTCGGTTGCACTTTCATATGGGTACGACGGGCTGAGTGGCGGCAGGCGATAGACGAACCCCGGCCCCCCCTCACACATGCCCCCATCCACGTTAACGCATAAGCCGCCCGCGTAGACCAGCGGCTCGGTGACTTCTTCCGGCTTTTGCCTGGTCATATCGCTTATGAGGGTGTGACCGTGTATCAACTGCCTACCGCCGTACTGTTGCAGAAATTGTGCGGCCAGCGACTGCCCCTCCTCGGACGCTCGTTCAGGGTTATCTTTGTCACGGCCATAAAACGCATATCGCTGGGCGAAGTCCTTCTCTAGCTTTACCCAGGCGTCATGGCTGTCGTTGTGCATTACGGCCCGGATAGCTCCACTTACCTCCTCTATCGAAGAGCCATAGCTTGTGTAGGTGCTCCCGTCGGCATGCAAGAGAAGCCTGTCGCCTTCGAGTGCCATCGCGGGCAGCGACTTGAGCCAGGCGATATGCTCAGGTGTAAGACCTTCCATATCCGCGTCATGCCCGCCGTTTATCTGCCAGACCGAGCGGAAGGTCATGCCTGAATAGGCGATGGGTGTATCACCGAAGTCCCGCGCCGCCATTATCAACATATCGTGGTTGCCCAGCAGGGAAGAAACCCGCCCGCCCATGCCGGGGGCCTCCCGTTGCAGGCGCATCACGAGGTCAACCGTAGCGATGCCTCCCGGCCCTCGGTCGAACAAATCGCCCATGAGCCACAAGATTATGTTGCCGCCCGTCCATGCCAGGTCATCGCCAATGAGAGCGGCATTTTGCAGCAGCCCTACTAGCTTATCGTACTCCCCATGCACGTCCCCGACCACGTAGACCGGCTGGCTCTCGCCTGCGCCAAGGTTATTCATCGCGGGTCAGCGCCAGCTTTATCGAACCGTAGGGCGGGCGCGGGTCGGTGTAGACCTTCAGCTTATCATTCGCGTCGGAAACGAAAGCGGTGTCCCAGAGGCGGTTCTGCGCCTCGAACGACACCTCGGCCAACTGGGGAAACCTCGCCAGCAGGCGCTTGCCCATCTCGTAGAGGAGGTGCTGGATTGACATGCTCACGAAGTCGTGGAAAGTCACCTGGCACAGGTCGCGCACCTGCTCGGCGGCAACGTACCCTGATAAGTCAGCAGAGACCGCCTGCTCGACCTCGACATACTTCCAGTAAACATCCATGTAAATGTGCAGGGGGCGATCCACGCGCTCAGGCAGGGTGGTAAACTCGTCGCGCACGAAGCTGGCGAACGCGCTCCCGGTCAGCTTGATTAGCTGCAAGCCCGCACGCCCGCACCTGTGCGCGGTTATCTCTATGCCACCCTGGCGGTTAAAATCGAGGCTGGCTATGGCGAAGTCGTCGTTTGAACGGCTGTAGAGCACGCTGCTCCCCCCAAACGTACCGCCTTCTAAGGGCACCCGCGCCGCGACGAATGGCCGTTCCTTGCCGGTGAGGCGAAGAGTATGCATCTGCGGGTAGGTCGCCAAAAATTGCTCGCCCAGGAAGTCGAGGAAGCCTTCCAGCGTTGACCCCTCGTACTCAAGCCCCTTACGCAGCACGAAGTTCTTCATGGTATCGGTGGCAACTACATTAGAGTTGTCGCCTTCGGTGTAGGCAGGCAGGAAGTTGTCCCCAAAGACCTCCACCTCGACCTCTACCGCAAAGAGGTTGTTATCCCTGCCCGTGAACGCCGACTCCGGGATGGCGGTCAGGCCGGACATAGGCCTGGCATAGATCCGGTACAGGCTGATCTCCGCCTTGCCGTAGCTAATCTCTGCGCTCAAAGCACGCTCCTATGTTAGTTGATGCATAAAACGTATTGCGTGGTCCGTATTGCCTACGTTACTCAGCACTCAGCACTCAGCGCTCAGCACTCGGTACTCGGTACTCGGTACTCGGTACTCGGTACTCGTCCCTATAGTATATCGGGCGGTGTCAACACTGCGTCCTGGAGGCGCAGCCTCGCTATCTTAGCTATCTCATCCAGGGCGGTTTGTATCTCCTCTTCTGGGGAATTGCGCAGGCGAGCGTCGAAGCCTGCCAGTATGCTCTCTTTCTTGTTTTCGCGGGCGCATATCACGAAGGGGAAGCCAAACCTGTCGTGATAAGCGTTGTTCAGCCGTGTGAAAGTGGCAACCTCTTCCTGGGTGAGATTGTCCAGCCCGGCTGATGCCTGCTCCCTGGTGGATTCGGGGGTGAGCGTTCCCGCAAGCGCAGCCCTACCCACCAGGTCGGGGTGCGCTTTGATGAGCGACAGCTTTCTCTCGGTTGGCGCGTCGTACATCACCCGACATAAGGCATGATGTAGATCCCCTATATCCTTGAAGGGGCGCGCGTGCCATGTCTCCTCGGCTATCCAGGGCGAGCCTTCAAACAGCGAGCCGAGCGCCTCCACGAATTGATATTGGCCCAAGCTGTTCACTCTGTCCAGAGTGAGGGGTGTTTTCGCCATACGAGGTCTCCTGAGCGACTGCTTATATCTTATAACGAAGCGGCAGTGTTGTCTATCTCTTGAGAATTGGCTGCATTGACTCTGTATGAGCTGAACATTAGAATGGGGCACGGCCTTTTGGTTTTCCGATGACAGCGGCTGATCTCGTGGCGTACACGAAGAGGGTGAACCCCTTAATTGACTATGCTGAACAATTCGGAGCTTATTCAGAGCTGGTGCAAGCAGCTATGTCTTGCCCGCCTGAACGGATCAGACCTGCTGCCAAACCTGCTCACCAGCGGAGCAAGTTCCGCCGGTAACGCGCAGGCAACTGGTGATGACCCCAGCCTCGGTTGGTGGGTCATTGCCCTGGGCGTTGTATTCTTGATTTTCACGTGGGTTTTTAGGCGGGCAACTTCCAATTCGTATGACCCTGGAGGTCGAGATGAGGAGGCTAGAGGAAAGCTGCCCTGGGTTGTAGCGGTGGGCGTATTCCAGGTTTTACTTGGCCTGTGTGCAGTTACGTTTCCGCCGGTACTTTCGTGGCTTACGTTCTACATGAATATTGCCGGAACCATCGAGAGCGTAAAGGACGTCGTTACGTCCGTCTTCTCTTATGGCATGTTCTTGCTCGTGATCATCGTCTTGGTCAAGCAGTTCATCATTGACCAGGACCGAGACAATCTATCGCTTATTCTGGTGCTTCTAGGAATGCTGATCGTCTCCGTTTTCGCCGTTAGCTTTAACGGGGGATTCGATCAAGTATACATAAAGCCGATTCGGGACCTGTTTCATCTCATCGGCGGCGGCCAGTAAGAGTGGAAGTGCTAGAACTCAGGTCAGGAGTGCCCGAAGCTTGAGTCTGTGTTGCGCCTGATGCCAGGAACATGACTTGGGTGGGGCTTCGAAGAGTAGCAATGTGGGTAATCATTCCTGAATGGCTGCGCGTGCCGGCGCAACCTCGACGCAGCCCTTGCCACTTGAGAGGACTCTTGATATAATAGTTAACATCTAAACCAACTCGCGCCATATGGTACGAATTCGCATATATGAACACCGAAACTATAACAACCGCAGATAATACTACCGGCCCCTTGCCCTGCGCTTGCGCGTGTTGTTGCTTGTGTCTGCGGCTGGCCGCGTGTCCTTGTACGTGTCGCGTGGTCAGCCTCTCCTGCATGTGTGGTCCGGCTCTCCAAATGTGATACCTGGCATCGCTCGGCAATGGCGCTGAAGCGATAGACTGAATAGCGTTATTCCTGGGGTCGGCCACAATGGCCGGCCTTTTTTGTATTCCCTTGAAGGTGACTGATTTATGGTAGCTATACACGAATATACTCCTGCACTTCAGCCGGAAGCGGCAGATGCATATATAACCTCGCAGATCGGCAACACGCCCTTGCTGAGGCTCGCCCGCATAGCCAACGAGTACGGAGTGCGGCCCGGCGTCGAGATTTACGCGAAGGCCGAGTGGTTCAACCCGGGCGGCTCGGTGAAAGACAGGGCAGCCCTCTACATGATCCGCGACGGCGAGAGGCGCGGCCTGTTGTCGCCCGGCAAGACCATCCTCGACGCGAGTTCCGGCAACACCGGCATCTCCTACTCAATGATCGGCGCGACGCTGGGCTACCCGGTGGAGATATGCCTCCCTTCCACCGCCAGCCCTGAACGCAAACAATTGCTCAGGTTGTACGGCGCGAAGGTATTAGACACACCGGGCGCGTTGGGCACCGATGGCGCTATCCTGGAAGCCCGCCGCCTCTACGCCGAAACGCCGGAACGTTACTTCTACCCCGACCAGTACAACAACCCCGCCAACTGGCAGGCCCACTTCTACGGCACCGGCCCCGAAATCTGGCGGCAGACATCTGGCCGCGTGACGCACTTCATAGCCGTCCTGGGCACGAGCGGCACCTTCACAGGCACGGCCCGGCGGCTCAAGGCGTACAACCCTGCCATCCAGGTAGCAGAGGTGCAGCCCGCCTCGGCGTTTCATGGCCTGGAAGGTATGAAGCACATGCCCTCGGCCTTAGTGCCCGGTATCTACAACCCTGACCTTGCGGACCTCCACCTCACGGCAGAAACCGAAGACGCCCAGGCAGCCACCCGCGCCCTGGCCCGCTATGAAGGCATCCTGGCTGGCCCCTCCGGCGGCGCGGCGGTGCTGGCCTCTCTCCAGGTAGCACAATCGTTAGACACAGGCGTGGTAATAACAATCCTCCCAGACAGCGGCAGCCGCTACCTGGGCGACAGCTTCTGGAACGAGTGACCAGGGATCAGGGATCAGGGATCAGGGATCAGGGATCAGGAACTAGAGTAACTTACGCAATACGTTTTACGCAGGAGAGACAATGGCTTTGTATTTGACTGAGGAAGTGGAGGCCGCGATTGCCGGGTATGGCGAGCGTGGCTATCCTGACGAGATATGCGGGCTGCTGCTGGGCAAAGACGCGGGCGGCGAACGCATTATACGGGCATTGATGCCTATAGAGAACTCCTTCGAGGCGGGGGAGAAATACCATCGCTACCTGATTACGCCGGAGGCTATGTTTCGGGCAGAGCGGAAGGCGCGGCAGGAGAAGCTGGACGTGCTGGGGGTCTACCACTCGCACCCCAATGAGGCGGCGCGGCCCTCGGACTATGACCGCGACCATGCCGCCTGGACCTCGTGGAGCTATATCATCGTATCGATTAGGGATGGGCGTGCCGCCGAGATGCGAGCATGGCGGTTGTGTGAGGACCGCAGCGCTTTCGACGAGGAAAGATTACTCACAGAGCCACTAATAACACAAGCAAGCATTAAAGGAGAAGCATAAAGCTATGGCAACGATAATAATCCCTACGGCCTTGCGGCAGTACGCGGGCCAGCAAGAAGAAGTGACGCTGGCGGGCGACACGGTTGACGCGGTGTTGGGCGAGCTGACCGCCCAGTACGCCGACCTCCGCAAGCAGATATACAACGAGAGCGGTAAGCTCCGCAACTTCGTGAACATCTACCTGAACGATGAAGACGTGCGCTACTTGCAGAAGGGCGAGACGCCCGTCACCGAGAGCGACACCATCTCCATCATCCCGGCCATCGCGGGCGGGCGCGCAGGGGCGACCCTGGCCCCGCCGCCTCCCGTAACACACAACGGCCACGACGACCAGCTATCGCACGAAGAGATACGGCGCTACAGCCGCCACCTGATAGTGCCGGAAGTGGGCATGGAGGGGCAGAAGAAGCTCAAGAGCAGCAGCGTGCTCCTGATAGGCGCGGGCGGGCTGGGGTCGCCCCTGGCCCTCTACCTGGCGGCTGCGGGCGTGGGGCGCATCGGCATCGTGGACTTCGACGTGGTTGACGAGAGCAACCTCCAGCGTCAGGTGATACACTCTACGGACGCGATAGGCACTCCCAAGCTGGAGAGCGCGAAGGCCCGCATCCTGGGCATCAACCCCAACGTGCGAGTGGACACCTACCCTTTCCCCGTCACGTCCGAGAACGCGCTGGAACTGTTCGGCCCCTATGATGTGATAGTGGACGGCACCGACAACTTCCCCACGCGCTACCTTGTGAACGACGCTTGCGTGCTGCTGGGCAAGCCGAACGTCTACGGCAGCATCTTCCGCTTCGAGGGGCAGGCGTCGGTGTTTTGGGCAGAGCACGGCCCGTGCTACAGGTGCCTCTACCCTGAGCCTCCCCCGCCTGGGCTGGTGCCATCGTGCGCGGAGGGTGGAGTGCTGGGCATCCTGCCGGGCACCATCGGCACGATCCAGGCGACCGAGACGATCAAGCTGCTGCTGGGCATTGGCGAGCCTCTCATCGGGCGGCTCATGCTGTACGACGCGCTCAAGATGCGCTTCCGCGAGTTGAAGCTGCACAAGGACCCGGAGTGCCCGGTGTGCGGCGAACACCCTACCGTGACCGAACTGATTGACTACCAGCTATTCTGCGGCATCAACCCGCAGACGGAGCGCGGTGAGACAGATCGCGACATCACCCCACGCGAGTTGAAGGCGCGCCTCGAAGCGGGCGACGATCTGGTGCTGCTGGACGTGCGCGAGCAGAACGAGTGGGACATAGTGAGGCTGCCCGGCGCGCGCTTCATCCCCGTGAACAGCGTCACCGCCCGCGCCAACGAACTGAGCACGGCGGACGAGATAGTGGTCTACTGCAAGGGCGGCACGCGCAGCGCCCGCGCCGTCGAGTCGCTACGACAGTTAGGCTTTCGCAAGCTGTGGAACCTGCGTGGCGGCATCAACGCCTGGGCCGAGCAGATTGACCCCTCCCTGCCGAGGTATTAGACTGCTTACTCCCTAGCGAGGTGAGAGTTCAAAAATAAGAAAATGGGCGGCGCCGCCCATTTTCTTATTTTTGAACTTAAGGGCTACCCTTGCCGGAGGTCTGCTTCTGCAAGAGGGCCTCTCTCGCCGTTAGCGCGTCGTATGCCTGCATGCGTGCCAGGTGGAAGGCGGGCCACTCTCTCCATCCTACGCTTGCGTCCATCTGCTCTTTGCGCCGGTCGAGGTTTCTCCTCAGCAACTCCCCCTCAGGTCCTCCCATCCGGTCTGCGGCCTGGGTGAGTAGCGGCACAGCATCTTCCGATAGGCCGGTCAGGTAGGCCACATCGAGCTTACCCGTCGTATAGTAGCGGTCGAGGTTCCGCTCAGCTATGAGCACGTCGGGGTTAGCGATGTTCAGCGTCACCAGGAAGCCCAGCGCCGCGACGAAGCCGCCTATGGCGAAGCGGTTGGGCATCACCCACAGCGTAACGAGGAGCCACAGGAACGTGATCGCCAGCCATATCTCGAAAATGTGAACGTAGAGTCGCAGGTGGGTAAATCCATACGCCTCCTGGTAGAGGAGCATGCGCCAGAAAGCCGACGCCAGCAACACCAGCACAAGCCCCACCATAACGCTGCTCAATCCGTTGAAAATGGCCGCTTGCCGCCTGGAATTGCGTGGGACGAGGCGATGCAGCCCCAGTATCAGGCCCAGCGTCAGCACCGATACGGCTATCAACTCGAAGAAGCCCCGCCTGGCGTAGTCCGCGTAGGTAAAGCCCTCTGCGGTGATATTGTTCTGCCCGCCAAATAGATAGGCGAACTGGATCAGGCCGAACGACAGGAAGAGCAAGTCCACCAGCACCAGCAGGGTAGTGGCTTCCACGAACCCTATCATGCGGGGTATGCTCTTCAACGCATCTTCCCACGGCTCGTCTCCCGATGCCTGCGCCTGCTGCCTGCGACCCAGCGCGTAAACGATACCCCCGGCCAGGAGCCAGGCTATCCATGTGATTATCAGCACATGTAGCGCCATCTCCTGCAAGTCCGCCAGGACGTCCAGCCGGAAGATGCCGGTAAGGTAGCTGGCGAACACCATATCGGCTGAGGCGAGCAGGCACGTAAAGATACTCAGGACAGGCAGCGCCAGCAGGAGGCCGCGAGCAAGCGGTACTAAAACAGGCAGGCTCTTCTTGCGGACGGCCTCCACGTCCATACTCGCAGGCACCAGGGGCACCGCCAGCGCGATGGCGTGCGCCCCCGCGAGGATGAGCGCGATAGGATAGCCGAAAATGCCCAGCCGCTCGACGCGGCCCGCCGAGTAGAAATAGGCGACTAGCCCCAGGAGCGTAATCACAGCCAGCACATTGAGGGCCGATAAGAAGAAGTTAGCGTGCAGTGATACCATGCCCGCGAAGAAAAGCGTGGGCAGCATCAGCCAGAGGTTGCGCCGGGCGGGCCTGACATCTTCCTGCCTGCTCAGCAGGTAAAGGGTTGCAAGGACGAGCAGCACGAAAATAAGGGCCGATATGCCGAGGTCTTTGCCGTAGAAGAGCAGGTCCGCGAACCAGCCCAGAGTGAAGGCGGCGATTAGTACGTGGGTAGGGGAGTTTACGCGGGGCATCATATCGTTCCTCCTGGGGAGATGGGGCAGATGCGCGCCGGATGCTCATTTGCCTTTATCTTGAGCCGTGCCCTGTACGCACGTCTCTTCTATCCCCTCTTGCCCTCCATTTTACCATCCAGAGTCAAGTAAAGATTGACCGGCAACACAGCCTCAGCGCGATTCTATATGTCTTAGCCTGCCAAAGCCACCCTCCACGCACATAATTTCGCGCACTTAAGTGCTTGACACGCATCTCTACCTCTTTCTCCACTGGCGTGTTTATGTCTATCCTTGACGCTTCTATCCACGCTCCTTATAATGGTGCGGCAGACTGAGGTAGATGCGGGGCACAAGGCGCATACACGGTGCCCTTCTCAGGAACTGCCTACTCATCCTCAATCCCTCGCCTCCATCTGTTTTGTGTGATTATTGAGGGTTTGTACCCTCTTCCTGGCCGCCTGCCTATCAACGAGCGGAAAGCGGAGAGTAAACAGGCCCTACCATAATGAATGAAAGATACACCGGTCCTGACCCCTAACCCCTGACCCCTTTTCTTAAGGAGAAAGAAGCTAACCGCGCATGACCGCACCCCACGCCCATCGTCCCCGCAAAGTAGCCATTTTGCATTACGCCTCCTATCCGGTCATCGGCGGAGTTGAGAGCATAATGTCAACCCACGCCCGCCTCCTCGATAAAGAGGGCGATATGCCTTACATCCTCACCGGGCGGGGCAACCCCCACGACCTCGGCCACCAGGGACAGGTTATCCCGGAGATCGATTCGCGCCACCCCGAAATCCTGGAGGTCCAGGCCGCGCTGCTTGCCGGTGAAAGCTGGGCCGAAGAGGCCTTTGAGCGCTGGGTAGAGCGCATATACAACCTCTTGCGGAACGCTCTCGATGGCGCGGACGCATGTATCGTCCATAACGCTTTCACGCTCCACAAGAACCTGGCGCTGACCGTCGCCCTGGCTCGCCTGGCCGAGCGCCAGGGGGCCGCACGCTGGCTAGCATGGTGCCACGATCTTGCCTGGACTAACCCCCTCTATAGCGGCGAGCTGCTGCCCCGGTGGCCCTGGACCGTGCTGAAGACGCGCCTTCCGAACGTCACATACGTGGCTATCTCCGAGCAACGCCAGGCAGAGATGGCTGGCCTCTTCAATATGCCTCTGAGCAGTATTCACCTCGTGCCCAACGGGATAGACCCCACAGCCTTCATCCCCACCTCCGTAAAGATGGCCGATCTTCGACAATGGCTCCGGTGGGACGAGCGCGACTGCGTGTTGCTGGCCCCCGTGCGTATCACCCGGCGCAAGAACCTTGAGTTGGCTATCGCCGTCACTGCTGCCCTGCGCGACAGGGGGTGCAGCCCACTCTTGCTGGTAACAGGCCCGCCCGGCCCGCATAACATCCGCTCCAACGAGTATCTCCAGGAACTGATGCAGCAGAGGCTAGAGGCGCGGTTGGAGGACGAAGTTGTCTTCCTGGCGTTGGAGGGTGAGCGCGGCGCGAAGCTGGAAGTGAGCGATGCGCTGATGACTGAGTTATACTGGTGGTCGGACGTGCTGCTGGTCACGAGCATACAGGAAGGCTTTGGCCTCCCCACCCTGGAAGCGGGCCTGGTGCGTATGCCCATATTCTGCACTGACATACCCGTTCTCAGGGAAGTAGGCGGCGAGAACGCCTTCTACTTCCAAACCACAGACGACCCGGCCATGATTGCGGACATGATACTAAACCAGCTACAGGGACCAGGCGTGGCCGCCATGCGCCGCAAAGTCCTCTCGACTTACACATGGGGTATGCTGTTCCACTCCCGTTTGCTGCCGCTACTGGACGAGGCGTAAAACGTAAAACGTAATGAACCACAAAGGCACAAAGAGCATATGAGATAAACTAGCCACTATAGAGACTTGTTCAACCCGAAGAAGCGGAGATTAGGCGAAGCTAGTATGGATGCAATGCAGCGGCTACAAGAACGGCTATCTGCGCATGGATTATCATCCGTGAGTATGGCGTTGCTGGAACTCGCACAACCCGCTATTCGTATCGATATCCTGGGGCTTGGTGCTACTGACCTTTCCGTTGGTGCTTCTAAGTTAGGAGGCTCACCTGATTTCCCTTCGGGAGCTACGTGGCCGCTTTACAAAGGTCGTCCTTTAGCCCTGATGGCGCAATTTTGGATGCCCGATGTGACATCAAGGCACATTGACGGTGTCCTCCCTGCTACGGGCATGCTCTACTTCTTCTATGATATGACAGACCAACCCTGGGGATACGACCCGGCTAATCGCAATGCCTGGAAGGTAATCTATTATGACGTGGAGCGTGCTTACCTCAGGCGGGCAGACCTACCGCAAGCTGCCCTCGAAGAATATCCTCTTCCTGCTCGTGAGCTTGAGTTCTATCCGGAATTCACTCTACCACCGTATAACAGTGATGAAGTGGACGAGCTAGGTCTGAGCGACGAGGATGCAAGCAATTATTGGGACGTTGTAAATGGTGAAACAACTCACCGGCTGCTCGGTTACCCAGCGGTGGAACAGAATGACATCAGGTGGGAAGCCCAGTTTGCATCTAACGGCTTTAATTTAGGTGGCGGGCCTATAGATATGGATGACCCTGGAGTACGCAGCCTGCTACCGGGCGTCTCTGATTGGCGTCTCCTCTTCCAAATGGGCGATGACAGCGATAGCGAGGCCCCGTGGTTCGGTGGCGCTGGCGGTAGACTCTTCTTTTCAATTCGCAAGCAAGACCTTGCCCAACGCAACTTCGGCAATGTCTGGGTGAGCTTCCAATGGCAATAGCAATAAGTCCTCATCGGTTTTTCAACGGTCACTAACCTGAAATAAATTGAACCGCAGGCACACAGAGATTGTAAGTTTCACGCACAAGGACAGGGATGAACGACGAAGCTAAACTCAAGGAAAACGCTCCCTCCAAGACTGGCCGCACTATCGCTCTGCTGGTTGATTGCCTTACGCCGGGCGATGGTGGTCTGTTTGGGGAAGGGTCGGAAGGGCTGTTCCTGCTGAGACTCGCGGGCCTGCTTGCCAGTGGTTCGGGCGGCAGGGTCTTGCTGTTCAGCGTCGTAGCTGTGCCGGAGGGGCAGTCTGTAAGCGCCTTCTCCACTACGGCCCAGGCGCTACGCCGGGAGCTTGAGATGCTGGCCGTGTCCGCCCTGGCTTCACCCGAAACTGTGGGCGATGGCCTGGGCGACATACCCGTCACAAAGTCCCAGGCGCAGACGATGATTGCCCCCGTTGTCCGGGTAGCGCCGGAGCACGATCTTGCGAGCGAAGTGCGGCGTCTCCTCACAGAAGAGCAAAACCTCCTGCTCCTATTGCCGTTGCGCCACTCCACGTCCAATGTATGCCCCTGGGTGCGTAAAGCTCTGCGTAGCCCCCTGCCCTGCGATGTGGCCTGGGCGCGCCCTCCCCACTCAAATCACAGGCCCGACGCACCAGCTACCGCGCCGTTCCAGACCGGCATGCGAATACTCATACCCGCTCGCGGTGGCCCCCAGGCACAGCTCGCCCTCGACCTGTCCGGCGACTTGAATGTGGCCCTGCACGCCGAGGTGACGATGCTGCACGTCCTACAGGCGATGCCGGAGAGCCAGCGCGCCACCGAAGAAGCGCCTTTCACCGAGCTTCTCGGCCAGATGGCACTGGGCCAGTCGGGGGCGCGGGCCGGCGGCATGCCCCGGCGCGATTTCATAACGGGCGACGACCCCGTTAAAAGTATCAGCGAAGCCGCCGCGCAATACGACCTGCTCATCATGGGCGCGGGAGGCGAGGCCGCCGCCGATGTGGGCAGTTTTACTCAGCGCGTGGCCCGTAACAGCCCCGCCGCCCTCCTTGCTCTCAAGACCCGTGTGCCTGTCGGCCCCGCCATACGCGCCGCCCGCCGCCGCGCCCGGCCCCACGCCCTCGCGCCTGAAGTGCTGTCGCTCATCGTTGACAAATGGTTCGCTGAGAATACCTTCCACGCGGATGAATTCTCCGACCTCAACCGCCTGGTTGACATAAAAAAGCAGCGCGGAGTAACAATCTCGGTGGGCTTGCCCGCTTTGAACGAGGAAGCCACGATTGGCGGCGTGGTGCGCGTTCTCAAGAAGGCCCTGATGGACGACGTGCCCCTGGTGGACGAGATCGTGGTGATAGACTCCCACTCCACTGACCGCACCCGCGAGATAGCTGCCGAGTTAGGCGTGCCAGTCTATATCCACCAGGAGGTGCTACCCGAAGCGGGAGCGCCCGTACAGGGCAAAGGGGAAGCGTTGTGGAAGTCGCTCCACGTGCTCAAGGGCGACATCATAGCGTGGGTTGATACCGATGTCGCCAACATGCACCCACAGTTCATCTACGGGCTGATTGGCCCCTTGTTGAGGGAACCGCGCATAGGCTACGTTAAGGGCTACTACCACCGGCCACTCAGCACCAGCGAGGGCATCCAGCACGAGGGTGGTGGGCGCGTCACCGAGTTGACCGTGCGCCCTCTCGTCAACCTCTTCTTTCCACTCCTGTCGGGGGTGTTGCAGCCCCTCGCGGGGGAGTACGCCGGGCGGCGTGAAGTGCTTGAGAAATTGCCCTTCTTCTCAGGCTACGGTGTGGAGACGGGCATGCTGATTGACCTGCTCGAAAGCTATGGCCTCTACTCGATAGGCCAGGTCAACCTCGAAAAGCGCATCCACCGCAACCGCTCCCTGGCTGACCTCTCCCTGACCGCCTTCGCGATTATACAGGTCATCCTAAGCCGCCTCGAAAGCCGCGCCAGCATCACCCTGCTCGAAGAGGTCAATCGCAGTATGAAGCTAATCCGCTTCGAGGACGAACATCTCTCCCTCGAGGTACGCAAAGTCCACGACGTAGAGCGCCCGCCTATAATCACTATCCCGGCCTATAGGGAGGCGCATTCGCGTTAAGGACAGAGTATATCGCTGTGGTTGGGCTTGATGGGTGTGCATGGACTTAGTAGCACCAACAAAAGACTTCTGATGCAAACAGCACCCGTATGAGAGCAACCCAGTGCAATCAATATGTAGTAGGTATACCTCCCTAATCTATGCTTGTTGGCGCAACATATTGTATGTTATGATAATATTGTTGAGGCAAGATATATTGAGAAAGTGGGAGGGACGCAATAATGCTGAGCCGAAGAACTGCAAGAGTAATAGCCGAAGCGTATACTTCTGTATTCGCTTATACCTACCAGTACTGGGTCGCCTCAGTTATAACCTACTCGGGGCAGAGTAGTGACCATGGGGTACCCGTCACCACTATCAGCAATTCTCAACTCTACGACTTCACATTTGACCATGATCTGCCTGCTTGGTTGTGCAATGGGTTGAAAGCTGCTGGTGATGTACAGAGCGTCAAAGAATACATTATGAGATTGCATACCGGGGAGACGACTTCCGCCGAAGTAGAGGGCCAAGCGTCTGAGTTGCGACGGCGTGAGGGTCATGAGTTATTGATCAGATTAGCCGAAGCTATGTTAAATGATTGGGCAAAAATCAATCGCCCGGAGAACGCAAATGCAAGCATATCAGCGGTACAAGAGAAGGTAAAGGAATTAGGCATAAGCCTTGAGTTGGATGGCTATCTATTTAGGAACGGACGCCTTCTCATACCAGAAAGCGAGGTACTCAATACAGAAGAAGCCGCAGGATTGCTTGAAACACTATACACTTCATTGGGCCTAGCTAAACGGGACGTAGCGCTTAACCATTTATCGCTATCTGAGCAGCACTACCAAGAGGGTAGGTGGAGTGACTGTATTGCGAATTCACGCAACTTCTTGGAAGCGAGCTTGCGAGAAATTGCAATGGCCTATAGTAAACGCATTAAAAGTCAAGCTCTCACCGACGACATATACAAGACGCCGTTCAAGGTGCGACAATATCTAAAAGACGAAGGATTACTGGATGCGGATGAAAAGGACTCTTTGGCTAAAATCTATGGCTTGTTGAGCGGCAAGGGCAGTCATCCATACATGGCGCAAAAGGACCAAGCGCGCTTACTTCGGCAGTTGGCACTCGTCCTTTCTCAGTTCATCATGGTGAGATTTGACGGCCTTCTTACCTCAAAGCAATCCTATTCAGCCACCTACAGCTAGAACCGCAAGTACAGCTAAACATCTAAAACCTAACACCCGACCCCTAACCCCTGACATTGTACGTCACGGCATGATACCCCGTAGCGCCGTTAGGATAAGGGTCAGTCCACTTACCAACCTGGAGATTGCCCGCGCCGTCTGTGGCTCGCACCACGACCTTGTACTTGCCTGGGGCGGGGGGCGTCCAATCGTAGCCCCACACTGCCCATGACGTACCGCTCAGTGGAGGCTTCAAGTATGCCTCAACCCAGGTCGTGCCGCCGTCGACGCTCACTTCTACCTTGCTGATGCTGCGGTCTCCCGCGAAAGCTATCCCTGAGAGCGCGTGCTGCTTGAGGCGTTGGACACCCTCCACCGGATAGTCTATACGGCTCATAGTGTGTACCGGCGCGGGGTCGCTCCAACCCTGGTCCGGCTGCTGCCAGAACCCCTTGTAGTCGCTGCTCACCAACTCAACCGAAGTCAGCCACTTGACATGCTTCATGCCATAGATGCCCGGCACAAGCAGCCTCGCCGGGAAGCCATGCGTGGCCTCCAGGGTCTTACCGTTCATCTCCCACACCAGCATCACGTTCGGGTCGAGAGCCTTCTTCAGCGTAATAGAGTCGGAGTAGTCGTCCACCGCTCGCATCACGATGTCCACCGCGCCCTTCTTCGGCCCCGCCTTTTGTATCAGGTCGGCCAGCCTCACGCCCTTCCATTTCGCGCTGCCTATAAGCCCCCCGCCCACCGGATTGCTGATGCACATCATCCCCGTGACCACCTCTATAGCAGGCATCGCGACAAGCTCTTTGTAAGTGATGGAGTAGGGATTGCTCACCAGCCCCTTTATCTCCAGCTTCCATCCCTCCGCCGAGGGCGATGGGTCGAAGAAGTTCTTGGAGACGTGGTAGAAGCTCCCGGTGGGCGTGACCTCTTTCACTTTTATGTCCGGTATGGCCTGAGCCACAGGCTGGGGTGTCTCGGTAGGCTGAGCGATCACCGGCTCAGGCGTAGGCGCGGGAGGCTCAGGCGTCGGGCTTGGGGCCTCCGCTACAGGTTCCGGCGTGGGCGGCTCTTGCGCCTGTGCGGTGGGTTCTGCCGTCGGCTCGCTTGTAGGCTGCGCTGTAGGTTCCTGGGTGGGCTGTGCCATCTCTGTAGGTGGCGGTTGGGGTGTATTGGTAGGCTGAGATTGACTTACCCTACCGGGCGTGGGGGTAGCGGCTTCCGTATCGAGTGCAGCATCCGCGCTTTCGTCCAGTTGGGCGCGGTCCACCGGGCTTGTGAAGCTGTTGCCCTGGTTCATGTACAGCCCGGCCCCGAACACCCCCACGCCACCTAGCGCCGCCAGCGCCGTGCCGCCCGCCACGCGGAGGAAGTGCCTGCGGTCCATCTGCCGCTCGGCCCTCACTGCTGCCGAAAGGTTCGGCGCAGAAATGTCAACAGCCTCCTTGGGCAGCAGCGAGTGCAGCGTAACGCCAAAGACCAGGGCCAGCAGCATCAGCCCGGCCCACAGGGGCATCGGCGAATCGGAGTAGATACCGAAGGGACGCGTGGCGAACATCTCCTGGTTGATGATCGCCAGGAAGATCGTGTTGAGCAGCAGGCCAATTACTAACCCATATAGCACCCCTCCGGCAGGCGTCCTGAACAAGACGTTCCTCTGCCCCGTTGCCGGGTCGGGCCGCGCCACCCATGCGTATACCAGGCCAAGCAGCACGCCAAGCAGCAGCGTCCCCTCTAACATAATGGTGAACAGGAGAGGTCGCCCCGCGTAATAGAGGTTGTCGAGCGCTGCCGAGAACGCCTCGCCACCCAGCGTATTCACTACCGAGTTTAGTATCAGCTCAGGCACGGTGGGGAACTGCAACCCAACCCGCATCAGACCCATGACGGCCATCATCGCCAGCGCGGCTCCAGCGCCCGCGCCTATGCCCCACGTTATTTTATATCGCCCGCGCGCTACCCTTGCCATCTTCAAGACCTCTTTCCGGTTGCTGCATGCCCAATCTTGATGGGTAGGGGTGAGGTGTGTATGCTAGCCGCATGGCTACCACACAGTAAGTATACACGAACGTGCCTATGAAAGTGTCATGAAGCTAATGGCCCGGCTCTTGCACGCTCACACTGCCTAAAAGGAGGTAACAGCATGGATACCAATACCGATCCTAATCCATTCCGCGACTCGCCCGACGCCGACAGGTCGGACACGCCCACAGAGGCCCCCGCCGACGACACCACCGATGTCACCTCGGACACTGCCACAACCTCGGACGACGATGACGACGACTCAAGCAGCACGCCGGAGGATGACACCCTCACGTCCAGCCAATCCGACGCCCTGGCAACTACCGGCGACACCCAGGCCGAAGAGAGCACCGTAGAAGACCCCGGCGCGTCCGGCGACATACAGCCTCTATAACCAGGGATCAGGGGTCAGGGGTCAGGAACCGGTACGGAGATATGCGACGAACGGCGAGTGGGAACCATCAACTATAACCGAGTCGCTGAAGAGCGTGTAATCTCTCCTCCCTGATCCCTGGTCCCTGACCCCTGGTCACTGTGTCGGCGTTGGTGTGACGGTGACTGTGCGGGTGATTGTCGGCGTGACAGTTATGGTCACGATGGTTGTCACTGTGCCCGTGACAACGCGTGTCATGGTCGGCGTGCTGGCCGGGAGTGTGGGGAGGACATCCTCGGTGCCCACAGGCGACGGTACAACTTTCGTGTCGTCTGCTTGTGGGGTTCTCGTCGCGGTGGGCGGCGTACCTCTCGTCGGTACAGCAGGCGTGCCTCTCGTCGGCACGGCTGGCGTGCTCTCAGGCGGCTTTGTTGGCTCTGCCCCAACATCCGACGCCGGGAAGAAGCTGGCGACCTCCCGCCCGTAGTTGTCGTACAACAGCGCCAGATCGTATGCTTTGCCTTCCCACATCACGCTCGTCCTGTACATGTACACGTCCGTAGCATTGTTCACCCCGGCCCCCGCGTGGACCCTTATGCTCGCTCCCTGCCCGATCGCCACGCCTTCCGGGAAATAGAAGCGGTCTACGGTAGACCACTTGGGGCTATCCAGCCACCAGCCACTAAGCGACTGCGGGGCGTTGCCCTTGTTCGTCAGCACTACGTAATTGCCGTTCAGGTCGGTGATAACCTGCCGGTAAGCAATTTCGTCAATGGTGATTAGCGGCAGGGGAGGCGGCGCTGATGCCGTCGGTGTTGACGGTCCGGGCTGGGGGGGCGGTCCCGATTTGGCGAGGTATCTCCACTCGTAATAATGCTGGCCGATATTGCCCATCTGCACCTTGAAGGGCGACGGCAGGTGGGGTACGAAGGTCAGCACGCGCCTCTCGTATGCCTGTACCAGCACGTCCGTATACTTCCCGCTCACCTTCACATACGACCAGTACGGCTCGGAGATAGGGTAGCCCGTAACAGCGAACCAGGGGAAGAATAGCGGCCCGGTCACTACCTGTCCCTTCTGTACGATCTGCGTCTGCTGGTTCAGATACTCCCAGAAGATGTCGGGTATATTGTGCCCGGTGGCTTCCTCGAAGTGCGCTATCTTCACTCCGTAATCGAGATGGTCTTGCGGCCAGGGTTGTGTCACACCCTGCCTGTCTATGGCCGTACGCACGACCTGGCCCACCTGCGATTGCTTGCGCCGCTCGTTGGGCGCGCCCGGTATATTCGCTACCCCGTTGAACGAGAGATAGGTAGGCGCGCTGGGATCGTCCGCGTCAGAGGCCAGGTTGATGCTCGCCGGGCTGCGTCCCTCGTAGGTAGAAAGGCCGGTCTGCATCTGCCCTGAGATAAGCTCCACCGCCAGCAGGCCGTTGGTCACGTAGAATGGGTCGTCAGGGTTGCCGTTAGGGTCGTTTATCTCCATGCGCCCCTTGTCGAAATACTGCACAAGATGGCTGTTGCCCGGCAGTCCTGCGAACGGCTCCGCCACGCTCCTCCCCGGCACCGGCCCCCACACCCAAGGGCGCTTGACCGTCCCCGAAGCCACCAGGCCATCCGTGCGGCTCCACATGCCCTGGAACTGAGCGTTGGCGAACTGCGCCTGCGAAAGCGCCGTCGTGGAGCGGAGCACCCCAACCACAGCCAACACCGAACACAGCACCATCCCCACCATAACCAGCGCCCACGCTCGCCCTGTTGGGTGGAGGGTCTTAGGTGTCAGGTGCCGAGTTCGGGAATGCCTCTTACGGGTAGAAGGCGATGGTCGGGGGTTGCTTGACATCAATACATGCTCCGGCTGTCGTGGCTCAAGGCTAGTTGGGACTGACCGTACCCTTATATAGCACAGGATGGGTTTGGGCGCAAGGCTTTGAAGAGGTGAAGCAAGGCTGATGCGAAGTTGGAATGTATAGGAAC
Organism: Chloroflexia bacterium; assembly: GCA_036399775.1. Lineage (GTDB taxonomy): Bacteria > Chloroflexota > Chloroflexia > QHBQ01 > JADMIH01 > JADMIH01. The sequence continues at coordinate 39,787 of DASWMJ010000002.1, read as the reverse complement.
GCCACCCGACCAGCCTTATCATTCTGAGCGAAGCGAAGAATCTCGCTCCTCGCGTAGTTGCCTATTTTATGGCTCTTAGGGCAAGATAATGCGCGAGGGACGAGATTCTTCGCTTCGCTCAGAATGACAAGGCGAAGTGGGATTGCTTACCTTGGCACCTATACCTCTCATATGCACTTCGGGGCTTGTCTACGCATGACTACCTCAAGAGCCGCCTACGCGAACGCCCCTCGCCACCCTTCGGGCATCTTCTCGCCATAAACAATTTCCCTCGCGTCCAGGAACGCGCCAAGCTCCTCAATCGCACCTCTGACCGATTGCGCTACCTCCCTGCTCATGGGTGCGTCCGGTTCGGCGTGTATGGCGTTGACGTACAGCCTCTGTTGCTTGCGGTCCATCAAGGGGTCTATGCGCCCTACCAGCCTGTCGCCATGCAGGATGGGCAGCACGAAGTAACCATACTGCCGGTTAGCCTTCGGCACGTATATCTCTATCCTGAACCGGAAATTGAACATAGCCTCGGTGCGCGCCCTATCGCAGATCAGGTTGTCGAAGGGAGAGAGCAGCGTGGTGCGCGGCTCCCACTCCCCTGCCGCCAGCCTCTCCAAGATCGGCACATCTTCGCTGTGGACGTACCATGTTCCGGGCCAGGACGTCCCATTCTCCTCTATCTGCACGCGCCTGATACGACCCTCCGATTCGAGGCGGGCCAGCGTCTTGTCGAGGCCGGGGTACCGCCCACGCGTGTAATGCTGTGTTATATCGGCGTTGCGCCCCACGCCCAGGGCGCGCAGCGACTTCTGCGCGGCCCTGTATACTACCTCCTCGTCGCTCAACTCTTCGCGTGGCGTCCACTCCGGCAGGCAGCGTTCCGCGAGGTCCCACAACTTCTGCCCGCCCTTCCTCCCGGCAACCATCACCTTTCCCCAGGTCCACAGGAAATCGAGCATCCGCCCCACGTTACGGCCCCCGGTCCACCCCGACGACGCCCAGGGCCGCGCTGCCTTATCCTCAAAATTCTTCGAGAGCAGAGGCCCCCTTTCCCGAAGCTCACCGAGTATGTGATGCTGTAGCTCCTGGTTCTCCTTCATCCACCCCCTGACCCACTGCCTCCATGCGGAATCGGACTCCTCGTAGCCGCGCATCATCATCCTGTGGATAGGGTAGTCCTCGGTCAGCACGATGGATGCAGCGTGCGCCCAGTACTCGAACAGCGAACGGTCCTGCCACAGCAGCTTATCCAGGTGGGCGGTATCATACGCCCCCAGCCTGCTCCACAGCACCAGCAGATGGGTGCGCGCCACCGCATTCGTAGGGTCGACTTGCAGGCATCCCAGGTCGCGCACTAAATCCAGTATCCCCGCTGGGTGGGCTTGTGGGCGCGGCCCTGCCAGCCTCTGCTTGCTGATAAATAGGCGGCGGGCCAGCGTTGGGGAGATAGTTTGTATCGCGCTCATCCCTTGCGGAGTTGCCGGGCTATCTGGGCCGCATGCGCCGCGTCGTGCGCCGCCATGTGCGTGGTGTGGCTGGTGATGGTGACGTGGCCGTACTCCTGGTGCTCCCCCGCCCGCTCCCAGTCCTCCGGCGATAGGCCCGCCAGATCGGCTATATGCTGCTCGCGGAATCGTTTGAAAGCCGCCAATGCTTCGCGCATGTTGTCCCCCGCGTAGTTGCGCTCTCGCGCCCAGGCGTCCTGGTCGTATCCCGCGATGAAAGGCTCTCGCTCATCACGTATCGTGCGCATACGCTCAAGCGCCCGCTCCTCCGCATCCCTCAAATGGCACATCACCTCGATGATGTGTCTGATACACTAAATCCTCACTGAGCGTGATCGCCTCCCCTGTTTGTCCAGTTATCAGCCCGTAGAGCACCAGCTTATCGGCGTAAAGGGTGCCTTCAATATTGAATGTTTCGAGGAAGCGCCGGCGCTCTTCATAGGGAGCAGAGGGCAGCCCCACGATCACCCGGTCGATGCTCGCATAGAGGTCCTGCACAGCCTCCCTTGATGCGGCAAATTCGAGCTGGGCGGCCCTGCGACTTTCTATGCCGGCCAGCTGCGCCTCAAAGCCTGTCATGCGCTGCTTTATCTCCTGCAAGTTGTCGGCGACGTCCTCCGGGTCCATTATCTTCTTCTGGACCGCCCACACCAGGCGGGCCTTTTCCTCGCGCAGGTTTTCTACCAGGGCCTGTATCTCTTCTACCTGGCTCTCCAGGGATCCGCGAGCAGCGCCCTGCGCCTCCTCCGTATAGCAGAGCGCCTCTTCGATCAGCGACCGGTCGGAGAGGCGCTCGACGATCCTATCCCACACCAGCTTCTCCAGCCGCTCGGCGCGGGGCATGGCCGCGGGGCAGTCGCTCTTGATCAGGCGATTGGTCTTGGAGCCGCACTTGTAATAGGCGTAGGGGCCGGACGAAGCGCCTACGATCCGGTAGCCGCAATAATGGCAACGCAGGAGACCTCGCAGCAGGTAAGGGTAGCGGCTGCGCCCCTCGGTGACGTGCTTGTTCGACGCCAGGCGCTCGGCCGCCGCAAGGTGCTGGGCAGGGGTTATGACCGCCGGTACCTGGACCTCTATCCACTGGCTGGAGCTTTTCGCTGCGGACCCCGACTTGAGGCGGGCGCGGTCCAGCTTGCGCGGGTGCTTCGGCATGGCGGACTGGGTCCGGTTCCACTGCCATGCGCCGGTATAGATCGTATTGCGCAGCATGTTACGAATGTTGCCTGGCCGCCAGTAGAGGCCACCTTGTTTTGTCGGCACCTGGAGGTCGTTCAGTTTGCGGGCGATGGAGATGACCGAGGCGTGCTCCTCGACGAACCAGTCGAAGACCTCGCGCACCCAGTACGCCTCCTCCTCCACGAGCTCGAGGCGTCCTTCTCCGATGATGTATCGGTAACCGTAGGCCGGGTGAGGCATCGCCATCACCTTCCCTTCGCGGGCCCGCTGCTCTTTGCCGGACCAAGTGCGGGCAGAGATCGCCGAGCGCTCGAACTGGTGGAAGAGGCCCCGCATCCCGAAGAGGAGCTGGCCCATTGGGCTCTCCTCGAGCGGCATGTTGATGAATATGACCTCGCAGCCGGCCTCTTTGAACTCGCGCACCAGCATCAGCTGGTCCTCGAGCTGGCGTGACAGACGGTCGAGGTCCGTTACAATTACTACCTCGACTTCCCGGCGCTGCACCAGCCCCCGTAGTCTGTTGAGGCCCGCCCGACGGAGCCGGGCACCGCTGATACCCTCGTCGGCGATGTTCTCTACCAGGGAGCAGCCGTTCTCTCTGGCGTAGCGTTCTATCGCCTCCGCTTGCACATCGAGCGATGTGCCGTGCTCGGCCTGGTTGTCAGTCGACACCCGGCGGTACCCGGCCGCTCGTCTCACGGGGCCCAGGCCTTTCTTGCCTCCCAGGCCTCCGTACGCATGGATGCGGCCCTGGCTATGGCGTCACGGGCTTCTGTGCGTAGCCTGGGCCATCTCGACTTCGTCGTATTCGCGTAGCCGTGTAGGATATCTACCAGGTCTCTCAGCGCTTCGCTGTAGTGGCGCCACGACTTGTGTATCTCGGAAGCTGCGGTGGGAGGCACGTAGCTATCAATCTCCGACGCAACGAGGGAAAATGTGCGGCCCGCGGACTCTACCTGCCTCTGCCAGGCGCTGCCCGCCGGGTCGTAGTAGGGAAGGTTCAGCGCGTGGCGTATCGCCAGGTCGGCGTCGTAGCTCTCTCGGAACCAGCGCGCAGTCGCGTCTTTATATCGCCTTTCTTCGAGCTGTGCATCGGTAGTTGCTGTGGCGGTCGCCGAGGGCCCAGACCTAGCTGTGCCCCCGGAGTTGAAGGCGCCGGCTAGCCACAGGAGTGCTATCCATACGAGGGCGGTGAGACCTACGCCCGCCAGTACCAGGATAATAGCGTTTCCGGCCCTGCTCACCGGGTGTGCCTGTGCCAGATATTCAACCGCAGTGCAACCAGGTGTGGGGGCACGTCGAGGCTCGCGGCGGCAGACTCTATTGTCTCCCCTTCTGCCTCAAAGAGCGCAAGCATAGGTACCAGCAGGTATGCGGCCACGTATTCGCATTCCTGCTCCTGACGTTGCCCAAGCACGCTCCCGCAGCGGGAAAGGTCCTCGCTTGTCCCCTGCATATACAGCAGGCTGCCTTTGTGGTCACATAGGTCGTGAGCCAGTTCGTGGGCCGCAGCATGGCGCCTGCGGGCTGATTGGTCAGGATTTTGGAGGATCGCGTTAAACATTATCCCAACATGATCCTGCTCGCCCCGCTTCCAGCGCACGATGAGCGCCATGAGGTTGCCCGGCAGCTGGGCAACATAGCGGATCGGATATTTTTCAATGGCCCGGTCTATCGGCACCGGGTGTAAGGGGTGGTCGTGAAGCCGATGTGCGGTAATCAAGACATCGAGCTCGTCAAGTACCGCAGCGCGGATCACTCGAGTTACCCTTTCTCTGCGCTTCGCAGCTCCTCTTCAATATCTTCTTTGAATGCCTTCACGAGTCTCTTGACACGTTTCAACTCATTTGGGCTCAGTCTTTTTATGGCCAGGAGGTCTATCTGGATTGCTTCTACGTCCTGGCTTGCAGCGAATTCTTCGGGGGACTCCCGAAGTATCACCAAGTTGCCCCGGTCGTGATTTGGGAAACCCCTCGGCACCGTCCCGGCCCGCAGCTCCTCGACTGTACCTTTCAGGTGGAGGGCCAAGTCCTCGAGGAAAGTCTCGTCCTTGGGCGGATCGTGGCGCTGCTCCCACTTGGATACGGTGGTCTGGTCCACACCCATCATCTCCGCGAGCCAGGCCTGGCCGCGGCCCAGCTTCTGGCGCCGGTATTTTATGGCCGGGCCATAGCCCATTTCGTACATGTCGTACGATCTATTGTTGTCCATGTCGAGATTATAGCATGCACTTTCCATGCTTATACCCACCTTTCATTTTAGTGCCATAAAATCGTCGTAAAGGTATTGCATTTTGGTCGTATATATGATATGATAATGCCATGTTATTCGCATGACGCTTATCAAGGAGATCTCCCCCATGAGGCCACGCACAGGTAACGATAAAAAGATCGAAATCCGTATCAATCCCGACGTGCATAACGAGCTGTGCGTGCTCGCCGGTGCGAGCAACAAATCTCTGTCTCAGTATCTTCGCGATATGATCTCAGCCAACCTCGCCGTCAATTCCCCCCTTCTTGCCAACCTCCGCAGACAGTCCGGCCAGGCCCCCCACCAGTCCATTTCCACCCGATAACTCCCTGCTCTCTCCCATTATATAGGAAGGGAGGGCGGGTACTTTATTGCACTCAGTCGAGTTGAGTGCGATCTATCAGTCTCTCAGTGACGCGGAGAAGTGGCGATGCAGAGGTACACAAATATCACAATTGCAACCACCAATCAAGAGGAGTACATCCAGGCGATTGAGTGCGCTGCACGTCGGTGCCAGTGCCCCGGGATTGCCGGGGAGATTGCGGAAGCCGTCTATGGCTTGAGAGCTGAGTCTGTTGCACTTAACAGGGTTAAGCTGGACATTGAGGCCGCTATACGCTGTTTGAAAGTTGGGGAGGAGAAGGCGCTCGACAAGAAGTTCAAGGCCAAAAAGAATGACCACGATCGTGTAGCTATGATCTACAAGCACCGTGCTGCGCCCACTACGCAGCACGGAGGCGAGAGGAGAAAGTGATGCCGCAGAACACGGCGAGCGGTGCCCAGCGCTGGTTCGCACAGCTCTCTCCGCAGCAAAAGATAATGCTGCGGGCGCTGTACGACGCGGCCCTGCGTCGGGGCACAATAATCACTCAGGAGGCACCGAAGTCGCGTCAATTAGAGGCGGTGCGGAGATGACTGCGTCCGCCACCACTTCCCCTGAGCCGCGTATCTGGCTTGAGGGTGACACAGTCTGCTTTATGTTTCCCCCTATAGCGGGGATCAGGGCTCTTGCCGCATCGCTAGGGGCGGCCCACCACCCGGCGTCGGGACGTTATGAGTTACAGTTGAGACCGTCCAAAGGCTCAGCGATTGCACGCCTGGCTCAAGCTGCCGGGTGGTTGAGCCTGCCGGCCGAGGTAGAGCGACGCCTGGAGGAGTTTGCCGACCATATTCGACAGAATATTGAGGGCTCGAATGCATTGGAGGCCGGGGAACCCATCGAGATACCAGGCCTGGCAAGACCGCTACACCCCTTCCAGCAGGCAGGCGTGCGCTACATGCTCCGCAATCCTCGTACATTAGTGGGCGACCAACAGGGGCTCGGCAAGACGGTTGAGACGATAGCTGCCCTTCTCAAGCAAGATGCTTTTCCCGCTCTTATTGTCTGCCCGGCATCTGTAAAGCATGTATGGGCTGGTGAATGGGGAGCATTTGCGCCCAATGTTTCGGTACAGGTAGTCGAGGGGCGGGCACCTGTCAAGTTTACGGCTGATGTAGTGATAGCGAACTACGACGTCTTGGCTGCCCATGTTCGAGCTTTCCGACAATACGGCTTGAGGGCAGCGGCGGCGGACGAGGCACACCTGTTAAAGCACAAAGAAACACGTCGTGCCCAGGCAGTAAAGGCGCTCACGACTACGTTGGATGTGATTTATTTGTTGAGCGGCACCCCTGTCCCCAACAAACCTGTTGAACTCACAAATCTTCTGGATATTCTGGGCTATCTTGATGCTTTTGGCGGTTACTGGGCCTTTGTACGACGTTATTGTGATCCCCGGCGAAATCAATATGGCTGGGATCTTTCCGGCGCCGCCAACCTCCGGGAGCTTCACGATAAGCTGCGTGCTATTTGCATGCTGCGACGCACTACGCGCGATGTGCTCACCGAGCTTCCTGCCGTCCAGCGAGCAGCGCTCCCTGTCGACATAGACAATAGGGTTGAATATCGTCAGGCAGAAACGCAGTTGTTGCGGTACATCTATGAAAAGGCAATGCAGGACCAGGCTTTCCAGGCACGCATAGCCGAACTGCCCGAGCATGAGCAAAAACGGTGCAGGTCTGAATACGCGAGTGATAAAGCTCGAAAAGCGGCCAGGGCAGAAGTGCTGGTTCGTATCGAAACACTCAAGCAGTTGGCCGCTGCCGGCAAAATGCGGGCCGTCGCTGAGTGGATAGACAACTACCTGGCGGGCACCGACGATAAGCTGCTGATATTTGCCACCCACGTTGCTGTTCAGCACGCGCTATATGCTCGTTACCCTGATTCCGTTACGGTTTTCGCGGAGCACTCTTCGGAAGAACGTGTGAGCGCGGTCACTCGCTTTCAAACAGATCCTACCGCTCGCCTGGCTATCATGTCTTTGCAGGCAGGCGGTGTCGGCCTGACTATGACGGCTGCTCGACATGTTCTTTTTGTGGGATATGGGTGGCGTTCGATTGACCATGACCAGGCTGAGAGCCGAGCCTATGGCAGATTGAATGATCCCCACCCGATAACTTCGTATTGGGCGGTGGGTCGTGACACTATCGATGAGCAGATTGTTGCTTTGCTGGAAAGTAAGCGGGCTGTCACTGAAATGATTACCGATGGGGTTATGCAGGACAACAGCGGCTCCGTCTTGACTGATCTTATGCGGCAATACGAAGCGAGGGCGAGGGAAACATATGGCAGCTCAAATTAAGAACGACCGGGCAGACACTCTCCTTGAGCAAGCAGAGCTCGTCGATTTACCCCAGGAGACCTGGCACGACGTTGCAACTTCCAACCTGGCTGCCGCTTACCTTGTGCTCCCAAGCGCCGCTGTTGCCGACCATATCCGCGAGCATATAGCTGTAATTCAGCGGGAGCTGCGCTGGATGAAGGAGCATGTCGTCATATGACAGCTAAAGATGTCACCGACGTGCCCGGCGGTAAAGGCTACATCGTGCGCGTGAGCGACGCGCACATCCTCGATGACCCGTTTGGCCGAGGCCTGGTGCTGGTCATGCAGATCAAGCGCCCTGTGGAGTTGCTCGACCAGTGCCTAGTCAAAGTGTGGGACATCAACCCTCTCAAGCGCGGGGCGCTGGCCGAGGCGACCGCCGACATGGCGAAGTGTGGCATCAGCTTGAGGAGGATGGTTAGAGGCAACATGACAGGCGATTTGAAGGGGCGCTACCTTGAAGTAAATTACACGGCGCCCCCCTCTGGGTCCAACAATGACTTCGTTGAGATCGTGCGCCGAGTGCGGTTACCACACTAGGAGGAAGCCTATAGATTTATCCCTTGCAACACCAGTGACAACGACAGATTTCAACCAACTTACTTTACGAGGAGAAATACAGTGGGAAGTTTTGCAGACACAATCGGCCAAACAGACGTTCCGGTAGTAGAGAGCGGCATGACCTACCAGGGGCCGCCACGGTTCAACTTCATCAACGGCAAGCGCCTCACGGGCACCCAGTACCCCGACGTGCCCAGCGACTTCTATATCAGGGAGCGCGAGCTCAAGGGCATGGTGCCGGGTGCGCCCTGGAAGAGCCAGCAGGGGCGGTTTGCGGGCAACTCCGACGAGATCGGTTACCAGGCCCCCTCTCTCAACATCATCATCATCTCCCGCCGTTCCCAGCCCTTCCGGCAGATAGACCTGCCCAACAACAAGAAGGGGCGCGAATGGCACACCAGGTGGATATACCCGAATGCTACCCCCGAGGAGATCCGCGCCGCCGGCGGCACCGCACCTTCCGAGTCGGTCCACACGGAGTACCTCTGCCTCGCAGAGGGCCTCTACGACCCAGGCTCGGTCGCCACCTTCCTGCACCACGCTCGTGCAGCGGAAGGCAACGGCGAGGTCATAGACGCCTCCTTCTTCGACGGCCTGGGCCTTTCTGTCTGGACCATGAAAGGCTCGACGGGCATGGGCGTGGACGCTGCGCTCAAGCTCTACCGCGAGACGCTTTTGCGCGAGGCATCGAAAATCGCCTCCCAGGCCAAGGGCACGGCCACCAATCTGCCCGACTGGGCGTTCTCCCTCCCCTTCGGCCCCAAGGTCGATAAGAAGGGCAAGCCCGTGTTCGAGCAGAACAAGAAGTTTCAAACGGTGTATACCAACCCGCCCACCATCTACCTGCCCGAAAAGGTCGACAACGATCTGATCGAGAAACACTACGTGGGTGCCGATATGCTGGCTCTGTGCGGCTACATCTACCGTGCCTACCGTGACTGGCGCAACACCATGCAGGTCAACAAGGCGTTCGAGGACGCCCAGCCACAGCGACCTGTCTTTGGGAGCGTACCTGGCGGGCGAGCGGCAGCGGGCAATGGTCACGGTGATATGGATGTCGATGACATCCCATTCCACTACTAACATCTGTAGTAGGCGCGGAGCTCAAAAAATGCGCTCCGCGCCGGAGGGGAATTGGAAATGGCCGAAACACAGAGGCCCTCGATAGGGCGAATCGTTCACTATGTGGCCAGGAAGAACGGCACAGCAGATACTAAATGCCAGGCGGCAATCATCACGGCTGTCAATGACAACGAGACGGTCAATCTCCAGGTTTTCAACGACGGCCCCAATGACGGGTGGTCTGACTTCGACGGCTCAAATTGGAAGGGCCAGGTGGGCTTCGCAGCTGCGGAGAAACGTGTCGGAGAACACCTCATGCTGGCCGAGCGGCTGGACCTTAACACCTGGCACTGGCCTGAGCGCGTCTAACTTCCCTCTACCACAACCAGGAGCTTCCAGTGGCAGCGAAGAAGCGAAAGATACCACTCTACGCCGCTTGTAGGGTGGTCACCACCACAGTGGCCGAAGCAGGCCCATGCACGTTCTGCAACAATAACGTCGAGTATTCGGGCGTTGTGCGCCGAGACGATGTTATCTACTCCCTTCGCTGGCGCAAGAACTCCCAGGTCGAGCACTCAATCAACTTCTGCGACATATGCGCAGAATACAACGCTACCCTTCTCATGAAGGCGAAGGCAGCCTACGAGAAGGGGGCGCAAGGCGCTGCCCAGGTAGCCCAGGAAGCGTCGATCCTGTGAAGAGGGGCGCACCGCACCTGGGCCTGACTGCGCGCGTCGAAATGGCGGGGAACGTGTGGTGCCGGGCAACACGCCTGGCGTTGCTTCCCGTGGACGACGAGGCCCCGACACCCAGACTGCACCCGGCGAGCGCCACGGACTTTGACTACGACGCCCTGTGGGCAGCCGTCGCCAAACGCTTCGACGTGGTGCTCACCTGGTCGAGCAGGGACTATGTAAACGAGCGCCGGGCGGTCAAGGCTATTCTCGATGCCTACACCAACGGCTCGAGGCCCGACAACGCGGAGCTACTCGACTTCCTGGCGTTCATGGAGACCACCTGGCGGTCGGACGAGTACGCTCTACCGACCTTCCACAGGTACGGCAAGCACTTCGGCTCCTGGCGTTCCCGGGGCAGGCCGAAGAAAGAGGAGAAAAAAGATGCATCCAAAGGGGCAGGGCGAGGCAAAGTTACCTCATCCTGGGACAAACATTACGAACTCAACCCAGGCGGAGGAGCCGCTTAGCCCGCAGCAGATAGCGCTCCAGGTAATAAGGACGCCGCCCGTGGAGATACAGTCTCTGCAAATCTGGCGGGGGCCTATCGATGCCCGGTGGTACCGCGAGCCTGTTGTGCCGAAGGGCGATGAAGAGACTGTGCTGCGCCGGCTATACAAGCACACGCTGGCGAACCCGCAGATAGTAAGTGCGGGCACCCCCAACCTCAATGCCGGTACCTTTGTGACGTTTGTGCAGCCCTGCATGGGCGATAGCTGCGAGGGTTATCTGCTTTACCGCTACGGCCCTGATGGGGAATATGCAAAGCAGGTGCCGTGCCCGTTCCACCTGAACAGGTTCTCCGGCAATGAGGAACCTGTTGAGGACTTAGACCCGAGCGGGCATGAAGCCATGCAGCAGCGCCGAGAGGTCATCTACCAGGAAGCCGACGTGCCCGTCTTCTTCCAGCCCTACACCCTGGAGAATTGGCCCGGCAGCGACATAGAAGCCCGCAGCCGCGCCTTCGACTACTGCAGGCAGGCTACCGTCACCAGCGGCCTGCTGGTCATGGGGCGGTTCGGCGTGGGCAAGACCTCGCTCGCGGTGAGTATCATTGCCGAGCGCACCAGGCGCTACGGCGACTCGGCCCTCTTCATCACGGCTCCGGATCTATTAGATGGGCTGCGCCAGGGCGGGTTCGACGCCAACGAGGAGTTTCTCACCAAGCTCCGAAGGCGGCGCCTGCTGGTGATAGATGACCTGGGTGCGGAGCGGAGCAACAAAGAGTGGGCGCAAGAGCAGCTCTGGAAGGTCATCGGCTACCGCCACGACCACCGGCTGGCGACGGTCTGCACGACCAACCTGCAGTCGTCGCTTATTTGGGAGAAGCTAGGCTGGACGCTGCCCGATGATAGCGACACGTTAGAGGACCGGGCGGGTGAGCGCCTGGTGCAGCGCTTCCTCGATAAGGAAGCGTTTGAGATTGTAGTGGTGGGCGGGCGCAACCTGCGCACCAAGTAGGAGGGGAAAGAAAATGGCGCAGAACACAGGGGTTGGGCCCAGGCCCGGCTGGGAAGTGATCAATAAAAGGCTGGCGACTTCGCAACATAATGTGGCACAGCAAGGACCAATGATGTCTGACATGTCCAATGGGCAAACGGCGTCAGGCACAGCACGGGTTTATACCCATGATAGGAAACATTGGCCTGAAGATGCACCGCATTACGTAGCGCCTATTGAGGACGGTGAGGAGGACAAGCCTAAAGATCCTGGGGTTGCAACGAAGGCCAAGTTCCTCGGCGAGTGGGACAAAGTTGGCAGGGAGCTGGCCGATACATTGGAAGCTGCGCTCTCCCACCATCTAGGGTTGGAGGATAAAGTCCGGCAGCTAGAGGAGAGTAACGGCAGGCTGCGAGTTGCCTTTGCTAGTTCTATGAAATCCGAGATGAGGTTGCAGGGGGAGGTTAACGCCGCTAACGGTCGGATAGTTGATCTCAAAAAGCGACTGGAGGACACGGTGCTTGCATACGAAGAAGAGATCTCAGCAACCAGGGCTGCCGTAGGAAGGACTTTGAAAAGGGAGGCTAAGGCTTACTCAGCATTGAGGGACCTTCGCGAGCACCTGGAAGCAGGCGAAAGCTCAATGTTGAAGCTCGAGGAGGACCTTGACGCGAAGGACAAAACGATAGAGCGCCTTGTGAAGCGCATCGAGCGCAAGGACGAGATCGCCTACAGGCTGCGTGTGCAGGCCAAGTTCTATCAGGACCAGGTGGAAGGCTCCCCGGAGATCCGCGACGACCTGTGGAGTTTCGTCATCTTCATGGAGCAGGAGCTGCGGCGGCACGACGAAGAGCGTGGGAAGACGGGCTGGCACGACATGGGGTTTGAGCCCCTCTTTTGCATGCTGTGGGAGCACGCCGATCGCCTTCACAAACTGCGGCCCGCGCTGAATGAGGCCGTGGGCCCGACCTACCATCGGGACATTATGGCGCGGTGTGTGGATATAGCCAACATGGCGATGATGATTGCTACCAACATCCAGCGCCACATCGACTCGGCTAACGCATCCGAGCCTGCGGTGCGTGTGGAGGCCGCAGATGGAGACGATTAAGCAAGATCCCGCCGAAAAGGACGTCCTGGAGAAAGCGCAGGAGGCCGCGGCAGCGGTCGACCCTAGCGGCTTGATGGGTCTCCTAGGCTTCGGCGGCGGCATCAGCAGGTTCCGGTTTGGGACTTACTCGCGGCGTAAGTACAAAGAGAACCGCAAGCGGCGCGAGCGTGAGCGGGCGAAGGCAGCGCGGTATACCAAGCAGCAGCAGCGAAGGAGGGCAAAGCGATGACGTTCGATTTCAGAGAATTCATGCTGGCAAACGGTATGGACCATGTGGTCGACACCGGGGTGCTGCAGCGTATAGGCATCACCAACCCGCACGAAGAGACCGAGGAAGGTTATCTGGTGTACAACGTGGACGACAACGGCGGCTGCAACTCGGGTGGCGAGGACCAGGGAGGCCGTACATGGACGGAGCCGAAGTCGTGAGCGCGGGCACCTATATTGACCCTAAACGCGAAGACGTGGAGGTTGTCTACTGCCTCACCGAGCGTGGCATGATGCGCCCCTGCGGGCTCATCGACCACGCCAAGCATATCTTCCAGTTCAGGGGTCATCTGCGGCGCTTCTACTATCTGCGGGCCCACAAGCTGACGCTCTCGGCGGCGTTGTGGGACAGGCTGATCGTCATGGATCCTCCCATCCAGTGGCTGGAGTTTATAGACGTCGGCGCCAACGTGGTTTACCGAATTTTGATGGAGCACGCCATGCGATACGGCTCTCCCTACGATGGGTGGCTCAGCCCGCGCTGGGGCATCCCTTACACGCTGGCGGAGATAGCGGACGCCCGCGGGGAGATAATCAAGCATTCCAACTTGCCAAGGGGGGTGGGGCATGCCGTTACACGCTAACCTGGCCTGGACGCTTGAATGCGACAACTGCACGCGCACTGTTGGGTGGTCCGGCAAGGGCGGTTTGCCCGAGGGTTGGGCGCTGGTCATGCGAGGCAATGAGTCGCTGGCCTTCTGCACGCTGGAGTGCGAGTCCATCTACTGCCGGCAGGAGTCCCGCGAGATGATCACCATACCCTGGAGCGGCACCGGCACTATCGAGACGGAGGAGACCGGCGGAAACGAGAGGGTAGTTTCCCTCAACATAAGCGCAGTGATAGGAGGTAATGATGGCAAAGGTTGAATACGACGTAATTGAGGGCTACATAGTAGGGGACGGCATCAACGGTGTTGTGGTTGCCCTTAATCGGAAAGTCTCTGAGGGCTGGAAGGTCCACAGCTGGCAGGCTCTTACCTCCAATACGGGCGTTAACTACTACTTCCTGATTGAGCGTGAGATATCTGAAGCAGAAGATTGGCTGACACCCAAGCTGGAGGTACGGAATGATACAGCCAGGTGAGACAGCATCGTTCCTGGCCTGGCAGAACGAGCAGCTGTCTAAACTGCGGGAGCTGGGCGAGCAGCGACGGGCTGCGGGGCAGAGGTTGATGGCTGCCAAATCAAAGGCGTCAAAGAAGATGGCTGATCGTGATAAGGTGATCAGTGAAGTGTTCGAACAAGAGATGCAGGAGCTGCTTGCAAAGCACGAGACAGAGATGGCTAAGTCGCGAGCTTTGTTTGAGCAGGACTGTGCTGCAGCCCAGGCAGGTGCAGACGAGGCCACCGGCGCCTACAATGGAGCCTGGGAAAGATTCATTGAATTGGCTGCAGAGCGAGGCATGGACTACAGCAAACTGCTTGAACCCATGCAGATATTTGTTGGAGGAAAGCCTGTCGAGATGAACGTGGGCTTTAATATAGATACTTTGGAGGAATCTAATGGAAAACGACTTTGAGAAGATGCCAGGAAGCATAGGCTACGAAGGCCTGATGCAGAAGTTGGAGATCGGCCATGTAGAGATGGTAGAAGGCCCGTCCAGCTTGACACCGCTGAGCGCGGTGACTGCTCTCCCTGGCCGCATAGTGGAGGTTACCAGGCGCGACTATAACTCCGTGAAGGGCGGCATCTACACGCCCGGCATCAAGGTGGATGCCAGGGGCAACGGCTACAGGTCCCGCATCGTCACTGACGGGAATACCGGGGCTACGATCGTTGAGCTCGAAAAAGTCAAGCCCGACGGCTCCATAGAGCGGAGCGTCTTCCCGCCGCCCTACGTGCCTAACCTGCCCGCGGACCAGAACCACCGCCTCGACCAGGTGGGGGCGTCGGCCTTCACCCTGCTGCCGGGGCACACCAAGGGCACCTGGCTGGTGCCAGTGTGCTCCCACGTTAATCACACCAAGAACGCCCAGGGCGAGCACACCAGGCGTACCACCATTGAATTTCACATCGTGGTGGACGACGTCGTAGAGTTGAACGCGCAGGGCCAGCTCGAGATGAAAGAGGACGGCCCCAACGCATTTATACCCGGCCCGTCCGGGGGAGGAGTACCCTCAGTGACAGAAGCAGAGTTTATGACATGGATTGCAAAATTTTTCGGCACGCCCGCAGGACAGACCTTCACGGAGGCGCTCTCAGGTAGGAAGCCCGGTGAGCAAGGCTACAGCATTCGCCAGGGCATCGAAGATAAAGTGAAAGATGCGGTGTGGGAGCTGAATGACAAGGATAACTACGGTAAGCCGGAGCACCCGCTTTCCACGAAATACCAGGACGCTACCTTTACCCGCGACATGGAGCGCCTCTTTACAGGCCTGGTGAAGCACTTAGCCGGGGGCAATCCACCCCATATCCCCTATGGAAGCGCTCTGTTCGACGCCCACATGAAGAAGCTCATCAACGAAGTGCTCGATGCGAGGGGGAAGTAATGCCTAACATCCACATAGTGCTCGAGGCCTTCGTAGAGAGCGATACGCTCAAGCCCAAGGTTCAGATCCGCTGGGGCGAGAATGACATAGACCGCTGGACACCCGAAGAGGCTCGGCGTCTGGCTGGGAAGATCCTCATGGTGGCAGCCCAGGCGGAGACCGATGCCGACTTCTTCGGCATGATAGCAGCGGCCAATCAGGGAGATGTGTCGGGGGCTGCCTTCATGATCCAGGGCATGCGCGCCTACAGGGCCGACCCCAAGCTGCGCAAGAAGGCCATGCATGCCGTGCGCGTCTACCAGCAGTCGAAGAAAAACGGTAAGGCCCACCCCAAGCTCGTAGGCGAGCCTGTGTCGGGAGATATATCGGGGTTAGATAAAGGGGAGGAGGAAAGTGATGGGAAGGAGGTCGAGTAGAGGGCCAACGTGTGAACGTGCCCCTATTGAAGGATCTGGTGGGCCGTGTGGTCAGCTAGCCGCGTATAGACTCATTAATGGGCGCTTCGAGTGCGAGGAACACGCACGTCACGGGATTGAAAAGCTGGGGGGCAGAGCGCACACCCCGCTCCCTTCATTCCCTCAGATCGTCTGCCTGTGCGGCTCTACGCGCTTCTGGAAAACATATCAGGAGGTCAGCCTCATCCAAACCCTGGCGGGATACATTGTACTGTCGGTGGGGGCTGCTACGGCGAGTGACGAGGAGCATTTTGGGCATCTGGCACCGGAAGAGGTAGCTCGTATCAAGGAGGCGCTCGATGAGTTGCATAAGCGCAAGATAGACCTGGCTGACCAGGTGCTCGTGCTCAATGTCGATGGGTATATCGGGGAGTCTACGGCATCGGAGATCGATTATGCGCTCTGGCAAATGAAGTGCGTGAGGTTCTTGGAACCAGCAAAGGGTGAGGCCTGGATGGCGGAGCACCACCCTACAGCGAAGGCTTGGCGCGGCGATGACTGACCTGGAGGAACAGGTATGTCCTACAAGGATCCTGAGAAACAAAAACAGTGGTATATCGATAATCGCGAGCGTGTCAGGGAGAGTCAGCGCAGGAACCGCGAAAAGAACATCGAGATGCACAGGCAGAAAGATGCAGCGTGGGCACGGAAAAGAAGAAGAGTGGCTCGCAACGCAGTAGTAGACAGGTTAGGCGGTAGGTGCGTTGGCTGCGGCAACACGGATGTAAGGTTGCTTGCTATACACCATACTCAGGATGACGGTAGCAGCGCGCGGAAAAAATACGGCAATAGCCGCGGTGGTAGCACCCCACAGTACTATCTGGCCATGTTAAAGCAATTGGATATGACCCGACGTACTTGGAGTTACTTTGCGCCAACTGCCATGTGATAAAACACTGGGAGTCTGATGATGACTGACCAACAGATGCGGGAATTTGTGATTAACCAGCGTGTCATTGAAGTCTACGCAGATGGGGGTTGTATTAATTCCAACCCGAGCCAAATTGGCGGCACCTGGGCGTGGTGCATGGTGGGGGAGGATGGCTACGTGGTGGCCTACTCCTCCGGCGTAGTGCGCGGATATGCCACCAACAACCAGATGGAGATGGTGGCGCTGTGCAAGGCCCTGCGCTACCTGCCGAAGGGCTGGAGCGGCCTTGTCTGCTCGGACTCCGAGGTCACGCTGGGGCGGCTCTTCCGTGGCCACGCCATGAACAACATTCCCGTTGAATGGATACCCAGGGTGCGCGAGATCGTCTCGAACCTGGGAGAGGTCCAGATACGCTTGCTGCAGGGCCATCCCACAAAGGCAGACCTCATAGCAGGCATCGGCAAGAGGAAGGGCCTGCCCGTCTCCAAGTACAACGTCTATTGCGACGAGCTATGTGCGAAGGCGGGCAAGGAGTATCTAATTAAGTTAAAGAAGGAGGCAATCAATGTCTAGCGATGCATTACTGGAAAACATACACAACGCGGAACCCGAGTCTATGCCGGGAGAGCAGCGCGTGCGGGCCAACTGCCAGCGTATCCAACGCATCTTGAAGGCAAACGACATCAACACCAGGGCGGATCTTCTGGCCGGGTACAACATCGACACCGACCTGGTGAAGATAGAGGGCCTCGGCCCCACCCTGATAGAACAGCTGCAGGGCGTGGTGTCCCGCGGCAGCAAACTGGAGTGGAAAGAAGCCTTCCCCGATCTGCCCTGGGAGTGATGTTATGGCTAAACCCCAGACCTTAGACTCGAACTGGGCTTCTGTCCTCAACGAGGTCGGTAACAGGGACGGCGTAACTGTGCAAATGCAGGATGGCTCTATCTACTTCACCCCAACCCTCGCTGAAAAGATGGTAGTTATGGATGGAGCTGACAGTGTGGAAGCCCTTCAATCTGTCAGGGAGCCTAACTTTCTGAGGATGCAGGAGATGCAGTTTGGCGGCAAGTTTTACGCTACTTACCTGGACCTGGGGCCTATTGGCCCAGCTCTGGTGAAACAGCACGGCCCTGTCATCCATTATCGACTATCCAGGAAGGTCGTAGATGACTGACCAGGTAACGACACCAGTCCCGTACAACATCGTCGCCGAGGAAGCTCTCCTCGGCGGTATTATCCTGGACCACGAAAACCTGGCCAGGGTGCGCGAGTACGTGCAGCCCGAAGACTTCTATATGGAGCGTCTGGGCACCGCGTATGCAGCGGCCATTCACCTGCAGAAGAAGGTGGGCTACGCAGATCTCACTGTCCTGGTCGCTGAGTGCGTGCGACGCATGGGCACCGACTCCACCGAGACCTACCTCTGGTTGACAGACCTTGCCGCTCGTACGCCCACCAGCTCGTTTCTTTTCGCAGAGTACAATGCTGCAGAGATAGCCCGCCTCGCCACGCTGCGCCGACAGATCTCTGTAGGCGGGGAGATAGCAGCTCTTGCTTACGACACGGACCCCGGCAAGGACCCGCTGGCCGAGGCCAGGGAGCGCCTGGAGGCGGTGGAGCAGCGGCGGCCGCAGAGCTTCACCCACATTGAGCCGCTGGTCTCCAGCTACTTCGATAAGGTTGAGGCGGGGCCTACCAACGCGGGAATACCTACGGGCTTCTTCTGGCTCGACAAGGTGACCGGGGGCCTGCAGCGCAATGACCTGGTGCTCATAGCTGGTCGTCCCGGCCATGGCAAAACTTCGATTTCAACAGGCATTCTCCGTAACTCCGCCAGGTACGGCAGCCCCGGCGCTATCTTCTCCCTGGAGATGAAGCGCGAGGAGCTGGTGGGGAGGCTGCTTTCGGAGGAGGCAGGCATCGACGGCAGGCGGCTCGACATAGGAGAGATTAACGACAATGAGTGGGCGCGCCTGCAGGACAAGGGGGGCAGGCTCTCGAAGCTGCCCATCTACATCAACGATCGCGCCTCGCAGACGGTGGAGACGATAAGCACGGCCACCAGGCGCGTGGTGCGCGAGTACGGCGTCTCCCTGGTGATAATCGACTACATACAGCTTGTGGAGGGCACCGATAAGCGCGAGCGCAACCGCGTGCAGGAGGTCACGGAGATCTCGAGGGGTCTCAAGAAGCTGACGATGGAGCTTGATATATGCGTTGTAGCGTGTGCCCAGCTGTCGCGGGCGGTCGAGCACCGAAAGAGCAACGAGCCAGTCCTCTCCGACCTGAGAGAGTCTGGGAGTCTGGAGCAAGACGCGGACATTGTCATGTTCATCCACAGGGAGGAGCTGTACGACCGCGAGACGGACAAGAAGGGCCTGGGCGAGGTAATCATCGCGAAGCACCGCTCCGGCCCACTGGCGCGCATCCCGCTTCGCTGGGTGCCCCAACTGACGGCGTTTCAAGATATATGGTACTAGGAGGAAAACAATGAGTAAGCCGACCTGCATAAGGTGTTTTGAGGATTTCCCTGTAGTGCAGGAAGCGAAGGGGTCGCGCAAGGCGTGGCGCATGGGGGAGATGCGGGAGATATTGATTGGGACTGCGGCCAATAGAACCGAGCTTGAAAATTATGTGCCGGTGCTGGAGCTACAGCAGAAACTCTACCTATGTGGTAATTGCTTCTTTGACCTAACGGACGAGGCGGACGAAGAGGATTAGCTAGGAGGGCTGTATGAACACTATCTGTGAGGCGTGCGGACGCCCGTCCTGCGTCCTGGTGAAGGTAGGCTGGGTGTGGTATTGCGGGTGGTGCTTCATAGACTACAAAGCAGCAAGACATGCAAAACTGAGAGAGGCTGCCTGGCTCAAAAGGACAGGCACCACGAAAGCAGAATGGAGGGCAAGGCAAGCCAATGGCTAACCTCGAAGGGCTGGACCTGGGTCAGCAACTATACATCCGTCAGCAAGAACTGGCCTGGACGCCTAATTCAGAGTTGCCAGATGACTTCTTACAGATGGCACCTATCTATACCTATAGCCAGGAGTATGCTGCCCTCCCTGACGAACTGAGGGAAGAGTATGAAGACCTGGCGCAGTATGTAGTGGCTCACTACTTATACGAGCGGGCAAACAGACAGTACCGGATCAACTGCTCCGGCTGCGGGCGCTTCATACCCAAGAGCGCGGTCCACAAAGCAGGCGGCTATGAAGTGCCTTCGTGGGCTGCCGATTGGGACTGCCCACACTGTGGCATACATGATGGTAATTATTAGGAGGAGAATGATGGCAGGTAGAGACCCTATAGAGCAATTACCCTGGAGTTTCATGGAGGGGCTAAACAGGGAGCACCCACGCCCCAGCGTTGCTGAATGCAGAGCAGCCCTGTTCATAGCGCAGCAGCTGGGAACAGCGCGCAACCTACTCTTTGAGGCCGAGCGTATCTTAGTCTCGCAGGGTGAGGACAGCGTTGCTATATTCGAGGCGCGCATGCGCCTGGCCGACAAGGCGGAGCGCGCTGAGCGGGCTGCTGTGCAGCTCATGAGAGGAGAAAAGTGATGACTAGCGAGGAACTGAACGAGAAGCTGAGGGAGATTGAGAACCGCGGAGCCTACAGCATCTCCGAATTGGATCGGCATGGCAAGATGCTGCCCTACGTCGGCTGGTACTGGCGCGACGTGGACTTTGCCACGCCGGCGATCCGGCTCGGTGACTGCGGCTCTTTCAAGGGCTTCATGGAGGACAATAAGTGGGACCACATCGAGTGGTCACCGAGTGCCGAGGAGAGTGCGGATATCGTTCGCCTGGTGCATGCGGTAGCCGAAAAGCCGGGGCCTGAGAGCCTGCGCGCCCTGTATAACTACATCCAGGGCCTGAAGCCTCCCGAAGATGTTGTGAAAGAGCACGCAGAGTTTGAGGCACGCTACAGCGACATGCTAAACATACCGACTATAGGGTTTTAGAGCTGTGGACGATAAAGACTACACCCTGGTGCGCCTGTATAAAAGGGAGCTGATGCGGATATCGCTCAAGTATGGAGTGCCCACAAAGTTGAGCAATGAAGGCCTTTCTGAGGTCAGGGCGGAGATCTACTGGAAAGTGTGGCAGCGGGTCATGGCTGTGCTGGCTGCGGGCGTGCCGTTCGGTGTGAAGTTTCTTCCTTTGGATGACCGGACTTACTTTGACTTTGCGGAAGGGGAAGAGCCGAGCGGCGAGTACCGCGAGTTTGAGCTCGCGGCCCTGCTGGGCCCCCTCCAGGATGCGGAGGAGCTGGCCAGGGGCGTAGACTACAGCCTCTATCGTAAGTATGAGCGAGAGACCATGGAGATCGTCGTCACCGCAGAGACCGACAAGCTGGACCTGCTCAACAATACGACGGTCTCCCCCAAGAAAGGCATCTATTATAGGACGTGGCAGGAGTTGGCGGAGCTACTGACCGGGAGGCAGGCGGTCTCCGTGCAATTCAAGGGGCTTATAATAGGGGAGGACCCGATCGCTCCCTGGACAACAAGGTATAAACTGACAGTGCTAGCAGCGCCGCTCCACCACATAGGTGGGTCCGGCACGGGCTTAGAGGAGGAAGTCGATGGACCTCGGTAAACTGATAGACCAGATAGGCAGCGGCACTTTTGAGCCGAAGGTCGTGGAACTGATTAATGGGTTGACGTTTGTAGTGGTAAGCCTACGGGTCAATAAATGCCCCACCTGTGGGAAGCTGATGATCTTTATAGGAAACTGGTCAGATTCGCACTTGCTTAGGCAATTGACGCAGGCGGGCATAATGAAGGAGACCCTCTGGACCTACCGCAATAGAAACATTTGCGAGGAATGCTTTGCTGCGGGGAAGGCGGGCTTCAAGTGTTTCCTCTGCGAGAAGGACCGCACCAGCGACGAGGAGAAAGAGAGCTGGGGAGACCCCCCAGAGTATCTCTGCACCATGTGCTTTGAGACGGGCACTGCGAAGGCGTGGGCAGAGGCTCAGAAGAAGTTGTATGAGAGGCACAAGCACGACCATGAGTGACCCTAGCCACGATGAATACGGCCCGATACCGCCGGAGCCCGAGCCTTACGTGTGCGTCTGCGGGGCAAAGACTGACAGTCCGCACAGGTACAGCTGCTGCTACTACTGCGGGGCGCTGATCCCCTACGAGGTGCGCAAAGCAGCAGCTGAGCTCACGGGCCATACGGGGGTCGTCATTGATCCTTCGACCAGGCCAGGCACCACTCGCCACCATTTTGTAGTGAGTACGCGCTTTGGAGGGTCTCAGCGTGCCTATGAGATGGCTGCTTGCCTGGCGCTTGGCGGCCATAATGCAGCAGTGATGAAGTCTGATGGCTCGATAGAGGGGATGGAGGCCGTCAACCAGAGGAATATAATTATAGGCAGGCTGCGCGATTTGGTAGAGCAGCATGCAATTATTTTGCGGCAGCCTACTCCTGACTGGCTGGAGGAACTACACGATTTTCCGAGGAGGGAAGAAAATGAGTAAATATATTGTAATGGTTGTAGACACTGAAGGCAATGCAAAGTGGGCAGTTAAGGGCCCATTCGCCGACCATCTGATTCACATGTTGAATGCGCAGGAAGAAGTCTTTGGAGTAGAGTCTTTGAAACCGCAGCCTGGTATTAAGTTGACACCAATGCTTTCTCGACCTGCGGAAGATGCAGGTAAACCGTTTACTACCCACCCGGCTGACTGGTGGCTGGAGCCTGTATTGGAGGAGGATAATAACGAGGAGACGTCACACTTATGACCAAACATATAGCCAGTCTAACGGCATTTAGTTGGGAGTACAAGGTGTTGTGCGGAACAGAACAGCCGGATAATGAAAATATATTGGAGTCGCACGAGTTGACAACACCAGGTCGTACCATGTCGGACGTGTGTCTCGCTTGTTTTGTTGAATGGGTTATTATCAGAATAGATCAGGCTGTAAAGGGTTTTGGGGAGGGCGAAGATGGCAGGTGATGTAGAGTTTCGGTATATACCAATAGGGAAGCTCAAGGAGCTGCTGGCCGCCTACGAAGACACCGATATGGTGTGGCCCAACGATGTGCATAATTTGACAATCTTTCGCCCTGACCCTGATTGCGAAGACGGGCTGCGCATGATAGCGGCCATCAACGTGCGGTCTGAGGAGGTTGAGTGGGAGCCCGATGAGGAGGAAAGTGGAGAAGAAAAGAAGCCACCTATAGCAAATGCAGATAACAGACTCACATGCGTACGGTGCTTAAAGCCTTACCCTGTCGCAACTGAGCCATCGGGCTGGAGCATGCGGTTTATACGGCCTATAAGCGTGCTGCCTGAGCATTTGTTGAACAAGCTGGAGCACTCAATGGGAGTAATAGATCCTGCTTCCTACCTGTGCGGAGACTGTTACTTTGACCTGATGGAGGAATGAAATGAGCGACTTTCAATACTCTACGTATGCCCCACCCCTGGTGCTGCTCAACCTGGGCACCGATCGCTGCCCAACATGGGTGAACCCTGAAGAGATCGCTGCAATGGAGTATCCGGAGTTCGACCAAAGACGCACCAAAATAATCTTGAAGTCGGGGCAAGCTGTTTACTCTCAACGCCCTATCTATGAAGTTGAGAGGATAATACGAGGATCGTCCAAGAATAAAAGTACACCTGCTGGAGAATAACTATGGATCCTGATTTTGACATAATGCTACAGCACCCCCCTGGGTCCCAGCTCAACGACTGGGTAGCCAGGTATGCTATGGACCAGCGCAGAGTGGGTGACTGCTCCTTGGGCGACCCCCTATGTTTGGGGAAATACGAGCCGCAGGTGGGGCGCTGGCCCTGCCTCCCACCCTACAGCAACAGTGACGACATGGCCGCTGCCTGGCTGGTGCTGAAGAAGCTGGGCCTGAGTATAGGCCCTCACGATGGACAGTGGCTGGTAACCAACAACAATCGCTGGGACGGCAACTGGGGTTACCCGGACTCATTCGATGTGAATGCCGATGAACCGGCCCTTGCTATCTGCAGGGCCGCACTCAAACTTGCACAGCAGAGGCAGGCAGGTGTACAATTACCGTGATGCTATATGTGGGAAGTGGAGTTCGCAACGGCCGCCCACAAAAAGACCCGTGGTTCGAGGTAGCATTCAAGTCCTGGCTGTAAGATCTGTGAATGTTCTAGGCGTGAGCAGGGAAGACAGTTAAGGTGGAGTCGTACGGCGTTGCAATGCGAGTGGCGCCGTACGGCCAGGACCAGCATATAGGAGGAAAGCAGTGGCGGACGAGGTAGTAAGTGGGAAGGTATATGGAGAGGGGACCGGGGCCACAGTCACTTTACTGTGCA
Source organism: Chloroflexia bacterium (assembly GCA_036399775.1). Lineage (GTDB taxonomy): Bacteria > Chloroflexota > Chloroflexia > QHBQ01 > JADMIH01 > JADMIH01. The sequence goes on along the minus strand of DASWMJ010000002.1, from coordinate 15,855 downwards.
GCGGCTATGTAAGCAAGTCGCCTATCACGATTGATGGCCGCAAGACTGTAGCGCCTAGGACCGGCATCAATGTGTGGTTGTGGCTCCAACTGGCGTACTTGCTGGACCGCGCTCGTGCGTGGGCCGCACGCAAAGCTAACAAGGCCAGGTGGGGAGAGGACAGTTAATGTGGGCGGGTAGCTCAAGCGGGAGAGCGGGTTGAAGGGCGGCAGCACTGATCAGCGTAAGTCCGGCTTAGTATGCCAGGTCGCAGGTTCGAGGCCTGCCCCGTCCACCAAACTTCTTTTGGAGGGACAATATGACCCAGGATAACGAGCCTGAACCGACACCAATAGAGCTTGCAGTCCAATATGCGGGTGCAGAAGCTGTAACAGAGTTAACAAGGGAGCGTGACGAAACCCTGGAGCAGGTATTCGAAGAACTATTGGAGAGGTTCAAGGAAGCCGACACAGGTTGGACGCAGCATGCTGGGGCAGACCTCAGCGGCGCGGCTGTATTTCTGGAAATGGAGCTACAATCTTATAGGGATCGCTTCAAAAAAGCACAGGGGAGGAAAAGCAACTAACGAAGCAGAGCAGCTGGTGATAGCGCAGGCGACCGGGCAGCCCGTTCGATTCGGGCTTAATCAATGGACTGTGTGCCGAATGAAGCAGGTGCCTGAGCGGGTTTGATCCCCGGCTCTGCTACCAAATAAGGGCCGGGGATCAAACCCGGCCCTTGTGTATCCAATTGTATTATGGTATTATGTAGTCCTACCCCGGCGATCGTATTGCCGGACAAGGGCCGCCCGTGAGAGTGGCCCTTCTTTATGCGTCCAGCTCGTAGATCTCAAATGAGACCCTGGGCTCCCCCACCCCGTCGTAAATCAGTAGCACCTGGGGGATCGTCTGCTCGTTGTCATCGAGCCACAGGCCGGCGTCGGTGAAGCCGTCTAAGATTGGTTTACAATACAGGTTGTGGATGTCGCGCCGGATTTTGTTCTCCCTGGTGACGCGCACGACGATCAGGGCGTGAGCAAAGACGTAGTTGTGCTTGTTGACCCAGTTGAGGGCTACCATCTTGCCCTCGTTACGCCAGTTTTGCTCGAACCTGTTCCTGGCGTGGGTGTTGGCGGCCACCTTTATCATATCGTTCACCGAGGGGAGCCTCGGAAAGTCTATGACAACGACCGGCGTGCCGTGGATCACGATGTGTGCCATTAGGCAGGTGTCGTGTTAGTCTTGATGTCCTCAAGCAACCCTACCATCTCTTCCAGCAAGGCTTCTACGCCACTGTTGTCCACAACCACACCGTACACAGCGGGCACCGCATCCTCGCCCCCCGTAAGAGTTGCCCCCGATGGCGTCAGATTTGGGTCATTCGTTGAGATAGTAAAGGCGTTGCCTGCGGCACCGGGGGTGTCGTGCGTGATAACAACGCTAGTAAACACCCCGGTGTCTACAACATAGGTCGCAGCCCTGACTAGGGGGGAGGCATGAGCATTAAGGACGGCTGCTATGTTGGTTGCAAAAGCGGTTTCGTCTACGCCTCTGTTGATTATCGTACCTCCCAGGGTTTGGCCAGACGTTGCAATACCGAACGCCACTCCGTTGATCGTGAGTACGCGCCCGGTCGTACCCTGATCGGAAAGAGTAAGCATGCCCGTAGCCGCCACTGCTGCCACTGCTGCCACCAGCCCCACCAGGGGTAGGACTTGCACGGCGCCTCCAACAACACCTCCTACCACCACGGGGTTACCCACAACCTCCTCACCCACCTCGGTGGTGCCCTGCATCTGCCGCGCATCTGCGCCCACTGCTGCGGATGAATCGGTGTTATCGATGAGCGCCTTCAATAGCTCACTCTGAGATGGCATGTGCTTCCTCCTAGTTTGCTGAACGCCAGTCCCGCACCTGGCGGTAGCATTCGGTTGAGTTCATCAGTTGTTTAGGGGACCAGCCGCCGCCTGCGGGATCCCCGTTCATCACAAACGGGAACATCGCTATCACCCTTTGAATGGGGAGAGTGGCGGTCGCGATGTTAAGGGTGCGGGCCATGTGCTCCTCGGTCGTCAGGCGGTTGTCGCGCACGTTCACCTCGTCGAGGATTACTTCCTTGTGCCGCGACGCCACCACCTGGTTGAGCTTGCGCATGTAGCGCTCGCGTATATCGTAGTCGCTGCCATCCCAGGGGTAGATATGGTCGCAGTTATAGGTGCAGGCGTCGTAGGCGTTGCGAGTGTCCTCTATCCAGGGATAGAACCCCGGCTGTGGCCCTTCGTCGGGTGCAGGCCCGAAGGCCATACCGGGATCTCGGTGCGTCCAGCCGGGGGAGCAGAAGCGCACCTTCTGCCACTGAGCTATCAAGCGCATGCGCTCGACCGCCCTCGCGTGCCGGCGAACAGGGTTGTCGCCTTTATCGTTGGTCCTGTTGCCCCAGTCTCTGGAGCCGTAGTGCCACTTGAAGCGATTCTCAGGCTCGCAGCCGCAAATCACCGCCCACACGTAGTCTTTCCAGATAGTGAGCCAGCTGCTGAAGTCCGCTGCGTCGTCTGGGCGGTCGTAGTCGCTCTCTTCAAGACGCACGATCGTGCGGATTTTACGGTCGCGCAGATAAGGCATATCCTGGGCAGCATGAGCCTTCACCAGCATCACCAGGTCGACGCCTGACAGCTCAAGGCCATCACGCTCGCGCTTGCCCATCGGCAGTGAAAAAAATAGGCCCAGGTTCCGCTTTTCCATCTTGCTATCCTGATAAAACCCTGCTATAATAGGGGTGCGTTAGACGCGCGCTACCCCTGACGACTGCCATCTAATGGGGATAGTTTTGAGAGGTTGCCTGCTACCCCTAAAGCTCTTGCAGGTGGCCTCTTTTTCTTATGCGCGGTTTCCGGCCCGGCGCTCAGCCTCTTCGTTTTTGGCCCTGGTGAGGCCGCGGCTGAGCTTGGGGGCAGGCGGTGCTTTGGCGGGCTTCTCTTCGACAGCAGGCTCTTCAGCTTCTCCGACGGTCCAGGTGCCGCTGGGCACAGGACCCGGGGAAAACGCCGGTTGCTCAGGGAGAAGAAGGGGAGCAGCCACAACCCCTTCTTCTCCCTGCTGACCGGAACCAGGAGGAAAGTCGGATAGTTGGTCGCCAGGTGACGACCCCGAAGCTGTTCCCAGATTCTCCTCCCCCTCATAGACTATAGTTTCTTCTGGATCCACAATTTCCTCCTTATTGAACACGGGCGTCAGGCGCTCGCTTACTTTTTTTTTACCCTTCTCGTTACCTATGGGACCCGCATTGACCGGGGCCCCGGACAGAGGCTCAAGCTCGGTCTCCGTGCCGTCGGCCGGCGAAAAGCCCTCGCCCATTTGTATGCCCTCGCCGAGCAGCCCCTCCATCTCCTCTTCGACACCCTGGACCTCCTTGGCTTCGCTGTAGCATTCAAAGAACGGCTCAGGGTGCCACTCCCCCTGGAGTACCTGCACCTTTCCTGGAGGGGTCCACTCTACTTTTTCGACCAGCGGGGTGGTGGGCGGGCTACCATACTCAGCGTCGCCCTGGTCGTCGTCCGGCTGCAGGGGGTTCATATTGGACTGGGGGGCAAGCATGGGGTGGACGCTTGCGGTTATCGCATTGGGGAGCACATAGTCTACGGGCGGCGCTACGGGGACCTCCTTGCGCATGGTGAAGCCGTGGATGATTTGAGAAAAGCCGAAGGCCGCACCCATGACTGCGAGGTGGACCTCTTTATCGTAGACCCAGTATTCGAGCCACCAGACCCCCAGGCCCACGTAGAGAAGCGTGGGTATACCCATGCCGAGGGCCACGGCCAGGAAGCGCTTGCCACGGGGGCCGGGCTCCCAGTACCACGTCCAGGGGCCCACCTTGAGGCCGTCCTTCAACACATCGAGGGCCCTGGGCATCACCCACTGCTGGAGCAGGCCGGCGCCCGGGCCGAGGGCCAGCAGCAGCAGCCCCCTCACGTCGACGCCCGTATCGGGCTGCTGCAGGGCAAGTAAGTAGAGCAGTATCAGGTCCAATCTTTTCCTCCTATGCTGCCGGCTGTAAGAGCGCCGGCTCAAGGTTTCTGTCGTAAAACGACCTAGATGTGATAAAATAGGCACAACAAAACCTCGCGCTGCTGCTAACAGCCGAGGCACGGTCAATCTACCAAGGAGACTGACATGCCCATTATAACAGATACTGATATGCCCCCACAGCCTGAGGGCAAAATTTGCTCGAAGTGCGGAAATTGGCGACCAAGTGATAGTTACTTCTTTGACAGAGGTAAGCGTCGCGCTGACTGCAGCGGCTGCAATAAAGCGCAAAGTCGTGCTTATCACGCGGCTCATCGTACTCAATGTATTGAAAATCGACTTGCAAACATTGAAGAATGCCGAGCTTACGGACGCCGAGCGGCCAAACAAGCATACGCACGTCACCAGCAACGCATCCTTGAGCGTAATAGAGCTTGGCGCGCAGCAAATCCCGACAAGAAGCGGGCCAGCGACCGAAACTATGTTTTGTCGCACAGAGAGGATGTCCAGGCTCGAAGCCGTGCGTATTATACGGCTAACAAAGGGAAGCGTCTGCGCCCGCCCGCGAACCGCGAGCAGCACCGTCTCTATGAACGGGCCTACAGGCAGCGACATCCAGATCGACGGCTCGCCAGCGACCACGCCAGACGCGCCAGACTCTCTGGGAGTTACGGTGCATTCACAGCAGAGCAGTGGGAACAGCTGAAGGCCCGTTATGATCGTAGGTGTCTCTGCTGTGGGTTGCAGGAGCCCGGCATCGTTCTTACAAGGGATCATGTGGTCCCTCTGAAGCATGGTGGGTTGAATACGATTGAGAACATTCAACCGTTGTGCGGCTCTTGCAATTCGCGTAAACATTTGAAGCATATTGATTACCGATAATCTTCTAGGCCGCTATTTGTAACAATGCAGGTTCTAAGTTTCTATCAGGGCGATACCAAAGTGGAATTTGCCATTCGGCGCTTGGCCAATGTGCTCTAATTTCCATCACGCGCCGCCACATGCGAGCGCCGTCGAAGTCGGTGGGGTCCGACTTGCGTCCTCGCGGGAGGGCTACCTCACGGTGATAGCGCACCCAGTAATCGAAGATGTGGAAGCGGGCCGTATCGTAGGCGATCGACTGGGCCACAGCCTCGTATTGCAGATCAGTAATGTTGTTGACGCCGTGCTTGTGCTCGACCTCATAGCCGATCGAGAAGTTGTTCCAGTCGCTGCGCCCGCCAAAGCCGCTGACGCCCGCGTGCCAGGCCCTGTCCCACTCATTCACCATCTTGATGATTACGCCGTCGCGCCGGATCAGTTTGTGGATCGACACCCCGTGGCAGCAGACCATCCACGGCTCAGAGTCGAGGCCCTCGGTGGTGTGGAGCAAGATCGCACCGCGACCGTCGACGATGTCCTGCAGACCACGCCTGCGGGCGTCATAGACACCGCCATCGCCCTTCTTGAGCTGCCTCCTGGTGAGGTGCGTTCTATCCTTTACAATCACTCCGTTCACTGGCTCTCCTCCTCGGCCTGGGTCTTCGTTTGCTTATCCGCGTCAATGCCCATCTCGGTCATACCGGGTACCCGCTTGCGCCAGCCGGGGCCGAGCTCCCGGTTCAATGTCTGCAGAAAAAACTTCGCTTCGTGCTGCCAGGACCCTATTATCTTGTTCAGATACTCAACTTCGCGATCGTGGTCGGCTTTTTCACCCTCCAGCAGCACGATTTTGACGGCATCTTCCTGGCGAGCTTTGCGACACTCATCAAGTTCCTTGCGTTGAGCTGCCACATCTTCCCGCAGGCCCTTGTAATATGCCTGCTCGTCCGTGGCCTGCGAGTCCGCAGAGCGCGTGCGTCGCCCCCAGATATTGCCTGCAATGTTGATAAGAGCTATCAACACGGTGGTAATTAACGCCGCGTAAGGCCCCCACTGGGAGACGTCCACTCACCTCGTCCTCCGACGACTAGCAATACGTTGCACTCTGCTTACCGCCACCGGGAGCTCAGCGCCGATCAGCTTCCAGTAGGCGATCGAGCAGACGGCAGTGAAGGCCGCGTAAGGGAGCGCAGCTACTTTCTGGGCACCGAGAAACCCTATCAACACGGCAACACCCCCCCAGAAGGGAGCGGCGATAAGACTCGTAGAGACCCGCATCCAGCGAATAGACCACAGCGCGCCTATTACCTGCACCAGGCCTATCACTGTAATGACGTTTCCCCACACCGCCCGGCTGCCCATCAGAGCAAACATGGTGGTCATAACCATTGACCCCGCGGTGTCTGAGGGCGCTCTGTCCAGGATATTGAGACCCCAGCCGACCGCGAGTAAACCCGCCAAGCACTCCGCGATGCGCATGGGCCCTCGGAAAAGGTCGACCGGCTGTTTGACGAGGTTCCGTAGAACGTACTCGGCCCTGAGCCTGGCTACTCGAAGCCACACCGGCACCCACACTCTCAGCTTCCCTCGCAAAACATCCCACCTGGAGCGTGGGGGTAACACAAAAGTCGTCCTCTGGAAGCGATAAAGCCTTCCTGTTTTTATCAATAACGTGCCCTCTATCTAGCGTATTCACCTGTTACCTTAAGTATACCATGATGGCATAAAAACGACGTGGCGTTTTGCACATGCCTCGTATGGCGCTGTACGGCACCGTATGGCTTCGTCGTAAATATGCATAGCTCTACACACCGATGCTCGGATCTTTGACCTACCGGCCCACAGGCCCCGGCTCCTTGCCACCCGGCAGGTACTTTACCGACAATGCGGCCACACCGCTATCGAATGCCGCCCTCTCGAGTGTTACCACCCAGTCGCCCAGTCGGAACATGTGCAAGAAGGCGTGATGCGCCTCGTTCCCCTTATCCAGCGTTTGTTCAACGATCGGCTTGCCGCCCTTTGCCGGCACCCTGGTAACGATCGTGAGGTTGCCTTCTACGGTCCTGGGTTGAATGTGATCCGCCATTTGATACCTCCTAAATCTAGTGTTCTATGATAAAAGCCCTAGTGCCCTGAGCGCGTCGTATGCTTTTTGGAGCATGGCTTGCTCGGTAGCCGTATAAGAGCTGCCCGCCTTCGCGGCCCCTCCAGCTTGCTGGCCTATTGAAGGGACCCCAAAGAGACCCACTGTGCCGTTCGCGTTCAACTCACCCCCTACATTTGCATCGCCTCCCAGCAACAGGTCCCCTGATACCACAGCTTGACCCAAAGTAGCGGTGCCTGCCGCAAACCCACCTACGGCATCGCGCCTCATCAGCGTAGAAACGGTGGGTGCATCCGTAGCAGCGTCGAGCATCGCCTTGTCTGCCGTGGACATGGACCCGGGCGTGAATATAGTTGCCGGCTCTATGCCTAAAACAGGGACATCGGGCGTGCCTGTGTCCGTAAGAGGAGCCGTGACAGCAACCGAAGCCACTCCTTCATCAACCCCCTCGGACACCTCTACAACTCGCCCGTACACATCAACCGTGACCGTAGCATTTTCGTAAGTGCCCTCTACCACGCCTGACGCCGACATGCCTATGCGGGAGACAGCCCCCAGCGTCACGATGTCTATCGGCCCAAGAGCTTGCAGCTCGGTGAGGTAGGGCCCGGACTCCGGGGAGACTGTCTCCACCTCACCGTCGGTGTGTATCACTGCCTCGTACTGGTGGAAAGAGCGGTCCACTATCTCGGTCACCAGGTAGGTGGCGCCCAGGGGCGAGGTAGTGGGGTCATCGTTGGCGGGCAGGTTGAAGCGAGCGGTGCCCGTCTCGTCCAGGCTCTCCGACCAGGTGTCGATCGGCTGGACGTCCCCGGTCTTCGTGTCCCGCATCTCCCGTACCAGCCGGTACGCGAGGTAGCCCGACGACGGGGAGCCGTCGGGCTTGATCTTCGTTACGGGGATGTGAACGGTGGTGAACGGCATGGCTAGTTGTGCGTGATTATCCAGGCGCCGGCAGCTATGGTAAGCGAGCCGCCACTCAATACCTCCCGCACGTCATTGGCATCGCCACGCCACCTGAGATTGCCGCCGGTCGGCGCGTCGTATAGGCCGCCCCCGGTTACTACCCCCCAGTTTGACGATGCGGGTCCAAAAGATATGGGCAGGGCATTGGACTTGACACCCCCCGGCGCTATCAAGGGGAAGTTGATCAGGTTGTTGGCGATAGCCACCCGCGCGTAGCCGCCGCCGCTCACCTCTACCCCGCCCGTGCCGTCGTCGAAGGGCGTTGTAAGGAACAGCGCCGCGTAATAGGTGCCCACGGGCGTGTAGGCCACCCCTCCGAACTGCATATTCGAAATCTTGGCCTCTTCAAAATCTGTCATACTACCAGGCATTTGTTTCTCCTTCTAACTAGGGCAGCACCGGCAGCCCATCTATCCCCCTGACGGGGGAGTCTCCTAACGGCGTTATCCGTGTGACCCACTTCATGCGGGTCTCCGGCATCAGCAATATCTGCGGCTCGGCGTCCGACACGATGCGTGTGAGCACCAGGCCGGACGGTGTGGAGGCCACCTCGGCGAGCGTTGGCCGCCCGATACGCTCCATGTTGGGCGCGCACGGCACACACGACGTGCCATGTCCGTTGCGCACGATGACATGGTGGTCGTCGTACTTCTCGATGCACGAGAGTATCCTCGTGCCTGACATACCTCTCCTAGACATACCTTTTCCTTTCGGCTGCAAGCACCTCACCGACATCGACCCACTGCGCTGCGTTTTCCGGCTTGCACAAATCACACATGCAATTGTGATAGTGGATCGTTACCCCCTCCGGATGTGCCAGGGCGCATAGATCGCACGAGCACTCCGGATCCGGGTAAGGCATCGGGTGAACGCCGCCTTTTAGTTTGTTTACCTTGCCGATCATCTGGCTCCTCCTAAACTAGATAAGGTTTATCCACCGACACCTGCGCCATCTCGGTCACCAGCTCCTGGGTATTCCACCACGTGGTAATGCGAGTAGAGCGCCACTTGCCCCGAAGCTCAGGCGGGGGGTCCCGGTACTCGATAATCAGGTCGGGCCGCACGTAAGGGAAGGCGTCCATCAAGGTGACCAGGGCGCGGGCCCCCATCCACTCACGCTGCAGGGCCCTGTGAACGATCCCCTTGGCATACATCATGGCCTGCCCGTGCTGCGACGGCAGGCCCGCCGCCACCGACACCGACTGGGTGACCGTGCCCGCGCCGTCAGGCCAGGGAGCGACGCGCCCCGATGCGGTGTTGGGCCGCGCTTCCACGTTGTCCACCACCGTCACCACATTGCCCGCCCGGCCCCAATCATCCTCCTGCATCTGTATGGGCAGGGAGATCGCATAACGTGGGTCGATCTCCATATCTACCTCGGCGTTTCTGGTCGGGGGTAGAGACGCGCGCAGCACGCCACCCGCCCAGAAGTCGTACCACCAGGTGAGGCCCAGGTCCCCCCACATACGCTGCACGTCCTGCATCAGGTCCACGTCCTCGCCCGTCTCGTTCACGGTGAAGTGGGGCGGGGTGATGCCCAGGCGTGGCACCTGCAGCTTGAACTGGTCGAGGCCCAGCATGTGGCACCACACGTAGTAAGCAATGTAGTCATCGTTGTGCATCGACATGCCGAGCTTGGCGTCCCACGGCAAATTGGGGTCGGCGGCGTATACCTTGTCGCGCATCATCACCAGCTGCCACTCGCGCACCCTCTCCTCCGGCGTTTTGTACTCGTCCCGGTATTCGCGCCCCCTCGGCCAAGGGAGGCCCATGAACCCCTGCGTCTGGTAGGAGCGCGTCATGGCCCGCAGCGGGCTGAAGAGGCGCATGGTGATGATCGGCCCCTCCTCTGAGCGCAGAGGCTGGCCGGTATCCGCGGTGCCGAAGAAGGGGCAGGTCCAGGCGCCCCAGCCTCCAATATCGAGGAACTCCAGGCCCCCAAGCCCCGTCTTGTCGCGCCAGCCCCCCTTCACCCAGATCATGGCGTTGTGACCTTTTACGTCGCCGTACAGGGACGTGTGGTTGTAGTTATCGACGTCGAGGAGCTTGATCTCGGCCTGGTCCGGCCCGCCGTCGACGCCCCAGTCGGCTCTGCCCTCGAAAGCCGTGAAGACGTCCTGCCAGGGGTAGCCGTAGGTGAGGCGGTGAACGCGCTTCTGTCGCCGGTCGACGTAGAAGACATCCAATCCGCCCGACAGGCGCGGCACGAAGGCACCCTGGCCAACGGGCATGCAGGCCTCCATGGTAGCGCGCCCGGTCACCTTGAGCGGTCCCACCCACATGGTGGTCTGCTGGGCGATCGCCGGCTGCACACCCGAGTGGCCGATGAAGAAGCGCCTGGGCCACCGGCCATTGCGAGGCTGCTCCCAGTACTTCTCAGTGGGGTGGGGCATATACCGGTTCTGCGTGGGGTGAGCGTCGCTACCCCCTATATCGACGTACTCACGCTCGTCGAGCAGCCCCGTCTCGCGGTTGATATACCCCTTGTAAGGTATGAAAGGTAGCCACGCTTCCGCCCTCGAGCGCCTCCAGTAGAGGCGAAACATATCGTCCGCGGGCGTGTACGTCAGCCGGAAAAGGTAAGGCTTCGCCGAGTTATCCGCACGGCGCTCGAAACCCTCGAACGCCCAGGGTATGGGGTGCTGGAAATACTCATCGGCATCGCCGCCGTGCCCCACCGGCAGGCGGGCGTTGGCGATACGCTTGTCGTTGAGGATGGGTTTACAGAAAGTCACCCGCATGCCGCGGGCTATATCGTGCGGGTGGGGCAAGCGGTCGGGCAGGTAGGCGTCGTTACCCGCATGTGCATCCAGGCGGAAGATCGGGGTCTCGGGGTTCGCCGGGTCGTCTATCACGAACCAGATGTTGTGGTAGGCCATCAACGGCTTGCTGAAGCGCACGGAGAACTCGGCCTCCATCGGCACGCCGGGGGTGAAGGGCGGGAAGGCCTTAGACTCGTCTTCGGTAGAGCGGGTCCACCAGTGCCCGAAGGAGTCGACCTGGTCATGTTTGTCGGGGTCGCTCTCGTCGGGCGGGTCCCCTTTGGAATCTATGCGCACCGACCGCCCGAACTCGGGATCGAACCCGTACTGGAGGCGCGTGGAGGGGGTCTTTATCCCCAGCCAGGTCTCGCGATCGTTGAGAGGCTGAACCTCATCACCGTTTTGGTCCAGCCGTACATTCCAGTCCTCTCGCCACTCCGAATTGTACGGCCCCGCAGGGTCGGGCTTGGCGTCGAATATCCCCCACTTCGAGCCGTTGAAGGGCACCAGCTTGTTCTCCACCGTCCAGGTGAAGGGCCTGGTGGAGGCGTCGAATACAGAGTGCTTGAGGCGGGAGGTGCCGGTGGTACGCAGCGAATAGAGGATCACCCGCCGCCCCTTTGGAAAGTGCCCGAACTCGTTGTTACCGCCCGCGCGCCCGATCGACAGCCACTCGACAGCGTTGGTCGACCCCAGGTCCAGACCGATAGACTTTGTCTCCGTATAGATGCCGGTGGGGTCTTCGTTGAGCAACTTATGGCCCACCTGGAATTTGAGCTCGTCCGCTATGTTCTGCGGGGTCGCAGAACGGTTGACGTGCGCCACTGCCAGGTTCCAGTAGCCACCCGCGGCGCTGATATCGTACACCTTCTCATAGGGCAGCCAGTTGAGGTCTATGCCCGACACCACGCCAGAGGCGTCCCACTCGAAGCCGCGCGGCCTCCAGTCCGCCGGGGATTGAGAGGTTGCGTGCCAGCGCAGCAGGTGGTCGGTGTAGTGCTTGTAGAAGAGGAATATGCGCCCGTCCGGGTGTGCAACGAGCTTCGGCTGCATGTGGGTATAATCCCCCACCCACACCTTTTGCCAGGTTACGCCGCGGTCCAAAGAAACGTAGAGAAAGGTCAGCCAGGAGTTCGAGCCGTCTTGCACGCGGGTCGCCAGGATCAGCGCGGTCTCGCGGTCCATATCCGCGGCCCCGGCCCCCGTGATTGGGTCGTAACCCGCCACCATGCTTAACGTATGGACCGGCCGGCGCCCATTGTTGAACACCATGCGGGGGCGCCCGTACGCCTCTGCCCCACCCTGCAGACGAAACTCTACCTTATTGGCGAAGCCTTTGTTGGTGCCTATGCTCTTGACGGTGGCCATCGCGTAGCGCATGTCGCCCATGCGGCACATGGCGAGCGCATCGGGGCCGCGGTGCTCGGGCCCAGGATCGCCTATAATATCCCCCTCGATGTCAGGGCCGTCAGGTATATCCGCGTCTGTGTCGTCGTCCTCCATGTACTGGCGGCGCGGGTTGTGCGACCAGCCGGGCCGGAGCACGTTGGGGGCGATCTCCACGTATACCCCCGAGCGACGCAGTGGGTGGTTGCCTATATCTATATTCTCGTTCGCCGGCACTATACGCGCGGGGATAGAGGCGCCTTGCGTCCGCGTCTCGCCGGGATCGAGGCCTTCAGGCAGGGCAGGGTACGTGACCGTGAGATCCAGGTCCACCTGGTCGTCGCCCCGCCCCTTGCGCTTGAAGGTGATGGGTAGGAGCTGGGTATTGAGATAGAGGTCCACCGAGGAGCCGCCGTCGAAAGTGAACGACAGGAGATTGTGAGTAGTGAAGGAGAGGAGCATCTTGGTCTCCCCGCCCATCTCCAGCTCCAGGGGGTAGTCGTGCATCTCCTCCATGTCGATATCTACCGAGGAGCCGCCGTCGAAGGTGAACGACGTTGACTCGGCGCCCAGCAGAAGGTCTACCGAGGAGCCGCCGTCGAAAGTAAATGACAGGGGCTGCACGGACGTGAGATCCAGCGTCGAGCGAGACCCGCCGCCCCGCATATTGAACGACAGGTGGGAGAGATTGATGCGAATATCGCCCTCTCCCGTGACCCTTATCTCGTAGTCCGACCCGGAGTCGTACGATGAAGAGAGCTTGAGGTCTATCGAGGAGCCGCCATCGAAAGCGAAGGAGAGTTGGATATAGGCCTCTCCCTTGGCGAAGCCGCCTATCTCTATGATGCCGCTGGAGCGCCCTTCGTTGGCGAAGGAAAGATCGAGAGATAGGCCGGACTCGCCCTTGGAGACGAGCTCCAACGGCACGGCCCGGCCTATACCCGGAACGGGCGGGCCTTCGAGCTCAATAAATCCGGAAGAATACCCCTCGGCCACTCTAATCGTACCTCGTGTAGATCGCTATCGACCCCGGCGGAAAGTCGGGAGGCGCACCGGTGGCTATATGCAGCACCGCAGTCAAAGCCTGCCCGTAGACGAAAGCCTCTTCATCATCGTCGGATGATGCATCCCAGAAACCGATGTGGGTAGCGTCGTACGGGCTCGTAGCCTCCGGGAAGAGAATGCGTACGTTGTTCGACACTCTCGGGTCTAGGGCATCGGGAAAAGAGTGGGTTACTTCAACGCGCGCGTAGCCGTGCCCGCTCACCTCATGGAGGCCGAGGCCACCGGGGTCGTCGGTGTGCAGCGACATCCAGATACGCGATATGCGCCGCGGTGCGGCGCCGTTGAAGAGGTAGTTGAGGTGGTCGATCCCCCTGACCCTTGATATTCCTGCCATGTTGCCTCCTAGGCCCGAACGCGCAGCGCGCCCGCCGGTATGGTTACGGGCGTGCTCGGCTGTATAGTGCGAGGTATATTGAACGCGGTAAAGAATCGAAAGTGGATGGGCGAAGTCGACGTCGGGTGGGACCACACGCCCCAGTGGGTGGCCACCTGCAGGGCATCGATTTCCGCGACCTCTATATCGGCGGGGTTCGTCACCAGCCGGCCGCTGCGGTCGAACCCCCCGGTGACGTCCACGCGCGTATAGCCCCCGGCCGTCATCTCGTGGGTGACCACCGAGTGCGTCAACTGGTTCTCCACCGGCTGGGCGGTATGCAGCGAGAGGTAGAGGGATGGCGGGGCTATGAGCAGGGCGTCCAGGGTCTCACCCGCGGTCTGTTCGGTCAGGCCCATCTTTACTCCTATAATTGAACTTCAATCTCTCTCCACACGATCGAGAAGGGCTCGTAAAACCCACGATTGTCAGCGGTCTTAAGGGGCGGAAAGGTCACCGCAACCTTGAGGTCGCGCCAAACGATGTCTGTGCCGTCTGGGTTCTTGCCGGCGTAGGTGTCGATGTAGCAGATCGGGTTCGACCCGATGTACGACTTGATGGCGTTGATGGCCTCCGCACGGCGCTGCCCGAAATGCCAGGTCACGATACGCAGCCTGCCCCCCGGCGGCTCGATCACTATAACCCCGCCAAGCACCGCCTTCTCTATGGTGGGCGTGAGATCCACCTCGTGAGATGTGGGCCAGGTGAGGTCCACTACCGATGCGCCCGAATTGTCGAGCGGGTTGCCGTTGATGGCGTACATCAGCCCCTCCCTTCCCTGGGCAGCGTGCCCGCCAAAGACCGCAACTGCCAGGTCTGCGCGTTCGCTATCTGTGCCGCCGTGGCGTGCGGGTCGTGGGTCTCCGTGACGTTGTTGGTGATGTTCGCGACAAAGCTGGATCCCACCGAGAAGGGGGTAGGCCCGCCTGGACCTGGTCGCGGCATAACGGGCTCCCCACCCACGGTCGTGCCAGGCGCAGGCGGTGCAGCCGCTGCTGCTTCCCTGGCCCTGGCTTCGCGTTCCAGGCGGTCCATCTCAGCCTCGGCGGCTTCCAGGCGCCGCTTGGCCTCACGAGCGGAAGCCGCGTCCCCCTTGCGCCGGGCTTCTTCGAGAGCGCGCCGGTAACGCTCGATGCCGAACTGGGCGCGGGCGATCAGGTTCTGCTCAGACTCCGCGTCCTTCACCCCCAGTTCTACCGCCGCATCGGCCGCCTCTTTGAACTGGTCGGCGGCAGGCGACGTCTCCTTGACGCGCTCCAGCATCTCCTGTAGCGCTGCCTGCATGTCGGGCAGCTCCCGGCCCTCAAAGGCATCCACCAGGCCCACCAGGTTCTCGATAGCCGCCTGCGCGCGCTTAAGGCGCGCCCTCAACTGCTCTGCCAGCTTGTCGTCACCACGCTTCTCGGCAGCGTCGATCGCTCGCAGCAGGTCTTGCTCCAGTGTTCTCAGGCCGTCCAGCTTGCGATTAGCCGCCCCCAGACGCGCCTGCTCCTCGTCCGAAAGTGCGCCCGTCCAGCTCTCCGGCGAAATCCCCGGTATGGCAGGTATACCGGGTACAGGCACCGCAGGCACCGCAGGCACCGCAGGCACCGCAGGCGTGCCCGGTGTTCCAGGTATCGGGGGCGTGGGGGGTGTTGCGTCTTCAGTGTGCTCCGCTGTATCTTCGGTATTCTTTGCCGTTTCTTCCGCGCTGCCTGCAATCCTCTCGACGTGCTCGACCAGGCGGGAGTTGGACGCCAGCACCTGCTGCCACAACTCGTCTATGTTGATGCCCGCGGCCTTGGCGATCGCTGCCGTGTTGAGCTCGACGGCCAGCGTATTGCGGTCGAGCGCCGTGGTGTTCTCGTCGGAAAGATCGGCGAACAGGCCCGCCTGCACGTCACCCAGGGTGGCATCGGGGCTGGCGGATGCAAGCTCCCGCAGCCGCGCAACGAAGCGCCCCAGCGAAGAAGTATCATCGGAGGGCAGGTCGGGGAGGCCGCTGATAATGTCCGCGATCTTGGCGTTGGGGTCAGCCTCTTTCAGCTGGCGCAGGATCGCCGTGATCCCGGGCTCGTCGATCCCTGCGGTGCCCAGACCCTTCAAGAATTCCCGCAAGCCGAGGGCGATGCGGCGAGCACCCGCCGACAGGTTGACCACGTCACCAGGCGCCCCGACCCCCAGCTCCTGAGCCTGGCGCAGCCTGTTGAGCTCAGGATCCTCGAAGATCAGCTTGCGCAGCGCGTCGATCGTAGTGTTCGGGTCGAGCATCGCGATCAAGACCTTGAGGCGCTCGGCGAAGGGGCCCTTGGCCTGCACCAGCAGGGCCTGCACATCCCCGATGGTGCGCGTGCCCTC
>DASWMJ010000001.1:0-60182 GCA_036399775.1 Chloroflexia bacterium | reverse complement strand
GCGCCCTGATAGGGATGACAAACCAGCTTGGTGTGTATATCCCCACCAGGGCGCGATAAATCACGCCCCTACAATCTGATTGTGCCAGCGGGTTTGACGGGGGTTATGGGCTAATTCCTCACTACTATCTTGCCCTGCTTGACGACCATCCACACACGCGAGAGGGCGTTCACGTCCTGCAATGGGTCGGCCCCTTCTTCAAGCACCAGGCAGTCGGCCCACTTGCCGGTTTGCAGGGTGCCTGTCTCTTCCACCAAACCGAGCGCCACAGCAGAGCCGTAGGTGGCCGCCCTGATCGCACCTAGCGTGTTCATGCCATACTCTACCATCAAGCGAATCTCGGTCACGAGGTCGTGCGAAGGGTTGAACGGGGTGCCGCCGTCGTTGCCTGCGGCTATGGTTACGCCCGCGTTCATGGCCTGCTCGAACGAGCGGCGGTGAGCGTCCATACTCTTGAGCGACTTCCGCAAGGCGTAATCTGGTATACCCTTCTCCGCTCCAGCCTCCACAATCCTGTAGGGCGCGGCCAGGGTGGGCACGAACACTACCCCGCGCTGCGCCATCATCTCTATGGCTTCATCATCCAGGAAGATGCCATGCTCTATCGTGTCTATGCCCGCCCTGAGAGCGTTCTTGATACCTTCGGTGCCCTGGGCGTGGCTGGCGGTGCGCTTACTCGCCTTGTGCGCTTCCTCCACGCCTGCCCGCAGCTCTTCCTCTCCAAGCTGCGCCGCGCCCGGTTCCACGCCTGGAGTGAGCACGCCGCCCGTAGCCATCATCTTGATGCAATCAACTCCGCGCTTGAGGTTCTCTCGGGTGGCCTTGCGTACTTCGTCCGGCCCATCACTCTCGAAACCCATGTGCCAGCCGTGCCCGCCCGTCATCGTAATCACCTTGCCCGCGCATAGGAGACGCGGACCCAGGAACACCCCGGAAGCGAAGGCATCCCGCAGGGCAAGCTCCGCGAACTCGAAGCCTCCCAGGTCGCGGGCGGTGGTAATGCCGGCACGCAATATCTGCTCGCCCCGCTTCGCCCCTTCCAGCACGTAGGCCGGGATCTCATCCTTATTCATCTTGGTGAGAGGGTCCGGCCCCTCGTCCATCATGATGTGTATGTGCGCGTTGATAAGCCCCGGAAGGAGGGTGCGCCCCTTGAGGTCTATTACCTCCGCGCCTTCGCTCTCCCCTCCATCCCAGCTATCACGCACCGCGCCGATGCGCCCATGCTCTATCACGAGGGTCGCACCGTCTTTAGGCCGCGCCCCGGTGCCGTCAATCAGGCGCGCATTGGTAAGGATTAGCTTGCTCATGGCACTCATTGTAACAAGTGCCGTGCCAACGTTTAAGTACCGAGTACCGAGTACCGAGTACCGAGTACCGAGTGCTGAGTGCTAACTGACCCCTAACCCCTAACCCCTGACCCCTAACCCCTGACCCCTAACCCCTGACCCCTGACCCGTGACCCCTAACCCCTGGCCCCTTTCGCACACAAATCCACAAACACTTCTCAAGACGGTGTGGCGGGCGTATAATGCGACTATACCGGCTGGCGTAAACTATCTTGTGAGGCACGCGACATGGAAGTTGTGAAGAGGACGTGGCTGCGCGTCGTGGTGTGGGCGGTGGTGCTGGGCGGCATCGCTAGCCTTGTAGCCGATTGGGGCGAATGGGACCGTATCGCGCTCAATTTCCTGTGGCGTGTGCTGATTGCGGCTGTGGGCGGTGTCGCGGGGCTTGTGATGAACTACTTCGCGGGCAACTACGTGGGCATGGGCACCAACGTCGTAGAGAGCATGGGCATCGTCAAGTTCAGCAGCGACACGCCCCGCAAGATAGAGAACAGCTTCATCTTCGTGGGCGCGCTGGTCGGGGCTATCATCGGGATGATATTCATCATATAGCGGGAGCCGAAATGTCGCTGCAAATGGACGGCCTCAAAATCTACACTGTCGGGCATAGCAATCTGGAAGCGTCCGACCTGGTAGGAATGCTTCTCCAGCACGGCGTCAAGGCGCTGGTTGACGTGCGCAGCTCGCCATACAGCCAGTACGCCACGCAATTCAACCGAGAGACCTTTGCGCGAACGCTGGCGCACGTGGGCATAGAGTACATCTTCGCGGGCGATTACCTGGGCGGGCGTCCCAAAGACCCAACCTGCTACAAAAACGGCGAGATACCGCCGCCCAAGTCGGACTACCTCAAGCTGGTAGACTACCAGGAAGTAGCCAGGCGGCCCTGGTTCAAGAAAGGCATAGCTCGCCTCATGGAGATAGCCGGTGAGCGGCCCACCGCTATTATGTGTAGCGAGGAAGACCCCAGCCAGTGCCACAGGCACCATCTCATCGCGCAGACTCTGTTGGAGCATGGGGTAGAGGTGTGCCATATCCGCAAGCAAGGCACGCTCGAAGACGCCCACCAACCTCAGCAGTTGAGCCTTTTCTAGCCCAGGGATCAGGGGTTAGGGATCAGGGGTCAGAGCCTGCTGCTGTTTTCATTGGCGGATGGTGACCCGTAAGGTTGTGTTACTTCTATACATGCTATGAAGCTCTACACTATCGGATTCACCAAGAAGTCTGCGGAAAGGTTCTTCACGCTGCTGAAAGAGCATGGCGTGGAGCGTATCGTGGACATACGCGTACACCCCGGCGGGCAATTAGCGGGCTTCGCCAAACAGGACGATCTGGCTTACTTCCTGGACCGTCTCGTAGGGTGTGACTACCACCACCTGCCGGTCCTGGCACCCGCAGACGACATCCTCTCCGACTATCGCAAGGATCACAATTGGGATAGGTATGTAAAAAGGTTCGAGGCGTTGATGGACGAGCGGGATGTGCCCGGCTCATTGGACCGCACCTTATTTGAAGAGAGGACATGCTGCCTCTTGTGCAGCGAAGCGACGCCTGAGAAGTGCCACCGCAGGCTGGTGGCCGAGCGCCTCGCGCAAGCCTGGCCGGGGGTAGAGGTAGCCCATATCGTCTGAAGCATGAGAGGCGATTACCCTAATCCCTGATCCCTGACCCCTGGGAGAGGAGGGCTAATGATGCAACTCGTCGCTATCACCGATTTGACGCGCATGCAGGAACAGAAAGTGTGTCTGGCGGGCTATCTGCCGGACTATACCTGCATCCGCCCCATCATACCCAGGAGCGGGCTAACCGAGGTCTGGCTGCAAGCCACCAGGCGCGCTGTGATACGCCCCTTCTCCGTCGTCGCGTTCGAGCTTTTGGAGCATACGCCCGAACCTCCTCATACCGAAGACTGGATAATCAGCCCTGTCTACCAGGTGATTCGCATGGTCAAGTCGAACCTGGCATTATTGCAGAAGATAGAAGATAAGAGCGTAGAGAGCATCTTTGGGGCAGAGATATTACACGAGCAAGGCTGGTATGTCAGGGCAGGAGAAGGAGAGCGTTCGCTGGGCACCGTCGTCCCCGGCCAGGTAGACGAGGTATCGCACAAACTGGTAGTGAAAAGCGGCAACTGGGACTACCGCATAGGCTTCACAGATAAAATTGGTAAACAATACAGACTGTCGGTTACAGACCTGGCCTTCCGCTACTACCTCGACAACCAGCGTATGAGGCAGGGCGTCTCCCCAGACAGGGCCGCGCAACGCCTGTTTGATACTTTACGTGAAGCACAGGTCTTCCTCCGAATAGGGTTGGCGCGCCACTGGGAGAAACACCCCGATAGGTGCCACTTGCAGATAACGGGCGTCCACACCTTCCCCGACTACCTCGAAGGCAAGTGCTTTGCCGACCTTGCACCCTACGCGAGCACGCGCACCGGCCCGGCAGAGGATATAGAAGTACCGTTTTAGGGGTCAGGGGGTAATGATTCTCGGAAGGTTAATGTGCCAACCCTTGCCTGGCGAATTCATTCGCGGGCAACATCTAAAAAGTCGCTCTACGGCGACTGGTATAATACTCTATCCAGCATAGTCCGCGTAGGCGGACTTCGTTTGCGTAGCCCGCGAATTTATTCGCCGGGCGGTGCCAGGGAGAACGATCAGGCTCTGATCCCTATCCAATCACTAACCCCGCAAGCGCCAGCAACGACACTACTCCCACGATGAAATAGAGCAGCGCCAGTAAAAGCAGGCCACGTCCTCGCACGCTAAATCCTCCAAATTCCACCTCGCGCCCCGCGAGCGATGTGACCCCACCATAGATGCCACCCAGGCCCACAACGAGCAGGCCGAATGACGTAGCCCACTGCACGAAACTCACCGGTACGTCTTGCCCGTAGGTGTGGGCGCGCCGTCCAGCAGGGAGAGCACTTCCCCCAGGTCGAGGATGTCTACCCCAAAGCGACGGAAGCCTACGCCCATTCGCTCGCACTGGCCTGCGTAAATTTGCCAGGGGTCATCGTCAACAAGCATCAGGTCGCAGGCGTCCAGGGCATGCCCGTCTTCGCGCGCCATCTCTATCATCCTGGCGAGCATCCTGTCCTTGTTAGTGTGCCACTCGGCCACTATGTAGTTCACCAGGTCCAGCACGCCGAACGATTCGAGAATGCGCCTGATGTTCCCCTCGTGGTTATAGCTGATTATGCCCACCAGCACGTCTCGCGCTCGCAGCTTCTCAAGCACTTCGCGGGCTTCGGGCCGCAAGGCAAAGAGTGCGCCGTCCTCTCGCTGGGCGATCAGGGGGTCATCGAGCGGCTTGTAGGTAAAGTGGGGCCACCCCTCATCATCGGTGGGCGTGCGGTCGGAGAGATTGACGCCACTGAGAGGCTTCCAGAGAGTGTCGTCGCCATCAAAGGCTACTAGCTTCATAAATATATCCTGTGCGATGGACGCAGCAAAGCGCAGGCTGTGGACAGGCCCGCCTGCTTCTCAATGCTGAACCATTTTGAGATTGGTAGTTCCCAAGTCGAGGTTGGGAGATAATAGGATCAGTTCTCACCCACGTATGCGGGCGAGCACCTGTAGCTCTCATGCACGCGGGCCGAGCTACCTGTATCGGAATGTGATGCGGCCCTTGCTCAGGTCGTAGGGCGACAGTTCGACAAGCACGCGGTCGCCCGGCACTATCTTGATGTAGTTAGTGCGCATCTTGCCCGAAATGTGGCCCAATACCTTGTGGCCGTTCTCAAGCTCGATGTTGAACAGGGCGTTAGGCAGGGCGTCTTGCACGATGCCATCCATAGTTATCACGTCATCGCGCGAGCGGCGAGGGGTGATAGGCGTGGCTGTGGCGGTAGCGGCGGGGCGATGGTGCTGTTGGGGCTTCTTGTAGTTAGTTTTCTTCTTCATTCGCTATGCGATCTACTCCTCTTGTAACTTACGGTCCTGGACAATAAAGTAGCCGGAGCAACCACCCCGGCCATGTCTCACATGCCTCTGTTCGCTACCTGCTGTCCGGGCTTAGACCCTCATACAGCTCGATAACAACCCCGGACGGTGAGAGTGGTTCAAGGCGCTCTCCTTCAAAACTCCGCGCGTGCGGAGCAAATAATGCTACCAGCTTGATTATACACCCTGCACGCGCATAATTCAATAGCCCCGCGCTCAGGACTTATAAGATACCCTTGACCATGCCCCCATCCACCTGGATAGTTGTGCCCGTGATATACGATGCCTTGTCCGAGGCGAGGAAGACTGCCAGGTTGGCTACCTCTTCGGGCGAGCCGTAGCGCCCTAGCGGTATCTGCTCCATCGCCATCTTGCGCGCCTCTGCCTCAGTGACGCCCAGTACCTCGGCGCGGGCGCGGTCCAGGTCGCGTATGCGGGCCGTGTCTATGCGCCCAGGCGCGATGCTGTTGACGGTTATGCCGTAGGGCGCAAGCTCCGTAGCCAGTGTCTTAGCCATGCCGATCACGCCCACCCGGATAGCGTTGGAGAGCACAAGCCCCTCGATGGGCTGCTTGACCGAGGTGGAAGTCAGGTTGATGATGCGCCCGCGCCCGCTCGCTTGCAGGTACGGCAGCGCTTCACGCACCAGCCGTACCGCACTCAACAGGTTAAGCTCAAACGCCCTCTGCCAGTGTTCCTCGCCCTGCTGGACAAACTGGCCGTGTGGAGGCCCACCCGCGTTGTTCACAAGCACATCTATACGCCCGAAGTGCTCCCCCACCGTGCTAACCACGCGCTTGATGTCCGCCTCATCGGCCATGTCAGCGACAATAGGGAGCACCTCCATCCCACTCATCCCCCGCACCAGGTTGGCAGCATCCTCCAGCACGTCGGCCCGCCGGGCGCACATCGCGATGTCAGCGCCTTCCATAGCCAACCCCAGCGCAACCGCCCTCCCTATCCCCTCGCTCGAAGCCGCCACCAACGCCACCGAACCCTTCAACCCCATCTTCATATCCCCTACCTCCTAAAAATAGTAAGCACATTACTATAGCATAAGCGTAAAACGTATTGCGTATTGCGTATTGCGTAAACCTTATAATAACCTCAGCGTCCCTGCGCCTCTGCGGTACAAT
This sequence comes from Chloroflexia bacterium, assembly GCA_036399775.1. Taxonomy (GTDB): domain Bacteria; phylum Chloroflexota; class Chloroflexia; order QHBQ01; family JADMIH01; genus JADMIH01. The sequence continues at coordinate 53,750 of DASWMJ010000001.1, read as the reverse complement.
CCTATAAATCTTAGTGTTCTTTGTGTCTTTGTGGTTCAATAATTACGCAATACCCAATACGTACTACGCAATACGTTTAGAGTATAATTCTGCCATGCGCGCTCTCTATCAAGACCCGCTTTGGGGAGAGATTCATTTGCGGGAGCCTGTGCTTGTCGAACTGGCGCAGTCAACTCCCCTGCTCAGGCTGCGGGGTATACACCAGGCGGGCGCTAGCTTCTACCTCTATCCTGAGAGGCACGCCGCCACGCGGTTTGAGCACAGCCTGGGCGTCTTGCACATGCTGGCGTCCCTGGGCGCTTCGTTGGAAGAGCAAGTGGCGGGGCTTCTCCACGACGTGCCGCATACCGCCTTCTCCCACACGGTAGACATCCTCTTCCCTAACGACGAGCACAACTTCCATGAGGGCTTCCAGCGCGAAATCATCTGCAACTCAGAGATACCTGCCATCCTCTCCCGCTACGATGTGCCCCTTGCGGCTGCGCTGGAGCCTGACCGCTACCCTCTCCTGGAGCAGCCCCTGCCCGACCTCTGCGCCGACCGCCTCGACTACTCCCTACGCGCCATCGATTCGCTAGGTCACATCTCAAGCCGTGACGCGATTAGCTTCCTGGCACACCTGATCCCTACACCACAGGGTATATGGGTGGACGACGCGCAGGTGGCTCTCTGGTACGCCATGCTCTTCAAAGAGGCCAACGACCTGCGGTGGGCTGCGCCGGGTGAGGCGGGCGCGTACTGGGCGCTGGCCGGTGCCCTTCGCCGCGCCTACCAGCTTGGTGCCTTCACCGACCAGGACCTTTTCTCCACTGATGATCTCGCCATGCAAAAGCTGCGTGCCATGACCGATCCCATTGTAATGGCGTACCTGCATCTACTCACCCCAGGCACCACTTTCAACGAGGTAGCAGATAGCGGTCCGTACTTCGCCGCCTACATGAAGCAGCGTCACGTTGACCCCTGGGTGCTTCGAGATGGTGACGAGCAGCCGCAGCGACTATCGACGCTTTCTCCCGAATACGCGCGGACGCTGGCCGCCATTCCGCCGGGCAAGAACGTCCGTTACAGGCTGTGGTCCGACTCCATGCCGCCTATCTTAGCGGACGTTCTAGAAGCTCAGCGCGTATGAGTCCTGAAGAGCGCAAGGGCCTCATTTACGTCGCGCTGGCCGTGACCTTTTTCGCTACCACCCCCGTCTTCATAGTCTGGGCCGACCCTATGGACCCCATAGTGAAGACCTGGGGCCGCATGCTGGTGGCCGCCTCGGTAGTCGGCCTGGCGGCTTGGCTCACAACACGCAGGAAGGCGGATGCCTTCCAACCCGAAAGCGCCCATACCAGGCGCAACGCCACAACCCGCTTCCTGGCTTACGGGCTGATAGCCGCCCTCCATTTCCTCTTCTACATCGCGTCCCTTAGTTTCACCACCGCCGCGCACTCCCTCTCGATAGTTTACACCGCCCCCATTTTCGTAACCATACTATCCGCGGCCTTGCTCAAGGAAGCCGTCCGCCCCAGGCAATGGGTGGGGGTGGGCATTACCGTACTGGGGGTGGCGATACTGGCGGGCCTTGAGCCTCGTATGACGTGGGGGATGGCGTTCGGCGATCTGCTGGCCCTCTTATCAGCTATAACTTTCGGCTTCTACTCGGTAGCAGGCCGTTACGAGCGCGATCGTTACCCCCTACTCGTATACGCCTCTCGCGTTTATGGCGCGGCTGCCATCTGGCTGCTGTTGCCCGCCCTGCTGGCGCTACCCTCCATGCCCCCCGCAGCCTGGGGCTGGGCTCAGCTACTGTCGGTAGTCGCGCTCGGTGTCGGGCCGTTAGCCCTGGGCCACACTCTCTACAATGCCTCCCTGCGCCGCACGCACGCCACCTACGTCAACATAATCGCCTCCCAGGAAGTAACGGGTGGGATAATACTCTCCTGGCTCCTTCTATCGCAGGTGCCCACGCCCAACGCCCTCGCCGGGGCATTCGTGACGTTGGTGGGCATCGCCCTGGTGCTCAAGTAGCGGTTGTGATGCGGCCGTAGTACCTTATGGCTATCTACAGGCGTAGTTTAGCGTTATATCTATTGCTAGAATAACGAGGTATAGTTAGGATAAAACCGCAACCTTTTTGTGTGCGTATAGTTTGCAGGAAACGCGGGTGCCTGCCTGTGATTGACGTGATATGGGCGATGGTATATAATCATAGGGTATTTTGGAAAGTAAACCCTACCTCAAGTATATCTCCCCATACCCGAAGTCTCCCCTGGTCGGCGTCGTTGCTTCTGTCGGGTTGCACATGACCATGCTTCATGAGGAGTAAAAGTGACAAAAAAGAGCGTAAGCGAGAGCGCACCCACAACTACATCTACACCCCAGGAAACGCGCCAGATACTTGTGGCGGACGACGACGCGGCTATACGAGCGCTACTCAGGACGGTCCTGGAAGAAGAGAGTTACGCGGTATCTGAGGCTACGAACGGCCAGGAAGCCCTCGAAGGCATCAGGGCAGGCAACCACGACCTTGTCCTGCTCGACATGCGCCTGCCCGGCATGACCGGCATTGACGTGCTCAAGCAGCTACGCGAGCAACAGGGGGAGGTGCCCGTCGTCCTGATGACCGCCTACGGCTCGCCCAACATCGCAATCCAGGCATCGTCCCTCGGCGCATATGGCTACATCACCAAGCCGTTCGAGCTTGATGACGTGCTGCACACCATAAAAAGGTATTTCGAGAGGCAGCAACTCAAGGCCGAAGTGCTCGCGCTGCGGTCGCAGGTGGAGCCGCGCGACCCGTCGGAGCGCATCATCGGCAACTCGCCCGTGATGAACGAGATATACACCGCTATCGGGCGGTCGGCCTCTACCGATTTTACCGTGCTAATCACAGGCGAGACCGGCACCGGCAAGGAGTTGGTGGCGCAGGTCTTCCACTCCTATTCCACGTACAGGCACGGGCCGCTTATCAAGGTAAACTGCGCCGCCCTCCCCGAAACTTTGCTGGAGAGCGAGCTATTCGGGCATGAGAAGGGGGCTTTCACTAACGCTATCACCCAGCGCAAAGGGCGCTTCGAGATGGCGCACAAGGGCACCATATTCCTCGACGAGATAGGCGAGATGACCCTTAGCACCCAGCGCAAGCTACTCAGGGTGCTACAGGAGCGCGAGTTTGAGCGCGTGGGCGGCTCAATCCCCATCAAGGTGGACACACGCATCATCGCGGCCACCAATATCAAGCTCGAAGCCGAAGTGGAGTCCGGGCGCTTCCGCGAAGACCTCTACTACCGCCTCAACGTCATCCGCGTTAATATGCCACCGTTGCGCGAGCGCAAGGACGACATCCCCCTGCTGGTGGAGCACTTCCTAGACAAGCACAGGTACAGCCCGACCCATCCCCCGGCCCGCATCTCCGAAGAGGCAATGCAGGCGCTGATGAAGCACGAATGGCCCGGCAACGTGCGCGAATTGGAGAACACCATCCAGCGTGCGGTGGTATTCTCGCAGGGCGGCGTGATTACCAGCCACCACATCCTCCTGTCCGATTTCGGCGACCGCCAGGTGATTGACGTAGCCCGCCTGGTGCGCGACGGCACACCACTTGCCGAGATAATGGGCCAGGTTGAGAAGATGGCCCTCACCGAGGCCATGCAAGCCGCCAAGGGGGACCGCAGCGAAGCCTCCCGCCTCCTCGCCCTGGACCGCCCGGTATTCTACGAAAAGCTAAAAGAGTTCGGCCTATCCTCGTAAGCGAGAAGTTAGAAGTCAGAAATCAGAAGTCAGAACTTAGAAAGCTGATTTCTGATTTCTCTCCTCATGGCCCGACTCTTGCTATTTAATTTCAGCAGACGAGGGCGCGGCAGGTACTGTATATGGCCTGGGCTAATTCACCGTGTAGATGCTAAATGAGCAAGATACTTATCGTTGATGACGAACCGACTATCGTGGAGCTACTTGAGGAGCACCTGCGTAGCGAGGGGTACGACACCGCGCACGCCTACTCCGGAGAGGAAGCTTTGCAGGCGCTCGGTAAGAACGTACCCGACCTCGTAATCCTCGACCTGATGCTCCCCGGTATGGACGGCTACGAAGTATGCCGCCTCATGCAGCAAGACCCACGCCTCAACCACATCCCCGTCATCATGCTCACGGCCCGTAGCGCGGTGCCCAACAAAGTTTTAGGCTACCAGCGCGGTGCTGACGACTACGTGCTCAAGCCCTTCGACCCGGAGGAGCTTAGCGTGCGGGTGCGCGCCCAATTACACCACCTCTACCACGACACCGTAGCCGAGCTGACCGGACTACCAGGCGCGCAGGCCATCGAAGACACGATCCGCAAGACCACCGCCGACCACGACAACCCCTGGGCCATCATCTACGTAGACGTTGCCAACGCCACCGCTTACAACGAAGCGTATACCTTCATCGAAGGGGACGAATTGATAAAAGTGGCCGGGGAGGCTCTAACCGAGGCTGTTAAAGAAGCCGGAAATCATAACGACTTCGTGGGGCACATGGGCGGCGATAAGTTCGTGGTCGTCACCAGGCCGGAGCATGTGGAGGGTATAACCTCGCAGGCTCAAAGCCTCTTCGCGGAGCACAGCCAGGAACTCTACTCACCCACCGACCGCCACCAGGGCTACATGGTCACGATGAACCACCAGGGCCTCCTCTCGCACGTCAAGCTCTGCTCCCTCGATTTCGACGTGATAAGCAGCGAAGACGAATAAATAGGAGCAGAGAGCAGCGCCGGGGCGTGATTTGACCCGCAGCATTCTCCCTTCTACATCTAAACTCCTGGACGCGCCTAAAACGGTGGCGGGTGTCGCGCTGCTCGGTTACCTCCTCATCTTCGCCGCCTTCCTCAACCAGTACGGCGACCTGCGCCACTTCATACAGATCGGCACCACCTACGTCAATGGGAGCCAGGCCAGCAATGTTATAAAGATTGACCCCACGTACAACTATCCGGAGAACGGCAACGGCTACGACGGGCAATTCTCCTATTACATCGCTCTCGACCCGCCCAACGCGAGGTATTATACCGGCAAGACCGCCTACCGCTACACGCGCATCCTCTACCCGATGGCCGCTAAACTCCTTTCGCTAGGCGTGCCCGAATGGGTGCCCTTCACGCTGGTCCTCACCAACCTTATCGCGATCGTCATAGGGACGTGGGCAGTAGCCGCATGGTGCCGTTTGCGTGGCATCTCGCCCTGGCTCGCCCTCGTGTACGCCTTCTTCGTCGGGCAAGTGATTGCCTTCACCCGCGACCTGACCGAGCCTCTGGCCTACGCTCTCGTCGCCCTGGCAATCTACCTGTTCGATCGGTGGCCGGGGCGATGGGCGCTATCCGCCCTCATGTTCGCACTGGCCGCGCTCGCTCGCGAAACGGTGGTAGTCTTCTCGGCCCTTTATGCTGTGGCCCTGCTCTTCAGAGATAGCTCAGAACTGGGGCAGGCCAGGAGGATACGAAATGCTGCGTTATTCGCTATTATCGCCATCGGCCCGGCTGTCGCGTGGGAGGGATTCCTCTGGCTGTGGCTGGGCATACTAGGCTGGACTCAAGGCGAAGGGTTAGCGTTAATCCCATTCTCCGGCATATGGAACCTCTACCCGCTGCCTCCCGACAAGCTAGAGGTGGTACAGGTGGTCGTGCTGCCGGGTGCGGTCTGCCTGGGTGTCTCTCTATGGCTGCTCTGGAAGAGAGTGGATGCGCGAAGGAGAGTGGAGGTTTGGGCGCTGGCCGCTAATGCAATGCTCTTTGTGGCGCTGCTGCCGCCTGCCTCCCTGCTAGACCTCACAGGCTCGGCGCGGGTGATCCTGGGTGTAATCCTCGGCGCAATCTACATACTGCCATTTACTACGCGTAAAGAATGGTTCTATCTCTGTGCGGGCATATGGTTGGTTTCATCTGCGGCTTATGTGCTGAACCCTATAATCGGCCTGTTGAAAACGATAGTGCCCGGCAGCTAAGATTAATCCAAGAATAAAAATAAGGGTTCGGCGCGGAGCGCCGAACCCTTATTTTTATTCTTTTTTAGCTTGCCCTGGCGTCCATCAACCCCAGCGCGAACTCAAGCATCTTGGCCTCTTCAGCTTCCAGGATGCCCTGCAAGCTGCGTAGCGCCCTGTATTGGAGGGCACGGATAGCGCCTTCTTTCTTGTTCATCATTTGGGCGATCTCAGTGTTCTCGTACCCTTCGATGAACTTGAGGGCTATCACCTGGCGCTGCTCTGCGGTCAATTGGTTGATAGCTTCTCGCAATTCCGCCGCTTCGACCATCTGTTGCAGGGTGGTGTCGGGGTCCACCGGCTCATCCGACGTGGCGAAGGCCGTATCGAGGGGCACGGCTTCGCGCCTGGTGCGATAGTGGTCCACCACCACGTTATGGGCCAGCTTGTATAGCCACGAGGAAAAGGGATAACCACACCAGGTATAACGTCCGATAGCTTCCCACGCCTTGAGGAACACCTGCTCGCACAGGTCCTCGGCGTCAGGGGCGTTGCCCACTTTGTAGTAGATGTACTTGTAGATTTTCTCGACGTAGGCGTTGTAAAGCTCTGCAAACGCCGCCTGGTCGTGCTTCGATGCACGCTGAGCCAGATCGGCTTCATTGCATAACATTGGGTTCCCTCCTGAAGTACACTGCGCGCCCACGTCTGTTCCAAAAGTCCTCATATGCAAGATATATGCCAAGATTCAGATTCCCACTTGCAAGCGTGCGCGATGGCGGTTATAATGAGCGCATCGTGCGCGGCTCAAGAGCGTGCCGCGTATGCCGTTCCTAGACACAGGAGGAGGTCAGAGTGGACCAGAACATGCACATGCAGGCGGTCCAGGAACAGAGCGCGAAGGTCTCCCCGACCCTCATCATGGTAAACCAGCTTCTGGCGCTCTCGTCCATGGAGCTACAACATATGGTGCGCGTCGAGCTTGAAGACAACCCCGCCCTCGAAAGCGTGGAGAGCACCACGTGTATTTCCTGCGGCGCAGGCTCCACCAGCGCGTATTGCCCCGTCTGCATGCAATCGGTCGTGCCTTCGATGACCGTAGACGGCACCCACGCCAGCCGCGTGCAGGACGCCATAGGCAGAGGCCTGGCCGACGACGACTACGACCCCGACGACTACCGACCGCGAGAGCCAGGCGGCACCGCCGACGACGAAGAGTTCGACCCAATGACCCTGGTCGCCAGCGAAGCCAGCATGACCGAGCAGTTACTGGCCGACCTCGCTGTTTCCCTCCCCTCCGAAGAGTTCCGCATTGGCGAATACCTGGTGGGCAACCTGGACGAGCAAGGCTTCCTCAGTTGCACCACCGAGGCCGCTGCGCGCGCCCTTGATGTGCCCGCGGAGATAGTGGAGCGCGTGCTAGAGGTATTACAGCGCGTAGGCCCTATCGGCGTGGGCGCGCGAGACCTGCGCGAGTGCCTGCTGATCCAGCTTGAAGAGATAAGAGATCGCGGCTACCCTGACGTGGCCCCCCATGTTGAAGAGATCATCCGGGACCACCTGACCGAGCTAGGGGAGCACAAATACACCATCATCGCGCAGTCCCTGGGTATCGGTTATGAGCACGTCGTGGAAGTGCGCGACTTCATTAAGCAGCATATGCAGCCGCGCCCCTTGCAGGAACCCCCTCATGGACGCTCGTGGCGCTCACCTTCTCCCACCCGTTTCGCCATACCGGATGTCATTATCCACCTGCGGGACAATAAACTGGAACCAGAAGTGGTAGAAACCTACCGCTTCAGCCTTCGCATCAACCCCCTGTACCAGCGCCTCGCGAGCGACGGCACCCATACCGCCCACAGCCTGTCCGACGGCGAGCGCGACCACATCAGGCGCTACGTCAACCGCTCCAAGCTATTTATCTCGAATATCAACCAGCGCCGCGAAACGATGCGCCGCATCACATCCTGCCTGATTGACCTGCAAGAGAGCTACATCAAATACGGCGTGCGCTTCCTCAGGCCGCTCACCCGCGCCCAGGTCGCCCAGTATCTAGGCATACATGAGAGCACCGTCAGCAGGGCCACCGCCTCAAAATACCTTATGCTGCCCAACAAGCAGGTCATCCCGTTCAGCGACTTCTTCTCGGCCTCCCTCTCTGCCAAAGACGTGATAAAAGAGATCATCACCAAAGAAGCGCGCCCCATGACCGACAAAGAAATAGTCAGCCGCCTGCGCGAGCAAGGCATCCGCGTCGCCCGCCGCACCGTCACCAAGTACCGCAACCAGCTAGGGATACTACCTTCTACCTTCAGGTAAAGGGGCTAGGGATCAGGGGTCAGGTGCTAACGCCTGACCCTTTTGTCATCCACGCTGTTAAGCCACGTCGCCTGACCCCTGACCCCTGACCCCTAATCCCTGGTCCCCGACCCCTGGCACTGCGGGCAGAAGAACGTGACCCGGCCATCGCCCGGCCCCTGGCGCTTCTGCTTGATGGGTGTGCCACATACCATGCAGGGGCGGCTGCTGTGCCGGAATACCCAGTGCTTGTGCGACCAATTCGGCTTCGGTATGTTGGGGTCGGCAAGGATACTTTCCCACACTTCGTCCGTGACTGTCTGCCCCCGATTGCGGAGGGCGCGCTGGGCCATCGCCGGTGTAACCTCTGCCAGGCACGCCTGCTGCTCAGGTGACAGGTCGCGCACCAGCGTCCAGGGGTTGATGCGGCACTCGAAGAGGATGTCGCTCTTGAAGTAATTCCCCAGCCCCGCCGCCACTGACTGGTCGAGCAGCACGGGGCCGATCTCCTGGTCGAGATTGCTGGGACGATTCAGCCTTTGCAGGAATAATTCGCTATTGAAGGGTACGGCGCAGATGTCGGGGCCAATCTCTCGCAATGAGGGTATCTGCTCGAACGGGTTGCCGAAGCCGATGTTGAACACCTGCACGTTGATAAGCTCCGCCTGGCGCGTGGTGCTCACTATCAACGCCCGCGTAGTCCGGTCGTATTCTACCCGGTGCTTCAGCGAATACGTCCTGATCTTGCCGAACATCAACAAATGCATATGGAAGAAGATGTCTCCCTCCAACTCCCACAGTATATTCTTCCCCGCCGGGTAGACCCGCCTGACTTCGCAACCCTCCACAGCGCCAGGGTGTTCTTCCAGCCACGCCTTAGCCTTCTTGAGCCGCGAATCTATGGCAACGATCCGGCTCCCCGCGAACTCACTATGCAATTGGGCCGAAACCCGGTGTACCTCTGGTCCTTCAGACATACCATGCAAAACGGCAAGATGGGTGCCAACCAATCTTCATATTTACGAAAACCGCCAAGACGCCAAGAGCGCCAAGATACCGCCAAGTATTGTATGGGTTTTTCTCACGCATCCACTGTTCACCTACCTCATACAAACCAGAATAACTTGGCGGTATCTTGGCGCTCTTGGCGTCTTGGCGGTTCGTTTCGCACTCTGATTTAGGATGTTTTTGCCTAGCAAGTCAAACTTGCGTGCCTGGCCTCACATGCGTTATAATTGATATGCGTCTCATTCCGGGGTCGTCTAATGGTAGGACAGCAGACTTTGAATCTGTGAGTTGGGGTTCGAATCCCTGCCCCGGAACAGACAGCTTAACAAATGCCGATCCCCCTGTGGGAGAGGTAATATGCGACAATTGGGTTGGGCAAGGTCTGGCGGCGCGGGATGGCCGCTGTCCGAGAGGGCAGAGGAAAGTCCGGGCTGCGCAGAGCGGGGTGCCTCGCGAAAGCGGGGGCAGGGCCGGTCGCAGGTCCTGACAGTCCACATCGGCGTCCTCGCGAGAGGGCGAGAGCAACAGTGACTAATGCCACCTGCGCGCAAGCGTAGCGTGGAGTGAAAAGGGCAATCCTCCCCGCAGCAATCTCCGAATCGACCGCAGCATCTCGCAAGAGGCGTGAGAGGTGGCTCGCCAAGCCGGTCGGAAGTGAGAGCCGTTACCGAGGCGACGAGGTAGCCAGCCGCAAGGTTGAGATAGATGGCCGTCTAAAACAGAACCCGGCTTACCAACGCCGCCAGATCCCCACCAACCCAACCTTTTATCAGTTTTTGTTTTTAATTTTGAATTATAGTAAAATTAGCTATTCACAATTCATAACTTAAGACTTATAATTGGTATCATGGTGGCTGTAGTTCAATGGCAGAGCGCTTCACTGTGGATGAAGATGTTGCCGGTTCGAGCCCGGTCAGCCACCCAATCGGGCCTCCTGTTCACGGGAGGCCTTTTTCTTTTCCTCCTGGTCCGCCTTCTGCTGCCAATCAAGGCTATTACCTAAGCACATCTCCTCTCAGCATGTGGATTGCCTGCCTATCTGCTCAGTCCATAGCTATAGGGCACTCACTTTTCGCTCATATTGTCACAATTCCTGTGCAATGTCTGGGCTGATTCTTTTGGAGCGTCCTGAAAACAGGAGAGAAAGGATTGTAAAGCCCTCCTCTCAACGGCACCGACCTATGTCCGTGTGAGGTTGCCATCTCGCTAGTGACTTAGTGTCATCTCTCCTGTTTCCGGCGCTCCCTGCCCAAAATGCCCTGGTAATAACTAGACTTGCCGCTCACGAATGGTAAAAATTGCCCATTAAATAATACAATTTGCTCATGCAGGTTAATGATCGAGGCATTATGATAAAGCTAGTGCGGAGCGGCTATATCCGCTATAGCCACTCCGTCCCTCCAACCCCTCAGCTCAAAGGAGAGAACATATGTCTAGCAAGTACGCACCTTCCAATAACCTTGATACTAACCGTGAGACAACTTCCCATGTCTCGCATGAGGATACACCGGGCGAGAATCATCTACATCATGAAGTGTCAAACCCAACCCACGTTCATTTCGGTGAACCGGACGCTCTCACGAAGGGGCATCCTGAGCATGAAACCAATCAAGAGTTAAATGGGCAGCACAACGGATATAAGAGCGGACATCAGGCCTCGAATACCGGCCACAAGCATAACTCCAGTAACCATCAGCACCAAACTACTGAGGACCATACCGGGGGCCAGCGCAGCTAGGATATGTATTTCGTGTACGTGTAAAACTACCCGATTCTTGTGCATATCCTCTAGACAGCGTCAGCTACAATTGAGACAGACAGATGGTTAGAACGGTTCTGGTGTTGCTTTGGCGTCGGTAACTCTCACCAGGGTAGGCTGCACTCGTCAACGGGCGCTTAGCTTGAATTGGGCCTTGAAAACGACATCTACGCTTGATAATCATGGGCAATATTAGGGAGCGGGACAACTTCTCTACTTCGGGGGAGCAACACAACCCAGCCTGTGATCATATCCAGGAAGCAATTCAAGAAGATATGAGTTCAGTACCCGATCATCACGCAACAGTGATAGAGGGTCCCCCTGGGTTTACATGGGTTACAGATACGCCCGACCACAAGGAGGTGGCACCAGACTGTTCAATAGCTCCTTTAGGAGGGCACGATATGAAACCGAATACACCCATGCCCGACGAGGACCTATTCGAACAAAATACTGAGCAGTGGCTGAGGAAGTACAAGCCCCACTGGAGCGATGAGCGTATCGAGGAAGAATTACGGACCATCAGGCTTATGAGCTTACTTGATTTCTACGAAGAAGCGATAAAGCTTTATCCTGACCTTAAGGATAGATTGCCTCTCCTACCGCCTGTGCAGGGAAATAAGCGCAAGCGACCGGATCTATCCCAACCTCACAACGTTGGGTAATACGCCCCGATGCGCCGGAAGCAAGTGGGCGAGCTACAACGTTATAAGCACCACCGCACTCATGTATAGAGTAGGTCAACGTCGAAACTTCGAGCCTCCCCCTGGCAGATTCAAAAGGCTGGGTGGGAGGCTTTTTAACGAACATCTGGAACCTGGCTATTTGATGTCCTATCTAACGCTAGCATAGACTAACCTTGACTGGCTCAGAAACACAAGCCCAGGCAGAAATACGCTTGGCCATACAGCTACAAGCTCATGATATGGGTTCTGGGGCTTTCCAATCACCAGGTAGTATAAATTCATATCGTAGTATAGGTTACTGGATCGGAAGTAACTCTAACAGGCTGCATATGAAAGAAATAGCGGCTATTTCACCTGGTCCCCTTCAATCAAGGCTTTAGTCGCGCGGATCTGCTCGTTTGTGAGCCACTCCTGAAGCGTGACTACCTGCGTATACAGTCTTGCTCGCTTGTTGGTCCGCTCGTAAATTCCGAGCCGGCTGTACACCTCGAATAAGTGGTTGGAGACGGTCCTTTCACTGATATTAAGCCGCTGTCCTGTTTCCCTCGCAGTTAGTCCGCATAAGATAAATAGAGTGATCTCTAACTGACGAGGCGTCAATAAACATGATTTTGCAATCATGGCAACCTCCATTCCTGGAACAAGAATCAAGGAGACCATGCTTGTTAGGGAGCATGGCCTTTCAACTGGAATTTGTTATCCAAGCGGACACGCTAAAGCTATGCCCACTGTCCGCGACATGGTGAGCATTAGCGGCTAAGTAGGGTGCAAAATCCAACCTGCGGTGGATAAAGGAATTATCAAGCCCTAACTTCATGCGAACCCTCCTGTGATAGCTAATGAGATGCTTGCTCACCAAGACTGGTTATGATTGCCTACCGATCTTGGTGATATTTATCATACATCCTTTTCCCCCTAAAGACTAGAGTAATTTCCTACACTTATAAGCCATTTGCCCATTTAACTATTCATTGCGCAAACAACGATTATTGTGTTCATGGAGTCTCCTCTTGAGGACTATCGGAGCCAGGCGGATGCAGCCACACAATGAGCGCCATGACATATAGGCTACAGCTGCTCACCTGAGTAACATATGGCGCGAAACGGCCAAAATATAGCGCCGCCGCGTGTAGATCATTAGTCAGAGGGAGGTTGGTTTCGCAGCCATTCACGAATGAGGGCCAACGCGTCAGCTATATCATGGGGGGCAATAGAGGTTTCGAGCGCGTAAGCATATGCCGCAGTAATATGTCGCGCTCCCAGCTTGCTTCTACAATTAGCTAGATGATTGCGAACTGTTGCGTTTGAAATATGCAGTATTTCAGCGATGTCATCGGGCAGATAGCCCCTGCTGTAAACAATCAGCACTACTTTCTCCCTGTGGGAGAGAGGCTCCGTTAAGCTATGGTCATCGTGGTCCATGTGCTCGACCCCTGCCCGTTATCATGTCAAGGGGCTAACGACTACTACAGAGATAAGTGCCTCGTGCAACAACCATTGGTCAGTACGATTATCAAGTCTACTGATCCTGGTCTGTTGTAATGCGCGGTCCTGTGGGGGGTTTGCGCGGCTCAAAGCGGCCGCCGGGGGGTTGATACCAGTGAAGCCCATTGGCTCCTTAGTCTATTCTAAAACATGGGTGAGGCAATTACATGAGTAATTTTTATCATCCTGGATGCCCATTTTATTAGTTAGGTAGGACGTTCTCGATTTCAGTGGAATTTCTCTGAGCAATTCAGGCAGAGGTGCTCTGGCTCCACTCAATTGTCATGTTGGCTAAGCAGCTATGCACTACATATGGTCCACACTCCATCGGAGCATGGATAACAGCCACGATGCGATCGCTATCGCGATACATGTTCACCTACTCGTAGCACGGCCTCCAACAAATACTCTTTGAGCTTCTTCATAACATCTATCCTTTCCAAGTTTACAGGGCGTATCCAGAATTTCCTATTACTTTGAGTAATCTCTTCCGATCTTTAGCCCAATAGTTCCAGGTGCCCGGCAGTTCTAACAAGGCTCGTCCAATGGCTTGGGTTATGCATTTCGCGCCCAATCAACTGTGCAGAGGAAGTCAACTGAAAGTGTAGCCAAGAAGCACGATCCTGGACTTGCTCACTGCAAACTCTTTCTCAAGTTCTAGCGGTCCTTCTGGGCAAGGGTGACGGCACCTTTGATCCTCCAACCAACCTGGCATCGCCAGGTTTCTCTCTCACTGTGTCGGAAAAACATAATCATTGGTCAGTCCTCCAAGATCGTCGCCAAAACCTTCTTCCCGGGCTGTGGGACTCGGTAAAACTGAAGCGTCAGACGAAAGATGCAGAAAATGGGCGACTGTGCCGCCCATTTTCTGCATCTTTCATTTGTTTGAACGTTCCTCCCGGCACGAGGGGAGAGGAGTAAGCGTTCTTGCTAGGTCGCCGAAACTACACGGGCGCGCTGCGCATCTATCAGGCGCTGCCTCTCCCTATTCGCGGCGTCACTATCGCGCGGTACAAGCGCCAGAGCCTGCCCCTGCTCGGCGACTCTCAGGCGTTCCTGGGCTTTTTGCAGGGCACGCTCCCACCGCTCGGTAGCCAACACAGCTTCCGTTTCGGCCTCCGCAAGCTCGCTACGCAGCCTGTTGCGGTTCTCCAACGCCTGGACGAGCGCTGCATGAGCGCGGCCCAGCGCCTCGTGGATTGGGGGTTCCATAGCCGGGTTGTTGTCTGTGACGGGTAACATGGTTCTCTTCTCCTAACTCATAATTTTGCCGGTCAGCGTTTATGAATTCAGCATTAATAGCATCGGCGTCTTTAAAGTTGCCGCCATTCTAGCAGGTGAGGGAATAGAATGCAATGCCTGCTATAGCGTGTCAGGGATCTGCTCGAAAGTGTAACTGTGTCGCGTATTAAGCGTCATCGAATTATATATCCGTCTCAAGATTTACCCTGATCCGATCAAGGGCGTATTCCCTCTCCCAGGGCTTCCTGCTTGCAGACCTAAGCAACACCGTATGGTGGAGCGCCCCCGGTGAAGGTGATGGGGTAAAAAGCGATAGGTTCACCAGCCATATTGGAGGGACGATTATTATGCAGGCCAACGAAAAGAGGCTCCCCCAACCGTTACTTGCGATATGCTTGACGATTTTGGGCCTGGCGATGCTGTTGGCGGGGCGACCGTTGGCCGGCAGCATCGCCTTCGGGAGCGCGAATACCGGCACTCAGTCGCCAACACGTAACTCGTATGCCTCGGTGACTGCGGGTTCGTGCCCCACCCCTAGTTTCCAACCTCCCACAAACTATCCGGTTGGACAGTCGCCTAGCTTCGCGGCCACAGCAGATTTCAATCACGACGGCAATCTCGACCTCGTAAGCGCGAACAACACGAATATATCGGTGCTATTGGGTAACGGCACGGGCGGTTTCGGCCTGGCCACAAACTTTGCCACCGGAGAGGGCACCAATTCGATAGCGATAGGGGATTTCAACCACGACAACAACCCGGATGTTGCCACCGCTAACGCGAGCGATTTCCCGGAGAACGTATCGGTGCTACTGGGTAACGGCACGGGCGGGTTCGGCCCGGCTACCAACTACACGGCGGGCACAAGCGCCTATTCCGTCGATGTCGGGGACTTCAACCACGATAACAACCTGGACCTCGTGGCGGCAAACTTCAACTCTGCCAACGTCTCCATCTTCCTGGGCAACGGCTCAGGTGGCTTCAGCGCCCCCACCAACTTCCCGGCAGGCACACGCCCCGCATGGGTATCGGTGGGAGAATTCAACGGCGACACCCACCTCGACCTCGCGGTTGCGGATATAAACACCCCCTCCGTCATGGTGCTGCTTGGCAATGGCACAGGCGGCTTCGCATCGCCCACCGGCTATTCTACCGGTACGACGGACCTTGCTTCGGTAGCGGTGGCCGACGTGAATCACGACACGATTCTGGACCTGGTCACGGCAAACTCTTTCTCGAATTCTCTGTCGGTCCTGCTGGGCAACGGCGACGGCACCTTTGATGCTCCAACCAACCTGACGATGCCGGGTTTCCCGCTCACTGTTTCGGTGAGTGATCTGAACCTTGACGGCCACCCGGACCTCGCCGCCGCCCAGCAGAACCCAAGCAGCCTGGTGGTGCTCCTCGGTGATGGCACCGGGGGATTTGGCTCGCCCGTCAGCTTCCAGGCGGGAACATTCCCTAGATCCGTTGCATTCGGGGACTACAACCGCGATGGCGACCTTGACATGGCAACTGCAAACTCCGGCTCTAACAACGTATCTGTGCTTTTGAACGACTGCCAGCCTGTAGAGACGGTCACACCTGCCCCGACCGCTACCGCAAGTACCACATCTACCGCAAGTACCACATCTACCGCAAGTGCCACAGCCACAGTCACATCTACGCCTACCCATACCGCTATCAGCGCAAGCAGCACACCCACCACCGTAGCCACTACTCCGACAACTGGGGCCACCCCCACCGCATGCGCTATCTCCTTCAGTGACGTACCAATCGGCAGTACATTCTATTCATTTGTAGAGTGCCTGGCATGCAGGGGCGTCATCTCTGGCTACTCTGACGGCACCTTCCGCCCCAACAACGACATCACCAGGGGGCAGATAGCAAAGCTGGTGAGTAATGCTGCCAACATCAACGACAATCCAGGCCCGCAGGTCTTCGAGGACGTAGACCCTGCGAGCACCTTCTTTGTCTGGATCAACCGCCTTTCCAATCGTGGGTATATGGGAGGGTATCCGTGTGGTGGGGCAGGCGAGCCATGCGGTGCGGGCAACCTGCCTTACTTCCGCCCGGTTGCTAACGCGACAAGAGGGCAGCTCGCCAAGATTGTAAGCAATGCGGCAGGGATAGGAAGCACCCCCACGGGGCAGTTCTACGCTGACGTGCTGGAGGACCACCCCTTCTACGTCTGGATCATGCGCCTGACGCAACTAGGCGCGATGTCAGGATACCTCTGCGGTGGAGTGGGCGAGCCTTGCGACGAGGCTAACCGCCCATACTTCCGGCCTTTCAACAACGTAACCAGGGGCCAGTCCTCCAAGATCGTCGCCAACACATTCTTCCCAAGCTGCGAGACCCGGTAAAATGAAAGAAGCAGAAAATGGGCGGCGCAACCGCCCATTTTCTGCTTCTTTCTATAGAGCGCCCTTACCTGGTCGCGAAGAGGGCGCTGTAGGCCCTGCCATCGGTGAATTTAACCTCAACGCGATAGCATCCAGGTCCCGTCGGAGTCTTCCAGTTGTAGATGAACTGCTGGCCGCTCGTATCGTAGCGTAATGTAGTGCTGCCGGTGGCCGTTATCTCGATCTCATCCGAAGGGGCCGAGGCACAGGAGGTAGAGGTATAGAGCTTCGGCCAGCCCGCAGCGACGGAGGCAACATCGGTGATTTCAGGCCCACCCGTATACAGGAAAAGCTTCCACTTGAGAGGCACCGTCGAGCCGCCGCGTACCGTGTTCGCTACCGGCAGGTTATCTACCGGCTGTAAGAAGCCCTGGAAGGAGAAGGGGTTGACGGTGACTGTGAAGCTGCCCGTGCCGGTGTTGCCCGCCTGATCGGTGGAGGCGCAGTTGACCGTGGTGGTAGTACCGGCCGCGAAGGTCGCGCCGGAGGCGGGCGAGCAACCAGGCGTAGTGGTGTGAACGCTACCCGTGAAGCCACTCAGCGCGTCGCTCGCCGTAGCGGTATAGTTGACCACCGCGCCCGACAGGCTGGACGAGTTGGCGGTGATGTTGGCCGGGAGCGAGAGGCCGGGGGCGGTCTTGTCTATGTTGATGCTGCCCACTGTGGCACTCGCGCTGTTGCCCGCGAGGTCGTACACCGTGCCGGACACGGATTGGCCTGCGCCTTCGCTGCTCAAGGTGGTCGGGCCGGAGCAACTTGCCACGCCCGACAGCACATCGGAGCACGAGAAGCTGACGGTCACATCGGTGTTATTCCAGCCATAGGTGTTGGGGCCAGGCGTGCGGCTGCCGTTGATAACAGGCGCTGTCTGGTCAATGTTGATGCCCGTGAGGGTGAAGCTGGCCGAATTGCCCGCATTGTCATAGGCCGTCCCGGACGCAACTTGGTTAGCGCCATCGCCGCTCAGGACCACGTCAGCCGGGCATACCGCTATGCCGGACAGACCATCAAAGCAGGTGAAGTGAATTGTTACCGGGCCGTTGTACCAACCCGCGCCATTGGGGCTTGTCGTTGCCGCGCCCGTGATCGAAGGCGCTGTCTGGTCTATGTTGACGGCAGGACTGCTGGTGGCATTTGTGGTGTTGCCGGCTTTGTCGCTCACCGAGGCTGAGGCGGTCAGGTCTGTGCCTTCGCCACCGATAGTGCTGTCCGCCGGGCAAGGCCCATCCACCGTCGAAAGAGTGTCGCTGCAAGTCCACTTGACCGTCACATCACTATTGTACCAGCCGGCACCGTTGGGCTGAGTAGCAGGTGCGCCGCTCAGGCTAGGGTCGGTTTTGTCTATATTGATATCGCTGATGGTGGCCTCGCTGGAGTTGCCTGCCTTATCGGTGGCAGTCCCCATGACCGACTGACCCGCGCCCTCACCGTTGAGCGTCGTCGAGCCGGGGCAGCTTGCCACTCCCGATAGATCATCGTTGCAGGTGAAGCTCACCGTCACGTCGGTGTTGTTCCAGCCGTTAGCGTTAGCCGCAGGCATGGCATCGCCGTTGATGGTAGGAGCGGACTTGTCAATGCTCACCGAGGCCGGGTCGCTTGCCGTGTTGCCCGCGTTGTCGAGCGCGGTGCCGGTAACGATCTGGTTCGCGCCCTCCGTTGTTACCGTTACAGGGCCGGTGCAGCCGTTGGGAGCTATGCCTGAGACGGTGTCGGTGCATGTGAAAGTTACTATCACGTTGCTGTTGTTCCAACCGAAGCTGTTGGCCGAGGGACTGAGGCTATGGTTGATGGCGGGCGATGTCTGGTCTATCAGCACCTGGATGCTGTGAGAGTCCTCAATGTTGCCTGCGTTGTCCACGCTCCAGTAAACAAGGGTATGGGTGCCGTCGGCGTTTATATTGACGCTGTTGCCGGTCTGCTGGCCCATATTGTCCAGGTTGTAGTATGTGGCGGCTAAGCCTGAGAGGTTATCCAGGGCGTTGAGAGCCACGATAACATTGGTGTTGTTCCAGCCTGCGGGTGCTGAAGCGGTAGTGTTCGGCTTGGTGGTGTCAATGTTGACGCCAGGGCCGCTGGTCGCCATCGTGGAGTTGCCCGCTTTGTCACTCACCGAGGCATTGACCGTTTGGTTAGTGCCTTCGCCGCTTATCGTGTCGTCAGCAGGAGCGGTAGCCGGGTCAACGCCGGAAAGCGCGTCGGAGGCGGTCCAGTGTATAGTCACCGGGCCGTTGTACCAGCCTGCGACGTTGGCTGGGGCGGTGGGCGCACCGCTCAGGCTGGGGGCCGTCTTATCTATGTTGATGTTGTTGACGGTGGCATTGGCGCTGTTGTCGGCAACGTCTACTGCCGTACCCGTAACCGACTGATTAGCGTTCTCAGCACTGAGGGTGACCGGAGACGTACAAGACTTGATGCCCGAAGAGAATTGGACGCTATCGGCGCAGGTGAAGCTAACCACCACATCGGTGTTATTCCAACCGAATGCGTTGGCGGCGGGGCTGCGGCTGCCGCTAATGCTGGGCGCGTTCTTATCGAGCTTGATGGATACGCTGCCGGTGCCAACGTTGCCCACAGCGTCCTTTGCGGTAGCCGACTTCATCGTGTTGGCCGTGTTGGTGGTCTGGCTGTCGGTGGCCGGGGCAGGCCCGCTGGCCTGGCCGCCTGACATCCCTGCCCCATTGTCGGTAGCGCTCCAGGTAATGCTCACATTGCTGTTGTTCCAGCCCGCACCGTTCGGTGCCGGGGCCAGGGCGGCTGTGACGGTCGGGCCGGTGTTATCGCGGATGTACTGTGTGCTGGCGCTGGTCGAGCTGCCATTGCAGTTGCCATTGCCCATGATGCCCGTGAAAGCAGTAGCCACAACCACCTGGGGACCATCGCCGTTTCTACCCGTGATCGGGAAGCTCCAGCCGGTTTGTCCTGCGGGGTTGCTCATGCGCTGTACGGGGCCAGACCCGGCGTTCACCTCCACACACTTTGTATCTGGACTGGTTGCGACGATCAACGTCATGGTGCCACCCTGCATAGAGTACACCGTACCGGGGGCCGGCGAGAAGGTGCTCGCGCTGCCGGACAGAATCTGCACGGATGTGATTGACAAGGCGAAGGTCTGTGCTACGCCTAGAGGCCCAAGCATTGCCAACAGCATGCTGACGGCGGTCAGCACTCTTAGCGGTTTGAGGGCCTTGCTTCTCATAAATTTGCCTATCATGCTCAAAACTCCTGTGTTATGAATGCTAATTGCTACAGCCTTCACCGGCTGCTGGCTTGATTCCTCTACTCCTGGTTTGTCGCCCCTGGGGGATGAACGTTGAAAGATGAGAAAATAGCTTGCCATCTTTTTGGGCGACTGACACTACACACGCCTGGTACGCCACCTCCCTTCAATATTCGGTCAAGATTCGGTCAAGGTCGGCTCTTTCACGTCCAGGTTGCCACGCACACAAAGAGCCAACTGTACTATAGTTGGTGGGCTGCACACCATTTCGGGTGGCAGGCCGGAGACGAGCGCAAGGTTAGAAAATCACCAATACCAATCAAGGTTATCAGCTAAGCTCACCACCTCTCGGCATGGATTGCTTTGCCAACCTGCTCAGTCTATGGCCATATGGTGCTCACTTTCCAGGCCGAAAAGTGCTCACTTTTTGCTCATTTTTGTCACAATCGAGAGCATGCCCCCTAATCACACTTGTTGGCACCCATAGCCCATCTGCCACCAACAACCCCTGACTTAAACCCTAGAATCCGCCATAGACTTACTACCTGCCTTAATGGTATAATCCGGCAAAGTGGTACAAGTAGGACCGGCGCAATGAAGGACCAAACGTACTTACCACGCAAGCCCGTCGCCTGCATCGCAGGTTGGAGAAAGCGCATAAAGCATCAAAGCAAAGGGGCGGGCATACGCAAAGGGCAGTTGGCAATATGGCAAACGATGCAGCTCACCAGAAGTTGGAGTATCCCCTCCTACCCCTCAAGAACGTCGTAGTATTCCCCAGGACAATAGTAAACCTCACGATAGGGCGCTCTCGTTCCATCCACGCTCTCAACACCGCCATGGACGGCGACCGCTGCCTGGTTGTCCTTGCCCAAAAGACGGGCGACCACGACGACCCCGCCCCAGGCGACCTCTACAACACAGGCACCGTCGTTGAGGTGCGCCAGGTACGCCGCCAGGCCGACTCCTCCCTGCAAATCGAAGTCGAAGCCCTCAAGCGCGTGCGCGTGAAAGAGGTCATCCAGGAAGAACCGTGCCTCTCGGCGCGGGTCGAACTGCTGCCTGACAAGGCCGTCATCGGCTTGGAGACCGAGTCGTTGATGCGGCACCTTGCCGAGCTATTCGAGCAGTACGCTGCCCTCAACACCAAAGTGCCTTCCGAGGCCCCTGAGCACATCCGCAACGCCGTTCGCCAGCCCGGCTACATGGCCGACCTGCTCGCCGCCCACCTTCTATCCGAAACGCCGGAGCGCCAGCACGTCCTCGAAACCACCGACCAGAGCGAGCGCCTGCAACACATGGCGGGCGTGCTCATAAACGCCCTCGACGTGCTACAGACCGAGCAGCGAGTACGGGATAAAGTTCGCGCCTCCATAGACAAGAACCAGCGCGAGTTCTACCTGCGCGAGCAGCTAAAGGCCATACACGACGAGCTTGCGAGCGAAGGCGGCAACGAGATAGCCGAACTGCGCGAGCGCATAGAGAAGAAGGGCTTTCCGGACGTAGTCCTGCAACGCCTCCTCAAAGAGACCAACAAGCTGGAGCGGATGCCCTCCATCTCGCCCGAAAGCACAGTCCTGCGCAACTACCTGGACTGGGCGCTCTCCCTGCCCTGGGACGAGCGTACCGAGGACCGCATAGACCTCCCCCTCGCCGAGCAGATACTCGAAGAGGACCACTATGGCCTCAACCAGGTCAAGGAGCGCATCCTCGACTTCCTCGCCGTGCGCCAGCTAACCGCCCGCAAGAAGACGCAAGAGGCAGGCGCATCCCACGATACGGGCGTGCATGACCACAAGCAGCACCACCAGGGTTCCATACTCTGCTTCGTGGGGCCTCCGGGCGTGGGCAAGACCTCGCTGGGCCAATCCATAGCGCGGGCCATGAACCGGCAGTTTGTGCGCCTCTCCCTGGGCGGCATACACGACGAGTCGGAGATACGCGGGCACCGGCGCACCTACGTGGGCGCGATGCCGGGACGCATTACCCAGGCCATGCGTACTGCGGGTAAGGTCAACCCCCTGATTCTCCTCGATGAAGTGGATAAGATGACCTCCGACCAGCGGGGCGACCCCACAGCCGCCATGCTGGAAGTGCTTGACCCAGCACAGAACCATGCGTTCGTGGACCACTACATGGATCTCCCATACGACCTGTCGGAGGCGCTCTTTATCGCCACCGCGAACAACCTCTACAGCATACCGAAGCCGTTGCGCGACCGCATGGAAGTGATAGAGATAGGCGGGTATACCGAAGAAGAAAAAGTGCAGATCGCCCGGTGCCATCTCCTACCCAAGCAGATCGAGGTGCATGGGTTGGAGGCTGGTTTCCTGGAAATCCCTGACCGCATGCTGCGCGCCATCATACGCACCCACACCCGCGAGGCTGGCGTGCGAGAGTTGGAGCGTAAGCTGGCGACCATATGCCGCAAAGCGGCACGCAGGGTGGTGCAGGGGCGCGCCACCAGGGTCAGGATTTCCCCCCACACTCTCGAAGAGTTCCTGGGGCCGGCGCGCTACCGGGCCGACGTGGAGAGCAGGCAGGACCAGATAGGGGTGGTGACGGGCCTGGCGTGGACCGAGCACGGCGGCGAACTGCTGCCGGTGGAGGTAGCCGCCATGCCGGGTCGCGGCGGGCTGACTATTACCGGGCGGCTGGGCGATGTTATGCAGGAGTCGGCGCGGGCTGCACTCTCCTTTGCGCGCTCGCGTGCCAGCCATCTCAATATAGACCTCGAAAAGCTGGAGAAGACCGACCTGCACATCCACCTGCCGGAGGGCGCTATCCCCAAGGATGGCCCGTCGGCTGGCATAACGATGGCGACGGCGATCATCTCGGTGATCACCCAGCGTCCCGTGCGCAGCGACATAGGCATGACGGGCGAGATCACCCTCACCGGGCGCGTCTTGCCTATCGGCGGCCTCAAAGAGAAGGCGCTGGCGGCCCACCGCGCAGGCATCAAGTACATCGTAGCTCCCGCTTCCAACAAGCCCGATTGGTCCGAGCTTCCGCGCACCGTGCGCCAGGACCTTGAGCCTATCTGGGTGGAGAATATGGACGACGTGGTAGCCGCGGTGCTAAGGGAGTCGCAGGCGCAGCCCGCCGTGCCTGTGGCGAAGTCTGCCGACATCGGCCCTTCCGATGCAAGCGACAATGCAGCGAACGACACCGCTCCCAGCGCCAACAACACGGGCAATCTCACCACCGACAGCGCGCATGCAGGTATGCCCGTCAAGCCGCCAACGCGCCGCAAGAAAGCAGCTAAAGCCAACCAGGACACCGAACCAGGAGCAACAGCAATATCGCCCGAACAGGGCCGCATTATCCTCCCCCAGCCCCAGGGGGACAACGCGAGTTATGAGTTATGAGTGCTGAGTTTTGAGTTATTTTATAGCTCATAACTCGGTACTCGGTACTCGGCACTTGATAGTAAGCCTCGCGAAGTAGATTTAGAATAAGATACGCACGATTTGATTAGCACGCGCTTCCAATTTTATTTGGGCAAGTCCCCAACGGTAGCGCGCGCCCGTGCGTCCTAGACTTTAAAGGAACAACCCACTCATGGATAGAAGAGACTCATGGCGGCGGGGCGACAGCCCCAACGCCCGCACACGGGTACCCGGACGTACCCCCCGCCCTTACATTTCGCAAGCCACCAGGGCTTTGGAAGAAGATAGAGAAGTCGCTCGCAACCGCCCCGCCCCCGAAGGCATGTACTGGAAGCGCATGGACCTGCACCTGCACACCCCCGCTTCCTCCGACTACCGCGACCCCGGCATCTCTTACCTCGACATATTGAAGAAGGCCGAGGAGAAGGGCCTCGACATGATAGCCTTCACCGACCACAACAGCATCGGTGGCTATGCGGCCATGCACCGCGAGATAGAGACCCTCACCCTCCTGGAACGCCTGAACCGCCTCACCCCCGAAGAGCGCGCCACGCTCGATGAATACCGCCGCTTGCTGGCGAAGATTGTGGTGCTGCCCGGCTTCGAGTTCACCGCTACCTTTGGCTTCCACATACTCGGCATCTTCCCGGAGAACACCTCCGTCCGCAAATTGGAGCACCTGCTGCTCAACCTGAACGTGCCGGAAGAGAAGATGGTCATGGGTGCGCCCGACGCAGGCTCCACCTCCGACGTGCTATCCGCCTACCAGACGATAACGGCGGCGGGCGGCCTGGCGATAGCCGCCCACGCCAACTCCTCAAACGGTGTGGCTATGCAGGGCTTCCCCTTCGGCGGCCAGACCAAGATCGCCTACACCCAGGACCCCAACCTCGTAGCCCTTGAAGTAACCGACCTTGAGTCGCTCGGCAGGCGAAACACGCCCTCCTTCTACAACGGCTCCAAGACCGAGTACCCGCGCCGTATGCACTGCATTCAAGGCTCGGACGCGCATTCGCTCGATACGGAGCAGTCCGACAGCAATAACAAGCGCCTGGGCGTAGGCGCGCGCATCACCGAGATATTGGTCAGGGAAGTATCGTTCGCGGGCCTCAAGGAATTGCTCACGAGCGACGACTTCACCCGCACCCGCCCCTTCAGAAGCAACCTCTTCTGGGAGCAGATAGATAGCGCCCGCATGGAAGGGGCGAGCCTGACCCAATCGTTCCACGAGCGGGCCATCACCCGCACCAGCCGCACCCGCCCCATCCTCCATGACGTGATAGCCTTCGCCAATGCGGGCGGCGGCACCATCTACGTGGGAGCCAATCCCGATACGAGCGTGCCCATACACGGCCTTGAGCACCACGAAGAGGACGTGCGGATACTCAAGGAGGATGTGCTCAGGACCATAGACCCGCCCCATACGGTGGAGTTCGAGGTCCGCAAAAACGGCGAGCGCGGCGTGATAGTCATCAACGTGCCCGAAGGCAACGCCAAGCCTTATATCTTCGCGCCGACAGGCCAGATATACGTCCGGCATGAAAGCGAAAGCACGCTAGCCAACAGGGACGATATAGTGGGCCTGGTGCTCGAATCCCTCAAGGCAGATGGGGTGCAAGTCCCAGACATGCCTGCACGCTCTACAAGACCCGCGCCTACCGAGGCTGCGCAGACTACCGCCGCTCCCGTACCGCCCACCGTTGAACCTCGCCCCTCGCGGGATGATCGGGCTAGCCGGGACTACCAGCGGCCATCTTCGGCCTTCAGTCGAACCGCCCAACCCACCGATTCTACCCAACAGCCTCCGGCGAGAGAGCAACGCCCTCAACCCGTCATGCCCACGCCTCCTCTGGCCCCAGCCCGCACCGCTCGCCACCCGCTCCTTGCCAACCTGCCCCCCGAAAAGATAAAGGGCCAGGTCCAGCCTATGTTCAGGCGCGCCGAGGAGCTAACCACCACACCCACGCTTCAACCTGTGGGGCAGAGCGTCGCTGATGTCGAAGCGGAGGCACCCGAACCTGCCTCAAGCGAGGTAGTTGAGGAACTGGTTGTCTCCCCTGTCGAAGCCGCAGCCGAGGAGACCCAACCGAAGAAGTCTACGCGTGGCCGCCCTCGCCGCAAGCCTGCCGCAGAGGAGACCCCAATCGAGGCTATCATCAGCGAGGAGGCCGCTACAACTGCCATAGTAGAGACCGCAGAGCCGATGGAGGCCACCGTCGCTGCCGAGCACAAGACACGCGAGGAATTGGTAGCAGCCGCGCCGGAGCCTGAGCAGCCCGCTCGTGGCAAGCGGCGCTCGCGCAGCAAAAAGATGGAAGTAGAAGCGCCCACAGCCGCCGCAGCATCCAGCGACGCGGGCACCGAGGCCATCCTGGTCGCGGCTGAGATCGAGCCGGGTCCGCAGATACCTGCCGAGGTGCAAGCGGAGGAGGCAGCCCCAACCGAGAAGAAGGGCCGCTCCCGCCGTAAGACCGCAGCCCAAAAAGCTGCGGAAGAGGCGACGACCCAGGCCGAGGCAGCGCCTACGTCGGTTGAAGAAGCCGCGCCCGTTGAAGAGCCTGCCCCCGCTGCTAAAGGTAGAGGCAGGGGTCGCGGTCGCAAGAAGAGCGACGATGCTACGCCTGCGCCTGTAGCCGCGACCACCCCGGTTGAGCCGCCCGACCCTCCCAGCAACGGTGTTGAGATAATCAGCACTGCTACCCGCGATAACACGCACTATCACACCATGCGCGACCTGCGTAACGCCAGCACGGTACATAACGTCACCCGCAAATCTGCTCGCCGCCTATGGCACTACGCCATCTTGCAGCACGAGCATGGCAACCCCGCCCTCTCCGAAGTCCTCTGGCACCCAGAATTGCCCATCGGCCTGTGGCGGCAGGGCAACCGCGCCGGTGCGCTACGCTACGACCTCGTGAGCCGCTACCCCGACGGCTCCACCCGCATCTTCTACGGTGTCACCGAGGACGGCCTCACCGGCCCCTGGGCCGACCTGGCCCAGATGGCCGAAGCGGCGGGCTACGAAGGGCCGGACCCTTCTGAAGGATAAAGCTGCCTCGCGCTCAGGGCTGGCTTAGTGTCATGGCTAGAGTGGAAGCTATGCTTGTAGGTAGAACCACCCTGGCTCGAGGCCGAAACTTGATACCGAACTTGCACGCGCTCACACCCAATGCGCCATCTAATGCCACAGAGGTGAGGCGCGTGCATGGTTTCACATGGTCTAGAGACCTGCGTAACATTGCTTCACTGCTGGCCGGCTTCCTGGTGGTGCTGCTCGTAATCAGTCCTCAACACGATTTCCCCATAACAGACGATTGGGCCTACGCTCAGTCGGTGCGCGACTTGCTGGCTGGCGCTCTTCACCCGCATGAGTGGACCCAGGCTCTCGGTCTGACGCACGTACTATGGGGGTCGCTCTTCGTGCTTCTGTTTGGTTTCAGCTTCACCACTCTAACGCTCTCCATATTGGCCCTCAGCGCCGTAACTCTGGTCACTTTTTACGTGTTGCTGAGGAAGCTGCGCCTCCGGCCTCATACCTCCCTCTTCGGGGCTGCCGTGCTTGGCTTCAATCCTCTCTTCTTCCACCTCAGCTATACGTATATGACCGATGTCACCTTCCTCGCATGTTTGATGCTGGCAGCGCTCTGCTTTGTGTGCGCGCTCGATACCACACATGCAGCATGGGATGGACTGGTAGTGATGCGGATGGAAGGTAGAGGGAATAGCCAGTCATGGCGCGGAATTGATGCAAGGTGGCTGGTCGCGTGCAGTATATTCATCGCTCTTTCCTATCTGACGCGCCAGTTCGGAGCGCTCTTCCTCGTCGCAGCCATCGCTTATTTATTGTGGGCCAGGCGACTAACGTGGCGCGCCGCCCTGGCTCTGGCCGCCATACCCGTCGTGTCCATCGTCTCTTACATGGTTTGGGAGCGGCAGTTTCCCGTGCCCCTCATCAACTTCTACCAGGTAGTAGTGGATACTCAGGAGAGTCTTGCCAACCCGCTTCGCTACCTGGCCGAGCAGTCGTTGCTGCTGTCGTGGGTCCTCACCACGCCTTCCCTCTGCCTCCTCCCCCTCGTGTGGAGACCACGGCGTGTATTGCTGGTTATCCCGTTCCTCCTGGTGCTGATGGCTTTTCAGATCTACACCACGCGCTACTATGGCACCATGTTCCCCCGGTACGGCAGCCTGGTTGACGTTGGAGGCTTCAATATGCTCGATTACACTGTCGCCCCGATATTGAACCAGGGTATATGGCTCATAGCAGGGGTGGTCGCCGCCCTCGTACTCGCCTTCTATCTTGCTGCATGTGCAGAGAGGACGTATGGGTGGGCAAGGAGCGCAGCATCGCGCCGCGAGGTCGAGCCGGACGCCATGCTCTACATTCTGGCCTTCCTGATGACTTGCGTTGTGTTTCTGCTGCCGACCGGCCTCTTTGACCGCTACATGCTCCCTGTGGTAGTGATATTGATGATACCCGCGCTCCGCCACATAGACGCGCCCCCTGGCAGGCCCCCGCTCGATGAAGCGCCTGTCCCCAGCCGGAATGTTATGCGTGACCTGGCCTGGCGATGGGCATTGCTGCTGCTCCTGGCCCTCTTCTCGCTTGTGGGGCAGCGCGATTACATGGACCACGCGACCGTCCGGTGGGGTGCGGCGGAAAGCCTGGTAGCCCAGGGCGTAGAGCCGAGATATATCGAGGCCGGGTATGAGTGGGCGGGCTGGCATCTGCTCGAACGCGGGGTGGAAATCATCCGCGCTACTTACCCGCAACCCTACAGGCGGTTACCCCTGCCGTCCAACCTGATAGCCGACCCCCGCTACCTGATCAGCGACTTGCCGCGAGCCGGTTACACGGAAGTAGAGTCGTTCCCGTATCGCTCCTGGCTCGATCTTGGTCAAGAGCGACTGGTGCTCGTCCTGAAGCGTGACACGCGCTGAGCAGCCGTCAGCCAGCCTCATTTCCTCTGGCTGTATCTCCCTTTTGGCTAACCTGTCCGAGCGCATCCTGTTATGTAGGGGCCTTTTATGCCTATGCACTCTTACATTGCTCTCGTACTGCTGTGCCAATCCGCCTAACACCCAACACCCGGCCCCTGATCCCTCTCCCCTATCATGTTATAATGACCAAAGCTATTCTCAGATGAAAGGGTACACATAGATGAAGAAACGCATTCTCACCGGCGACCGCCCGACGGGGCCGCTACACCTGGGACATTACGTTGGCTCGCTGGTTGACCGCGTAAAGCTACAGCACGAGTACGACAGCTACATCTTGATAGCCGACGTGCAGGCCCTGACCGACAACTTCGACAACCCCCAGAAGGTCCGCGACAGCATCAACGAAGTGGTGCTGGACTATCTCGCCGTAGGTATAGACCCCAACGTAGCCACCATTTTCATACAATCTCTCGTCCCCCAGATAGCCGAACTAACCGTCTTCTTCTCCAACCTCGTAACCGTCGCCCGCCTTGAGCGCAACCCGACCGTGAAGGAGGAGTTGCGGCAGAAGGAGATGGAGGACAACGTCACGTTCGGCTTCCTCGGCTACCCCGTATCCCAGGCCGCCGACATCATGGTGGTAGACGCCAACCTCGTGCCCGTAGGCGATGACCAGGCCCCGATGGTCGAACTGACCCGCGACATCGTGATCCGCTTCAACACCATCTACGGCGAAACATTGCAGGTGCCTGAGATAAAGATAGGCCACATTGCCCGCCTCCCCGGCACCGACGGCAAGACCAAGATGAGCAAGAGCCTCAACAATGCCATCTACCTCAAGGATGATGCAAAGACCGTCGAGCGCAAGGTGATGAGCATGTACACCGACCCCAACCGCCTGCGTGCCACCGACCCTGGCACCGTCGAAGGCAACCCCGTATTCACCTACCACGACGCCTTCAACCCCAACACAGAGGAAGTGGAGGAGATGAAGCGCCTCTACCGCATCGGCGGCATAGGCGACGTAGCCGTGAAGCGTGCCCTGGCGAGAGCCTTGAACGACTTCCTCGACCCCATACGCGAGCGCCGCGCCCACTTCGAGACGCAGCCCGACATGGTGCGCGAAATCGTCATGGAGGGCACGCGCCAGGCCAGGAAGGTGGGCGAAGAGACCATACGCAAGGTCCGCCACGCCATGAAGATAGACTACTTCCCCGGCACCGACATCGAGCCGTGAGGTAGAAGTCAGAAATCAGAAGTCAGAAATCAGAAGGTTCAACCTGCAGTAATGGCAATCGATTACTCTACCGAAAGGCTGGATACACTCAAAGAGATCCCCCCGCTCATGCCGCAGTTCTTGCGGAAGCGCCGCACTGGCCTGCCCGCCGCCAGCGAGATACCGGACGAATTGGGCCTGGACCGCGCAACCTTCTTCACTTTAGTGCAATTGCAACTCATCCAGGGGAGCTATGGCGATGCACCCTTATCTCTCCCTCAGATTCGTGCCTGGTCCCGTTACATCTATAGCACGATAGACCTGCTGACCACTCCCCTCGCGCTTCTCAATAAGAAAGGGCTTGTGCTGGAACACGACAACGGCACGCTGAGCCTATCTCCCAGAGCGATTGAGGCTGTAGCGCGCGTACACGCGGCAGGCAGGGCGCATGTAGCCCGCCACCAGCCTCTTCCGCCCGACGAACTTGAACTCTTAGCCTCTACTCTTCAGAAGGCAGTAGACGCGCTAATAGAAGACCCTGTCCTTTCCCCGCGCCCAGGCAGCCAGCTTGCAGGGAGTCGCGCCCTGGCCGCGTCTATGGATAATGATGCGCCTGCGATGGTACGCATCGAGCAGGCCATACACGACCTCTGGATGGCATGGGACGACGCCCACATCAAGGCATGGCGCGATGCGGAGATGGAAGGCCCACCCATGCAGGTGTTGACCGTCCTATGGTCGGGTGAGGCAGACACAACGAGCGATCTGGCAAAGCTGCTCCAAGAGGACCAGACGCCCGACGACCTTGAAGGCAGCCTGGTGTATCTCACAGAAAGAGAGCTTGTCACGCGTCACGGTGACGACGTGCAGCTAACACCCCAGGGCGTGATAGTCCGCGATGACATAGAACGCGAGACCGACCGCATCTACTTTGCGTCCTGGCCCCATACCTTAGCCGAGGCACAATGGCTGCGCGATAAGCTGAAGGATCTCGTAGATAATATACCTGTAGCTAGCAAGTAAAAGATGCTCCTACAAGGCCCAAAGCAAGTCCGGCGGTGCAACGCTATAAGGGAAAGGAACTACAGTATGACAATCAGACCTGATCTCCTGGTTCGCAGGCAGGATGGTAAGCCTGTCGCGGTAATAGAAATCAAGAACAGTCTCAATCTCTCACCAGATGTAGCAACAGAGATGCGCCGAAATCTCCTCCATTACGGTTTACAGCCAAACGCTCCCTACTTCCTGCTCCTCTCACAAGATACCGGGTTCTTGTGGAATGGCGTGGACGAGGATAGCGCGGAGGCCCAACCTAAGTATGAGTTCCCTATGGATACTATAGTGGCGCGCTATCTTCGCACACCAAACTCAAATATGCGATTGCACGGCCCTCAGTTAGAGCTTCTTGTACTACAATGGCTGCTTGATCTAACTAATGGGTCGCAGCAAACTGCTGATGAGCCTGAAAAGTCACTTGCGCTCTCGGGCCTCCTCGATTCTATCAAAGGAGCAAATATTGAGTTAGAGCCGCGTATATGATCGTGTATGTTGAGTCTAACTTCATCATACGATTGGCACTACAGCAAGAAGAAGTTGTAGACGCAGAGGGTATTCTTAAGCTCGCGCAGAGCGGGGATATTAAGCTAGCTTTTCCGGCGTTTGCGATAAGTGAGCCTTTTTCTACTATTGCGTACCGCGCCGTCGAACGCCGGAGGGTTTACGATCTTCTTTCACATGAGGCGACGCAGCTCCACAGATCAGCGCTACATCACCAGATTATACCTACTATTAAATCACTACTTGCAACATGGGTGGACCTTGGACAGAGTGAAATGAGGTCGCTTCAATCAACTGTGCAGTTGCTATTGGATGTGGGTAAACCTATTGAGACAACTTCATCTATCTTCAACCAAGCTTTAGCCTATCAAATAGCTTATGGCTTGTTACCCAAAGACTCGATTATCTATGCCGCAATCATAGCGGATCTTCAACGTGCGCCCCATGATGAGCTTAAATGCTTCGCAAGCAGCGATTCAGACTTCGGTATTCATCCTGCTATAAAGTCTGAACTTCAAACATATAACTGTCGCTACATATACAAGTTTAGTCAGGCGCTGCAATTCGTGAAGAGCATAGCATTGCGCGATAGCCAAGCGTAAAAGGTGAAAGGCTAAGTTGGAAGACATCACAGTAACAAGTTGGAACGACCTGCAAGTGCGGCTCTACGAAGGGTCGTGGAACGAGGGCATGGGGCGCTTCCGCTCCAACTTCGCATTCCGGGGCATGCAAGACGCTCGGTTCAACCTCTCCACCAGCCTGGTGCGCCTGGGGGGTGAGTATGAACGCCACGAAGACGACCTTCTACGTAACTTCCGTAAGTACGCCCACCACAAAGCTGCCATGGGCGACTCGATATGGAACTGGCTCGCCCTGGCCCAGCATCATGGCCTGCCCACCCGCATGCTCGACTGGACCTACTCGCCCTTCGTCGCCATGCACTTCGCCACCGCCGACATCGAGTTCTTCGATATTGACGGCGTTATCTGGTGCGTAGACTACGTCAAGACCAAGCAAAAGCTGCCCGACAAGCTCAAGAAGATACTCGACAGAGAAGACTCCAACATATTCACTGCCGAGATGCTCAGCCAGGCCGCAGGCACCCTCTACGACTTCGACAACCTCTCACGAAGCGACTTCGTGGCATTCGTGGAGCCGCCCTCCCTGGACGACCGCATAGTCAACCAGTACGCGCTCATCTCCCTCATGTCCAGCCCCCAGGCCCGCCTCGACTACTGGCTTGAGGAGCACCCCGACTTCTCCCGCAAGATAATCATCCCTGCCTCGCTCAAATGGGAAGTGCGCGACAAACTCGACCAGGCGAACATCACCGAGCGCGTCCTCCTCCCCGGCCTCGACGGCCTAAGTAGCTGGCTGCGGCGGTACTACAGCCCCAGGAACCGGCATGCCTGATCATTATCCCTGCAGTACATTGACATAAGTTTCAGGATCGACGTTCCCACCGCTCACGATGCAGCAGACCCGCTTGCCCTTGAATATCTCCGGCTGCATAAGCACCGCGCCTGCCGACAGCGCCCCCGTTGGCTCGACCTTCAGGTTGGCATATGCGTAGAGCGTGCGCAGGCCCTCGGCTATCTTCTCCTCGGGCACCTCTATAATCCTTTTGAGGCCATCGCGTATAATCTCCCAGTTGAGGTTGCCCACGCTGATAGTGCGCGTACCGTCTGCCATCGTCTGCGGTTCTCCATCAAGCGATACTAGCCTT
The DNA here is from genome assembly GCA_036399775.1 of Chloroflexia bacterium. Classification (GTDB taxonomy): domain Bacteria; phylum Chloroflexota; class Chloroflexia; order QHBQ01; family JADMIH01; genus JADMIH01. The sequence goes on along the minus strand of DASWMJ010000001.1, from coordinate 20,878 downwards.
CCTTCCCTTAACGATTGCGCCGCGTCGTTCCCCAGCAAAGGCTCAGCTCCTATAACCTCTATCTCCGGCGCGAGAATGTCGCGAGCCGTGACAATCCCGGATATAAGCCCACCGCCCCCGATAGGGCACACTATATAATCAAGCCGCGCCCCCTCGTCCTGCCTGGAATGCAGCTTCTCTATAACCTCTTTGCCCAGCGTAGAATTGCCCGCTACTACCCTGTAATGGTCATAGGGCGGCGCGAAGAAAGCGGCGGGACGTTCCTCCCGCAACTGTGTGATGCGCTCCTGCCTGCTCGTCGTGCCAACGTCAATCAACTCTACCTCGCCCCCATAAGCTTTTATAGCTGCCTGCTTCGACTTGGAAGAAGTGCTCGGCATCACCACCGTGCAACGTTTCTTCAGCAGCATGCACGAATAAGCCACCGCCTGCCCAAAGTTACCCGACGAGATAGTGATAACATCCTCGTTCGGCACAGAAGAAAGGAGGTTATAAGCAGCCCTGAACTTGAAGCTGCCCGTAATCTGCAATGTCTCACTCGCCAGCACCACCTCGGCGGCCAACGCCTTGCTCAACAGAAATGTGCTATGAAACGTGGTCGGCTTCACATGCCCCGGCAGCCTCTCCCAAACCTCCCGCACGTATGCCTCGGTCAATTCCTCGCGCATCTTTCATCCTCCCCATAAAAATCTCTTGCCCAACAGTATATAATACTATTTTACGCACTACCTATCACCCTTACGTTTCACGCTGCACGCAATACGAACTACGCAGTACATCTCACATTTCACGCACCACCCCGAGGGAACAAATGAACGCAGCACAACCCGATTCCGAGGAGATAGACGACCCCCAGCTTGCCCGCCTCCTGAGCATGTGCCGCAACGAGGAGGAGCGCGAGCGTGCCAAAGCCCAATGGCGCAGCAGACAGGCTGCCGCCCAAGCCGAGCGCGAAGCCGACCAGCGCAGAGAAGAGGCTAGACGAGAAGCCCAGCTAATCAACCAGCGCACCCGCGACGAAGCCGCTTTCATGCGCCTGGTGCGCGAAAATTACCCCTTCTCCGACGAGAGTTTCGAGGCGGACTGGCCCACCCTGCGAGCGCGCCTGATAGCCGACCTCATCGTATTCGGCGTAGCCAAAGACTGGGAGCGTTACCAGGAGCAGACACGCCGGGACACGCCCGCGCAGTAACAAACAAATAACCAACCTGAAGCGAGAAAAAGACAATGCACACCCTAGAAAAACCACTCACGGACTACAGAGAACTCTTCCCAATAACCCACCATTACGCCTACCTCAACCACGCGGCGTGCTCCCCCATGTCCCAACCCGGCCTCGACGCCCTCTCTACATACTGGCAGGCCAACAGCATGAAGGGCATGATCAACGAGCTTGAGTATTTCCCTGTAGTGGACCATGCCCGCGACAAAATGGCCCGCCTCATTGGGGCCGACCCACCAGAGGTGGGGTGGGTGCAAAATACCTCCAGCGCCATCAATCTGGTGGCGAACGGCCTCGATTGGCAGGAGGGCGACAACGTCGTCACGATACAGGGCGAGTTCCCCGCCAATATCTACCCCTGGTTGGGCCTTCGCAGGCTTGGCGTGGAAACTCGCCTCGTCCCCCAGCGCGACAACCGGGTGCTGATAGACGACATAGTAGCTGCCATAGATGGCCACACCCGCCTGCTGAGCATTAGTTTCGTGGACTTCGCCACCGGCTTCCGCAACGACCTCTCAGCCCTGGGCCAGCTTTGCAACGACCGGGGCATCCTCTTCAACGTGGACGCCATACAGGGCCTCGGCGCGCTGCAACTGGACGTACACAACGCGGGCATACACTTCCTCGGCGCGGGCGCGCACAAGTGGCTCCTGGGGCCCCAGGGCGTGGGCGTGTTCTACGTTCGCAAGGACATGCTTGAGCGGCTCTGGCCCCTCAGCGCCAACTGGCTCAGCGTGGTCAACCGCGAGGACTTCCTCAACTACGGCCAGCCCTGGATGGACGCTGCCGCCCGCGTTGAAGGCAGCACCTGGAACCTTAGCGGTCTGGTAGCCTTGAACGCTATCCTTAGTATGATCTTGGAGATCGGCCTACCCCGCATCGAGGCCCGCATCATGCAGCTAACGGGCAGGCTGATGGAAGGTCTTCTCAGTCGCGGCTACGACGTAGTAACCTCCCAGGCCCCACACGAACGCTCCGGCATCATCTGCTTCCGAGCAAAGGGCGACCCGATGGACCTCCTGGCCCAAGCCCAGGCCCAAAACATAGTAATAGCCGTGCGTGTAGGCGTGGTGCGCGTTTCCCCCCACTTCTACAACACGGAAGAAGAGATAGACAGGTTCTTGGCGATTTTATAGCGTATCGCGTAGTGCGTATTGCGTAATCCTATTTATAACCTCAGCGTCTCCGCGCCTCTGCGGTTCAATCATAAAACTTAGCGAGCTTTGTGTTCTTTGTGTCTTTGTGGTTCAATAATCACGTTTCACGCAAGGAGTACGAATTTGAAAAACTACCGATACTTCGACCTAGTGATGGCCGCGTTCGTGGCGGTGCTGCTGATAAGCAACGTCGCCTCGAACAAGATCGTCAGCCTGGGGCCATTCACATACGACGCGGGCACCATTCTCTTCCCGTTGAGCTACATCTTTGGCGACATCCTGACCGAAGTCTACGGCTATAAACGTTCACGACGCGTAATCTGGACGGGCTTTGCCGCCTCCGCATTGATGGCGCTGGTCTTCTGGGTCGTCACCCTCCTTCCCATACCCGCCGACCAGGGGCCTCAGCCTCAGTCCGAAGCGTTCAATATAGCCCTCAACTCAACCCCTTTCATAGTGCTGGGCAGCCTGGTCGCCTTCTTCGCGGGCGAGTTCACCAACTCGTACGTGCTGGCCCGCCTGAAAGTCGCCACGCAAGGGCGCTGGCTGTGGAGCCGCACCATAGGCTCAACGCTGGTGGGCCAGGTGGTTGACACCCTCATCTTCCTGACCATCGCCTTTGCTATAGGCTTTGCCGTCCTCGGCAGCCCAATGGACGGCAACCTCTTTTGGTCCATCGTAATCTCCAATTACATCTTCAAGGTGGGCGTGGAAGTCCTCTTCACCCCCATCACCTACGCCATAGTAGGCTTCCTCAAACGCGCCGAGCACGAAGACTACTACGACACCCACACGAACTTCAACCCCTTCATCCTGTCGGTGAGAGATGATAGGGATGCCGCTTGACGCCATTTCCAAAAGAAAGGTTACAGTTCGGATCGTTGAGCAAGTGTGCTTTTCTTGGTTGTGCGATTATCAAATACATCTTGATGGATATATCCTAATAAATACATTCAAATATTGACTACGCGGAAATAAAGGATTATAATAATCTGTACAATATCGCTACCCTCCCTGTAGCTTATTCTGTACCTGCATTCTACGCACTACGTACTTTGAGCCGGTGCTGATCAGGCCACTAGCAAAAGGAGGGATTGATGTCTACAGAGCACCATTCCTCAGACGCCGCGCATGATTCTGCTCATAATGTCTCAATAGCGGCTACTCCCGCCAGTCTACCCGACCAGTCATCGGTTCTCTTACCTGCGTCCTCGATTCCGGCGCTGCAGCGTGGCCCTTCCATGCTAGGACGAATGTTTGGCCATGCTCCTGGATCTGACCGACCCGCTCGCAACTTCGAGTTGTTTGTTCGTCTCTAGGTCTCACAAAGGAGGGGTGTCCATGGACAGGGATCTTGTTCAGCCATCGCCTGCGACGGACGCAATGCAACGTGCAAAGGACCATGTTCAATTTGCGGCTGATATGGAGCCTGGGACTCAGGCTCTCCCCTACTTGGGGGACTCTCGCGGTCTCCCAACTCGCCTCAGCGGCTCCCATAAAGGAGAGCGGGTCAACGCCAGCGTACGGGCCGCTGCCATACAGCAAATGCAGAGAGCGTATGGCAATAGGGCCACTCGTCGTTTCCTGCAGCGACAGGCTGCTATGCGCACCGCAACTTCTCGGCCTGTCGTGCATACCGAACCCGCACAGGCTACCGCTACTGAGCTTACAGACCCGGCGCCCATGCAGAGGGAGGCTTACACTGTAGGTGCGCCGCCGGTAGTCCAAAGGGTGATAGCCGCAAATGTAGCCGAGCAAAAATTGCGGACCATACTCGACCAGCACGGCCTGGGGGGGGAGTACGGTGGCCTACGTGATACCGCGCGCGCCCTTGCCGAGCAGCCTGATGTCACCGAGGAAAATATAGGCGACAAGATAAAGGAGCATAGGGACATAATGCCCAAACTGCTAGCGGTGAGGCTTACCTCGGACGAGAAACCGGCCAAGGCAGGACAGCTGCAGGGGGCCGACAAGGAGATTTACGACACCCTTTTCGACTGGCTCTTCTACCACGTCACCCCCACGACCAACGTTGCTGCCGTCAAGGAGAGCGGGTTGGATCCCAATAAAGGAGGTACTGATGGTGGTATCTCCGATGTGAGCTCTGTAACCGCGCAGGACAGGGAGCGCAATGTTTCGCGGAGTAAGAAATACTCGTTCGTCACGCGCAGAGAGAGCGAAGCCAAGCAGTATAAAGGCTCACTGGAGCAAAAGCGAGTACCCGCCACGATCATGCATGTGTTCATATCTCCCGAGTACCGCAACACGATCGAACTTGACAAGGACAGCCAGCAAGGCCTGAAAGACAAACACGCCATGACAGAGGTAGGCACAGGCCATGGTGGTGACCTCAATGAGGTAGCCCTGAAGGTCTTCAAGCGCGCTATGAGGAACAAATACTCTGAGGATCAGATCAACACTGTATACAAACAACAGTTTTAACGACTCTGCCCTGGTGACCGGTGCGATGATGCTTTGAGTTGTACTGCCCTGCCCCTGGGTGGTCTTCGCTTCGCATATTGCTCTGCATCTTGCTTTGTGTTCCTGTCACTATTCTCTATACGTGGCAGAAGGGCCTTATAAGATGCTACAAAACTTCTGACCCCTGATTTCTGCGAAAGCCCTTGACAAACTCGGCAAAATAGTTTATATATATACTATATAGTTTAGTTCTAAACTAAATGCGGAGAAGGGAGGAGGGCAGCATGTCCGGCATACGCAATTCGGGGCTGATGGCCTGGTTATACATGATGCGAACGTTCAACAAGATAGAACGCCGCTCTAATGAGCAACTGGGGCAATTCGACCTCACACGCGCGCAGTTCGAAGTGCTGGCCCACCTCAGCAAGCACGCGGGCATCAGCCAGCAAGCCCTCTCTGAGAGGCTCCTCGTGACCAAAGGCAACGTATGTGGCCTGATAGGTCGCATGGAGGGTCGAGGTCTCGTAGTGCGCTGTGCGGACGCTGATGACCGCCGCCTGAACCTGCTCCACCTGACCGAGGCTGGCAAAACCCTGGCCGATGAGGTAGTGCCTCTTCACGAGGAATTCATCCAGGAGCAGATGGCGGGCCTCAGCGAAGCCGAGCAGCGCACCCTCCATACGCTACTTCGCCGCCTCGACAGGTCGCTGGACGCTTAATCCTGCCTTCATCTCTCAGCAATTAGTTTAGACATAAACAGAAATTACACAAACGGCTTATATCACAAGGAGATAACACATCATGACTTCCGCAGTATCAATCCCAACAACCAAAACAACCTGGCAGATAGACCCCGGACATTCCTCCGTCGGCTTTTCCGCCAAGCATATGATGATCACCACCGTCAGAGGGCGCTTCAACAAAGTAGACGTGACACTCGACCTGGACGTCGACAACATCACCAATTCCTCGGTAGAGGCCGTGATTGACGCCGCCTCACTGTACACGGGCGAAGAGCGCCGCGACGGCCACCTCAAGTCCGCCGACTTCCTGGAGGTCGAAACGTACCCCACAATTACCTTCAAGAGCAAACGCGTAGAGAAGGTGGGCGACGACCAGTACAAACTGGTAGGCGACCTCACCATCCGCGACATAACCAGAGAAGTTACCCTCGATACCACCTTTGAAGGTCGCGGCAAGGACCCGTGGGGCGGCGAGCGCGTCAGCTTCAGCGCCAGGACCGCCATCAACCGCAAGGACTGGGGCCTGACCTGGAACGTAGCCATCGAAGCAGGCAGCGTCCTGGTTGGCGAGACAATCAAGATCGAGCTGGACATCCAGGCGATCAAGCAGTAATCCTAACCAAGTGTAAAACGTAAAACGTGAAACGTAACGGCAAACAACACCTTGGCTAACTTTGTGCTCTTTGTGTCTTTGTGGTTCACGTTTCACGTTTTACGTTTTACGCAGGAGACGACATGACCGCATCATGCACACATCTTGACCAGGTAAGAGAAGTCACCCCCAGCGCGCAGGGCTGCGAAGATTGCTTGAAGATCGGGGATAGATGGGTACATCTACGCATCTGCCTGGAGTGCGGACATGTTGGGTGCTGCGATTCCTCCAAGAACAAGCACGCCACCCGGCACTTTCATGCTACCCACCACCCCATCATCCAGTCCTTCCAACCCGGCGAAGACTGGCGCTGGTGCTACGTAGACCAGACCTTTCTATAAGAGGGATACCCCTAATCGTACCTGACTATCAACTCGCTCACGGGGCGGTGAGGTCGCCGGGGTGGGTCTTTCGCGCCGTAGCCCATCTGTATCATGGCGTGTGGGGTGAGCGTCGGGGGCAGGTCCAGCGCATCACGCACGATCTCCGGGCAGAATAGCGGCGCGCACATCCACCCCGTATCCAGGCCCAAGCTGTACGCGCTCAGGAGCATATTCTGCACCGCCGCCCCCAGGCTCTGCACAGCCATTGTTACCTCGGCCTCCTGCCTTAGCGGATCGGGGTACTGGTGTGTTTCGGCAAGGTAAAGGCACGGAATGACCAGCACGGGACTCCTCAAGATGCGCTGGCGCGACTTCTGCAAGCGTATCCCGACAACCTCCGCGTCCTCACCGTCCATAGCCAGGTTGCGCTGCCACTCGGCGGCCATAGCGTCCGCCAGCCGCTCCTTCAACTCGTCCCGCGTAACCACCACGAACCGCCAGGGCTGCGCACCATGAGGCGAAGGTGCCCACCCCGCGGCCTCGATGGTAATCTCCACAAGCTCCCTCGGCACAGGCACAGGCTTGAACTGCCTGACAACGTGCCTCCCCATCGCTAACGAAGCGAAATCAAGCTCCGTCCGAGGAGAAGGGATGTCGCCGTCTATTCCTACTCCATGCCCCGCCCAGGCATGTGCGCCCGTAACTGCAATCACTATGACAGGCTGCTTCTCAATAGACATAGCCCGGTACTGAGGGTACTTCTCCCGCAACATCGAGACAGCAATCGCGTGATGCTCCGTGCCTGGCTCCGCGAGCGTGGCGGTACCATTTATCAGCACGTAGCTGAGGCGACTCCAATCTTCATGGTAGCTATCCACCAGCAGCGAAACGTGAGGATTTGCCAGGATATTACGCACCCTCTTGAGGCGAGTTGCGGGAACGCTCTTGGGCTTCTCATCAAGGGCGATATAGACGTGCTGCCCCGTAAAGGCGTAGCACACAGGCACCACATACGGGCGGCGCTCACCATCCGCTGTCGCGAGCCTCGCCACTCTTTGCGCGGCGACATAGGCCGAGTGCTGTGCGCTGAGTGGCGGGTGTTGAGTGGCTACTTCTTCGGCCATTCGATATTCGGGATGACCTCGCGCCCGTATGCCTCGATGAACTCCGTCTGGTTGCGGCCTACGTTGTGGACGTAAACCTCCGTGAAGCCCAGGTCCACGAAGTGCTGTATGTGCTCTCTATGCGCGTCCAGGCTGGCCGACATGAGCACCCGCCCCTTGAAGTTCTCGGCGCGCACCAGTTTCGCCATCGCCTCGAAGTCTTCCGGGTTGCGTATGTCCTGCTTGGGGAAGTTCAGGCCGCCGTTGGGCCACTCCTTCATCGCCTGCTCGGTCGCCGCCTCGTCCGTGCCTGCCCACGACACGTGCAGCTGTATAATGCGCGGCATCGTAGCAGGGTCTTTGCCCGCCTCTCGCGCCCCCTTCTCGAACCGTTCCAACAGCATCTTTATCTTTTCGTCGGCGGCACCCACCGTGATTATGCCGTCGCACGTCCGCCCCGTCCTCTCGGCGTTCACCGGCCCCGACGTAGCCACGTATATGGGCGGCGGCGTCTTCGGCATCGTGTAGAGGCGGGCGCTCTCAAGCGTGAAGTGCGCCCCCTTGTGCTTGACCACCTTTCCCGTAAAGAGTTTGCGTATTATCTCCATCGCCTCGGCCAGCTTCTCCAGCCGGGTGACGGCTTCCGGCCAATACTCCCCCACGATATGCTCGTTCAACGCCTCCCCCGCGCCCAGCCCCAGGTAGAACCGGCCAGGGTACATCGCCTCTAACGTCGCCGCCGCCTGCGCCAGTATCGCCGGGTGATACCTCCACCCAGGCGGCGTCACGCCCGTCCCGAAGCGCAGCCCCGTGCTCTGCCCAATCGCGCCCAGCAACGCCCACACGAACGGGCTGTGCCCCTGCGAAGGCACCCAGGGGTGGAAATGGTCCGACACCATCAAAGCGGTAAACCCGTTATCCTCAGCCGCCCTGCAATAGTCCACCAACTCGTTAGGGTGAAACTGCTCGCCCATAGCCGCATAGCCAATCATGCCCATCTTTATACCTCCTGCGTGATGCATATTTCGTAGCACGTATTGCGACACATACAAAAGTTATGGTATATCGTGCTTCCTCGCCTTCTGTATAACTTCGCGAATAGCCTCTACCACCAGTTGAGGCTCGTGGTGATGAATATAATGACCACTTCGCTCTGCTACTATCATTCTCCCTTGTGGCGTTTTGGCTGCCAGGTCCCTTTGTAGCTCATTCAGAAGTCTATCCAACGCTTCGGTGGGCCAGCCTTCAGGCCATTTGGTTGGTCGCCCCTCGAACCCGGCAAATAACGCTATAAATGGCACATTCGGCAGTGGCGGGCTGTTTTGTACTTGCCGCCCACTCAACTTGCGCCTCCTGTAACTTACCCCTTCTCGATTATTCACGCCGCCAGCTCTAAACGCTCGCATCTGAGCAGGCGACAATATTTCCTCCAGGCGATCTATCCAGGCCGAGTGCGGAGTATCAATGAGCACCAGGCCAACCACTTCATGTGGGAACCGGCTCGCATACAGCATCATATTCAACCCGCCGAATGAATGTCCCACAAGCACATACGGTGGCCCAATTGCGGCCTCTGAGAGTAGCATGTGCAATTCCCTGACCATCTGTTTACTCGTACGAGGTTGAGCGCTGGGCTTGCTATTACCTAAACCCGCGCGGTCATAGATAAAAACACGCGTCACCCCTGCAACCTCATGTACTATGGGATCCCATGTGCCGGATGTATCGCTAAGCCCTGCGTCCATTACTACTGTGGGACTGCCTTCCCCCAAGCATCTGTAGAACAGAGCGTAACCTCCAGTAAATGAGCAGAAAGTCAGGGAAACTACAATGAACTATCGAACAGTGGAGACGCATGCCTCTACGCAATACGCTCACCTGAACATATCCCTACCAGGGTCCATCACCAATTCCTTTGCCGTGCCTTCGGCGGCCTCGTAGAGGTAGCCTCTTACTATGGCGACGGGGCACGCTTCCACTTTGCCCATCACCAGCTCGGCTGCCGAGGCCAGCTCGTCGGCTACAGCTATAACGGTGGCGCTCATCAGGTAGCCGTGCTCGTCATGCTGACCCCGGTAGTCTATCAGCGACTGCATCCCCGACACGCCTATAGCTATGTTGATGATGCCGTTGCGCCACGTTCGCCCGAACGAGTCCGATATGATGACGGGCACCTCTACACCCACCCTCTCAACAAGCTCTTGCCTCAGCGCGGCGGCTGATGCGTCGGGGTCTTTCGGCAGCAGCCCTACTATATGCTCGCCCGGCACGTTGGAGGCGTCTACCCCCGCGTTGGCGCACACGAAGCCATGATGTGTCTCGCTGATGAGTATCCCCTTGTCCATACGCACGATGCGCGCGCTTTCCCTCAGCACCACCTCGATATGGCGCGGGTCCTTCCCCCACTTTTTCGCGTATTCCTCCGCAAACTGCGACGCTTCGAACTCACGCAGGTCCACAAGGCACCCCTCCGCCTTGCTGACGATCTTCTGCGTGACCACCAGCACGTCGCCCTCCTGCAAAGCCACCCCCGTAGCCTCGCACCCCGCCAGGATCACCCCCGCCAGGTCGTCCCCCACCCGCACTTCAGGAATGCCCTGTATGCCTATGATGCTAATCTGCATTCTGTTTTCTCAAGCGTATTGCGTAAAACGTAAAGCCGTAAATTACCTCAGCGTCTCTGCGCCTCTGTGGTTCAACCGTAACTATCTTAGCGAACTTTGTGTTTCTTTGCGTCTTTGCGGTTCAATAATACGCAATACGCAATACGCATCACTTCAGCCGGGGCAGCACTTTCTCTATGAAGAGTTCCAGCCCGTCCGTCTTGGGGAAATCCATGAAACGTAGCTGCATGTGCTTCACGCCTAGCTTCACGAACTCTTCCAGCGTTTTGCTTACGGTGTCCGGCGTGCCTGATATGATGTTCACGTCATGTTGCGTCTGTACCTTGCTCTCGTCTTCTGCCAGGCTTATCAGGCCGTAATAGCTGTGCAGTATCTCTCCTGGGTCGCGGCCAACCTCGCGGCAATGCTCCACCAGGATTTGCTGCTTTCGTGCGTACTCCTCCGGTTTGATGAACGGCACGTTCCACCAGTCCGCGTACTTCGCTACTACCCTTAGCGTCTTATTCTCGCCTCCGCCTGCTATGAACAAGGGTATCATCGGCCTGGGTTGGGGCTGGCACTCTGCGTCCTTGATATGGTAATACTTCCCCTCGAAATTGGCCGGGCTTTCTGTCCACAGCAGCTTGATGATCTGCACCGCCTCCTCAAGCTCGTCAATGCGCTGGCCCGCCGGGGGGTAGGGATAGCCATACGCGCGGTACTCATCTTCCTTCCACCCCGCGCCTATCCCCAGGATAAACTTACCCTTCGACAGCACCTGGCAGACCGCCGCCATCTTCGCGGTCAGCGCCGGGTTGCGGTATGACTGGCCGAGCACGAGGTGTCCGAAGCGCATTCCTTCGTGCCGCCCGATCATGTACGTAAGCGCGGTTATGGCCTCTATCACCGGCCTGGTGCCCCACTGGAAGTGGTCTTCGGCCCATATCGTATCGAAGTGAGGACGGGACAGCTTTATCCCCTGCTCGTTGGCTTCCATCAGCGCCACCGTAGCCTCGAATGGGTCGCCCATTAGCTCTTCCGAAAAGCCCTTGGGAACGGGCTGCATCACGTAACCAAACGTCAAGTCGCCATTGCTCATCTACATCTCCTCCTATGCTGTCTCTTCATCCGCCCCACAACCGCTTGCGACGAGCATCTCGCGCTCCATGTATGCCATATCGTCCGGCGTGTCCAGGTCGAGCGAAGTGCCCAGCGAGCGATAAGTCTCCACTCTCGCACCATCTTCCAGGGCGCGCCTCCTGTGCTTGTGGTAGCTGCCCGTGCCGAACGCGAACCGCGCGAGCGTTACCGGGTGCGACAGCATTACGTTCGTGCCGTGCCCATGCCTATCGGGCGCGAGCACCAACGTGCCGCCCTCTCTACCCAACTCGCTTATCTCTACCAGGTCGCTTTCTGACAAGAGAGGCAGATCGGCGAAAATTACCATCAACCTGTCAGCCCCCTCCGAAAGCGCCCATTCGCGCCCCTGCTCAAGCAGGTTGTTCAGCCCCGGCTCTATCTGCTTGATACGCGCTACTCCATCAGGCAAGGATAGCTGCTCGACTTCAGGGCTTATCACCCCTATCTTATCTATTACCCCGGAACGCCCAACCGTCTCCAATACGTGCGCCAGCATCTCAAGGGTGAGTTTGGCGCGCTCCCCCGGTGACAACACTCCCGCCAGCCTGCTCTTGGCCTCGCCCAGCCCTTTGACGGGCACCACTGCTACCGTTTTCACTACCCATTCCCCTTCTTATGCGCCCTCAACCTCTCGCAAAACTCAAGCGTTTCAGACGCAAGCCTCTCTCTATCCGCCTCGTCGTTCATTATCGTATCCGTCACTTCTACCTTTATATCCATATCTTCTATGCGTGCGGCTATCTCTTTATCCAGGCTGTCAATTACCATGCCATCCACCAACCCCCGGTACATGGCCCCCACACCCGCGGGCGACACCTCATGCCCCAGCGTCCTCAGCATATCGGCAGCAGGACCTTTTAGCGCGGCTCCCCCCACGATAGGGCTGACCGCTACCTTTACGCCTCTTGCCTGCTTGAGCGCATCCGGCATGCCCGGCAGCGCGAGTACCGGCCCAATGCTGACGATAGGGTTCGACGGGCAGAAGATGATAGCCTCGGCCTCCTCTATCGCCGTCAGGGCCTCCGGTGTGAGCCGCGCCCCCTCCACTCCCCTGAACGACACGCCCATTACCACGTCGGCGTGCCTGCGGCGCACGAAGTAATCCTGGAACTCAAGCATCCCTTCCGGCGTCTCAATCACAGTCTGCACAGGCTCGTCGCACATAGGCAGTATGCGGCTCGGTATCTTGAGCGCGGATGCCAGGTCAGCCGTCGCCTGCGTGAGCGTCTGTCCCTCAGAGAGCATCTGCGTGCGTAAGATATGCGTCACGAAGTCCATATCCCCCAGGCGAAACCACACGTCGCGCCCGTAACGCTCCACCATTTTGAGCGCGTTCCAGGTATCCCCCACGATGCCCCACCCGGTTGCAGGGTTAGCTATCCCTCCCAGCATATACATCACGCTATCGAGGTCGGGGGAGATATGCAGCCCCCACAGCCGGAAGTCGTCGGCGGTATTCACCACCACGCTCAAACCCCCATGCGGCAGCGCAGCCTGCAACCCACCCGCCAGCTTAGCCCCGCCCACCCCTCCGGCCAAACCAACAACGGATTTTAGATTTTGGATTTTAGATTTTGGATTTGTCATGCTTGTACCCTGGGCTGTTTACTTCCTCTAACTCTCATCTCCACAGCAAATCTAAAATCTAAAATCTAAAATCCTAAAGGTGTGGGTCCACATCGTCTATGGTCATATAAACCGTCACGCGGGCTTGCTTGCTGAAGAGGTCGCGGGACATATCTTCGCCCTTCTCCTGGCCGTGATAGCGTATCGCCAGCGCCCTTATGTCGGCCTGCGACCGCTCGGTATCGTAGTCAAGCTCTGCGCGGCCCGTTATCGTCACGTACTTATACTCTTCTTCTACGCAGAACGACAGGCGCGGATCGCGGGACAGGTTCTTCTCCTTCAACCTGCCCACCGCCGTGTTCATCATAATGCGGTCCCCCTGCAACTCATACCACATCACCGTCTGCCTGGGCACCCCATCCTTCCCCGCAGTCGCAAGCACAGCAAACCGTTTTTCCTCTAAGAACTTTCTTACCTTATCATCCAATTCGGCCAATATCTTATCGCTCCTTTCGTCATGGGGCGGCATTCTTGATAAGACTCAAGGAATGTTTGCGGTAGGGGCGACCCGCCGGGTCGCCCTGCTGGGGTTGGCGTACCGTGTTTCCTCTGCTGCCCCAACCAGGGCGACCCAGCAGGTCGCCCCTACGATTACATTGCCTTTAATCTGAACATTTACTTAGCTATGGGCATTCTTTATGCCAGGCAAATGGGAACACCCGGGCAGAAGACCAGGCATCTCCCCCGGCCCTCGTCCCGCGCTCCTCAACCCTCTATTTACCGTCCGGCGGGGGTAATCTCATGCACCGCAGGCACCACCTCGTCGCGGAAGACATCGAAGGCGTCAGGGTCACTGACGTTCCGCATGCTTATCAGGGCGTGGTCGAAGCCTAGCTGCGCCAGGTTGCCGAAGTAGTCTATCGCCTGTTGCGGCGACATCGCCATTTCGCCTTGGCCGTCCGGCGTCACGAGGAGATTATCCAGGCTCGTCTTCTCTATCTCCTCATATGGCCGTCCCTCGGCCTCGCAATGCCCGCGCAGCACTTCCAGCTTGTGCTTCAGCGCATCTTCCCCCATGCGCGCGAAGAGGTTACACGCATCGCCGTACTTCGCCACGAAGCGTAGCGTCTTCTGCTCGCCCGTGCCGCCGATGAGGATGGGCGGGTGCGGCTTGCTGACGACCTGGGGCACGTTCAGCGTCTCGGCCAGTTGGTAGTGTGTGCCGTTGTACGCCCCAACCTCGCCCGACCACATCTGGTGCGCTATCTGCAAAGTCTCTTCCAGCCTCTCGAACCGCTCCTTGAGGGGCGGGTAGGGCACTCCCAGTCCCAGGTGCTCGCGCTCGAACCATGCTGCCCCTATGCCCAGGTAGGCGCGCCCGCGCGAGAGCACGTCCAGCGTCGTCACCGTCTTGACGAGGATACCGGGGTGGCGGTAAGTGACCCCCGTCACCATAGTGCCCAGCTTCATCTTCGACGTTTGCCCCGCGATAAACGCCAGCGCGGAATACCCCTCAAGCATCGGCCACTCCGCGGGGCCGATACCCCCGATCTGGAAGAAATGGTCCATCACCCAGAAGCTGTCGAAGCCCGCCTCTTCTGCGTGGCGACCTATCGCCCCAAACGTCTCCCCTAACTGCTCCTCGCCACCGTCCCACGTGAAATTATTTACCTGCAATCCGATCTTCATCTCTTATATCTCCTCTGCCGATTTGGTCATTCAATAGGTTCGCTATATCCCTACGCGCTTACCTTACGTGCTTTTTGCGGGGGTCCAGCGCCAGTATAACACATGGGGAGCGACTAAAAACATGAGACATCCCGAGTTTAAGATTTACGCTTAGTCAAGCGTAATATCCTAAGTTCAACCAAATGAAAAAAGCAGAAACAGCGCGGCGCAGCCGCCCAGTTTCTGCTTTTTTCATTTGGTTGAAAGTCCCTCCCCTTTGTGCGGGAAGGGGTTGGGGAGGGGAGTACGAGTTCTTGTGTGCATGAGGCAGGCACGAATATAAAATTCGGGATGTCTCATGAGGCCGAGCAAGCAAGGCGCGGCCAACTCAGGCGCAGCGCAATTGCTGAAGCGTCTCAGCCGAAAGAGGCATCACAAGCGGCCTCATTTGTCTTACGTGCGGGGAAGCGCTTGAGCGGGGGTTATCCGAAGCGGCCTGCTTATTTAGCCAGGATATCCGAAAAGCGGCTATCCTGGCGCAAGCTCTCAAAGTCGGGATCGCTTTCCGCGTCGCTCCTGAATTGCGGGTTCCTCTCTACAGCCACTTTGAGCGCCTCTATTGCTGCCGAGGTATCGCTCGTGACGGCATGAAAGCATGCCCAGTTATAGAAATTACTGGGGTCATCGGGGCGTAACTCTTCCGCCCGGCTCATGTCGTCGCGGGCCTGCTGTACGTTTCCAAGACGAGCATGGGCAACCGCGCGCCCCGCCAGTGCATTGGCATACGTGTCGTCAATCTCGAGGCAAGCCGTAAAGTCCGCAATAGCTTCTGCATAGCGCCGCGTAATATGCAGCGCCGACGCTCGGACGAGAAGAAGGAGCTTATCGCGAGGGTCTAAGGCCAGCGCGCTATCCAGAAGGGTCAGGGCCTCGTCGAAGCGCTCCATTCTAATGTATACGATGCCCAAGAGGGCCGAAGCGTACGATCCAAGCGTCGAGGTGCGCTCTAGCAGGCGCATAAACAAAGCGTAAGCCTCGTCATTTCTTCGCCGGTTCACAAGCAGCCTGCAACAGAGAGAGCAATAATATTCAGAGTCAGGCTCCAGATTAAACGCCCGGCAGAAATCGGAGGTAGCAGCTTCCACGTTGCCTGATGCTTCCTCTATTTCGCCGCGTAGCTTATAAAGCGTGGCATCGTCGGGCCGCAATTCAATGCACCGCGAGAGGTCTCCTACCGCTTCACCATACCTGCCCATCTGCTCGAGCACGCTGGCCCGGAGCCTCAAGCTTTCGGGTAGGCCGGGTGATAGGCGATACGCCTCGCTAAAGTCGGCCAGCGCGTCTTCGTAAAAGCCGAGCCTGTTGAGAGCGATGCCTCTGCGCTGTAGCACTTCAGGTTGTTTTGGCACCAGCTGTAGAGCGCGATTATAGACCGCGACGGCATCTTCATAACGTTCAGCACGACAATAGAATTCGCCTTTTTCCTTGAGTGTATCGGGGTGCTCCGGGTTGTATCGCTCGCGGAGGTAGAGGCTACGCGCCAGGTCACTTAGCGCCTCGTCATGGCGTTCCAATTCATAGAGAAGCAACCCTCGGTTCCGCAGGGCATAGGGGTCGTCCGGCATCAATTCAAGGGCGCGCGCATAGTCTTCCAGTGCGTCTTTGTGGCGTCCGGCGTTATGGTGCTCCATAGCGCGGTTGTGGACCGCGTAAGCATCGCGTTCGGGCGAGCGGCCAATATTTGTGAGGCGGTCCCAGGTCTTACCTACTTTGTGGCGCGCTTTGCTGATCCTGTTGCTTAAGGAAAGTAACTCGGATCTCATCTTTTGCGTCGAATCTTCATGAAGTAAACTGATTATACGCAGGTCCCAAGATGACCTTCAATCGCCCATACGTACTGAGGTTGTCATACGAAGGTCGTGTTCCTCTAGCATGTATGCAGCCCTACGCATGTCTGCCCTTGCATTCCTACGCGCCTGCCTTGTATAATCAGGCCAGGTAGTGCCCTTACCCCGGTTGCTCTGAACCCTCTCCGGTCCTTCCCGCCCATCATGGAGCTATCATGTCCACGCGCTCTCTTCGCCTTGTTCCGGCTTCCCTTTTGGCGTTCCTCTTCGTGTTAGTCTCGTCTCTATCTGCGAGCGCCCATTCCCTCAGCGACGCCCACGAACGGCACAGCGCCGCGCTCGCCCCCGCTCGCCCCTACCGGGTAGCCTTACAAGTAGGCCATTACAAGAACAACGAACTTCCCCCTTCCCTTTCGAGCCTCTCCGGCCACACCGGCGCTTACGGCGGTGGGCGCTCTGAGCTAGAGCTGAACCTGGACGTGGCGAACAGGAGCGCACGGCTGTTGCGTGCCCAGGGGGTGATAGTGGACATCCTCCCCGCCACCGTGCCCACCGGCTACACCGCGGACGCTTTCGTAGCCCTCCACGCAGACGGCAATTCCTCCCCTGCGGCGCGCGGCTTCAAGATCAGCACACGCTGGCGCAGCAAGATAGCCGTGCAGGATTACATGTTGGTGGACATGCTCACCGACTCTTACCGCGCCGCCACAGCCCTCCCTGAAGATAGCAACGTCACGCGCAACATGCGTGGCTACTATGCTTACTCACCCTGGCGGCCCGACTACCGCGTCTCTAACTTCACCCCCTCCGCCATCGTAGAGATGGGCTTCGTGACCAGCGCCGCCGACCGCGCCGTGATGTTCAACGAGACCGGCAAGCTGGCCTCCGGCGTCGTCAGCGGCATCCTGGCCTTTCTCAAGTCGGCATACGGCCCCTCCCCCGGTTCTCGCGCATATGGATACGGCCTGGTGGACCCTGACATAAACAAGCCAACCCCCGCTCCCGGCCCCCGCACCGGCGCGTCAAGCCCCCCGTCGCGCCAATCCAAAGGCAACTGGCAAGTGCTCCTCATGGGCAGCAAGCCGACCATCAACGTCTACGCAAAATCGGGTGGCGGCACGGTGCTGGCCCAACTCCCCAAGGGCAATTTCCACCACTCCATCTTCCGCGACGGCGACTACTACCGCATCACCCTCCCCAACGGCCAGGAAGGCTGGATACATCGCAATGCCTTGATAGTCCAGATGTAGGGGTCAGAGGCCACCTTGCCACTAGAAAAAGAGGTTATCGATGTGAGGAAAATTGGCGGCTTAGCCGCCAATTTTCCTCACATCGATAAAAGAAAACTTCTTTTTGTTGGGTCTGTACAAGCAGGAGGAAGATAGCATGGATAGAAACCCCCCAGGCCAGGCCGGTGGACCTTATGATCCACAGACCGGCCAACCACTGAGCGGCACGCAGCCTACCCAGCCCTACACCCCGCCCCAGGGCGAGAGCTTCCGCGCCCCAGGTGTGGAGCAACCCTCAGGCGCGCCGCCCGCTCAGGTGAAAGGCCTCAGGAAGACGAGTTGGGTGCCCCTCGTCGCGGGCATCGCTACCGTGGTTTTAGTGTTTGCTATCGTCGTAGGCGGCTTCTGGGTCTACTTCAACCTCTTCAACCGCCCGGCCGCCAGCGCCGCTCGCGTGCTGCCCCCAAACACCCTGGCCTATATCACCCTCGACACCTCGCCCGATGCAGCACAGAAAGCCGCCCTCGATAAGATGAAAGAGGCGTTCGAGTCGCAGCCCGGCTTCAAAGAAGCATGGGCGAAGTTAGCGGGCCAGGCTACCCAGGCGGGCAGCGACATGGGCCTCACCAGCGACGCTACTCCCGAAGTGACCGACTTCGACACCCTGGGCAGTTACCTGGGCGACAACGTCACGATCGCCATCCTGCCTCCCAGCACGGACGACCTGGAAAAGCTCCAGGGCGGCACCGGCGAAGGTGACGTTATGGACGTGGTAGGGCGTAACGTCGTCGGCCTGGTCGATATAGACTTCAACCCCCTCAACAAGAAAGGTCCGCTCGTAGACTTCAAGAAGCAGACGGAGCAGGGCGCGAAGGCAGAGGTCGTGGAGAAGTACCGCGACATGGAGATACGCAAGTACGTCACGGATACCACCACCCTCTACTTCACCCTCCTAAACGACACTTCTACGGCAGTAGTGGGCAGCAAGGTCGAGCCGGTGCGGGCGGTGATTGACCAGTTCAAGGACGACAAAGGTCTGCGCGACGACGCCACCTATAAAGCCCTCTCCGGCCAGGTGCCCCAGGAGCGCATCCTTACTCTCTACGTCAACCTGACCGAGGTATACAAGCAGTCGCAGATTGTGTCCCCCGAAGCACTGGACAACTATGGCGTACAGACGACGGAAGGCGCTATGCTCTTGACCCTGAGCGCCCAGGAAGGCGGTATGCAGGTAGACGTGGCGTCCGAAGTATACATGGCCGGTACGGGAGTGCAGGTCAACCCCAACGCCAAGCCGGAAGTAGCCACGCTATCCGATATACCGGCAGACTCCCTCGGCTTCCTTGTCGGCACCGACCTGAAGAGCGCTATCGAGTCCGCGATAGAATCAACACGCAAGCAAGGTGAGGCCTCGCTCCTTGACGACTTCGAGGAAGCTACAGGCCTCAACGCCGAAACCGACGTAATACCCCTGTTAGGCGGCGACTATGCCCTCAGCTTTGACACTACCCTACCGCGTATTGCGGGTGCGGACCCTGTTCCTTCTGGGGTCTTCCAACTCAAGCTGAGCGCAGACGATCTCCCCAAAGCGGAGCAGGTGCTGAGCGCGCTATTGGACAAGATGTCGCCCGACGGCAGGCCGGACAAGCTCAGTATCGCAGGCGGCTCATTCTACGACCTCAGCGACATCGGCCCGGAAGGGGTAGTTGCCGGCATCACCCAGGACAGGTTGCTTGTGGTCTACGACCCAGGCCGGGAGAATGCAGAGGAAGCAGTCAAGGCAGTAACGGACAACCTCGGCAAAGGCATCGGCAGCACCGAGCAGTGGCGCGAGATCGCCAAGCACCTGCCTAGAGACAGCAACAGCATCATGTACCTGGACATCAAGGGTGCGCTCGAATTCGGAGAGAGTAAGTACCGGAGCGACAGCAATAACGATTCCGAGACCGCTCCCGTGCTCTTCATCCGCCCCTTCCAATACCTGCTGGTAGGCTCTTCTACCCAGGCCACCCGCGAAGGCAACCGCAGCCGCAACCACACGGTCATCTTCCTGGGCATCGGCAAATGAAACTCAGGGTACGCGGACGCTCTTCGCCGCAATCAGAGAGGCCGTTGGCTTGTGGCGAGTGCGCGACTGGTAGAGCCTCTCATACTCAGAACCTAGTTTGTCCAACCGGGGGCAGATGAACTTCACCGCGCCCACTGTGGCAATAAAAGCGGTCGCGATGCGCAGCCACCAGTCGAGAGAGAATGTCTCCCAGGAAAGCCAGAAATCAGGAGAGTGGGCATAGCTGATGCCTGGCCTCAGGCCCAGGGCATGCGTAGCTCCATCCAGGATGAGAGGTAAACCGTATACGAGCATCACCGGGAGCGAAACCGGACGCCGGAGCCAGGTAAGCCGGCCCAGGCCATGATCGCGGCCCACCGTGTAGAGTATTCCGAACAGAAGCGAGCCTACGTATATGGCAGTACACCGCCAGCACAGGCAAACAGGCAAGCCGCCAAGCTGCGCCGAACGTTCGGGTAGCTGGTCGCATACCAGGCGGTAGACGCTGTGGACTGCCTGGTAGAAGCCGTTGCCCCAACCCCAGGATGGAGTCAAAGGCGCTATCCAGGCCAGACCCAGGAAAACGGACAGGGAAGAAATCACGCCTCCTACCCTGTGCCGCCAAAGAAAAGAGCGCACCGGGTGAGCGCTTTCGTACTCGGCAGTAGGCAAAGAACCGGCGCGCCTGGGAGGTTGGGTGCGCTTGCCCTTCGTATCTTGTGGAGCGGCCTGGCCCTCTGCTACCGATCTCCTGGCATCCTCCAGGTATGCAATGAATTGTTCCTCGGTCATCCCGTTAGCTCGGTGAAATGGCGAGCCGGGTGCGCTAAACCGTACGCATGGAGCGGGCGCGCCCTCCGGCGAGGGTGCCTCCTGCAAATCAAACCCATCCCGCGTGGCAAGTCGCGCAAGCATGTCCCACACGCGCCTGCATTCCACGCAATCTTCCCTGGTGTAAAGCGTAACCTTCATTCTAATATTGTAGGCGCAAAGATACAATATGCACCATAGCAATATAGTCATGCCGGTGCGGTACTTGAGTCCTTCAGTTCCGCGTTTTTGCTCGCGCTGCCTGATAATTAGTGGGTCTTACGTGTAAGAGTTCAGAATAAAGGAATGTTGCCGTAGGGGCGACCCGGTGGGTCGCCCTGGTCGGG